>NZ_JACIIX010000007.1 GCF_014205675.1 Novispirillum itersonii
GCCTGCCGGGCGTAGGCCGTCGCGAAGGCGTAGGGGTCGGCGTTCACCACGCTTTCGTGACGGTGGGGCGAAGCCGGGGGGGCGGACGGTGCGGCGGTGATGCCGGCCTTTTTCTGGCGGGCCTGCTGAATGCGCTCCCGCAGGGCCAAGAAGCGATCTTTCAGGGAGGTCATGACCAGTCAAATCCCCGCGAATTGAAGGGGATCGGCTGGCAGGCGCAGGGCGAGGGTTTCATCTCGTCGCTGCCGGTGCCGTTCTTCGGAAGCTCGGTGTCGCGGTTGACCGCGCCGCAGGCGGACACGGTAAAGGCGAGAAAAAGAGTCAGAATCAGAGTCTTAGCGGTCTGCATAACACAGCCTCCTTAGGGGATTTCGGGGATTGGAGAGGGAGCCGGGGCTGTTAACTACCGCACGTCGATACCGGGGTTGTTCATGCGTTCGCGCAGGGCTGATTTCCCGCCGCCGCCGCCATCTCCGGCCATCGTGTTTGCCATCTGCCCCATGGCGTCGATGTTTTTACCTGCGGCCCATTTCGCGCCCTTGGCCGCCATTTTGCCGCCCCAGACCGTGCCCTTCAGGGCACCCCACACCGGCAGCAGTGTTGCCCCGGTCAGGGCTGCCGCCGTCTGGCCGGTCAGCGAGGACTGAGCCAGCGCCGAGGCAATCGCCACCGCTTCGCCCTGCAAGACCAGACCGACCCAGCCCATGATGATGACAACCCACAGGCGGGGATTGTCGGCAGCGATCATTGCCTTCACTGAGCCATCAACAAGCGCGTCTCCCATGTTGAGGCTGGCCACCCCGTACATGCACAGGGCGAGGGCGGCGGTGGAGGCAAACAGGATCAGCATGGAGGCCAGCAGGGTGCGCAGGCCGCTGGTCATCAGGCTGCGCATGAAGCCAAAGCCGACCGCCATCATCATCAGGGGGCTGAACAGGGAGATCAGGAGGATGCGGAAGATGCTGATCACGATCTGTGAAGAGAAAATGATCAGGTGCAGGCCGTAAGGGAGGATGATCAGAGGCGCGGCTATCCAGCCGAACTTGCCGTGTTCCCACATGACCCCTGCTGCTGTGAGCATTACTCTCATGCTCTGTTCAGCAGTGGAAATCAGCATGGTCATGCCTTCGAGACCGGCAATCTGGGAGCGAGGTGCATCAGGTGGGGTGGCCGTGTTACCAGCAATATCTGTTTTCGTGGCCAGTGCCCCTGTCGTCAGAACCATGGCTGCGGCCCCGGCCATGGTGGAAAGCGAGGCCCGGTAAATTGTGTTCGCCATATCAGCGCCTTGGGCATTGAGAAGCCCGGCGGCGATGATAAGATAAATAAACTCATGGGCGATTTTTCGGCTATCAATCGCGCCGACGATCAGTTTCAGACCGGTGATGGTGACCCACACTCCGGCCAGCGACAGAAACAGAGCCCGTACCCCGACCAGCAGGGTTTCAGACAGGTCTTGCGAAAAGGAGTTCGCCAGATTGACGTATTCATTCACCGGCCCGCAGAAAATGCATTCCATGGCTTTAGTCCTCGCCCTGATGGTGGGGATTGCCGACAGCAAACCGGCGCAGGCGTTCCGTGAGTTGGATCATGGGCCGCAATATTTCTTCGACCTGAAGCGGGCGCAGGGCTATTGGCGTGACCTGAAGACGGTGGAGCAGTATGAAGCCGCCTATGCTGCCTGTAAGGCCGGGCCTTACGGTGCATGGGAACGCCGCTTTGAAACGTGGCATCCAAGTATGCGCAATGATGGATGGGATCGTTCTGAAAGCATTGCAAAGCTGGAAGAAGAGCTGGAGAAAAGCCCGGACGCCAAAGCCATCAAAGCCTGTTACGACCTGCGGCAAAGCTGGTACGTCTTCGACACGCTGCACATGGCTTGGGCGGGGATACCGCCAGGAATGGGAAAAAACTCCTACGCATGGGCGTGGGGTGATGCCTCGTGCAAAACCAACTACATGCACGAGCTGATGGCCGCCCGCTGCGATCAGGTGCCGGACTGGCGGGATGCCCGGACCCGTGCCCGTGACGACAAGCTGATTGCCAACCGCAAAGCGAAGGCGCAGGCGCAGTGACCGCATCATGGCCCGGTTCCTCCGCTGGTGCTGGAGGAGCCGGAACCGGAGCCTGACGAACCCGTGCTCTTGCCCGGAGCCGGGCCGGTGCCGGTGGTGGAGCCGGTCTTGTCGCCCCGGCTGGACGCCGGGACCGCATCGGCAAGGAAATGCGCCGTCTGCACCTGCAACTGAAGCGCCATAAGCTTTTGCAGGTGTGCCATCTGTTTGTTTTGCAGGATCACGCCGTGGGCGATCACGTTCAGGCGGCTGTTCATATCCTGCGACCGCTTGGCCGCGTCTTCCAGATCCTCAATCCCCCGCAGGGTTTCTTCGAGCTGGGTTTCCTTGGTCAGATGGGCCATCGCCATCGCCTCGGTGCCGATATCAACCCACAGCGCCCGCCGCCGGGCCTCTGCCTCTTCCCGCAGCCGCGCATGTTCCTGCCACGTCAGCGCCTGTTCGTTCTTGTCGTGCGGAATGAACAGGATCTTCCGGTAACTGTCCTTGCCCTCGCAGATCGACCTGAACTTCAGGTCCTTCCAGAAGATCCCCATTTCCCGCAGGTCCGGCACCAGACAGGCGATGTCCCGCCGCAACGACTGCCCTGACTTCATCAGGTTCAGCCACGGCAGTTCAATGCGGCCGAGCCGCCCGATGGCGTCCAGCTCCTGCTGAACGACTTTCACCATGTCGTTGAGGGTACTGAAAATATCGGTCAGCCATTTGATCTGCTCAAAGGCAGCGACCAATTGTTGTTTGGCCGCCTTGACCTCCTCAATCGCCTGTGCCAGCACCGATTGATCGATCACCGCCATCGCCGCCTTCGACACCGACGGGGCCATGACGGTGGAGCCGACACCAAGCATCATGATCATGCCGATGATCATGCAGGTCTGCTTCAGCCAGCGCAGGCCGGATGTCAGCCCCCTCCGGAGCAGACCGGTTTTCACAGGTGGTTGATCCATTGGTCCCCCCACTGGGCTTTGAGTGCTGCGAGGCGCTTGTTCACGTCCGTGCCCGCGTCGTAGAACCGCAGGGCGTTGCCGAGATAGGCGAGGTTGACGTCAAGGAACGCGCTTTCATCCAGACCAATCGCCGCATCGCGGCGGATCACCAGCGCCTGCCGCTCCCCGGGCTTCAGCAGGGTCTGGCCGCAGGCGAAGGCCACCTGTTCGTCATTCAGGCCGAGCTTGCGGAGATCCTCGGGCCGGGCCTTGGCGTTCGGCAGGAAGATCATGGTGGCGGTGCCGTCGATGATGGCCGGGCCTTCCGGAGATTCCAGCAAGGCCGCCGGATCCTGAAAGGCCAGTGCCACCGCACCGCCGAGCTTGCGGTACTCGCGGTACATTTCCTTCACCAGACTGGCAAAGCCGGGGTTGCCGATCAGCTTCGCCGCCTCATCGACAAAGATGAAAAAGCCCCTGGCATTGGCTGCCGCTGACTGGCTCAGGGCCTGCGCCAGATGCGCCACCACCGGAGGGCCAAGGTCCGGGTCATCAAGGAGTTCGTTCATGTTGATGCCGACGAGGTGATGCCCCAGCAGCACCCCGGAGCCGATGCTGTCACGCGGGGCGTTCAGCAGGTGGGCGTACTGGCCCCGGTTGCCCTTGGTGTCCACCACCCACCTGCTGAACTGGCGGGCCAGTTCAGAGGAGGCCGGGAACGCATCGGCCAGCGCCTCGGTTAAGGTCCGGTGCGGCGGGTCAAGGTGGAACACCTGTTCCACCGCGTGAGCCAGCTTCACCTTGTCGTCTGGTGACAAGGCCATGGGGCCGCACATGGCGGTCAGGATCGAATAGATCCGCTGCCGGTTCTGCTGGGTGTCCGCTCCGACATCCAGCGGGTTCAGGCTGAGCTGGTCATAGCCCTGATAGAAGCCGCCCATGGCCTCGACCATGTAGCGGGCACCCTCTTTTGAGTCCAACACCACCGAGAGGACGCCCGGCCATTTGGCGAAGCCGCCGAGCAGGTGCATCATCAGGGTGGATTTGCCGCCGCCGGTCGGGGCGAAGACAAGGGCGTTGCCCCGGCTTTTGGGGCGTTCCGCAACGTGGAACTGGAACCTGTAAACCTGTCCACTCAACGTCCGGAACAGGCGGACTGGCCCCTTGCCGAACGGGTTGCCGGGCATGCCGCTGGCGGAGTGCTGGAAGGTCCACAGGGCTGCAACGTTCTGGTTCAGAATGGTCAGGGGACGCAGCAGCTTGCCGCCGGGGATCTTCTTGGCCGCTTCCGGGAACCGGCCAAACCACACCGCCGGGGCACCACGCGTTTCCACCGCGTAGGAGACCCGGAGTTCCCCCAGAATGGCCGTCACCTGCCGGGTCAGGCTTTCCAGCGTGGCGGGATCCTGTGACCGGACAATCACCTGCATCTGGGTGATGAACAGGGTCAGGTCCCCCTTCGCCAGCCGTTCGAGGATGATTTCCACCTCTTCCAGCCGCCCGGGGTTTTTGAACCATGAATGCCGCTGGGCGTTTTCCTCACGCTTGTAGAGGAACAGGGCGCGGGATGGTTCAATCGGTTCGCAGATCTGGGAGATTTCCAGATCCGCATCCAGCGACAGCAGGCGGGACACCATCTGGCCGGAGACGGTATCGGGCCACTGGGTGACACTGATGATCCGCATGTGGGTGCAGTCTTCGGCCTCGGCCCGGATGGTGCCGCTGGCGCGGTCAAAGGCCATGTCAGCCCCGATGATCGACCCGGAGAGATTGGTGGACAGCGGCAGCAGGTCACGGCGGTATTCGCCGCAGACCAGACCGTTCAGCAGGCCGGTCAGCGGGCACGGCTGGGTTTTGTCTTCCGGCTGGCGGAGCGCGGCGGGCTGATAGGAATGCAGAGTGGAGCGGATGGCCTCATCGGCTTCCATCAGCGCCTGTGAGGAGCGCCCGGAGGCCAGCAGGAACCATTCAATTTCATGGCTCCATGTGTAGCGGGCGGCTTCCGCCTCCCCGATTTCGGCCAGAGTGCGGCAGGGCCATGTGGCGGCCACATCGAGCGGACGCCGCCGCTTGACCGCCAGCAGGCGCAGCGACAGGCCGCGCTTGCCGAGATCGTGCAGCAGGGCGGTGCGGCCCTTCAGCAGCGTGATCTGCTCCTGATCCAGTTTGGCGTCGTAGCACAGGCCGGTGATGGCCCATGCGCGGGTCTGGCTGCCGTCTTTGTTGACGATGGTCAGGCCGTCGTGGATGCGGTCGAACGGCAGCTCATCGGCCAGCCAGTCTTCCCGCACCGTTCCGAAGGCTCTGTCCCGCAGGGCGGGGATCACCGCTGCCCCGGCCCCGGCGGCGACAACAGCGGTGGCGATGACGTCATCCCACATGACGCACCCCCGCGATCAGATGACGGATGCGGGAGGAACCGGGGCGGCGCAGGCCGCGCCGCCAGAAGCGGGGGGCCAGCAGCAGAACCCGGTCGTAATGCGGATCCCGGCGGACCTGCTGCCAGAAAAAGACCCCGACCACAATGATGGTGGGGATGACCAGCATTTTGGCGAAGGGGATCACGGCTCCAAGGAAGCCGGGCAGAAACCCGATGCCGATGGTCAGGCCGATCAGGCGGGGCGGCAGCCCTATAACCATGATCTGCCGCTGGGACTGGACGAGAACCGCGCTGGCCGCTTTCATCACTTCCCCCCGAGCAGGGTGTCGATGGCGCTGGGGCCATACAGGCCGATGCCGCCGCCGATCACCATCGCGCCCAGACGCTTCATGTTGAATTCGCCCATGATGGAGGTGTAGAGGCCCCACAACAGCAGGCCGAGGCCGACCACGATGGCAACCAGCTTTGCCAGCCCCATGCCCACGTTATCGAACATCTCCACAAACGGCTTGATCCAGTCGCCGTTGCTGGCGGCAAAGGCCGGGGTGGCGGCGGTGACCAGCAGGGCGACCATCACCGCCCGGGTGACAAGGCGGGCATCAAACTCAACAAACTTGGACATGCTCTTTTCCTTACGAGAGAGAGACCGTCAGGACGGCGAGCACCACGCCCGCCGCCATGATGTTCAGGGTGGTGATCAGGGCCGCCCACCGGACCATGCGGCGCATGCCGGTGACCGCCTCGTTCCCGACGACGGCGGCTTCCTGCATGGCCTTCAGGCGGGCGTTGAGGGTGTTGGAGGAGAGATGATCCTTCACGGCGCGGATCAGTTCGCTCAGCGCCTGCGACATTTCCGCCGTCACCTGTGTGGTGGTGGCTTCAATCTCTTCCCGCATCTTCGCCAGCAAAGCGTCGATGACGATGGCCTGCTCGTTCAGAGACAGGCGATGCATGCCGTAGATCAGCAGGACAGGATCATCCCGCGACACCGGGATATCGGTGTCGCACATCAGCGCTCTGCGCAGCTCCTCCGGTGACAGACGCGGCAGGATCTGATCGGCGGACAGGCGGGATCTGGCGGCAGGGGCATTATCCCTGTCGTCAAATCCGTGGTCTGGCCCGTTATCCGGTCCCAGATCATCGTAGAAATCCGGCGGCGGTCCCGGATCCTGTTCATAGGGGTTCATGCTCCGGCCCCTCAGAAATTGGCGGCGGAGATGCGGGCGTTGATCTGGCCCCAGACCTTCTTCAGGCGGCTGCGTTCAACGATGCCAAAGGCTTCGGAGGTGGTGGCTTCGGCGAAGGTCAGCCGGGCCGAGGCCATGCGCTTGATGTCTTCGCCCGTGGTCTGCGGCGGCACGGCGGGCAGCGGGATCAGGGCGGCGATCCGGTCTTTATATCGGGCAAAGAACGTGCTCTGCTCAAAGGTCAACAGCCCCTGCGAGGTCTTGATCAGGATCTGGCCGAAGTACTCGTTTAACCACACCACCAGCGCCCCGGTGGAAAGTGTCTGTGCCAGCTTGACCAGCCCCTGCGCGGTGTCGTTCAGGGCCTGCCCGCCGGTCAGGACGGTATGCAGGTAGACCGTGTGCCCGGCCTCTTCCAGCATGTCGATGATATCGGCCTCGGTCATGTAGGCGACCAGCGGCAGGAAGGTGGCCGCCCCGTTGTCGATGATGGCAACCGCGTCTTCCGGCAGGCCGATCAGCTCACTGATCAGCGCATCGAAGAAACGCTGGTTGACTTCGCCCTCATGCTCACCCAGCCGCACCACACGGGTCGAGAACGCCGCATAGCCGCCGAAGGTCTGGTTGACCGGATCGGTGTCGTAGCAGTGGGGAACGATGTTGCGGGAATGGAAGTGCTGGGCCAGCAGTGCCGAAATGAAGCTCTTGCCGACGCCGCCCTTGCCCTGAAGGGTGAAATGGATCTGTGCCATGGGAAAACCCCGTTGTTCTGATTGATTGAAGAGTGGAGAGCCTCCGGCAGTCACAGCGACCCCGGAGGGATCGTGTGTCAGCCGGTGCCGTCGTCTTCGCCCAGCATCAGGACGGAGCCGTTTTCTGTGCCCGTCACGGGTGTGGCGGGTTGGATGGTGACAGATGGGGGGAGAGGGGCCGGGGCATTGAGCAGGACAGGGGCCGGGAGGGCCGGAACAGCACCCTTGGCCTTCTGCTTCTTCTGGCCCTCGGGGGTGTTGTCCCGAACCCAGCGGTAGAAGCTCGGCAGTGAAAAGCCGTCAGCCTTGCCACTTACTTCAAGGCGGGCATAGACTTCCCGCCATGACAGCCCCTGATCTCTTAATTTCCGGATCTCAGGTCCCAATACGGAGACTGAGACTTTTGCCTGTCCCCATTTGGCCGAGCGCCGGGAATTCGTAGCCTGTGCCATTTTCGCCCCTTTTTGGGTTCGACTTGACACAAGACACAGATTGGTGATTGTGTGGGCTTAAGCGAAGCAACTGCTCTCGCGAGAGATTGTCGCAACGGGATCAAAACCGGCCCCCGCAACCAATAATACCTTGCATAAACCCCCCGCCCACAGAAATGAGGGCGGGGGGTTTTGCTTTGGCCAGTCTGTCCGGAATGCCCTTCAGCTTCCCACAAGCCGCTTCACCAAGCTGTCCACCGCCGCCTCCGCGCGGGAAATTGAGGCGGACAGACGATCATCGCTGAATTCATCATATTCGATGGCAACCGTTTCACACTCAGTCAGGCCGATATAAGCCAGTGGCACCCGCAATCCGGCTTCGACCAGATTGGAACCGGCGAGCCGACCCCCATCATCGTATCCATAGTCCCCCCGCGCGGTCAGGATGATCAGCGTCTTCCCCGGCGGCAGCATCGGCCAGTACGGTTCTCCTTGCCGGGTCCGGTCGAACCCGAAGGTCAGCCCTACCCGGACAATATTATCAATCCAGGCCTTCAGCGGTGCGGGAACCCCGAAGTTATACATCGGTGCCCCGATGACAATCAGGTCTGCGGCGATCAGCTCAGAGGTCAGATCATCGCTTTCCCGCAAAACGGCTTTCTGAGAGTCATCCCGTCGCTCCTGAGGGGTGAAGGCCGCGGCAATCCAGGCTTCCGTGACCGGTGTCGGTGCTGAAACCCCGACATCCCGGTAGGTTACCGAATCAAGGGGCCGCTGTTCTTTCCAAAGAGTCATAAAGCGCTGACTGAGGCGGCGGGTGTGGGAGCCATAACGGTCCCGTCCTGAGACTCCGGTCCGGGCGCTGGAGTCGATGTGAAGAAGGCGGAGAGGGGAAGACAGAGTCATAAAAAAAATCCTTCATCTATGAGGCTTTCATAGCGCAGACTAAGGCCGTTTTTATCGGCCTGACGAACGCGAAAACCTCACCGGATGCCTGATATGAATTCATCTGTCAGCCGCCATCGAAAACTGCCACCGCTGACAGCTCTGCGGGCTTTTGAAGCGGCGGCCCGCCATCTCAGTTTTCGGCAGGCTGCCGAAGAGCTGGCGGTCACGCCGACAGCCATCAGTCACCAGATCCGCCAGCTGGAGGAGATACTGGAGTGTCCGCTGTTCCTCCGGCAGGTGCGCAGCATTGCGCTGACCCCGCAGGGAGAGGCTCTGTATCCGGTCCTTCGGGACGGCTTTGATCGCTTTGAGCAGACCCTCCGGAGTCTGCCTCCCAGAAAACCCCGCGTTGCCGTTACGGTGACGGCGACCACACTGTTGACGGCCCGCCGTCTGTTGCCCGCGCTACCGGCTTTCCGCGCCCTGTATCCAGCCTATGATCTGCGCTTCCACGCGGCAGATGAGGTCGTGGATTTACGGACCGGGGTTGCAGACGTCGCCATCCGCTATGGTGGCGGTCCTCAGGAAGGCTACGTCACAGAACCGCTGCTGTCAGACCGCTATGGGGTGCTCTGTAGCCCCGTCCTTGGGGTGAAAACCCCGGAGGATCTGCGGCGTGTCCCGCTTCTGCATACGGTCTGGAAGCAATCGGCAAAGTCCCCGGACTGGAAACGCTGGGCAGAGCTGGCGGGTCTTCCGGTGAACGCCCTCTGCCAGACGGTGTCCTTCCATGAAGATGGCCATGCTCTACAGGCGGCGATTGCCGGGCATGGGGCGGTCATCGCCAGTCTGGTTCTGGCACAGGCCGAGATTGAAGCCGGATTGCTGGTTCACCCCTTTGGGCCGGAGATACCCGGAGAGGAATACGCTTTGGTGGCATCTGCGGAGATGTTGGCCTGTGAGGATGTGCAGGCCGTCCGGAGCTGGCTGAGGGCGGTGATTGGAGGAAAAAGCGGAGAGCCGTCAGTTGGAGAAAGTTTCGACTGAGTGGCCTTTGCTTACATAGAAGAGTGTCCCCTGTTCCTGAAGATTCAAAGCGGTGAAGAGGTAAAAGCGGCGTCCATTTGATTGACAATGTCCCAGCCTGAGCCTCTTTCCCCGGCAGCCAGAAATCTGTGAGTTCTGGCAGAACAGATGGTTTTGGTTCCGCCGTGCGGTGATCAGGAGGACGGAATATGCTGAAGCCCGGCCGTGATCCACGCCCGGGTCTCCTCCAGAATCTCGTCGGAAAGAGCGGGATCATCAACGGCGCGGGCAAGAATGATGGCCCCGACCATCGCCGCCCAGCTTCCAATGGCCACACGTCGGCTGTCTTCCGGATCCAAAACCGGTAAAGCCTGCTGAATCCGCCCGATCTGGGACCGAAGCCCTTCAGCCATCGCTGCATGTGCCACAGGCGTCTGGTGCCGGACCGCTGCTGCCAGGCTTGCTGTCGGGCACCCCCCGGCCGGGCTGTCGCGATGACGCGGCGACAGATACGCTTCGACGAACTGCTGAAAGTCGGCCCCTTCTCCGGAACTTGCCCCGAGGGCATGGGTCAGGGTCTTTGCAACCAGATCGTCCTTCGATGTGAAGTGACCATAGAAGCCGCCATGGGTCAGACCGGCGGCTTTCATGACTTCAGACACGGTGACGGCATCGAAGCCCTTCTCGCGGAACATCCTGCTGGCAACGTCCAGAATCCGATGGCGGTTTTCCGCCATCTGCTCTCGGCTGACCTTCATTCCACATTTCTCCACGAGCCATATTGACATAATCATGATGAGCATCATATTTAATCAATCATGATGATCGTCATGATTATAGCATCAACAAAACAGAGAGCAATCCCATGACCCTTCCTTCAGTGCTGATCACCGGTGCCTCCACGGGCATTGGTGCCACCTATGCCGACCGTTTTGCACGCCGGGGTCATGATCTTGTGCTGGTGGCGCGGGACCGTAAGCGCATGGAGGCCCTTGCGGAGCGCCTGCGGCAGGAGACGGGTGTCACCATCGATATCCTTCAGGCTGACCTGACTCAGGCCGATGATCTTGCCGTGGTTGAGGCGCGCCTGCGCGACGATGCACACATCGGAATTCTCATCAACAATGCCGGTACGGCCTTGGGGGGCGGTTTTCTCCAGCAATCGACAGACGATGTCACCCGGTTGGTTGCCCTGAACACCACGGCACCGCTGCGGTTGGCCTCTGCCGTTGCGCCGCGCTTCGCCGCGGCGGGTGAAGGGGCGATCATCAATATCGGCTCCGTGGTTGGTCTGGCCCCCGAATTCGCCATGACGGTCTATGGCGCGACCAAGGCATTCGTACTGTTCCTGTCGCAGGGCCTTGACCTTGAGCTGGGTCCGCAGGGCGTTTATGTCCAGGCCGTGTTGCCTGCCGCCACGCGGACCGAAATCTGGGAACGTGCCGGTGCTGACGTCAATGCAATGAGCGGGGTGATGGAGGTGGGTGAATTGGTTGATGCGGCGTTGGTCGGGTTTGACCGTCGCGAAGCGGTCACCATTCCGCCGCTGCCCGATGTGGAGCAATGGAACAGCTATCAGGCTGCGCGTCAGGCCATTTTGCCGAACACCAGCCAGGAACATGCGGCCACACGCTACCGGACCGGTGTCTGAGGCATACACAAACACCGTCTGGCCCGATGGCCGGCGTTGCACGAAAGATCACCGTCACATGACTGAAAACACGCTTTTTGCGCCCTTCACGCTTGGCGCCCTGTCTCTTCCTAACCGTATCGTCATGGCACCGCTGACCCGCAACCGTGCGGGGGCTGGCCTCGTGCCGGGGGGCTTCGCCGCGGAATACTATGCCCAGCGTGCCAGTGCCGGGTTGATCATCACGGAGGCCACGCAGGTCTCTGTGCAGGCGCAGGGCTATCAGGATACACCCGGCCTTTATACGGCGGAGCAGATCGCTGGCTGGCGGCAGGTGACGGATGCCGTTCATGCGCAGGGGGGGCGCATCTTTGTTCAGTTGTGGCACGTTGGCCGTGTCAGTCACACTGATCTGCTTGGCGGAGCGGCACCGGTGGCTCCGTCAGCGATCCGGGCAGAGACAAAGGTCTTCGTTAACAACAGCTTTGTCGATGTTTCGGAACCGCGCGCATTGGAGGGGGATGAGATCCCGGCGATTATCGACTCCTTCCGTCAGGCTGCCGCGAATGCGATGATGGCGGGCTTCGACGGTGTCGAGGTGCATGGTGCCAACGGCTATCTGCTGGATCAGTTTCTGCGTGAAACCGCCAATGTCCGAACCGACGCTTATGGCGGCAGTCTCGAGAATCGGGCGCGCCTGCTGCTGGAGGTGACGGACGCCGTGTCACGGCAGATCGGTGCCGGTCGGACCGGTGTGCGCCTTTCCCCGGTTTCACCGGCCAGTGGCATCAAGATCACCGGTCACGAACAGCCGCAGTTCGATTACGTTGTGGAGCAGCTCAATCAGCTTGGCATCGCCTATATCCATGTCGTGGAAGGGGCCACTGGCGGGCCGCGCGATGTGGCTCCGTTTGATTTCGAAAAGCTCCGCCGTCGATTCAGCAACGCTTATATCGCCAACAACGGTTACGGTCTCGACCTCGCGGCCTCACGTCTTGCCGAAGGCAAGGCGGACCTGTTTGCCTTTGGGCGACCTTTCATCGCCAACCCCGATCTGGTGGAGCGGCTGCGGACCGGTGCACCGCTGGCATCGATTGATCCGGCCACAATTTATGGCGGCGGTGCCAAAGGATATACGGATTATCCCGCCCTCACGTCAGCCAATACCCCCTGACGGAGTGGTGCCGCCGTTCCGCGCGGCCCCCTTCTTTTCCCCTGTCTGCGGTCAGAACGCCTGACCGCAGACAATCGCAGGCCGTCCCCTCGCCTCCCGGAAAGCAGATCATCATGAAGGCGTTCATCGTCGATAAGTACAGCAAGGGGCGTGCTCTCCGCCTGGGCGAGATGCCGGACCCCATACCAGCGGACCAGGATGTGCTGGTCAAGATCCATGCGGCTGGCCTCAACCCCTTGGATGTGAAAATCCGTGATGGGGCTTTTAAGCTCCTGCTGCCCTACCGGCCGCCGTTCATCTTGGGGCACGATATGGCAGGCATTGTCACCCGTATCGGGGCGAATGTCCGCGGCTTTAAGGTCGGGGATGCGGTCTATGCCCGCCCGCGGGATGGCCGCATCGGGACTTTGGCGGAGGCGATCGCCGTTGATGAGGCCGATCTTGCCTTGCAGCCGAAGACCCTGACCATGGCGGAGGCGGCTGCCATGCCGCTGGTGGGGCTGACAGCCTGGCAGGCCTTGGTTGAGCAGGCCAACCTACAAAAGGGGCAGAAGGTCCTGATCCATGCCGGGGCCGGTGGCGTCGGGACGTTCGCGATTCAGTTGGCTAAGTATCTGGGGGCAACGGTTGCCACGACCACCAGCACAGCCAATGTTGACTTTGTCACCGCCCTCGGTGCCGATATCGTGATCGATTACAGGAAGCAGGACTTTGCGACGGTTCTGTCCGGCTATGATGTCGTCCTGCACAGTCTGGATGCCGACACCCTTGAAAAATCCCTGAGCGTCTTGAGGCCGGGCGGGAAACTGATCTCGATTTCCGGTCCTCCCGACCCGGATTTTGCGCGGCGTCAAGGGCTTAACGGGTTGCTGCGTCAGGTTATGCGTCTTCTGAGTTTCAAAATCCGGCGGAAAGCCAAACGTCTGGGGATTGACTATTCTTTCCTGTTCATGCGGGCAGATGGCGGTCAGTTGCAACAGATTACGGCATTGATTGAGGCGGGGATCATCCGTCCGGTCATCGATCAGGTCTTTCCGTTTGAAAAGACCAATGAGGCCTTGGCCTCTCTCGCGGCGGGACGGTCCAAGGGCAAGGTCGTCGTCACCCTGCGCTGAGGGGGGGGCTTGTCCCCTGATTTTCCGTCGCCGTTCGGGTGCGTCCTCCGGTATCGGCCGGGCCACGGCCGGGGCTCTGGCGTGGGCTGGCTTCACTGTCTTCAGCACCAGCCGCACCCCGGGAGACAACAGCCCGAGGCGGGTGTCGTTGCTGGCGTGCGATGTGACGGAAGAGGCCTCTGTCGTCTCCTTCGCTTCAGAAGTCCTCGCCCGCACCGGGCGTATTGACGTTCTTGTCAACAACGCTGGTGTGGGCCTGCTCGGGGGGGCTGAGGGATCCTCGGCCACGCAGGTTCAGCGCCGGTTTGACGTCACTCTGTGCCGTCTCATGCCGTCCCGGAGATTTGACAGGATCTTACGCCGGGACTTCGGTCTTCCGGGGTAACTTTACCGCCCGGACCGTTTGGATGCGGTTCAGGCGGCGTCGGTCCACTCGACAGACAGCGCTTCGCGCCACCCGAAGCGGACCAGATGATCTTCGACCACCGCCTTGATGCGTCCCAGACCTTCGGGACCGGCGGCGGTCAGGTGCAGATGCAGGGTCCCGTCGATTGCGGAAAGCTGACAGGTTCCCCAGGAAAACTCCGCCCGGCCGGAGGTTTCGTCATAGTCGACGGTGATCTTGTGGGCAAAGTGCTTACAGAGCTGGGTCAGATAGCGGCTGGCAGACGGGGTGGCAACAGCGGCATGGGCGTGAACGGGATCGGTCATCACAGAAGTCCTTCAGACGGGGAGGGCGCGGTCAGCGAGAACCACCGGGAAACCGGCGGAGCAGGGTTCAACCCGGGCCTCGACGGCATAGGCCCGGGCCAGAACCTCTGGCGTCAGGGCATCGGTAGGGGTGGCATCGGCCAGCAGGCCACCGTTGCCAAGAATCAGCAGACGGTCACAGAAGCGGGCGGCCAGATTGATGTCGTGGATGGCGATCAGGGCCAGACAGCTCCGGCCAGCGGTCAGGCTGCGCACGGTTTGCAGCACGGCCAGCTGCCAGCGCAGATCAAGGGCGCTGGTCGGCTCATCCAGCAGCAGCAGGCGCGGTTGACGGACCAGAACCTGTGACAGGCCGATCATCTGACGCTGGCCGCCGGACAGTTGTGCCATTTTACGCAGGGCCAGATCCCGCAGGCCAAGGCGGTCGAACACCGCCTCAATCCGCTGCTCGGCGCTGGCGGCAGACAGGTCGGGCCGGGTGGCCCGCAGGGTGCTGAGAACAGCTTCGTAGGCCAGCAGCGGCGACCCCTGCGGTAAGGACTGCGGCAGATAACCGACCCGGTCCGGCTGTCCCCGGCCCAGCAGCGGTTCTCCGTCCAGACGGGCGTCTCCGCTGGCGGCCTGAAGTCCGGCAAGCGCCCGCAGCAGGGTGGATTTTCCGGCCCCGTTGGCACCAAGCAGCCCGACGACAGATCCGGCCGGAATCGGAGCCGGACTGAGACCGGTCAGGACCGGATGACGGCCATACTGCACCGACAAGTCCTTAAGATGCAGGCTCATCGCCCCCTCCTCTGACTGAGAAGCAGGGTCATGAACAACGGAATCCCGACCAGCGCGGTGACGATGCCGACCGGCAGAACCAGCCCGGGCACGATGCTCTTGCTGGCGGTGGAGGCCAGACTCATCACCAAGGCCCCGGCAAGGGCGGCTCCCGGCAGATAAAAGCGATGATCCTCGCCGATCAGCAGCCGGGCCAGATGCGGACCGACCAGCCCGATAAAGCCGATGGTGCCGACGAAAGACACCGCCGCCGCCGCCAGCAGGCTGACCCGCAGCAGCACGATCAGCCGCAGCCGTCCGACCGGGATTCCGAAGGACCGGGCATGATCCTCGCCACTGCGCAGGGTGGTCATCGCCCAGGCCTGCCGCAGTGACAGCGGCAGGCAGACCGCCAGCGCCAGCGCCACCAGCGCGTCTTTCTCCCACGTGGCCCGGCTCAGGCTGCCCATGGTCCAGAACACGATCTGCTGCACCGCGTCGGCACTGGCGACATATTGGATCAGCCACAGCAGGGCATTCATCACAAACACCATGGCAATGCCGAACAGCACGATGGTGTCGGCCCCGGCCCCCTGCGTGCGGGCCAGTGCATTGACCAGCAGGGTGGCGGCAACTGCCGCCGCAAAGGCATTCAGGGGCACCATCCACAGCGCCGGAATGCCGGGGAAGGAGATCTCGAACACGATCCCGCAGGCGGCCCCCAGAGTGGCGGCATTGGTCAGGCCCAGTGTGAAGGGGCTGGCGAGGGCATTGTTAAGGGTGGTCTGCATCTCCGCCCCGGCCAGCGCCAGAGCCGCCCCGACCAGTACCGCCATCACCGCCTGCGGCAGGCGGATTTCCCACAGGATGATGTGCAGGGCCGGATCGTTCTCAGCCCGCAGCAGATCGGTCAGGCGGATGCCGGACGGGCCGGTGGCGATGTCGGTCAGCAGGGCCAGCCCGACGGCGGCCAGCAGTCCGGTCAACAGGGCCACGCGCCCGAGGATATGCCGCCGGTACCCCTGCGCCAGAGAGGCGGCGGTCATGGTGCGGAGGTCCAGTAGGTGCCGTTCAGCGGCATCGGCTGAAAACGGGTGGTCATCCGCCGCAGGGTGTCGGCCGGATCCAGATCCCGGAACAGATCGGGGTGGATCCATTGGGCCAGCGCCTGCACCGCCACCACATTGAACGGGGAATGGACAAAGTGATGCCACAGGGCATGGGCGCGGCCCTGCTGTACGGCGGTCAGGGTGCTGATACCGGTGCGGCTCAGGCTGTGGGTCAGGCTGGCCTGTGCGACAGCGGCGGAGACCCCGTGCCCCAGCACAATCCGGTCCGGCATCTTCCCGGCGGTGGCGGCGTTGCCGATGGCGGTGCCGACGTAGACATCCGGCTGGTGGGTCAGCAGGTATTCCAGACTGATCAGCCCCGACTGGCCGGGGATCAGGCCGGTGGCGAGATTACGCCCGCCAGCGGCCTCGATCATGGTGGCCAGCACCCCCTGACCGATGCTGGCGCAGCAGTCCCCTTGCAGACCGACCCGGTTTTCCAGAAACACCAGCGGGCGCGGCGTTGTGGCGGTCAGGCGGTCGGTGACGCGGCGTAGCTCGGCCTGATAGGTGGAAACGAAGGCGTCCGCTTCTGTCGGCTTGCCCAGCAGGGCCCCCAGCAGGGCAATGCTCTTCGGGGTGTTCACCAGCGGATCGAGGAAAAAGTCAATAAAGGCGACGGTGACCCCGGCGGCTTCCAGCTGGCGGATCACCTCCTCATCCTTCGGGGTCGGGCCATGCCCGGCCAGTGTCAGGATCGCCAGATCCGGGCGCAGGGACAGGGCCTGTTCGACACTGAAGGAGGTGGCGGAGGCTTTGCCCACCGCCGGAATATCCTTGATCGCCGGGAATTTTTCCGCCCACAGGGCATAGCCGGTCGGATCCAGCAACGGGAACTCCCCCATCGCCCCGACCACCCCTTTCAGCGGATCGGCCGGATCGAGGATGGCCAGTGCCACCGCAATCCGTCCTTCCCCCAGAATGATGCGGTTGACTTGTTTCGGAACAGAAACAGAACGCCCGGCAAGGTCGGTGACCGTTGCCGGGAGGGATCCGGCGAGGGCAGCGCCCCCGCTCAGGCACAGTGTCATCAGTATCGTCAGGGCCAGTGCCGCAGCCAGTCTGGGAAACATCAGCAGGTTCTCCGTGCGGAGACAGAACCGGCAGACGGGGATCCGCCTGCCGGTTTCCGGTCTGTTCAGAACTTGACGGTGGTGGAGAGGAGGAACGAGCGCCCTTCCTCGTACACCGGGGTGACATTGGTGGCGGCGGTGTAGGTGCCACGGGCGACATAGGCCTTGTCGAAGACGTTGTTGGCCTCCAGACGCAGGGTCCAGTGGTCGTAGGATTTCAGCGGCTGCCATTCGCCAAACAGGTCGACCACGCCGTAGCCCTTGATCGGCTGGAAGCCGTTGCGGGTCAGGGCTTCGTCACGGATCCCCTGCGCCAGCTCGGTGGAGCCGCCAACGGTCAGGCGGACCGGTTCGAAGGTGTATTCCCCGCCCAGATTGACCATCTGGCCGACCGGAGTGGCGGTGAAGTAATCGCTGGGCAGGGCCATGCGGTCGGCATAGCGGGCCCGGGTGTAGGTGTATTTGCCCCAGACCTTGGCATTGGACCAGTCATACCCGGCCGACAGGTCAACCCCCTGCGTCCGCAGCCCTGCCCCGGTGTAGCGGATGCCGGTGGCCCCGGTATCGGCGTAGGTGTCCAGCATCAGGGTGTGGAACAGCGCGCCTTCCACCGACAGGCCATCGGCCCCGTAGCGCAGGCCGCCCCGGGCGTTGTGGGACCGGGTCGGCTTCACGCTGTCCTGCACCGTATAGTTCCGGGCATGCAGCACCCCGGTTTCCGGCAGTTCCATGCCGCCGAAGACGTAGGAATACCCCCCGAAAGCGCTCAGGGCCGGGGTGATCGCATATTCGGCGCTGAGGTTGGGGGACAGACCGGCGTTGTCGAAGTCTTTCTCATCGACGCTGTGGTAGGTCTGGTAGTCCGCGCGCAGGCCGGTGGAAATCTTCCAGTCGGTCCACGGTTCGATCCGCGCCTGTGCGAACAGCCCGTAAGTGCGGACCTGTTCATCGGCATTGGTGGTCATCAGATAGCGGCGGACGAAGGTATCGGTGTTTTCCGCATCAAAGCCGACGGTCAGCTTGCCGGTGGGGATGGCAAAGGTGTTCTGTGCCTTCAGCCCCAGGGTTTCGATGCTGGAGTTGAACACCCCGGAGGCGGCGGCGGTCTGTGCCGTGTCGTTGGGGCGCTGGAGGCCGACCCGGTTGTAAAAGACGTTGATTTTGGGGTCGAAGGTGTCGGTCGGGGCGGTGGTTTCATAGGTGGCCCCGGCGGTCAGGCGGGTGGCGCGGGTGGTGTTCAGCAGGCGGCCGGTTCCGGCAGTCACCAGCCCGAGGTTCGGGCGCATCCGGCGGATCGCCTTGTCCTCGTCATACTCCCCGGACAGGCTGATGCGGTCGCCGCTTTTGCTTTCATAGGCAAACTTGGCAAGGCCGCTGTCCAGCGCATCCTTGGTGCCTGCCTCTTCGTTGCCGAAGCCGTTGCTGTAGTTCTTCCCGGCGGTCCGGGTCAGGATGCCGAGAACCTCGAAGCCGTCCTTTACTGCATAGCCAGCGCCGGTGGTGCGCAGGCTTTCGCTGTTGGTGTTGTAGCTGGTGATGACGGTGCCACCGGCTTCCTGCCCCGGCAGCAGCATGTCCCGGGCGTCCTTGGTCTGCATCTGCACCGCCCCGCCAAGGGCCCCCGGCCCGGCATCGGCCGGGGCAACCCCGGCGGAGACATCGACCGACTTCAGGAACATCGGATCAAGGGTCATCGCCCCGTTGTGGTGCCAGATGTTGCTGCGCTGGGTCACGCCGTCAACGCTGACATTCAGCTTGCTCTGTTCCACCCCGTGCACGAAGAACCGCTGCGCCGCCGAGGACCCGCCGCTGGTGGTAACGGCCGGGTCATCGCGGAACAGCTGCCGCAGATCCTTCGGCTGTTCACGGTCGATCTGCTCCGGGGTGATGGCGGAGGTGGTCTCCACCGCGCGGGGGGCGTCGTCCTCGACCGCCATCGGCTTCAGCTGCGCCGGGGCGGCGGTCTGCTGGGCCTGTGCGGTCAGCGGCAGCAGCAGGGCTCCGGCGAGGATGGAGGAGGTCAGCAGGCTCCGCTTGGCAGAGACGCGAAGGGCGGAAACGGGCGTATGCATGGAAAAGTCCTTTGTCCGTGGCCTCCGGGCTGGACCCGTAAGCGCGAGAGTGCTAATAATGCGACGCACTCTCAAATTCAAGGCGTGTGAGGGATCTCAAGTGCCCTCTGTATAAAGTCACCAGAAAATTTGCGCTTTTGCGGCACGCCCGTTTTTGTTTGCGCCACGGCCAAAAGCAGGCGCGCAGCAGGGCCGGGGGCGGGAGAACAACCGATGGAGACCGGAATGACAGCGGCCGGGGTGCGGTCGATCCGCTTTCTGGATATCAGCGCCCAGAACCGGAAGGATGGCTTCCGGGTGGTGGCCCCGGTGATCCAGCCCGATGATGTGGCCCTGCGCGGATATTATGCCTCGCTGGAGCTGCGGTCGGGCCTGCGCCTGCATGCCACCGATACGGTGGATATGTTTGATCTGGTCACACAGGCGCAGTCAGAGCCGGGGCTGACGCTGGGGGTGTTTCTGACCGGCATGGCCCGGGTGTCCCTCGGCGGCCATCCGATCACGCTGGGTGGCGACCGCGCCGCCCCTCATGCCTTTGCCCTCTATTCCGGGGAACAGGACCTGTTTGAGCGCCGGGGCCTGCGGGGCCAGCGGGTACGCAAGGTCAACGTCAATATCCCACAGGGCTGGCTGGAGGCGGAAGACTGGCCTGCGGTGCGGTCCCTGTCGGCCCTGTGCGGTGACCACCGCACCCTGCGGACATGGACCCCGACCGCCCGCCAGCTGGAGATGGCGGCCCGGATGGTCGAGCCCGTTGCAGGCATGCCGTATCTCGACAGCCTGTACCGCGAGTCGCTGGCGCTGGAGTTTGTCGGCGATGTGCTGCGGCTGTGGCTGGAGGCTGATGACCCGGTGACGGTGGGGCCGCGCGACCGGAACCGCCTGCGCCGGGCCTGTGAGTTTATTGACGCCCATCAGGATGCCCGCCTGCATGTCGATCAGGTGGCGAAGGCGGCGGGCATGAGTGTCAGCGCCCTCCAGCGGCTGTTTCACGCCGCCCATGGCACCTCGGTGCTTGACTTTGCCCGCACCCGGCGGCTGGAACAGGCCCGGCAGGCGCTGGAGCGCGGCGACCTGAGTGTGACAGATGTGGCGCTGAATGCCGGATACGGGTCCCCTGCCAATTTCGCCACGGCGTTCAAGCGGCAGTTCGGCCTGTCGCCGAAGGATGTCCGGCGCCGGGGATAAGGTGGATCAGGCGATCGGCAGGGCGGGAAACACCATGCCGCTGTCGGCCTGCCCGCAGGCGGCGGGAACAATCATCAGGGCATCCGCCGCCACCAGCGCCGATTGCTGGGCGGAACTGCCGTGGCCGCTGCGAGAGGCCAGCGGAATCCCGTCCGGCCCCGGATGCAGGGTGACGGAGACATATTCCTCCCGCCCGGTTTTGCGGCGGAACCCTTCGGTCAGCCGGACCGGGAAAGACAGCGGAGGACGATAGGGTGTGCCCGCCAGTGCCCGCAGCAGGGGCAGGCCGATCAGCATCAGGGTAACGAACACCGCATTGGGATTGCCCGGCAGGCCGAGGAACAGGGTCTCCTGGCCCTCCGGTCCCGGCAGGGCTCCGACCGCCACCGGCTTGCCCGGTTTGATCGCCAGCCGCCAGTGATCAATCCGGCCCCCGACGGCCAGAACCGCCCCTTTGACGTGATCTTCCTCGCCGACGGAAACCCCGCCGGAGGTGATCACCGCATCACAGGCGGCGGCAGCCCGCAGGGCCGCCTGTACCTGTGCCGGATCATCGCTGACGGCGGGCAGGTCGATGACCTCAAAGCCCGCATCCTCCAGCCGGGTGGCCAGCAGGAAGCGGTTGGAATTGTAAATGGCCCCGGGCGGCAGCGGCTGGCCGGGTTCGGTCAGTTCGCTGCCGGTGGACAGGACGGCCACCCGCAGACGCCGCCGTACCGGCACATGGGATAATCCCAGACTGGCAGCGCAGGCGATGTGCCGGGCGTCCAGCCGGGTTCCGGCGGTCAGGGCAACGCTTCCGGCGGCAAGGTCATCCCCGGGCAGCCGGACATTGGCCCCGGCGGCGGGAATCCGGCGGATCAGGACGGAGGATCCGTCGCTGTCGCAGTCTTCCTGCATCACCACCCGGTCACAGTCCGGTGGCAGGGCGGCCCCGGTGAAGATCCGCACCGCCCCCGGCCCGTCCGGCAGGCCAAGGCCGCTGTCTCCGGCGGCGACCCGGCCCCGTACCGGCAGGGACAGGGAGGCGGCACCGTCGGGACAGTCCTCCTGCCGCAGGGCATAGCCATCCATCGCCGACCGGCGGAAGGAGGGGATCGGCTGATCCGTCACCAGATCTTCCGCCAGAACCCGGCCCCGGGCCTGCCGCAGCGGGCAGAGGGCGTTGCCCTCCACCGCTGACAGCCCCGGCAGAAGCCGGGCCAGCAGGCTGCCGATGGTCTGCTCCGGCCCCTGCGGACCGTGGCAGGCGCAGTCATCGGAGGCGGGGGTGGATGCCGCCGGAAGCAGGGGATCGGGCATCATGACGGAGATCCGGAACAACAGGGTTAATGGGCAGGGGAGGGTTAATGGGCAGGGGCGGTCTGGGTCCACACCGGCACACCGGTCATGTCCGGCAGCTTGTGGGCAATCCCCTTGTGGCAATCAATACACGTCGCCTTGCCGGTGAACAGGAATTCCTGATGGGCGGCGGCCCCGCGTGCCCCCTGCCGGGTGATGTCCATCGACTCGGCGCTGTGGCAGTTGCGGCATTCCAGCGAGTTGTTGGCCTTCAGGCGGGCCCATTCGTGCCCGGCCAGTTCCTTGCGTTTGGCCTCAAACTTTTCCGGGGTGTCGACGGTTCCGAACAGTTTGCCCCAGACTTCCTTCGACGCCTGCATCTTGCGGGCGATCTTGTCGGTCCATTTGTGGGGCACGTGGCAGTCCGGGCAGGTGGCGCGGACGCCGGAGCGGTTGGAGTAATGGATGGTCTTCTGCAGGTCGGCATACGGGTTATCCCGCATTTCGTGACAGCCGATGCAGAAGGCTTCCTTGTTGGTGGCTTCGAGGACGGTGTTGAACCCGCCCCACCAGATCACCCCGGCGACAAAGCCGCCGATGGTCAGAAAGCCGATCCCCAGATGGGCGGCGGGGCGGTTGAAGGCCGTCCAGGCCGCCTTGGCCAGACCGAGGGCACAGCGCAGCAGTCGCATCAGTTATTCCCCCCGCCGGCTGCCGGGGTCCCCGGAGCCTGACCCTGCCCTTGACCCTGACGGACCACACTGTCCATATCCTTGAAGGTGTTCTGCACCCGGGGCTGGGCGTCGGTCTGCGGCACGTGGCACTGCATGCAGAAGTACCGGCGCGGCGACACCGCGCCCAGAACCTGCCCGTCGCGGTCCTGGAAGTGGGTGACCGACACCATCGGGGCCTGACTGTCGCCGGTGAATTCCCGGCTGTGGCAGGTCAGGCATTTGTTGGCGTTCAGGTCCAGCTGATATCCGGCGACGGAATGCGGGATCACCGGCGGCTGTTCCGGATAGTTCCGCTGACGGCGGCGGTCATCGGTGACATCCTTGGGGATCGGGGCGGCTTCCTGCACCGTCAGCCCTTCGGCCCCGGTGAAGGCCGGGCGGCCGGTGGCGGCAACATCGCGGCTGCTGACGGCTTCCGCCGCTGCCGGGGTGGTGCTGCCTGCCCGGGATTCCGGAACAAGCGTCAGGGCGGTCAGGCCGGTCACCAGCAGCGCCGCCGACAGCAGGGCAGCGCGGACGATCGTGGTGCGCAGGATCTGTTTCATGATTACGCCCCCTGAACCGGCGTGATCCGCACGGCACATTTCTTGAAATCAGTCTGTTTGGAGATCGGGTCGGTGGCATCCAGCGTGACGCGGTTAATCAGCACATCGGCGTCAAACCACGGCACGAACACCAGCCCGCGCGGCGGCTTGTTGCGGCCCCGGGTTTCCACCCGCACCCGCACCTGCCCGCGCCGCGACTCCACCACCACTTCCTGCCCGCGCCGGACGTTCATGTCCTTGGCGTCGTCGGGGTGCATGTAGCACAGGGCCTGCGGCACCGCCTTGTACAGTTCGGGTACCCGGCGGGTCATCGACCCGGAATGCCAGTGTTCCAGCACGCGGCCGGTGGACAGCCAGAACGGATAGTCCTTGTCCGGGCTTTCCGCCGCCGGTTCATAGGGCAGGGCAAAGATCCGGGCCTTGCCATCCTTGTGGCCATAGAAGCGCACCCCTTCCCCGGCGGGAACATAGGGGTCGCTGCCTTCGCGGAAGCGCCAGCGGGTTTCCTTGCCATTCACCACCGGCCAGCGCAGACCGCGCTCGGCCAGATAGGTTTCATAGGGGGCCAGATCGTGGCCATGGCCCCGCCCGAAGCTGGCGTATTCCTCAAACAGACCCTTCTGGAGATAGAAGCCAAGGGCCTTGGCCTCGCGGTTTTCATAGGCCGGATCGCATTCGCTGACCGGGAAGCGGTCCACCTGACCGTTGCGGTACAGGATGTCGAACAGGGTTTTGCCACGGAATTCCGGGGCTTTGGCCAGCAGCTCTTCCGGCCAGACCTCCTCAACCTTGAACCGCTTGGAGAATTCCACCAGCTGCCACAGGTCGGACCGGGCCTCGCCGGGGGCGTTGACCAGCTGGTGCCAGATCTGGGTGCGGCGCTCGGCATTGCCGTAGCCGCCTTCCTTTTCCACCCACATCGCCGCCGGAAGCACCAGATCGGCGGCCATGGTGGTCACGGTCGGATAGGCATCGGAGACGACGATGAAGTTGTCGGGGTTGCGGTAGCCCGGCCAGGTTTCATTCCCGGTGTTGGGGGCGGCCTGCATGTTGTTGGTGACCTGCACCCAGTAGCAGTTGATCTTGCCGTCCTTCAGCATCCGGTCCTGCTGCACGGCGTGATAGCCGGGCTTGGCGGGAATGGTGCCGGCGGGCAGCTTCCACAGCTCTTCGGTATGGGCGCGGTGCTCCGGATTGGTCACCACCATGTCGGCGGGCAGACGGTGGGAGAAGGTGCCGACCTCACGCGCGGTGCCGCAGGCGCTGGGCTGGCCAGTCAGCGAGAACGGGCTGTTGCCGGGCTCGGAGATCTTTCCGGTCAGCAGGTGGATGTTATAGACCAGATTGTTGGCCCACACCCCACGGGTATGCTGGTTGAAGCCCATGGTCCAGAAGCTGACGACCTTGACCTTGGGGTCGGCGTACAGCTCGGCCAGCGCCTTCAGCCGGTTGGCCGGAACCCCGGACAGGGCCGAGACCTTTTCCAGCGTGTAGGGCGCGACGAAAGCGGCGTATTCGTCAAAGGAAATCGGCTTGGAGTCGTTGGCGGTGGCAGCGTTCTTGGCGGCCTTTTCCAGCGGGTTGTCCGGGCGCAGGCCATAGCCGATATCGTCGTTGCCCTTGACGAAGGTGGTGTGGGCGGTGACGAAGTCCTTATTGACCTTGCCGGTCTGGATGATGTGGTTGGCGATGTAGTTCAGGATCGCCAGATCGGTCTGCGGGGTGAACACCATCGGGATGTCGGCCAGCTCGAAGGAGCGGTGCTCGAAGGTGGACAGGACCGCGACCTTGGTGCCCGGATGGCTGAGGCGGCGGTCGGTGACCCGGGTCCACAGGACCGGGTGCATTTCCGCCATGTTGCTGCCCCACAGCACGAAGGCATCGGCATGTTCGATGTCATCATAGCAGCCCATCGGCTCGTCGATGCCGAAGGTGCGCATGAACCCGGCAACGGCGGAGGCCATACAGTGGCGGGCGTTGGGGTCGATGTTGTTGGAGCGGAACCCCGCCTTCATCAGCTTGGAGGCGGCATAGCCCTCGTGGATGGTCCACTGCCCGGAGCCGAACATGCCGATGGCTTCCGGCCCCTTGGCTTTCAGGGTCGCCTTCCACTTTTCGGCCATGATGTCGAAGGCCTGATCCCAGCTGATCGGCGTGAAGTCGCCGTCCTTGGCATACTGGCCGTTCTTCATGCGCAGCAGCGGCGTGGTCAGACGGTCCTGTCCGTACATGATCTTGGACAGGAAGTAGCCCTTCACGCAGTTCAGGCCACGGTTGACCTCGGCCTTCTGGTCACCGTGGGAGGCAACGACCCGCCCGTCCTTCACGCCGACCATCACGCCGCAGCCGGTACCGCAGAAGCGGCAGGGGGCCTTGGACCATTTGACCGAGGCATCGGCCCCGGTCGGCAGCTGGGTGGCCCCGGCCTGTTGCAGGGTGACACCGATGGCGGTGGCGGCGGCCACCGCAGCCTGTGCTTTCAGATAATCGCGTCTGGTGATGGTCATGGCATCAGGTCCTCAAGGGCGGTTGCAGGCTCGGCGTGGTGGTAGACGAGCAGGGCGCTTAAGACGCCCGGCAGGGCCTGTAGGGTGTCGAGCACGTCGGCCACCTGCCGCACGGTGGAGCGTTCCACCAGCACGATCAGGCGGCCCGGAGGGCTTTCAGGGGTGGTTTCCGTCGGGGCGATTTCACAGTTCATCGCCAGAATCTGGCGGCTCAGGGCCTCGGCGTGGTCCGGCCAGCAGTGGACGACAATGCTGGAGATATGCAGTTCGTCGGTCATGAGGGGGGGACTCCGGAAAGGGGGAGGCCGGCAGGGGGGCTTCCGGCGGGCTGGGCGGGATCAAGGCGGATGGCGCTGACCGGGCAGGGAAACAGGCAGTCCCCGCAGCCGGTGCAGCGGTCCGGATCCACATCAGCCCGGGCCCGGCCCTGCGGCAGCAGGTGGAAGCGGATGGCTCCGTCCGGGCAGGCTTCACCGCAGGTGCGGCAATAGGCCCCGTTTTCAGCAAGGCAGCTGTTCTGGATGACCGCCGTCAGCCGGGGCGGCGGTGTCGGGGCGGCAGCCGGGGACGCAACGGGCGGATCCTGCGGACTCCGCGCGGGCGTCAGCAGCCGGGCCGGGCGCCGGAACAGGGCACGTCGGGACAGATCCGGCGAGTCAGGCATGACAGGGTCCTCCGCCTTACAGCCCCGGCGGGCCATAAATCATCTGAAGGAACCAGACGGAGAAGCCATAGGCCCCGACCACCCCAACCGAAATGGCCGGCAGCAGCACAAAGGCAAGAAACAGAAATTTCAGGGTTTCTGTCCGCCTGGAACCGCTGTCCCGGCAGGGGGCGGATGGATCTGGTGAGGAGGAAGCCGACATGATGAAGCGCCTGCTGTTATCGGGAAAACCGTCGGATGCAGCGTGCACGGTTTCCGGAAACAGGGCCTTGACGATGGTCAAGTCTTTGTATTTACACCAATAACTTACCTGTGTGCTCGGGTATCTGGGGGCATCCGGCGGCAAGACGCCTTATTCTAGGATAAATCCCGCCTCAGGTCTTATGACTTAAGAATTATAGTGTCTGTGGAGAGACATAAATATTCAATGATTATCGCATGGTATAGATTTTTATTATGACAGTGAGACTGTACGGATTCTTACTTTTTTCCTTCAGCGTGCCCCGTGTTGGGCCTGTGGGAAAATCACCTGACTGATGGGATGGATAAGGGAATGACTGACTCGACTGCCTCTCTGATTTTTTGCTCCACCTGTGGGGATAAGATGGCCTCCACGGCGGCGGCCTGCCCGAAGTGTGGCGCCCCCAACGCCGCCGGGGCTGCCGGGACATCGAAGAAGGAATGGCTGCCGGCCCTGCTGCTGTGCTTCTTCTTCGGTGTTTTGGGCTTTCACCGCTTTTATGTCGGTAAGGTTGCCACCGGGATCCTCCAGTTGCTGACCTTTGGCGGTCTGGGGATCTGGGCGTTGATCGACCTGATCCTGATCCTGATCGGTAGCTTCAAGGATGCCGAAGGTTTGCCGCTGAAGCGGTGATCCGGTCAGTCTTCCTGACATGAAAACGGCGGCTTCCGGAGGGGGAGCCGCCGTTTTTCCGGGCTTTCTGCAAAGACCGGTCAGTCCCGCTGGCCGGATCAGCCTTCCTGCACCGCCTTCAGCACGGCGGCGGCATGGCCTGCCACCTTGACCTTGCGCCACTGGTGGGTGATCACCCCCTCGGCATTGATGACAAAGGTCGCCCGCTCGATCCCGAAGTAGGTGCGGCCATACATGCTTTTTTCCACCCACACCCCGAAAGCCTCGCACAGGGCGCCGGTTTCCTCATCCGACAGCAGCCGGAACGGCAGGCTGTGCTTGGCGATGAACTGGTCGTGCTTCTTGAGGCTGTCTTTCGAGACGCCAAGGATCACCGCATTGGCGGCGGCGAACTGATCATGCAGATCGCGGAAGGCTTCCGCCTCGGTGGTGCAGCCGCTGGTCATGTCCTTCGGATAAAAGTACAGCACCACGGTCTTTCCGCGCAGGGACGACAGCGACAGGGTGCCGCCACCGCTGACCGGCAGGGTCAGGTCGGGAACGGTCTGTCCAACGGTCAGGGCGTCGCTCATTGTGGGCATTCCTTTGCAACTGGGCTGTCTGGGGCGGCGGCGGTCCGGCGGATCCGGGCCTGCTCCGCCGGTTCATCGATCAGAATACGGAAAATGCTGTGCACCCGATCATACAGATCGGTCATCCGCGTTTTCAGCCGGTCAAAGTCCGGCTCCGCCGCCGCTGCCGCCAGCCGCTGGGTCAGCCCGGCGGGGGCCTCGGCCTCGTTAAAGGTGCCGTCGATGGAATAGCGCAGCAGCCCTTGCACGGCCAGCCACAGTCCCTGGGCTTCCAGCAGGGTGGCGGCCTGATCGGCGGTCAGCAGACCGGCTCCGCGCAGGCGGGGCAGGGCTTCCCCCACCGTCGGGGTCAGAATCTGCGGCAGGGTGGCGGCATGGCGCAGCAGCAGGTACTGCACGATGAATTCCACATCGACGAGCCCGCCCCGGTGCAGCTTGACATCAAACAGGTTGGTGGCCTTCCGTTCCCGCGCCATCAGGGCCCGCATGTCGGCGACGTCCACCAGCACCTTGTCGGGATCCTGCGCGGCGGTCAGCGACGTGCGCAGGGCCGCTTCCACCTTCCGGCACAGCTCCGGCGGACCGCAGACGATCCGGGCCCGGGTCTGGGCCAGCTTTTCCCAGGTCCAGGCATCCTCGGCATTGTATTTCAGGAAGGCAGGCAGGCTGACCGCCAGCGGCCCTTTCGATCCCGACGGGCGCAGCCGCATGTCCACCTCATACAGCCGCCCCTCGGCGGTCAGGGCGGTGATGGCGTTGACGAAGCGCTGGGTCAGGCGGATGAAGTAATCGTTGCGGCTGAGGGGTTTGGGGCCATCGGAGGTTTCCGCGTCCTCGGCGGTGTCATAGACGGTGATCAGGTCAAGGTCGGAGGTGGCGGTCATTTCCCGCCCGCCCATCTTGCCGAGGGCCACCACCGCCAGTCCGCCGCCGGGAACGGTGCCGTGCAGCCGGGTGAATTCCGCCTCGGTGGCGGTCAGCAGGCGGCTGAGGACGACATCGGCGATATTGGTCAGGGCATATCCGGCCTCGCGGGCGTCGATCAGGCGGCGCAGGGTCTGCACCCCGACCTGAAAGCGCCGCCCGTTGGACCACAGGCGGCTGACGTCGAGAATTTCCTCGTAACTGTGGCAGTGGTCGAGCTGGCGGTCCAGCTCGGTCCCCAGCACCTCGGCCCCGGGGATGGCATCGAAGAAATCCAGCGCCAGCACCGAGTCGAGCATGCTGGGGCGTTTGGCGAGGATCGACGCCAGACGCGGCGCGTCGCCCATGATCTCCGCCACCAGATCCAGCAGCGGCGGATTGGCGTGGAACAGCGAAAAGATCTGCACCCCGGCCGGCAGCCCGGCAAGGAACTCGTCGAAGCGGAAAAAGGCGGAGTCGGGCTGGGCGGTCCGCCCGAGGGCGGCCAGCAGTGTCGGGATCAGCTCGGTCAGCAGTTCCTTCGACCGGGTGGAGCGGGTGGCACGATACCGCCCGTGATGCCAGCCACGGATGGTGGCGGCAATGCTCTGCGGGTTGGTGAACCCCATCGACGACAGGGTGGCCAGCGTGCCGGGGTCATCCTCGTGGCCGGTGAACACCAGATTGCCGTTGTCCGGGGCCAGACTCGGGGCTTCCTCAAACAGGGCGGCGTAATGGCGTTCCACCGTTTCCAGAATCCCCCGCACCGCCGCATGGAAGGACGGCAGATCGCCGAAGCCATAGAAGGCGGCGACATGGGTCAGGCGGGCGTCATCCTCCGGCAGGGTCTGGGTCTGGGCGTCGTCAATCATCTGAAGACGGTGTTCCAGCCCGCGCAGGAAGCGGTAACAGCGGTCGAGATCATCGCGCACCGCCTCGTCCACCTGCCCGAGGGTGACGAGGGCATTGATGGCGTCCAGCGTCCGCGCCGGGCGGACCTCCGGCACCCGGCCGCCCCAGATCAGCTGCTGGGTCTGGGCGAAGAACTCAATCTCGCGGATGCCGCCGCGCCCGACCTTGATGTTGTGCCCGGCCACCGCCACCGTCGCCCCGCCCCGGTGGGCGTTGATCTGGCGCTTGATCGAGTGGATGTCCTGAATGGCATAAAAATCCAGCGACCGCCGCCAGACGAAGGGCCGCAGGTGGCGGACGAAGGCAGCCCCGCGCTCGCGGTCCCCGGCCACGGTGCGGACCTTGATCATCGCCGCCCGTTCCCAGTTCTGGCCGAAGCTTTCGTAATAGGTTTCGGCGGCATCGGTGGAAATCGCCACCGCCGTTGACCCCGGATCCGGGCGCAGCCGCAGATCGGTGCGGAAGACATAGCCGTCGCCGGTGCGCTCATCCATGATCCGCACCAGCGATTTGGTCAGGCGGACGAAGAATTCCTGCGGGCTTTTGGTGCCGGTGTAGTCGATACGGTCGTGGTCGTAGAGGACGATGATGTCGATGTCGGAGGAATAATTCAGCTCCCGTGCGCCCAGCTTGCCCATGCCGAGGACGACAAAACCGCTGTTCTCCTCCGGCTGGTCCGGGTTGGGTAGGCGCAGGTGGCCGCCGAGATGGCCTTCCCGCAGCAGGTGCCCGCTGGCGAGGCTGAGGGCGGTTTCGGCATAGTCCGACAGGGTCTCGGTCACGGTTTCCAGCGGCCACAGCCCGGCGATATCGGCGAGGGCGGTCAGCAGGGCAACCCGGCGCTTGCCGACCCGCAGGCCCCGCATCAGCACATCGATCTTCCGTTCGGCGGACAGGCTGGCGCGGATCCCGTCAAACAGCGCGGTACGGGTGGCGTCAGGGCCGGTTTCCAGCAGCTGCCGCACGAACACCGGATCGCGCAGCAGGCAGGCGGTCAGGAACGGGCTGTTGCCGAAGCAGCAGTCGAGCAGGGCCCGGGCCGGGGTGCCCGCCGCGATGCAATCCTGCATGAACGCGGCCAGATCCGGGTCATCGCCGCTGCGGCGGGCGGCATCCTCCCGCCAGCGTTCTAGCCCGGTTGCGGCTTTTTCCGCATCAAAAGGCTGGGGGAACGGCGGGGATGACATGAAAAAAGCCAAATTCGACACCATATTTCCCCCCGGATGGCCTTTGCAGCACTGGACATTTGCCGCAGACTGCGGCATGCCCGGCGGCTGGTCAAGTGGAGGCCGGGATAAGGTCCGGACAACAGGAGCATTTCTGCATTGCTGCATGGTGGGGTTAAACTTCTGTTCCGTGGCCTTGGGGTGGCGGCGCTGGGCGCCCTGCTGACGTCCGGCTTTGTGGTCTGGCGGCTGGGACAGGGGCCGGTGCGGCTGAACTGGCTGACCCCCTATCTGGAAGAGGCACTGTCGGCCCCGCAGGCCGGGGTGCGGCTGCGGATCGGCTCCACCGAGATTGCGTGGGAAAACGCCTCACGGGTGCTGGATCTGCGGGTGCGGGATGCCTCGGTGGTGGATGCCAATGACGGGGTTCTGGCCCGGTTCTCCAAGCTGGGTCTGTCGCTGGAACCGGCCCCGCTGCTGGCCGGGCGGATCCGCCCCCGGGCCATTGATGTGTTTGAGCCGCACCTGCGGCTGGTGCGGGATACGGACGGCTCTGTCCGCCTTGGGCTGCAAAGCACTCCGGCCCTGTCTTCCCCGTCGTTGCCGGTGGATCCGGCCCCGGCCGATCAGCCCGCTTCTGTCCCTGCCCCGGCCCCGGCGGAGCCTGAGACCGGGACCTCGCAGCCGCTCGATCTGCTGCTGGAAGCCCTGAACACCGGGGATACCGTGGCGGGCCGCCTGCAAAGCGTGGCCCTGACCGATGCTGATGTTGAGGTGATCGACCGCCTGAACGGGATTGTCTGGGATATTCCCGCCCTGTCGGTGGATGTGGAGCGGGAAGCCACCGGGCTGGCCCTGACCGCCGAGGCCCGGCTGGATCTGGATGCCCGGCCCACCACGCTGCTGATGGCCGGGCAGTTCCGCAATGCCAGCCGGACCCTGTCGCTGAATGTGGATGTTGACAGCCTGCGTCCGGCGGCACTGGCGCCGCTGCACCGGGATCTGCGGCCGCTGTCGACGGTGGATTTTCCGCTGTCCGGGCGGCTGCGGCTGGCGGCAACGCTGGAACAGACACCGGTGGTCCACCGGGTGGATATCGACCTGACCGGCGGATCGGGCTGGCTGCGCACCCCGGCCCCGCTGGATACCGATTATCCCCTGATGTCGCTGCGGCTGCGCGGCAGTTATGACCTCGACCGCTCCAAGGTGGCGCTGGATGATCTGTCGGTGGTTCTGGATGGTGCCACTGTCACCGGATCGGCGGCCATTGCTCCGGCAGCCGGGGGCGGGATGGCCGGGTCGGCGACGGTGTCGGTCGGGCCGATGACGGTGGAAACCCTGAAGCGGTACTGGCCGATTCCGGTGGCCCCCAATCCGCGCGAATGGGTGGTGGCCAACCTGAAGGAAGGCCGGGTGACCACCGGCAGCTGGACGGTGTCGCTGGCCGGTCCGGATCTGGGCGGGCTGGATGTGACCGGCCTGACCGGGAAGGCCCATGCCGAGGCGGTGGCGGTGTCCTATCTGCCGCCGATGCCGGTGGCGACGGAAGCCCGTGCCGATCTGGTGTTTGGGATGGACCGGGTGGAGCTGCTGGCCCTTCAGGGGCAGGTCGGGACCCTGAAGGTCACCGATGGGGCGATCCGCTTCACCGATCTCGATAAATACGACAATTTCGCCGATATCCAGCTGGCGGTGGAAGGCCCGCTGCTGGAGGCCCTGAAGCTGCTCGACAGTCCGCCGCTGGGCTATCCGCGCAAGCTGGGCCTCGATCCGGCCAAGGCCAAGGGCGATACCGCCACCACCCTGTCACTGAAGTTCCCGCTGCTGCAAAACCTGTCGCTGGAGGACCTGAAGGTCCGGGCCGATGCCAAGGTGCGCAACGGCGTGCTGAAGGGGGCGGTGTTCGGGCAGGATCTGACTGAAGGCGACATTGCGCTGGGCGTTGACACCACGGCGCTGGATGCCAAAGGAAAGGCGCGGATCGGCGGGGTGCCGATGGAGTTCACCTGGCGGGAAAACTTCTCCGGCAAGCCGTTTTCCAGCCGCTACACTGCCACCGCACAGGTGGCCGAAGACAAGCGCGGCATGTTCGGCCTGACCTTCCCGCCGTTTACTCCGACCTATATCGGCGGCCCGGCGACGGCCTCGCTGGTGTATACGGTCAACCGCAACCGCATGTCGGTGCTGGATGTTCAGGCGGATCTGGCCGAGGCGCGGCTGTGGATTCCCGGCTTTGAGTTTGAGAAACCGGTGGGGAAACCGGCACAGGCCACCGCACAGGTGCTGCTGAAGGGGGACCAGATCGCCGAGGTGCCGAAATTCCGGGTGACGGCGGACGGTCTGGTGCTGGAAGGGGCGGTGGCCCTGACCGCCAATCAGGATCTCCAGTCGGTGACCCTGTCGGAGGGGACCATCGGTGACACCCTGCTGACCGGCACCCTGAAGCGGATGAAAGACCGCGACGGGTTCGAGGTCGATGCCCGGGGGCCCTATCTGGATGCCACGCCGTTCCTGGGCACCAAAACGGTGGAGGGAGCCCCGCCGAAGCAACCGGCTCCGCTGCCGGAGGTGGCCGCCGACGGGTCGATCGACGATGGTCTGCCGCCGCTGGTGCTGCGGGGCTTTTTCGAGACCGTCAAAACCTCGGAGGATACCCGCACCGGGAAGACCGGCTTTGTGACGGCCCTTCAGGCTTCGGCCAACCGGTCCGGCGGCCGCTGGCAGACGGCGCGGATTGAGGCCAACGTCAAGGGGGGCGGCCCGGTCGCCCTTGTGCTGGGGCCGGATCCGGAGGGCAAGGCCCGCCGCCGCTTTACCGCCCGCACCGATGATGCCGGGGCCCTGCTGCGGGCCATGGATATTCTGGGGACCATGCGCGGCGGCACGCTGTGGGCGGAAGGCTTCGTGTCGCCGCGCGGCGTCTCCGAAGGGACCCTGAGCATTGACGGCTACCGGCTGGTCGATGCGCCGATTCTGGCCAAGCTGCTGTCGGTGGCGGCGCTGGGCGGTATTCTCGACGCCCTGACCGGGGAAGGCATTTCCTTCGACCGTCTGGAAGCCCCTTTTGTCTATGACAGCGACCGCGACCATGTGCAGTTCCGTCAGTTCCGCACCTTCGGCACCACTCTTGGCCTGACCGGCAGCGGCAGCATGGATTTCCGGTCTAACCGCATTGATGGCGCCGGGACCATGGTCCCGTTCTTCATGGTCAACAGTCTGGTCGGGCGGATTCCGCTGCTGGGCGATCTGCTGACCGGTTTTGAAAAGGACGGCGGGCTGTTCGCGGCGGGCTATACCGTGCGCGGGGCGGTGTCGGATCCGGATATCAGCGTCAATCCCCTCAGCGCCCTTGCACCGGGGTTCCTGCGCAAGCTGTTCACCTTCGATTTTGGCAGCAGCACTCCGGATCCGGCGGGGACTGCGACGCCGCCCGGCGGGGGGACGCCGCCGGAACCGCCGTCTGTGCCGTCCAACGGGGCCGGGGGCTGAGACGTTCCGCGTGCTGATGAAAAACCCCCGGCAGAACAGTCTGCCGGGGGACAGTTATCCCGCCCGGCCAATGAACTGACCCGTTGGATCAGTTCATGCCGAGACGGTGACGCTCAGACGCCGCGCGGGCTTTCCGGCCGCCAAACGGATTATTTCAAAGGGCGGCCGGTCTTACAGGCCGGGGCCGTCGAAGTGACAGGCCAGCTCGTGCCCGTCGGCGATGGTCCGCCGTTTCGGCTCCTCCTGCGTGCAGCGCTCCTGCGCGAAGGGGCAGCGGGTGCGGAACACACAGCCGGACGGTGGATTGATCGGGCTGGGCAGATCGCCGCTGATGATCAGCCGCTCCTTGGCCCGTTCCTTTTCCGGGTCGGGAATCGGCACCGCCGAGATCAGCGCCCGGGTATAGGGGTGGTGGGGCCGGGCATAGATGCTGTCGCGGTCGGCGATCTCCATAACCTTGCCCAGATACAGCACCATGATGCGGTGGCTGATGTGGCGCACCACCGACAGGTCGTGGCTGATGAACATCAGCGACAGGCCGAACCGGCGTTGCAGATCCTGAAGCAGATTGACGATCTGGGCCTGAATCGACACGTCCAGCGCCGAAACCGGTTCGTCGCAGACGATCAGCTTCGGTTCCAGAATCATCGCCCGGGCAATGCCGATGCGCTGACACTGGCCGCCGGAGAATTCATGCGGATAGCGGTTGATCATCTGCGGCAGCAGGCCGACGTTGGCCATCATGTCCTGCACCCGCTTGCGGATTTCCTCCTTGCCGAGGTCGGCGCGGTGGGTGACCAGCGGTTCAGCGATGATCTCGCCGATGGTCATCCGGGGGTTCAGGCTGGCCAGCGGATCCTGAAAAATGATCTGGAGGCTTTTGCGCAGGGGCCGCATGGCGGCGGAGCGCAGACCGGCGATATCGCGGCCCAGCCACACCACCTGCCCGGCGGTTGGTTCAATCAGTTGCAACACGGCGCGGCCGAGGGTGGACTTCCCACAGCCGGATTCGCCGACAATGCCCAGGGTTTCCCCGGCGCGAAGATCAAAATCAACCCCGTCAACCGCCTTCAGCAGCGACGGCTTCCCGAACAGCCCCTTGCCGGGGATCTCAAAATGGACCCGCAGGTCGCGGACTTTCAGAATCGGCTCGGCGCTCATCGGGCAGCCTCCTCGTGATGGCAGGCGGCCATCCGGCCATTGCCGTAGTCCAGCAGGGCCGGGGGGATGTCGCGGCAGCGGTCAGACCGCACCGCGCAGCGGTCGTGGAAGGCACAGCCCTTCGGCAGGTTCTGTAGGTTCGGCGGCTGGCCGGGAATGGCATACAGGCTGGATCCGGCGTCGCCGTCCAGACGCGGCATCGATTGCAGCAGCCCCTTGGTGTAGGGGTGGCGCGGGGCGTAGAAGATATCCTTCACGCTGCCGGTTTCGGCAACGCGGCCGCCATACATCACCATCACCCGGTCGCACAGACCGGCCACCACCCCCAGATCGTGGGTGATCATGACAATGGCGGTGTTGAAATCGCGCTTCAGGTCGTTCAGCAGATCGAGAATCTGCGCCTGCACCGTCACGTCCAGCGCCGTGGTCGGTTCGTCGGCGATCAGCAGTTCCGGCGAACACAGCAGCGACATGGCGATCATCACCCGCTGGCGCATGCCGCCGGAAAACTCGTGCGGATACATGTCGATCCGCCGCGCCGCCTCCGGGATCCCGACCCGGTCGAGCATGGTGATGGCATGGCGGCGGGCATCATGGGTGGTCATGCCCTTGTGCTCGACCAGCACTTCGGTCATCTGCCGGGCCACCGACAGATAGGGGTTCAGCGAGGTCATCGGATCCTGAAAGATCATCGCCATGCGGGAGCCCCGGATGGTGTTGAGCTTTTTCTTGGGCATCGTCAGCAGGTTGTCGCCCTGAAACAGGGCTTCGCCGGTACAGTGGCCGTTGCGGGCCAGCAGGCCCATCACCGACATGAACACCTGCGTCTTGCCCGACCCGGATTCGCCGACCACCCCAAGGGTTTCGCCGGCATTCAGGGTGAAGCTGATGGTGTTGACGGCGGATACCATGCCGTCGGGGGTGGAAAAACGGGTTTCCAGATTGCGGACGTCAAGAACGGCGGTCATCGCGGTCCCCCTCAGCGGTCTTTCGGGTCGAGCGCGTCGCGCAGCCCGTCGCCGATGAAGTTGAAGCAGAACAGGGTGGTGGCAAGGAACGCCGCCGGGAACAGCAGCATCCACGGGGCCACTTCCATCACGTTGGCGCCTTCGGAAATCAGCACGCCCCAGCTGGTCAGCGGTTCCTGCACCCCAAGCCCGAGGAAGGACAGGAAGCTTTCGATCAGGATCACCTGCGGAATGGTCAGGGTGGCATAGACGATCACCGGCCCCAGCACGTTGGGGATGATGTGCCGGAAGATGATGGTCAGGTTTGAGACGCCGATGGCATGGGCGGCCTCGATGAATTCCCGGCGTTTGATCGCCAGCGTCTGGCCGCGCACGATGCGGGCCATGGTCAGCCATTCCACCGCGCCGAGGGCGACGAAGATCAGGAAAATGTTCCGCCCGAACACCACCATCAGCATGATCACGAAGAACATGAACGGCAGGGTGTAGAGCACGTCGACGAAGCGCATCATCAGGTTATCGACCCGGCCGCCGAAGAATCCGGCGGTGGCCCCGTAGACGACACCGATCACCATCGAGACGAAGGTGGCGAGCAGGCCGACGGCCATTGACACCCGCGCCCCGTACAGGGTGCGTACAAACAGGTCACGGCCGTTGCCGTCGGTGCCGAACCAGTGCTGGTTGGCAAAATCCGGCCCCATCTGGATACGGTCCCAGTAGACCGCGTCATACTCATGCGGGCTGAACGACGGGCCGAGGATGGCGAGAACGATGATCAGGCCAAGAACGATCAGCGATCCCATCGCCGCCTTGTTGCGGTACAGGCGCAGGCGGGCATTGCGCCACACGCTGCGGGCCTCCACGGGGGCGCCTTCACCGGAGATCAGGGCAGGTTTACGGCGGAAGAACAGCATCAGCGGTTGCTCCGGAGCTTGGGGTCGAGCAGGCCGTACAGCACATCGACCAGCAGGTTCAGGCTGATGATCAGGGCGCCGTAAACGATCACCACCCCCATCACCAGCGGATAGTCACGGTTCAGCGCCGCTTTGATGAAGTAGGTGCCGATGCCGGGAACCGCGAAAATCGTTTCGATCACCACCGAGCCGGTGGTGACGGCGGCGGTGGCCGGGCCGAGGTAGGACACCACCGGCAGCAGACCGGCCTTCAGGGCATGGCGGATCACCACCAGATGATCGCGCAGGCCCTTGGCGCGGGCGGTGCGGACGAAGTTGGAGTTCAGCACTTCCAGCATGCTGCCCCGGGTCAGGCGGCTGATATAGGCGATCTGCGGCAGCGACAGGGCGATGATCGGCAGCACCTTGTACTTCAGCTCTCCGCTGCCCCAGCCGGAGGTCGGCAGCAGTTCCCAGTACACCCCGACCACCAGCGACAGCAACGGGGCCATCACGAAGTTGGGGATCACGATCCCGGTCATCGCCACCCCCATCACCGCATAATCGGCGGCGGTGTTCTGCCGCAGGGCGGACAGGGTCCCCAGCGTTACCCCGATCATCAGGGCCAGCAGAATCGCTGACAGACCAAGCTGGATCGACGCCGGGGCCCCGCTGGCGATCAGCTCGGCGACGGAGAAGTCGCGGATCTTGATCGACGGACCGAAGTCGCCGTGCACCACCTTCCACAGGTAGATGCCAAACTGCTGGACCAGCGGCTTGTCGAGGTCGTAGGCGGCCTTGATGTTCTGCTCGATTTCCGGCGGCAGGGCGCGTTCGGAATCGAAGGGGCCACCGGGGGCAATGCGCATCATGAAGAACGCCACGGCAATGACGATCAGCATGAGGGGGATTGCGCCCAGCAGACGTTTGAGGATGTAGCGGGTCATCCCAGGGGGATCCTCCCAGGTTCAGGCAGTGCCGTCCCTGCGCACAGAGGCGGGGGAAACGCACCGGAAGCGATGGCGGAAAGAAAGACCCGCCCCCGGCGGAGACAGCCGGGGACGGGTCTGCTGAAAAGCTTACTGCTTGATATCCATGAAGCGGGACGGATGCTTGTCCGGGGTGTTGTCAACCCAGCCCACCACCTTCGGCGAAATCAGCTGCTTGGACACGTAATAATAAATCGGGATCACCGGCACATCGCGCATCACCAGCGCTTCGGCCTGCTTCAGCACTTCGGCCCGGGCGGTCAGGTCGGTCATCAGCGCCGCCTTGTCGAGCAGGGCGTTGAATTCCGGGTTGTTGTAGCCGGAATAGTTCAGCGGGCCGGTCTTGCCTTCCATCTTGAACAGGAAGTTCTGCGGATCATCATAGTCCGCGATCCAGCCTTCGCGGGCGACCTCGAAGTTCTTCTGCTTCAGGTCGGCGTAGTGGATCTTGCCTTCGGTGTTGAACAGTTCGGCTTCAATCCCGGCCTGTTTCCACATGGCGGAAACGGCAATGGCGATGCGCTTGTGGTTTTCCGAGGTGTTGTAGCGCAGGGTAAACTTCAGCGGCTTGTCCTTGCTGTATCCGGCATCGGCCAGCAGCTTCTTTGCTTCCTCGACGCGGGCGGCGTAGGGCTTGCCCTTCCAGTCGACGGTGGCCGGGGCGGTGTAGTTGCCGGTGCCGGGTGGAACGTAGGAATAGGCCGGAAGTTCGCCGGTCTTCAGCACCTTGTCGGTGATCGCCTCGTTATCCACCAGCAGGGCCATGGCGCGGCGGACGCGGATGTCGTCGAACGGCTTCTTGGTGGTGTTGAGGGCATAGTCATAGATGCCGGCGTAGGGGACGATCCGCAGCTCGTCCTTCATGTTCGCCTTCAGCCAGTCGATCTGTTCCGAGGCGATATCGCGCACCACGTCCAGTTCCCCGGCGCGGAAGCGCTTCTGCATCGCGGTGCGGTCTTCGTAGGTGTAGTAATACACCGTATCCAGCCTGACGTTGGCGGCGTCATAGAACTTATCGTTCTTCACCAGCTTGGCGTGGACGTTCGGCACCCATTCGGTCAGCTTGAACGGGCCGTTGACGACGATATTCTCCGGCTTGGTCCAGTCCTTGCCGAACTTTTCGATCACGTGCTTCGGCACCGGCGCGGCGGTCTGGTGCGCCAGCTGCGACAGGAAGTACGGGGCCGGGGCGGTCAGGGTCACTTCCAGCGTGCGGTCATCGACCACCTTCAGGCCGACATCCTCGGCCTTGGCCTTGCCCTTATTGAACTCCTCGGCACCCTTGATGATGTAGAGCAGCGAGGCATATTCGGTGCCGGAGGCCGGATCCAGCAGGCGGCGGAACGAATAGGCGAAATCGTTGGCGGTGACCGGAACACCGTCCGACCAGGTGTGATTGCGGATCTTGAAGGTATAGACCAGCCCGTCGGGGGAAATGGTCCAGCTTTCCGCCGCACCGGGGATGGCCTCGCCCTTCGGGCCACGGGTCATCAGGTTCAGGTACATGTCATCGGTCAGGCGGCTGGTCTGGACCGTCGACACATAGTGCGGGTCCATCGACTGCGGTTCGCCGTCATTGCCGTTGCGCAGGACCTTTTCCGCGTGGGCACCGCTGATCAGCACGGTGGACAGCATGGTCCCCAGCATCAGGGCGCGCAGGGTACGGGTCGGCTTTGATCCGGTAAGCACACGCATTGAGATAACTCCCTGTTGATTTTGCGGCCAATCAGCCCGGGGTGACCCCACTGGACCCGACTGGCAGATAATCCATTGTCAACAGAGGCGCGCCGGGCGCAATTGACCCGAATGTCAGCGGCGGGGGGTTTAAAGTATAGGGATATTTCTACCCCTACCCGAATGCATAAGCCCCCGCAGGCGGGGGCTTATTCTTTATCGGCCGTGCTTTTCCGGAGATTATCCTGTCAGCGCCGCTCGTCCTCATCAAACAGGGCGGCAAGCTGTTTCAGCACCGTCCCGCCCAGTTCTTCCGCATCCATGATGGTGACGGCGCGGCGGTAGTAGCGGGTGACGTCGTGGCCGATGCCGATCGCCAGAAGGTTGACCGGGCTGCGGGTCTCAATCCACTCGATCACGTCGCGCAGATGCTTTTCCAGATAGTTGCCGGGGTTGACCGACAGCGTGGAGTCATCCACCGGGGCCCCGTCGGAGATCACCATCAGGATCCGCCGCTGTTCCGGGCGGCCCAGCAGGCGCTGGTGGGCCCACATCAGGGCTTCGCCGTCGATGTTTTCCTTCAGGATGCCTTCCTTCAGCATCAGGCCCAGATTGCGCCGGGCCCGCCGCCATGGGGTGTCAGCGGCCTTATAGACGATGTGACGCAGGTCGTTCAGGCGGCCCGGATTGACCGGTTTTCCGTCCTTCAGCCATTGCTCCCGGGCCTTGCCGCCCTTCCACTGGCTGGTGGTGAAGCCCAGAATCTCCACCTTCACGGCACAGCGTTCCAGAGTCCGCGCCAGAATATCGGCACTCATGGCGGCCACCGTGATCGGACGGCCGCGCATGGAGCCGGAGTTGTCGATCAGCAGCGTCACCACGGTGTCGCGGAAATCGGTGTCGCGTTCCAGCTTGTAGGACAGGGGAACGGTGGGATTGGCAACGATGCGGGCCAGACGGGCGGCATCGAGATAGCCTTCCTCCAGATCGAAGTCCCAGGACCGCAGCTGCTGCGCCATCAGGCGGCGTTGCAGGCGGTTGGCGAGGCGGGATACCACGCCCTGGAGGTGCGACAGCTGCTGATCCAGCTGGAAGCGCAGGCGGGCCAGTTCTTCCGGATCACAGAGATCGGCGGCGTCTTTCACCTGATCGTAGGCGGTGACATAGGCCTTATAGGCGCTGTCCAGACCACTGTTGTGGCCGGGGCGCGGACGGGCTGCCTCGGTTTCTCCGGCGGGATCCTCCGACCCTTCACCGGGGGCGGCAATCTGCATGGCCTGATCGCCGTCTTCCTGACCGCTTTCACCCTGTTCGCTGCCGCCCTTGCTGTCGTCGGACTGGTCCTGTCCGGACTGCTGCTGACCGCCCTGATTCTCCTGCTGCTCGTCGCCGCCGTCGCCGCCGCCATCGGCGGCCTGACCGTCAGCCTGCTGGTCCTGCTCGTCCTTCTCCAGATCCTCAAGGTCGTCGCGTTCCAGCTCCAGATCCTCAAGAATCCGGCGGAGAACGTTGGCATAGGCGGCCTGATCGTCGCGGACCGCCGCCAGATCGCCGATGCGCTGACGCAGGCGGTCGGCGGTCTCAGCGCACAGGGTCAGCAGGTGGCGGGCGGCGGGGCCGATCGGCACCTCGCCCAGCCCTTCGGCAATGGTCAGCTTGGCCAGTTCATGCAGGGGCACCGAGGCCGGATCGGTGACCTGTGCATAGCCTTCGGCATTCAGGCGGGTTTCCACCGCCGCTGACAGGTTGAGGGCGGTACCCTGAAGACGGCTGGCGCCAATGGCTTCCACCCGCGCCTGTTCCGCCGCGTTGTAGACATCCCGGGCATCGGTGCTGCCCGGCAGGCGGCGGGCATGCACCCGCACATCATGGTGGCGCAGCTTCAGGGCGGTGGCATCCGCCACCCCGCGCAACCGGCCAAGGGCCTTGGCGTCCAGCGCATTCGGGGGCAGGGGCAGGCGCACCTGATTGCCCATCACCGACCCGTTGCCGTTCAGGCCGACCGGGGAGTAGCTGACCAACAGGTCCTTCTGTCCGGCCATGGCGCGCAGGCAGGCGGCAGTGGCCCGCTTCAGGGTTTCCGTCGGGGTTTCCCCGCTGTGCAGGGAGTCGCCCTTCGGGCCTCGGGGCTGTCCGGCATGGATGCTGGCCGGGCGACCGGCGGCAGAAGGGGCGAGCCCGCCAGTGGGCGGGGCACCGGACGGGCGGGCGAAACGGGGCGTATCGGCCATGGTCGGCAGGGTTCCTAAAACAGATCAGGCATCGGCGGGCCGCCTGCGGAAAGGGGCAGGCGGCCCGCCGGAGACAGGCATCCCTCAGGGCATGATCGCCCGCAGGGCCGACTGCGGCAGTTCTTCGCCAAGGCAGCGCTGGTAGTATTCCGCCACCAGCGGCCGCTCGGTTTCGTCACACTTGTTCAGGAAGGTGACGCGGAAGGCATAGCCGACATCGCCGAAAATCTGGCTGTTTTCGGCCCAGGTCAGCACGCTGCGCGGGCTCATCACCGTCGAGATATCCCCGGCGATGAAGCCGGAGCGGGTCATATCAGCCACCGACACCATTGCCGACAGGGTCTTGCGGCCCTTGGCGGCGACAAAGTCCGGCATCTTGGCGGCGACGATATCCACTTCGGCATCGTGCTCCAGATAGTTCAGGGTGGCGACGATATTCCAGCGGTCCATCTGGCCCTGATTGATCTGCTGGGTGCCGTGATACAGGCCGGTGGTGTCGCCCAGACCGATGGTGTTGGCGGTGGCGAACAGGCGGAACGACTGATGCGGCCGGATCACCTTGTTCTGGTCCAGCAGGGTCAGCTTGCCTTCGACTTCCAGAATACGCTGGATCACGAACATCACATCCGGGCGGCCGGCGTCGTATTCGTCAAACACCAGCGCGCAGGGGCGTTGCAGGGCCCACGGCAGGATGCCTTCCCGGAATTCGGTGATCTGCTGGCCATCGCGCAGCACGATGGCGTCCTTGCCGATCAGGTCAATACGGCTGACATGGCTGTCGAGGTTGATGCGGATGCACGGCCAGTTGAGGCGGGCGGCAACCTGCTCGATATGGGTCGATTTGCCGGTGCCATGATACCCCTGCACCATGACGCGGCGGTTGTAGGCAAACCCGGCCAGAATCGCCAGCGTGGTGTCGCGGTCGAACAGGTAGTTGGGGTCCAGATCCGGGACATAATCCGATCCCTGGCTGAAGGCCGGAACCATCATGTCGCTGTCGATCCCGAACACCTCGCGCACGGACAGGGTGATATCGGGGTTGCTCAAGGGGTGAACCGCACCGGCGTCCATCTGTGTCCTCTTAGTCCTCTGGTCATCCGGCCAATGCCGGGAACCCCCCGGGACAGAACCGGACCTGCGCACACCAAACCGTCCGCAACGGACGGCGCGGCGTCTGAAGGTGCTTAGAATAGCCTCAAGTCCGGTCGTTTAGTCCAGTAAGAAGGAGGCGATAGGCCGCGTTTATCTCTTTCAGGCGGTCTTCGGCATCCTTGTCACCCTGATTGACGTCCGGGTGGTGCTGCTTCACCAGCGTCAGATAGCGGCTGCGCAGGGTTTCTTTTTCCAGTGGCCAGTCCAGCCCCATCACCTGTAGGGCCTTATCCTCCGGGGACTCGGCCTTGGGGGCGCGGCGGTCCTGCTGGTGCTGCTGCCAGCGGCGGCGGGCATCGGCGGCACCGGGGCCGACATGGTCACGGTAGACGTTGAACGGATCGTTGATGTCCGGCCCGTCGCTGCGGGCTGCGGCGCCGTTGCGGCCCATTTTCCAGGTCGGGCGCTGCCAGTAGGTATCCTGACGGATATGGTCCTCGACCTGCGCATCATTCAGGCCGTCAAAAAAGTTCCAGCGCCGGTTGAACTCGCGGACATGCTCCAGACACAGCCATTGATAATCCGAGAGTTGGCGGTCCTTCGGAGCACGGTGTTCGCCGGGTTCCTGACAGCCCGGATGCTCGCAGACGCGCTGGCGCGGCTGACGGCGGGCGGCAAAGCGGCCGAACGGATCGAAAGCGGCGTCTTCCGCCGGGGAGGGAGTCTTCTTCGAGCGCATGAGCAGACTATGGGATTGGAAGGGTGTCAGAGGCAAGGGGAACGGCCTATGATGCCGCCAGAATCGCCCCCGGAAAGGTGGAAGATCCGTCCGGAGGCTGATCCCTTTTCTGTTCAAGCACAGGATGGAGTGTCATGTCCAATTCTCTGCATCCCGAAGGGCCTTACGCCCGGCGGATGATCGATAAACTGACGGCAGCCTTTACCCCGGAGCTGCTGGAGCTGAAAGATGACTCCCACAAACACGCCGGGCACAGCGACCGGATTGCGGCGTTGGGGCCGTCGGGGCATGCGCCGGTGGATGGGGCGGGAGAGACCCACTTCCGGCTGACTCTGGTATCGACGGCCTTTGCCGGAAAGTCGCGGGTGGAGCGGCAGCGGATGGTTTATGACCTGCTGCGCGACGAACTGAAGGAGCGGGTGCATGCGCTGGCTCTGACCATCCGTGCCCCGGGAGAGTGACCGGGGCGTCTGGAATGGCATCAGGGGCGGAAAAGATCCCGCCCCTGATGGTGTCCTGTTGATCGGTTGGGTTCGTGCCGGGCCGGGTTACTGCATCTTGCAGGACCGGACGGATACGCACTGATTATCCGAGTCGCATTTCAGTTCCCAGGAACAGACTTCCTGAAGGGCCCCCCGGGCCCCGGCAGGCAGGACCGGGGATTTCGGCTTCTTCGACGCCGCCGGAACCGGGCTCTGTGCCGGTGCCGGGGTTGCCGGAAGAGCGGTGGATGCCTTCGCATCTTTAGTGGCGTCAGCCGCAGCCAGCGGCTTTTCCGGTTCCGCCGGAGTCGCTGCCTTCGCCGGAGGGGCAGAGAGGGCCTGTCCCGGCAGGGGCGGGGCCGCTGATCCGGTGGCAGGAACAGTGCCCATTGCCGGAGAGGGGGCCGTTGACGGTTCGGGCGTGATGGCCGGAGCCGGTGTGGCCGCAACCGGAAGCGGGGCCGCAGATTCGAGAGCCGGAGCCGGAATGGGTGCGGGGGCGGGCTGCACAACGGCAACCGGTGCCGGAGTCACCTCCGCCGGAGCGGCGATCACAGCCGGAGCCGCAAGGGGGGGATCGACCGGCTCATGCCGTGGCAGCGGCGGAGTCGGGGACAGATCCGGGATCACAGGGGCCGCCGGGGCTGACATGGCCGGAGCCACAGCGGTGGCGGAACGGGTTTCCAGCATCTCGACGGGTGCCGGGACCGGATCCTGCGCAACCGGTGTCGGCAGCATTTTGGACAGGGACGGCGGAATGGCCGGCGGTGGCGGCGGCGTGATCCGCGGTTCTTCGCTGGCGACGGGGGTTTCTGCCGGGGCGGCAGCCATGGGCGCGGGCGGAATAGCATCAGGGCGCGGCTGAAGAACCTGCTCCAGCAGCTGGTCTTTCCAGCTGCGGGTGGTGGGATTGACGACCAGAATGCCGGTGATGACCCCTGCGACAATCATGCCGCCCAGAAAGGCCAGCATCGACAGATTGATGCGCGGCGGCGCTGAGGCTGACACCGGAGCCGATGCGGACGGCAGAGCGGCCGGTTGCACAGGAATGTCGCGGACGGAGGGAATGGCAATGCTGCTGCTGCCGGTCAGGACCGGGACCAGCCGGGCATCAACCCCGGCATTGGGCTCGGTTCCCAGACTTTCGTATTCCACTTCGCCCCGGAAGTGACAGCCATCACGGAAGAATGCGTGACGGGCCGTTACGATGCCGGTCATCTCGCCACTGACCGTGGCTTCCTCTGCGCTGATCCGCGCGCGGACACGGCCATTGGGGCCGACGTAGGCCTGACGGGCGAGAACGTCGCCGTGGAATTCGCAATCCATCTCGACGCTGCCGGATGTTTCAATCCGGCCACGGACGGTCAGATCCGGTGCGAGGTAGGATCCACCTGCACGTCCAAACGATGACAAAGGATAAGTGGCAGCAGACATGACGCTTCCCCGGCAAGGGTCCGGCATTGTGCCAAGTCGATTCTGCCCCCGGTAAACGACGGCAGCCGGATTGCCCAACTGCCGCCATCATGCCGAATTTTATCTAAAATTGCCACCCACCTTTGTCGTTTGTTGCCCGATGACAAAGATGGGTGACATTTGCGGGTCTTATTTCGCGCTGCGGAACTTAATCTCAACGCGACGGTTCTTCAGTTCAGTGACGCCATCCTTGGTCGGAACGGCCAGCTGCTGTTCACCGTAAGCTTCCAGAGCCATCGACTCGGCCTTGATGCCCAGCTTCACCAGCTGATCGGCGACACGTTCGGCACGCTTCTGCGACAGCAGGATGTTGGCGGTGTCGGCACCGGCGGTATCGGTATGCCCGGCGATGACCACGGTGACGGCCGGAGTCTTCTTATAGGCATCGGCAGCCGCCTGTAGCACGGAGGCGGCATTCGGATCCAGCACGGAAGCCCCGGTCTTGAAGTAGACCACGAAGACCTGCTGCTTGGCTTCAGCCACCGGCTCCGGCTTCTTTTCCAGCGCCTTCTTCACGTCGGTCAGGTTGGTGTCGAACGCCTTCTTACAGGCGGCGATATCCTCCGGCTGGTGACCTTCTTCCTGCTGTTCCATCCAGCAGTCGAATCCGGCGGTCTGGGCCTTGGCAGCCATGACCGGGGCCTTCTCGCGGCCACCGGCGTCGAGGGCGCTCAGCAGGTCGATACGGGCCTTGGACAGTTCGGCGGCCTTATCAGCGGCGAGCTCACGTTCGGCAGTCGCCTGCGGCAGAACCTTCTCGCCACGGGCGGCGGCTTCGGCGCGGCGCAGGAAATAGGCGGCATCGCGCCAGTCACCCTGGGCCTTTTCGCTGGCGGCCAGCTTCACGTATTCCTGATGCAGGGTCTTGTTGAAGTCACCACCGGTGACCGGCAGCTTCTGAACCGCATCGACATTCCACTGGTCGGCACAGGCCGAGAGCAGTCCCGCAGCAGCAGTCACCAGAAGAATTTTCTTAAACATTGTGTGTCTATCCTTCGTTCTCAGAAAGGCGCCAGCCGGACGCTATACTGACCATTTTTCACAGACTGTCCAGTTGTGAAGTGATGGTGGAGTCCTGACCGGTCCTCTTCATAAGCCCTGTCCATTTGGTTTTCGTGATCCCCGCTCCGCCCTGAAACTCCCGGGTGTGGTGTCCGGGATTTATGGCGGCGCCGGGACGGATCATTCTCATCCCCCCTCTTCCGCGCCGGGGTCCGGACGGAAACAGGTAACAGCCACAGGCCGTCTCCGTGGCGCATGCCTTTTCCATCCTGAGGGAGAGACCGTTTCTGTGCGGAACCGAGCATTGAGAGAGGCCCGCACAGTGGCCTCAGTGCATCAGGAAAGCAAAGGCGGATCATAGTACAAGGATTTTTATTGAAATTACAGGGCTTTCACAGACTGGGGGCCGGGGGCGGCAGGCATGCGTTCTCTGTCTGGCAAGTGAGTCTTTTCAGGGGATTATTTGCAGGACTGCTGTTGGGGGGGGCTGTCTCCGGGGGTGTGGAGGGAGGCGGTGCCGCAGGATGGCAATGCTTCAGGCTGTTGAGTCCGGATTTTTCTTTCCGGTCAGGGGTAAAGTGTGTCCCTGCGGACATTGATCGGGTCCACCCTCTGCGCTGTCAGGGGGGAGGATGCATCCGGCGCGCCGTGGCAGACATAAAAAAACAGCCATGCGGTCCCGGTCAGGGGGACTGCATGGCTGTTTTTTAGGAGTACTCTGGAGAAAGAAAACAGGCGCGGTTTAAAACCGCGCCTGCTTAGAAACCACCGCTCAGATGACTTCCACTTCTTCCGCCATCGGGCCTTTTTTGCCCATGCGGGTGTTCAGACGGACCCGCTGGCCGCTTTCCAGGGCCTGGAGACCGGACCGGTTCAGGGAACCGATGCCGATGAACACGTCCTTGCCACCGCTGTCCGGAGTGACGAAGCCAAAGCCCTTGTCGGCGCTGAAGAACTTCACCACGCCTTCGATGATGGCGTCGTCATCGCCACCGCCCATGCCGCCGCCGCCTTCGACCGCGTCGGAGTTATCCACCGACAGAATGGTCGAAACCTGCGGACCCTTGGGGCCGGCTTCGAGATCGCAGACGATAACCGCGCCCTGCGCAATGGCATTCAGACCGGCGCGCTGGACGACAGAAATGTGGAGAAACGCGTCAGAGGAACCATCCTGCGGAGCGACAAAGCCGAAGCCCTTGGAGGTATTGAACCACTTAACGGTTGCCGTCACGCCGGTTTGGAGCGGATTGGACGGGCGGAAGGAGCGGTTATTCATAGCGAACAGAAAACCTTTGATAAGGGGTATAACCGTTTTGAACATTACCTGATTCGGCCCCCGTCTCCAAGAGTAATGACTCATGTCCTCCGATTTTCCCGGCCGGGTCGAAAAGCTGTTGCAATTGTGCCGATGCGTGGAGAAAAGTCGCGGAAATGCGCGGTTTTTTCTGCCGCTGTCCGGGGTAGGATGAACCGGGACGGGGACAAAAGGCGGTGGGTGCCGGTCCGACGGTGTCGGAACCGGTGCCGATTACAGACAGGAGGAATGTCCATGGCGGTGGAGTCGTCGTCTCTGTCCCCGATTTCGGCGGACTGTTTTGCGCCGTCGCAGGGGCTGTTGCCGCTGGAAGAGGCGTGGCGCCGGATTGCGGTGTCGGTCTCTCCGGTCTGTGCCGGTGAAGACTGTGCGGTTCCGCAGGCTGCCGGGCGGATTCTGGCCGAGCCTGTCGTCGCCTCCCTCCCGATGCCGCCGCATGATAACGCGGCGATGGATGGATATGCGGTGTCGGGGGCGGATCTGGCCGCAGCCCGGGCCCGTGGGGAAGACCGAATCGTCCTGCCGGTGGTGCGGCGGATTGCCGCCGGGGATCCGCCGGGGGAGGCGGTGCCGCCGGGGCAGGCGGTCCGGATCTTTACCGGCGCGCCGCTTCCCCCCGGTCTGGAGACCGTGGTGATGCAGGAAGACTGTGTGACGGCGCAGGAGGGCGGACAGATCCTTGTGTCGCTGCCGTCAGCGGTGGCAACCGGGGACAACCGGCGCCGCGCCGGAGAGGATGTGGAGACCGGGCAGACGGTTCTGTCTCCGGGGGTCCGGCTGCGTCCGGCGGATGTGGCGATGGCGGCTGCGGTCGGGCGCACCCGGCTGCGGGTGTTCCGTCCGCTGCGGGTGGCGCTGTTTTCCACCGGCAGTGAACTGCGGGAGCCGGGGCAGCCGCTGCCGCCGGGCTGCATTCATGACAGCAACCGCTACGGTGTGATGGCGATGCTGCGGGCTTTGGGCTGCGATCTCACCGATCTGGGGATCCTGCCGGATAAAGCCCCGGCAATCCGGGCGGCGCTGGATGGGGCAGCCGAGGACCATGATCTGGTGATCACCTCCGGGGGGGTGTCGGTCGGCGAGGAGGACCACGTCAAAGGCGCGGTCGACTCGCTGGGAGGGCTGCACTTCTGGAAGCTGGCGTTGAAGCCGGGGCGCCCGGTGGCGCTGGGGACGGTGCGGGGGGCTGCCTTTCTCGGGCTGCCGGGGAATCCGGTTTCGGCCTTGGTAACGCTGCTGCTGATCGGGCGTCCGCTGATCCATCGCCTTCAGGGGCGGGCGGAAACGCCGCTGGTGCGGTATCCGTTGCCCGCAGCCTTTACCTTCAGCAAAAAACCGGGGCGGCAGGAATTCATCCGGGTCTGGACCGGGACCGACTCCGCAGGCCGTCTGGTGCTGCGGGCCTTTCCGTCCCAGAGCTCCGGGGTTCTGTCGTCGATGGTGCAGGCCACCGGTCTGGCCGATCTCAGCCGTGAGGGCACCGGTGTGCGGGAGGGCGAAACCCTCGACTATATCCCCTTCACCGAAGCCCTGTGGTGACAACTCTGTGGTGATGGGAGTGGCATGATCCGGCGGTTACAGCCGGATCATGCCGGGATCATCCTCTTCCTGCATGGAGACCCGGTAAGGGGACTCGGCGGCCCATGAGGGCTGGGCCACCGGCCGGGTATCTTCCCGCCGCAGCAGTTCCTCGGCCCGTGACAGGTTGCGCTCAATGGTCTTGTACAGGGCGCCGCCTGCCCCGGTGGCCCGGTGCACGGCCAGCGCATCGCGGAAGGCGACGGCGGCCAGCCGCATGTATTCCGGGTCGTTGCTGTGTTTGGCCATCAGGAACAGGGCGGACCCCATATTGTTACGGGTGGCGGCATACAGATGCGGGGCGGTTTCGGCGGTCCGCACCTCCAGCGCTGCCCGGCACAGGTCGGTGGCCTTGGCAAGGATATCCAGACTCTTGTGGTGATCGCCCCACACCTGCATCGCCTGTGCGATGGCATGGGTCAGTTCCGACCACCGCCACGGATCATCGGCCCGGCTGACCACAGCGGTGGCCTCGCGGAAGCGGACGAGGGATTCCCGCAGGGCTTCCTCGTCACCGGTCAGCAGATCCAGCCGGAACAGCGATCCGCCGAGTCGGTACTGAAGCTGCCCCCACAGGCGGGGGTCGGTATCGCGGTTGACCCCTTTCAGCCCGTCGCGGTAGGTCTTCACCGCTTCCAGCAGGACCTGCTCGTCGGCGTGTTTTTCCCCTTGCCCCTGCAACACCATGCCAAGGGCCATCGACAGGCGGCTGGCGCGGCGGTCATTGGCGTTCGGCAGGCATGCCAGGGCATCGCGCCAGGCGGTCACGGCCCGTTCCAGCCAGTCGCCCCGGCGGCTATGCCCGGCGATGGTGACGGCCAGATAGCCGTAAACGGCCATCGTCATCGCCCCTTCTTCCATCGACAGGGTCGGGTGAGGGGTGCTGACACGGTCCTGCGCTTCGGCTGCCAGCGTGGCGACCAGCCCGGTCTCATCCCCCAGCGCAACGGCGACGCAGGCCCGCAGCAGCGGGGCCCAGCTTTCGTCAAAGTCGGCGGGGACCACCAGCGGCTGATCCGGCGGCAGGCCGCCCAGCCGGTCATACATCGGTGGCTGACCGTTGCTGAAGAACAGGGTGATGGTCCGGCCTTCGGCATCCTCGCCGCCCCAGATCAGCACGTCGGCCTTTTCCTCGGCCTGAAGGGCGCGGGCCTTGGCGTGCAGGCTGGTGCTGTTGAAATCGGGGACCGGGTCGTTGGCGGTGAACAGCGGGGCCGTGGTCGGCCGCACCTCGATGCCGTCCAGCGCGTTCAGCTGGGTGATCAGGAACGGACGTTGATCATACTGGGCTTCCAGCGACAGCGGGGTGACGGCCACCACCGGCGGGCGCTTTTTCACCAGTTTGGTGGCGGCCCCGGGGGCAATGGCATCCATCAGCCGCCCGAGCAGCCCGGCCCGCCGGGCCATGGCCGGGCCGGGGGTGATCATCGGCCGCGGCGGGATCGGTGGCGGATCCTTCAGCGGGGCGGTGACCAGCGCGGTTCCCGGGGTGGCCGGTCTGGCGGTGCCGGTCTTGGCGGTCAGCGGGGCGCTTGTCTCAGCCCCGCCTGCGGCCAGCCGTTCGTCCGCATCGCGCTGGCGGCGGGCCAGACGGGTCATCACCTTCAGGGCGGTGGCCGGATCATCCTGAATCGCCCGCAGGAATTCCGAACGGGGAATCACCCGGACGATGACATCGGTCAGGGCCCGGGCCATAACATTGCGCGGGCCGTTGTCGAGAACCCCGGTTTCGCCGAACAGATCGCCGTTGGCCAGTTCCCCGACCTGCACCTGTACCCCGCCCCGGCCGCCTTTCAGCAGTTCAACCCGGCCGCTTTCAATCATGAACGCGGCGTCGCTGTCCTCTCCCTCGCGGAAGATGACGGCTCCTGCTTCGTATTGGCGGGTTTCGGTCCGCACCGATATGGTTCTCCGTCAGCGTGTCAGGGAGGGGGCAGGGTTAACCGGCGGTAGGGGCATCAGGATCGGTCGGCGGTTCAACGCCGTCCGCATAGCGGATCGCCCCCTGATAGACCTTGGCGGTCTGATCGCCGCAGCGGGCTTCGATATAGCGGTTGCCGTTCTCATCCTCGCCGAGAGACAGGGTGATGGCACCGCTTTCCAGCCCGGTGGCCACCTGTTTGTCATCCTGTCCGAGGGCTTTGGCGATCGAGGCGACCAGCGCGTTGATTTCCTGAAAGTGCTCTCGGTTTTCCACCGGCGTTTCTCCGTGGTCAGGGTGCCATTCCGGGGCGGGGGGATGCCCACGGCCGGAAGCCGGTACCGGCAGGGGCCGGGACCGGATCGACAGTCATTCCCTTCTACATAAGCTGCATCCGGCCGGTTGGGCAACGGAAAGCGTGATCCCTGAGAGAGATAGCCCCGTCTTTGTGCCCTGCTGTTACGCCGGTGTGGCCGGTGCGGCCTCCGGGCAGCACAGATCACCGGATCCCGGCGGCCCCAGTTTTGCCACCGCCATCCCCGATGCACTGGCCTTTGCCTGCTTTTTCAACCGGGCAAAAATGCCGGACACCTCATCGATGGAACCGATCGACTGTCCGCTGGAAATATGCAGCACCCCGGCGGAGGCGCGCAGCAATGGCAGGCGCACGTCTTTCCCCTCCCGGTCCTTGCCGAGGATATACCCCCGGCGGCGGGAGTCCTCATCGTAGAAACTTTCCACCTCCTCACAGAAGCGGTCGAGGGTATGGCGGACCAGTTTGACGGCGTCGGCGCACTCCGCCTGCCGGATCGAGGCAAAGAAATCATCGCCGCCGACATGACCGATGAAGCACAGGTCGCGCGGCAGGTCCTTGCGCAGGATGTCGGCATACAGGGTGATGGCACGGTCCCCCTGCCGGAAACCGTAGCTGTCGTTGAACGGTTTGAAGAAGTCAAAATCGATATAGGCGATGGTATAGGCGGTGTCGCGGTCGGCCAGTGCTTCGGTCAGGTGGTCGTTGATCACGGCATTGCCCGGCAGCTTGGTCAGCGGGTTCTGGTCCCGCGCCACCGCCAGATTCTTTTCGTTCAGGATCCGCAGCAGGGATCGGGCCGACAGGAAGCCGGCGTAGCGGCCATCCTCGGTCAGGATGATGCCTTCCGACTCCTCGTCGGAGGAAAAGATTTCGAGAATCTTTTCAGCCCGGGCGCTGACCTCGGCGGTCGGGCACGGCCACAGAAAGTGACGCGGCCCCCGGCCGTAAACTTTGTTGGACAGCAGATCCTTGCCGAAGGGGGAATAGACATAGGCCTTCAGGTCTTTTTCCCGCAGCAGGCCCAGCGGTTCGCCCAAGGCTGACACCACCGGCAGGAAGGTGGTGCTGCCGGTGCGCAGGCGTTCGAAGGCCTCGTCGAGGCTGGCGGTGTCAGACAGCGGCGGGATCACCTCAATCTGGGCCGACACCAGCTTGATGTCGGATTCGCGGTTGCGGCGGTCGCGGGCGTTCAGGATCCGCACCCCGTCATGGATCGGGGCGATATCACTCAGGGACGACAGCGGGCGGCTGATGCCGAACCCCTGCACCAGATCGCACCCGGCATCACGGCACAGCATATATTCGCGGTCCGACTCCACGCCTTCGGCAATCACCTGCACCCCTAGAAGATGCGCCAGCGTCACCAGATGGGTCAGGAAGGCGCGTTTGCGGGTGTCCTGTTCGGCATTGGCGATGAAAAAGCGGTCGATCTTGATGTAATCGGGTTGGGCCGAATACAGCAGCGGCAGGCCGGAATAACCCGCGCCGAAGTCATCAAGGCCGATTCCCCCCGCCGCCTGCCGCAGCACCGACAGGGCCGGGGCCACCTGCGACAGATCGGCGACCGGATGGCGTTCCGACACCTCAATCACCAGATTGACCGGATTGAGGCCGCTGGCCCGCAGCATCCGGGTGATCAGGGCGGCCAGAGGGCGGGCTTCCGGCAGGCTGCGGGCATCAATGTTGAGAAACAGCTTCTGTTCCCGGTGATCGGGTCCGCCGGTGAACAGGTCCAGTGCCCGTTCCAGCAGCAGCTGTTCAAGGTCCAGCAGCACGCCCAGCCCATGCGCGGCATCCAGCAGCCCGGAGGCACTGGCATAGCCAAGACGGTCATAGCCGCGCAGCAGCGCCTCGAAGCCGACACAGCGCCCGGAATGGATGCTGATCACCGGTTGCAGGCTGACGGTGACCGCCGCCTGAATCGCCCGCCAGTGGGCTGTCGCCCGGTCACCGATGGCCAGGTCAGATTCGGCGGGCGGAGTGGCTATCGACACAGTATCCCGGCCTGTTGGAGCCGGAGTTTCTTCTGAAGCAGTTTTCCGGGACATCCCGCGTTCCTCCCCGCACCGCCCCGACACGGCCCATGCCGCGGTGGTGTGGCCGGACATGGGAGAGTCTGGATTAAAGGCCGGGGGCAGGGCGGGTCAACGCCGGGGGACGTATTGCAACCAAAACTTCATCAAAGGGCCGGAATGCGGCAGCGGATCAGCGCTCGATCAGTTCCAGCACCGCCCGGATCACGGCGCGGGCACCGTCATCAATCTGCGACAGCGTGGCATCCAGCATGTAGCAGGGCGTTGTGGCAACCCGGCGGACCGGATCGACGATCACCTCGCCATGGCCGGTGATGCGGTGGTCCGCCCCCATGGCGGTGACCGCCCCGGCGGCCCCGGCATCGCTGCCGATGGTCAGGCTGATGCCGTCGCCCAGCACCTTCGCCAGCAGCACCGGGCTGATGCACAGGGCCCCGATCGGTTTCCCGGCGGCATGGGTCTCGCGGATGGCCCGCTCCACATCGGCCTCAACAGTGCAGTCCACGCCGTCAAAGGCGAAGGACGACAGATTTTTGGCCGCCCCGAACCCGCCGGGGAACACGATAGCGTCAAAGTCCGCCGCCCGGTAGTCGGCCAGCGGCAGGATTTTGCCCCGGGCGATGCGCGCCGATTCGACCAGTGCATTGCGGGGGGCATCGGTCTGTTCTGCCCCGGTCAGGTGGTTGATGACGTGATGCTGCGGACGGTCCGGGGCAAAGCACTGGGCCTGCGCCCCCGCCCGGTCCAGCGCCAGCAGGGTCAGCACCGATTCGTGGATTTCGGCACCGTCGTAGACGCCGCAGCCGGACAGGACGACGGCAACGCGCGGGGCGGTGTGAGCAGACCGGGACTCGGACATCAGACAGCTTCCTCTTTTCAATGACCTGTATCCAGCCTACCTATGAAGACCCCGATGGTCCACCGTGACGGAAACAGACCCATGACCACCCCCGCCTCTGCCTATGCCGCCCTTGAAAAGCAGTTTGCCCGGATCAGCGCGCTGGAAGCCGCGCAGGGGATGCTGCACTGGGACTCGGCGGTGATCATGCCTGCGGGCGGGGCGGAGGACCGGGGCGACCAGCTGGCGGCGCTGGCCGCCGTGACCCACGACCTGATGACCGCCCCGCAGGTGGGTGAGTGGCTGGCCGCCGCCGACCCGAAGACGCTGGATCTGTGGCAGCAGGCCAATCTGGCGGAAATGCGTCGCCTGCACGCCCACGCCACGGCGGTGCCCGCCGATCTGGTGGAAGCCCTCAGCCGGGCCGGGTCGGCCTGTGAGCAGATCTGGCGGCAGGCCCGTCCGTCCTCGGATTTTGCGCAGGTGCAGGCGGCGCTGGAAACCGTGGTGTCGCTGACCCGGCAGAGTGCGCAGGCCAAGGCGGAGGCGTTGGGCGTGTCGCCCTATGATGCCCTGCTGGACCAGTATGAGCCGGGCGGGTCGTCCGCCGCGATTGATGCCCTGTTTGCCGATCTGGCCGATTTCCTGCCCGGTTTCCTGAACGAGGTGCTGGAGGCACAGGGGCCGGAGGGCGACGGGCCGCAGGGCCTCTTCGACCTGAAGGCGCAGGAGGAGCTGGGGCGGCGGCTGATGCAGACCATCGGCTTTGACTTCAGCCATGGCCGTCTGGATGTGTCGGCGCATCCGTTCTGCGGCGGCACCCCGGGGGATGTGCGGATCACCACCCGCTACACCCGTGATGACTTTGCCCCGGCGATGATGGGGGTGCTGCACGAAACCGGCCATGGCATGTATGAACGGGGCCTGCCGGTGGCGTGGCGGACCCAGCCGGTCGGCCGGGCCCGGGGGATGAGCCTGCACGAAAGCCAGTCGCTGCTGATGGAAATGCAGGCCTGCCGCTCGCAGGACTTTTTCCGCTTTGCCGCCCCGCTGATCAAGGATGCTTTCAAGGGCGAAGGCTCCCTGTGGGAAGCGGAGGCCTTCCACCGCCGGGCGATTCGGGTCCGCCGTGGCTTTATCCGTGTCGATGCTGACGAGGTGACCTATCCGCTGCATGTCATCCTGCGTTACCGGCTGGAAAAGGCACTGGTCGACGGCTCCCTGACGGTGGCTGACCTGCCGGAGGCGTGGAACAGCGGCTTCGAGTCCCTTATGGGCGTGCCGGTGCCGGAACACCGTCTGGGCGTGTTGCAGGATATTCATTGGTACGACGGGGCGATCGGCTATTTCCCCACCTATACGCTGGGGGCGATGACGGCGGCGCAGCTGTATGCTGCGGCATTGCAGGCGGTCCCGGAAATCCCGGAGGCGCTGGCGGCAGGCAATTTTGCCCCGCTGCTGGCGTGGCTGCGGGAGAATGTCCACAGCAAGGCCTCCAGCCTGTCCACCGATGAGATTATCCGTCAGGCCACCGGCAAGTCTCTGGATGCCGGGGTGTTCAAGGCGCATCTGCGCCGCCGCTACCTCGGCGGCTGAGATCCGGGGCCGGTCAGGGCGCGGTGGAGTCCGATGCCCTGACCTGCGCCAGAATCATCTGACCGCCGCCAAGGATATCCTGCATGATGGCGGTGGCGGCGGCATCAGGGTCACGGCGTTCCAGGGCGTCCAGCACCGGGTAATGGTGGTCGATCATGTCGCGGCCTCCCGGGCCATACGCCCCGGCCACCAGCGGCCCCATTTGCAGCCAGATCCGCCGCAGGGTGTTGAACAGCACCGGCATGCGGGCAATCACCGACAGCTCGAAATGGAAGGCCTGATTCAGTTCCAGCCCGAGCGGGATATTGCCGTCAGCGATGGCCTGTTCATTGCGGGTGATCAGGGTGCGCAGCCGGTCCAGATCCTCCGGCGTTGCCTTGCGGGCGGCAGTCTCGGCGGCCAGAGCCTCCAGCCGCAGGCGGATGTTGCGGATCTCCAGATACTGATCCATCCCCAGCACCGGAATCCGGATATCACGGGGAGACAGAAAGACCAGCGCCCCGTCATGGGTCAGCCGCAGGATCGCATCGCGCACCGGGGTGACGCTGGTACCCAGCCGCTGTGCCAGATCGCGGATTTTCAGGCGGTCCCCGGGTTTGAACTGTCCCTTGATGATCGCATCGCACAGGGTGCTGTAGACCCGGGTATTCAGGGTCTCGTAGGCGATGGGGGGCAGGCCGTCGGTCATCAGCACTCTCAGGGTTTCTGGCGGATCTTTGGCGGGTCTTTCGGATCTTGCTTCGGGTGTACCGCAGTTCCGCCCGGGGCACCAGTTCGGCGCGGTGGAATTTGCCGAATTGAAATATGATGCATCATATGTCAAAACGGAGGTCTGGACTTCCCCACCCCTGCCGGAGTGTGTGCCGATGCCTGCTGTGTCCCTGCTTGATGACGCCCGGCCGCTGTTTGAAACACCGCCCCCGGCGGTGACGGAGGACGAAGCGGCGGCGCTGGTGGCGGAGCATTATGGCGTCTCCGGCGCGGTGCGGCGGCTGACCGGGGAGCGGGACGCCAATTTTGTGCTGACATCCGCCGATGGGTCCGCCGTGGTGTTCAAGGTGATCAACCCGCTGGAACCGGATGCCGAGGCCGAAATGCAGGCGCAGGTGCTGAATGCGCTGGCGGCACAGGCCGGGCCGCTGACCCTGCCCACGGCCCGGCGGACCAAAGACGGCGCGATGATCCTGCGGACGCGGACAGCCTCGGGCCTGTCGGTCCGCGCCCGCTGCTATACCTATCTGCCGGGAGAGCCGCTGTCGGTCCGTCCGGTTGATGACCTTCAGCGGCGGGCTGTCGGGCGGACCGCCGGAGAGGTGACCCGGGCCCTGTCCGGATTTGACCATCCGGCGGCGCGGCGGCTGAACCTGTGGGACCTGTGCAAGATCGGCGCCTTGCTGCCGCTGGTGGATGGTCTGCCGCCGTCGGTGACGCGCGATCAGGTTGCCACTTTCCTCGATCATTTCATCACCGCTGTCAGTCCACGGATTGCCGGACTGCGGCATCAGGTGATCCACAACGACCTGTCGCGCAGCAACCTGCTGTTCCCGCCGGGCTTTACCGGCGGCCTGCTGAGTGTGGTTGATTTCGGCGACATGATTCACGCCCCGCTGCTGAGTGAGCTGGCGGTGGCGGCCTCCTATCAGATTGCCGGGGAGGATCCGCTGTGGAACCTGCGGGTGGTGGCCGCCGCCTTCGATGCCGTAATGCCGCTGCTGCCGGAAGAATGCGACCTGCTGCTGGACTTTGTGCTGGCGCGGCTGATGGGGCGGATCCTGATCACCCGCTGGCGGGCCGACCTGTTCCCTGACAACAGCGCCTATATCCTGCGCAGCAGTCAGGAAGCGCAGACCCTGCTGAATACCCTGTATCCGGTGTGGAAGAACCGCGCCGCCATCAACTGGACCGCCTTTTACCGGGGCGAAGAGGAGTAAGAAAGATGACTGCATCGCTTCTGGACCGGCGCAGCGTTCTGGGTGCGGCTTACCGGCTGTTTTATGCCGAGCCGCTGGCGCTGGTGCGCGGCAGCGGGGTGGAGGTGTTTGATGTCGCCGGGCGGCGGTATCTGGATGCCTATAACAATGTGCCGGTGCTGGGGCATGCCCATCCGGCGGTGGTGGAGGCGCTGACCCGGCAGGCTGGGCTGATCAACACCCACACCCGTTATCTGCATGACACCATCCTCCGCTATGCCGAGGCCCTGACCGCCACCTTCCCGGATCCGCTGAACCACGCCATGTTCACCTGTAGCGGCAGCGAGGCCAATGATCTGGCCCTGCGCATCGCGATGACGGTGACCGGCGGGACCGGGGTGATCGTGACCGAGAATGCCTATCACGGGGTGACGGCGCTGCTGGCCGGGATGTCGCCGTCGCTGGGGATCGGCACCGCCCCGCAGGTGCGGACGGTTCCGGCCCCGGACAGTTATCATCAGTCGGGCGATGTCGGGGCCGCCTTCGGGGCGGCGGTGGCAGCGGCGGCAGAGGATCTGCGCCGGTCCGGCGTGCAGGTGGCGGCCCTGCTGGTGGACACCACCTTCGCCAGCGACGGTATTCACGTCGGCCCGGTCGGGTATCTCGATGCGGCGGTGGCGGCGGTCCGGGCCGCCGGGGGGCTGTTTATCGCCGATGAGGTGCAGGGGGGCTTCGGCCGGTCCGGAAAACTGTGGACCTTCCTGCATCAGCCCGGTCTGGTGCCGGATCTGGTGACGCTGGGCAAGCCGATGGGCAACGGCCATCCGGTCGGCGGCGTGGTGACCCGGAAAGATCTTCTGGATGTCTTCGGCGCGCGGTCCCGCTACTTCAATACCTTCGGCGGCAATACGGTGTCGGCGGCGGTCGGGCTGGCGGTGCTGTCGACCATCCAGAGCGAAGGCCTGCCCGATCATGCGGCGACGCTGGGGGTTGATCTGGCGGCAGCGCTGGACGGCCTGCGCCGCCATGCCGTGGTTGGCGATATCCGGGGCATCGGTCTGTATCACGGGGTGGAGCTGGTGACGGACCGGGGCACCAAGGCCCCGGCAACGGCCCTCGCCAAGGCGGTGATGGACGAGATGGCCCGGGACGGCATTCTGATCGGCGTCTGCGGCATCGCCTCCAACACCCTGAAGATCCGTCCGCCCCTGGCGTTCAAGGCCCCGCATGTGACGGAACTGGTGACGGCGCTGGACCGGGTGCTGACCCGTTTGGCGTAACCCGTCTGCCTGTCGTTGTCCCCCGGTCTGGCCGTGGCGGGTCCGGGGGATATTTTTTTGGGATTGTGCACTGGGACGTGCCGGAAAAGACGAAAGCCGGAGCTTTAGGCTCCGGCTTTCGGAATGGCGCGCCCGGAAGGACTCGAACCTCCAACCTCTTGATTCGTAGTCAAGTGCTCTATCCAGTTGAGCTACGGGCGCACAGAGGTAACCCGACAGACGGCAGACAACAGACCCTGCGCTGTTCCGATGGTTCGCCCGGATCCGGCCGGTGCCGGAAGAGGGGGAAAGCAAAGACCGGAGCTTTAGGCTCCGGCCCTCGGAATGGCGCGCCCGGAAGGACTCGAACCTCCAACCTCTTGATTCGTAGTCAAGTGCTCTATCCAGTTGAGCTACGGGCGCACAGAGGTATCTGTTATCCGGCATCGCTGCCGACCCTGCCGATCGTCTCGGCCGAGGACCGGCTTTATATTGGTCCCGGCGGACCTCTGCAACAGAAAAATGCAGCATCATGAAAGATTTTTGTCGGATCCCGGGATGCCGCCGCCGGACAGCGGCATCCCGGAACACCAGATGGTTCAGGCTCCCGGCTTGCAGGTGCTGATGGACTGGGCAACCCCCAGCATGGCGGCTTCATAGGCGGCAAAGCCCTTGCCGGGGGCCCCGCCGTCGGGGTCGACGCTGATCACTTTGGCCGTCACACCCTGCGCGACGGTCCGCAGCAGGGCATCGGGGAACTCCGGTTCGGCGAACAGGCAGGACACGCCGTCTTTCTGCACTTTGGCCTGAAGGGCCTTGATGTGCTTGGCGCTGGGGGCGCGGTCGGGGTCGATGGTGAGGGCCCCGATCACCTGAAGTCCGAAGCGGCGCTCCAGATACTGGTAGGCATCATGGAACACCAGAACCTTCTGGGCTGCCGCCGGAGCCATCATCTGGCTCAGGCGGCTTTCCAGCGCCGCCAGCTGCTGTTCGGTTTTGGCCAGATTGGCGGCATACTGCGGGGCGTGCGCCGGATCCCGAGCCGACAGGGTGGCGGCGATGGTGGCCGCCCAGGCCTTGGCATTCTGCGGGTCCAGCCAGGCATGGGGGTCAAGCCCGCCCTCCTCATGGTCATGGTCATCGTGACCTTTGGCTTTGCCGTGGTCGTGCCCATGGCTATGCCCGTGATCGTGGTCATGGCCGCCTTCCCAGTTCTCGCCGTCGCGCAGCGGCAGGGCGGCGTCGCCCAGCGACCGCAGCAGGGGCACCACCTGTGCGGTTTTCGGGGCGGTGGCAAGGGTCTTGGGCAGGGCGGCTTCCAGTTCCGGCCCGACCCAGAAGATGACATCGGCCTTGCTGACGGCGCGGGCATCGGACGGTTTCAGGGTATGGGTATGCGGGGACTGGCCTTGCGGGATCAGGCGGACCGGCTCGCCGACCCCGTCCATAATGGCTCCGGCAAGGGCATAGACCGGGGTGATGCTGGTGACAACGACCGGAGTGGTGTCGGCCAGCGCAGCGGTGGTCAGGGTCGCCGACAGGGCGGTGGCGGCAAGGGTGATGGAGAGGCGGGACATGCAGGGGGTCCTTACGGCAGGGAGGAAAGGCAGAGAAGGCGTTGGGGCTGGGGCCTCGTCAGCGCCGGGGATGTGTGCTACACTGGAAGAATGTTATGTTATAACAGTCGCGATGGCAAGCCCGGCAGACCTGACCGGGAGGCCACCGGCTGTTGCCTGACCCTTGCCGCCGGGATTCCTCGATGCCGCCTGTACCGCCGTCTGCCGATGAAGAAGGGCTGTTTCCGCCCCCGCATCATGATCATGACCATTGCCGCCACGATGCCCTGCGCCGGGCGGAGGATGTCTGTGCCCGGCAGGGGGCGCGGCTGACGCAGGCCCGGCGCGAGGTGCTGGATCTGCTGTGGGCCGATCACCGCCCGGTCAGCGCCTATGATCTGCTGCACCGGCTGAATGCCGATGGCCGCAAGGCGGCACCGCCGGTGGTATACCGGGCGCTGGATTTCCTGATCGAGCATGGTCTGGCCCACCGGCTGAACAGTCTGAACGCCTTTATCGGCTGCGCCCATATCGGCGGCGAGCATGGGGCCCAGTTCTTCATCTGCCGGGAATGCGGGCAGGTGGCGGAAACACGGTCGCCGGACATTGACAGCGCGATCCGGGCTGCCGGGGCGGAGCTGGGGTTCCGGGTGCAGGCCCCGGTGGTCGAGGTCGAGGGGATCTGCCCCGCCTGTTCCGGGGGCGCACCATGACGGCGCTGCTGCGGGCGGACGGGGTCTCGGTCCGCCATGGCGGGCGGCTGATTCTGGATGCGGTCGATCTGGAGGTCCGGCAGGGCGAGATCGTGACCATTGTCGGACCGAACGGGGCCGGAAAGACCACGCTGGTGCGCATTCTGGTCGGTCTGGACCGCCCGGACGCCGGGCAGGTCCGCCGGACGGACGGCCTGAGCATCGGGTATGTGCCGCAGCGCTTCCATACGGAATCCCTGCTGCCGCTGACGGTGCGTCGGCTGATGACGCTGGGGCAGCGGGCCGGGGATGCGGCGGTGCAGGCGGCGCTGGGGGAAACCGGGGCGGCCCACCTGACCGAGGCGGCGGTCCAGACCCTGTCCGGCGGCGAGATGCAGCGGGTTCTGCTGGCGCGGGCCCTGCTGCGGCAGCCGGATATCCTGATTCTGGATGAACCGGCGCAGGGCGTGGATTTCCGGGGTCAGCTGGATCTGTATGACCTGATTGCCGGGCTGCGCCGCCGCCACGGCATGGGGGTGCTGATGATTTCCCACGACCTGCATGTGGTGATGGCGGCCACCGACCGGGTGATCTGCCTGCATCACCACGTCTGCTGTGTCGGCCACCCGGAGGCGGTGGCGCAGGATCCGGCCTATCAGCGCCTGTTCGGGCGCGAGGCCGCCGGGCATGTGGCGCTGTACAGCCACGACCACCATCATGTGCACGGTCCGGACGGGACGGTACAGCCGGGACTGGTGTCCTGCGGGCATGACCATTCCGGCCATGCGCCGGGGCAGGACGATCCCTGTTCCCTGCCATCGCACGATGCCCATTTTCCGCCCCCACCCCTGTCCCCGCCCTCCGGGGCCGGTTCCCGCTGTGCCGGAGGACATTCTCATGACTGACATGGCCGGGCTGCTGGATGATTTTGTGGTCCGCGCCGGTCTGGCCGGTCTGGCGGTGGCCGTCGCGGCCGGGCCGCTCGGCTGTTTCGTGATCTGGCGGCGGATGGCCTACTTTGGTGATGCGCTGTCCCATTCCGCCCTGCTGGGCATTGCGCTGGGCACGGTGCTGCGGGTGCCGGTGCAGGCGACCATTGTCGCCACCGGGCTGATCATGGCGGCGTTCCTGACCGCCTTTGCCCGGCAGAAGCGGCTGGGCAGCGATGCCCTGCTGGGGATTTTTTCCCACGCCGCCCTGTCGTTCGGGCTGATCGCGCTGGCCTTCCTCGGGGCGGTGCGGATTGATCTGCATGGCCTGCTGTTCGGCGATATTCTGGCGGTTGACCGCATCGACCTGTTACAGGTCTGGCTCGGCTGCGCCGCCGTGCTGGGGGTGCTGGCGGCGGTCTGGCGGCCGTTGCTGGCGGCGACGGTGCACCGCGATCTGGCGCAGGCGGAAGGGCTGCCGGTGGCCCGGGCCGAGCTGGCCTTCATGCTGCTGATGGCGCTGACCATCGCAGTGGCGGTTAAGATTGTCGGGGTGATGCTGATCACCGCCCTGCTGATCATTCCGGCGGCGGCGGCGCGTGGCCTGTCGCGGACGCCGGAGCAGATGGCGGTGCTGGCCGCCGGGATCGGGGTAACCGCCGTCAGCGGTGGTCTCGGGGCCTCCCTGACGTGGGATTTGCCTGCCGGTCCGGCGATTGTTGCGACTGCGGCATTGATTTTTTCTGCGACAATGGTCATACGAAAAACAGGGAAGGCATAGGAGCGGGAAACCCCCGCGTCCTTGTCATAATCCATGGCATAATTGCGGCTTGTTACGGGCATCCCCTTTCAGTACACTCCCCTCCACCGTGCGGGGGGATTTGTCCCGCCAAGTCCTTGCCGAATCAATTTAACCCGTCGTTTCCCGGCGCTCCGTCCGCCGCCCGGGGAGGTACGCCGGGACTAAAGGCGGCAAAACAAAAGGGAATTCGATGTCGCTGTCGAAGTCGCGTGTTCTGGTTCTCGGCGTGACCATGGCGCTGGCCGGGTGTTCTTTCGCCAACGATGCTCTGTTCCCGTCCCTCGGCGGCGAGCCCGGCATCCAGTCGAGCTCCCTCGATCAGCCGCCCAGCCTTGGCAGCAGCAGCTTTGTGCCGCAGTCTGTCACCCCGGGTCAGCCGACCGGAACCTTTGTCGGCCAGAAGGTGCAGACCTTCCGGGCCGAACTTTCCAATTTGCAGGGTGTGATCCGGCAGCGCAACCAGCAGCTCCAGTCGCTGCGGATGCAGACCATCAACGACAGCCGCGTCTATCACGAGACCGTGGCGTCGGTGAATGCCCGCCTTCAGGTCGGCACCACTCCGGGCAATCCGGAGCTGCACAATCAGTGGTCCCGCGCCCAGTCGCAGCTGGACCGGCTGAACATGGATGTCGCCGCGCTGAACCAGCTGGCGACCACGGTTTCCTCTGACAGCGCGATGACCGTCTACCTGCTGGACAGCATCCGTGCCGCCTACAGCCTCAGCGGGGCGGTTGATGAAGACCACCGCCAGCTCCAGACGCTGGAAGTGGAAACAAACCAGACCGTGGTGCTGATTGAACGTCTGCTGTCGGAACTGTCGCAGGATATTTCCCGCCAGCAGGGCTACATCGGCAACGAACGGTCCAACCTCAATACTCTGGCGCTGGGCGTGAAGAATGGCCAGCTCTACGGGGCGTCGATCGGCAATCAGGCGATGATCCGCGGCAACGCGGTGTCGCAGGATACCGGCCTTGTCTCCCCGCAGGGGATGGCCGGGGACCGCCGCCCGCTGGTGGTGATCCGCTTCGACCGCCCGAATGTGTCCTATGAACAGCAGCTGTATCAGGCTGTGTCCCGTGCGGTGGAACGCCGCCCGAATGCCGTGTTCGATCTGGTGGCGGTCAGTCCGTCCACCGGTGGGGCCGGGCAGTCGGCGATGGCCGCCGCCAATGCCCGCCGCAGTGCCGAGCAGGTGATGCGCTCCCTGACCGACATGGGCGTCGGGGCGGACCGCATCCGCATGTCGGCGATGTCCAGCGGTGGGGCCTCCTCCAACGAAGTCCATCTCTACGTCCGCTGATCGGCGGACGCTTCAGACAGCGACACTCAACCCCCGCATCCCGGTGATGCGGGGGTTTTTGTTTGACTGATCACTGAGTCCTGGAGAGGGGAGTCTGCGCCGTGCTTCAGGCCGGGGGCAGCGGCGTATCCTGTCCGCTGACGGCGCGGATCATGGCGCGGGCTTTGGTCAGGGCTTCGTCCACTTCCGCCATGGGCTCGGAGTCGGCGACGATGCCGCCGCCCGCCTGTGCGGCGATACGGCCATTGCCGCCGATCACCAGTGTGCGGATGATGATCGAGGAATCAAACGCCCCGTCCGGCCCCATCCAGAATACCGACCCGCAGTAGGGGCCGCGCCGGGCCGGTTCCAGCGCGTGGATCAGTTCCATGGCGTGGATCTTCGGGGCCCCGGTGATCGAGCCGCCGGGGAAGCTGGCCCGCAGCAGGGACACCGCAGAGTCGCCCGGGCGCAGGCGACTTTCCACCACCGACACCAAATGGTGGACGCTGGCGAAGCTTTCCAGACCGTTCAGCACCGGAACCCGGACGGACCCGACCTGCGACACCCGCGACAGGTCATTCCGCAGCAGGTCAACGATCATCAGGTTTTCGGCGCAGTCTTTCTCGCTGGCGCAGAGTTCGGCGGCCAGACGGGCATCGTCTTCCGGGGTGGTGCCCCGGGGGCGGGTGCCTTTGATCGGCCGGGTCTCCACCCGTCCGTCGGGATCAACCCGCAGGAACCGCTCCGGCGAGGCCGACAGCACATGGGCCCCGCCAAAGCTCAGGCAGGCGGCAAAGGGGGCGGGGGACAGGGCGCGCAGACGGCGGTAGAGGTCGAGCGGCGTCACCCCGGCGGGCAGGCCCTCCGCCAGAAAGCGCTGGGTCCAGTTGGCCTGAAAAATATCCCCGGCATAAATATAGTCGATCACCTGCCGGATCCGGCGCGCCGCCTCATCCCGGGACAGTTCCGCCCGCATCGGCACCGTGGCGGTGGCCGGGGGCGGCAGCGGCGCAAGGGGGGCGGAAAGCCGGGTTGCCAGTGCGGCGGCGGCGGCGTCAAAGCCCGGCAGGCCGAGAACCATCGCCTGCTGCCGGGCCGTGTCAAAGGCGGCAACCACCGGGTAAACGCCAAAGGCTGTCTCGGCCACCCCGAGGTCGTCCGGCCTCGGGACCGGCAGGGCTTCCAGATGCCGTCCGGCCTCATAGGACAGCCACCCGGCCAGTCCGCCCCGGAACGGCGGCAGGCCGTCAGCGGCATCCTGCGCCGGGGACAGGGGGCGCAGGGCGTCGGTCAGGGTGGTGAACGGGTCTGCCGGATCCAGATGAACCGTCTGCGGGGTAAGGCACAGATAGGTCCAGCGCCCGCGTCCCCCGGCGGTGGCGGCGGAGTCGAGCAGGACAGCCCCGTCCTGCCCGGCGAAGGGCGCGAAGGCTGTCAGCGGATCGGAATAGGGAATCGGATGCACGCTCATGGCCGGGGACCATACGGCGATCGGCGCCGGAATGCGAGGGGAGAGATAGCGGTTTTCTCGCGGCATTGTTTGGGGCAGAGTGGCGGTCCTGACTGTGCCGTCCGTACCGGGAGCTTTCATGTCCGACGCCTCTGCCAACACCCTGTCCCTGCTGGAAGATCTGATCGCCGATGCCCGCCGGGCCGGGGCTGATGCCGCCGATGCCATTCTGGTGGATGGCCAGTCGGTGTCGGTGGCATGGCGGCTGGGTCAGCTGGAAACGCTGGAACGCTCGGAAGGCGGCGATATCGGCCTGCGGGTGCTGATCGGCAAACGGCAGGCGATCGTCTCCTCCGGCGACCGCAGCCGCGAGGCGCTGTCGGCGCTGGTCGAGCGGGCGATTGCCATGGCGAAGGCGGTGCCGGAAGATCCCTTCGCCGGTCTGGCCGACCCGGATCAGCTGGCGACCACGATGCCGGATATTGACGGCGATGACCCGACTGAACTGACGGCGGACCAGCTGATTGCCATGGCGGCGGCGGCGGAGGATGCCGCGCGGTCGGTGTCCGGCGTCACCAATTCCGAAGGGGCGGAAGCCTCGTGGGGACGGTCTCTGGTGTCGGTGGTGGCCTCCAACGGGTTTGCCCACAGCTACTGGTCGTCGGGGTCGTCCCTGTCGGCGGTGGCGCTGGCCGGGGACGGCGACAGCGGCATGGAACGCGACTACGACTACACCACGGCGGTCTATGTTGCGGATCTGGAGGATGCCGCCCTGATCGGCCGCCGGGCCGGGGAACGGGCGGTGCGCCGTCTGGGTGGGCGGCGGATCAAGACCTGCCGGGTGCCGGTGATCTTTGATCCGCGCATGGCCCGGGGCATTGTCGGCAGCCTGTGCGGGGCGATCAACGGGGCCAGCATCGCCCGGGGGACCTCGTTCCTGAAGAATGCGCTGGAGACCGAGGTGTTCGCGCCGGGGGTGTCGATCATCGAGGATCCGCACCGGGCCCGGGGGCTGCGGTCCCGCCCGGTCGATGCCGAAGGCATTGCCAACCGCCGCCGGGCCCTGATTGATAACGGGGTGCTGACCACCTGGGTGATGGATCTGCGCTCTGCCCGCCAGCTGGGGCTGGCCAGCACCGGCCACGCCGCCCGTGGCACCTCCTCGGCCCCGTCGCCGGGGGTCAGCAATGTGTGGATGGAGGCCGGGACCCAGAGCCCGGAAGAGATGATCCGGGAGCTGAAGGAAGGCCTGCTGGTGGTTGATCTGTTCGGGCATGGGGTCAACGGTGTGACCGGGGATTACTCCCGCGGGGCGGCCGGATTCTGGATTGAGAACGGCGAGATCACCTATGCCGTCAACGAAGTGACGATTGCCGGGAACCTGAAGGACATGTTCCGCTCCCTGACTCCGGCCAGCGATCTGGACCTGCGGCATGGGACCGATGCGCCCAGCCTGCGGATTGACGGTATGACGGTGGCGGGGGGCTGACCCCGGCTGCGGTCGGGTTGCCCTGATGCGGGAAACCGGATACACCAAGGCCGGTTGCTGCGGGATGCGGCGGCGCGGACTGATCCTCTGCCGCCGGAGCGTAAGGAGATGACAATGCTGAACCTGTCCGTCGGGCACGTTGGGGCCATGCTGCGCGTCGGGGCTGTTGCGGGGCTGGCGTTGACGGTTTCCGCCTGCTCCCTCGCCCAGAAGGATGATCCCAGCGGTGGACAGGCCTGCCCGCAGGTGCGGATCGACCGCGATACCGCCAAGATGACGGTGTTCCGCGATGGTCCGGGCCGCGATCTGACCGACGTGGTCTATACCGTGGAAATCGCCGACTACACCGGCGACTGCACTTTTGTGAAGGACAAGGAAAAAGGCACCACCATCAACATGCGGATGAAGGTGCTGTTCGCCATCAGCAAAGGCCCGGCGGAAACCGCGCCGGACAACAGGATGGACTATTTTGTTGCGATTCCTGCCTTCTATCCGGCGGAGTCGGCCAAGCAGGTGATGCCGGTGCAGTTCAAGTATCCGCAGACCAATGTGGTCACCATGATGGTCCGGGATGAGGAAGTCCGCCTGACCCTGCCGCTCAAGGACATGAAGACCAAGGACATGCCGGTCTATATCGGGTTCCAGCTGACCCCGGACCAGCTGGCTTATAACCGCCGCCAGAATTCCCGCTGATCACACGGTGGCCGGTATGCAAAACGGGCTCCGCACGGTCGTGCGGGGCCCGTTTGCTTTGGGGAAAAAGGGGGAGGAGAGGGTTATGGCAGGCCGCAGGCCGGGGCTTCTTCCGGCTGTTGCAGATGGGTGATTGTCGGGGCCGGGCCACACAGCGGGCAGCCGGGGTCCGGCTTGACCCGCACGGTGCGGAAGGCGGCGGACAGGCCATCATAAATCATCAGGCGTCCGGCCATGCTGTCGCCGATGCCCAGCAGTTCCTTCAGGATCTCCGTCGCCTGTAGGGTGCCCATCACCCCGGCGACCGCACCGAGAATTCCGGCTTCGGCGCAGGACGGGATCTGGCCCGGCGGCGGCGGCTCGCGGAAGATACAGCGGTAGCAGGGGCCGCCCGCATGGGGTTTGTAGGTGGATAACTGGCCGTCAAAGCGCAGGATAGCGGCGCTGACCAGTGTTTTGCGGGCAAAGAAGGCGGCATCGTTGACCAGAAAACGGGTCCCGAAGTTGTCGGAGCCATCGGCGATCAGGTCGTATCCGGCAAACAGCTCGGCGGCATTTCCGGCATCCAGCCGCATGCGGTGCTGGTGCACGGTGATGTCCGGGTTGATGGCCTGCATCGCCTGCGCGGCGCTGGCGGTCTTGGCCATGCCGATGCGGTCGGTGGTATGGGCGATCTGGCGTTGCAGGTTGGACAGATCGACGGTGTCGTCATCGACGATGCCGATGGTGCCGACCCCGGCGGCGGCCAGATACACCGCCAGCGGCGACCCCAGCCCCCCGGCCCCGATCAGCAGCACTTTCGACGCCAGCAGCTTTTCCTGCCCGGTACCGCCGACATTGGGCAGCAGGATATGGCGGGCATAGCGGCGGATCTGCTCTTCGCTGAATGACATCAGAAGGGTCTCTGTCCCGGAAAAACGGAAGGGGAGGGTCCGGCTGGACCCTCCCCCCGATATGGACCGGAAACCGGTGCCTGTCGAGAGCCGATCAGGCGTCTTCGAACAGGGCGGTCGACAGGTAGCGTTCGGCGAAGCTCGGCAGGATCACGACGATCTGCTTGCCTTCGAACTCCGGACGGGCCGCCACTTCCAGCGCCGCCGCCAGTGCGGCCCCGCCGGAGATCCCGACCGGCAGGCCTTCCAGTTTGGCGGCCTTGCGGGCGGTGGCGAAGGCGGTTTCGTTGCCGATCTGGATCACTTCGTCAAACACGCCGGTGTTCAGCACGCCCGGCACGAAACCGGCGCCGATGCCCTGAATCTTGTGCGGGCCGGGGGCCCCGCCGGACAGGACCGGGCTGTCTTCCGGTTCCACCGCGATCACCTTCACGCCGGGCTTGCGGGCCTTCAGCACTTCGCCAACGCCGGTGATGGTGCCGCCGGTGCCGACGCCGGAGATCAGCACATCAACGCCGCCGTTGGTGTCGGCCCAGATTTCCTCGGCGGTGGTGACGCGGTGCACTGCCGGGTTGGCCGGGTTTTCAAACTGCTGCGGAATGATAGCGTTCGGCAGTTCCTGCGCCAGTTCCTCGGCGCGGGCGACGGCGCCCTTCATGCCCTTGGCGGCCGGGGTCAGCTCGATCTGCGCACCCAGATGCTTCAGCATCTTGCGGCGTTCGATCGACATGCTTTCCGGCATGGTCAGGATCAGCTTGTAGCCCTTGGCGGCGCAGACGAAGGCCAGCGCGATCCCGGTGTTGCCGGAGGTCGGCTCGATGATGGTGGCCCCCGGGGTGATTTTGCCCTGGGCTTCCAGGGTTTCGATCAGGGCCAGACCGATGCGGTCCTTCACCGAGGCCAGCGGGTTAAAGAACTCGCACTTGCCGAGGATATCGGCCTTAACCCCGGCATCGGCGGCCAGCCGCTTGACGCGGACCAGCGGAGTGGCCCCGATGGTGGCGAGAATATCGTCATAAATCCGGCCACGGAAGGAAGCGGTGGTCTCAGTCATTTAATTCCCCTGATCTGGGTGTGAATTTAAGATATAATACCACGCATCGGTGGCGTTTGAACCGCAAAATGTGGTCTTCAGGCGGGCAGGGCAAGGGGCGTCAGATGGTGAAATCCATCTTTTCCTCGGCTTCGCTGCCGACGCCGTCGCGCCACGCTTTCATGCACAGGTCATCAATGGTGATGGTATCAAGGCGCTGCATCAGGTCTTCCTGAAGGTCCTGCCACATCGGGCGGACCACGCCGAGGCCCAGCGGCGACCCCGGCAGATCCTGATAGATATCTTCCGACTCTTCCAGCGACTGCATGACGCGGACAATTTCACCGATGGTGATCCGCCGCCGCTCCCGCGCCAGCCGGTAGCCGCCCTTGGGGCCGCGCACCCCGACCAGAACCCCGGACCGCACCAGATGTTGCAGGGTCTGTTCCAGATAGCGGCGGGGAATTTCCTGCCGCCGGGTGATTTCGCGGCTCTGCACCGGTTCCCCGCCCGCGTGATAGGCGATATCGAGGACCGCTTCGATGGCGAACAGCATTTTTTTGGAGGGGCGAAGCATCGGCGGATCTCCGGCCTTACAGGGTTGTGGTGCCGGTGGAGCCGAAGCCCCCGGCCCCACGTTCGGTTTCCGACAGATCGGCCACCTCGGCCCACACGGCGCGGGTCACCGGGGCGATCAGCATCTGGGCAATGCGCATCCCGTGTTCGATCACGAACGGGGCCTGACCGTGGTTGATCAGGATCACCTTCACCTCGCCCCGGTAATCGGCATCGATGGTGCCGGGGGCATTCAGCACGGTGACGGCATTCTTGGCGGCAAGGCCGGAGCGCGGGCGGACCTGCGCCTCGTAGCCGTCGGGCAGGGCAATCGCCAGCCCGGTCGGGATCAGGCCCCAGGCCCCGGGCTCCAGCGTCACCGGGGCTTCCAGCGCCGCATGCAGGTCCATCCCGGCAGCATGGGCGGTGGCGTAGGACGGCAGGGGCAGGTCAGCGCCGTGCGGCAGGCGGACGACGGAAACAGTGACGGCAGAAGTCATGGTGATCGGGATCCGGAATGAATCAGGGGGAGATCAGGGTTTCGGCAATCCGGCGTGCCAGCCGGGTGGCAACGTCGGTTTTGGGCAGGTCCGGCCAGCTTTCCACGCCATCGGCGCTGATCAGGTGCACGGTGTTGCGGTCGCCGCCGAAGGTACCGGTGGCGGAAGACACATCGTTGGCACAGATCCAGTCGCAGCCCTTGCGGGCGCGCTTGGCGACGGCGTGGTCGATGACGGATTCGGTTTCGGCGGCAAAGCCGACCACCAGCCGGGGCCGCTGCGGCCCGGCAGCGGACAGGGTGGCCAGAATATCCGGGTTGGGGCGCAGGGCGATGGCGGGCGGGGCGGCACCGTCCTGCTTCTTCAGTTTCTGCGGGGCGACATCCACCCCCCAGTCGGCGACGGCGGCGGCGCAGACGGCCACATCAAGGAGGCCGCTGGCGGGCAGGGCAGCCTGACAGGCCGCCAGCATATCCCGGGCGGATTCCACCCGCACCACCCGCACGCCTGCCGGGTCCGGCAGCGTGACCGGCCCGCTGACCAGCGTGACATCGGCCCCGAGGTCGGCCAGAGCGGCGGCGATGGCGTGCCCCTGTTTGCCGGAAGAGCGGTTGGCGATATAGCGCACCGGATCAATCGGCTCGTGGGTCGGGCCGCTGGTGACAAGGGCGGTTTTTCCGGCCAGCGGTTTCTCCACCGGGCGCAGGGCGGCGAGAATCGCCTGAACCAGATCCGGGACGTCACTCATCCGTCCGGCCCCGACCTCACCGCAGGCCAGCACACCGCTGCCGGGGCCGACGACGCGGATCCCCCGGCTTTGCAGGGTGGCCAGATTGGCCTGTGTCGCCGGACTGGCCCACATATACAGGTTCATCGCCGGGGCGATCAGCACCGGTTTGTCGGTGGCCAGCAGCACGGTGGAGGCAAGGTCATCGGCCAGACCGGCCGCCATCTTCGCCATCATATTGGCGGTGCAGGGGGCGACCACCAGCAGATCGGCTTCCCGCGACAGCCGGATGTGGCCCATTTCAGCCTCATCGGTCAGGGAAAACAGATCCTGATAGACTTTCTCTTCCGACAGGGCGGCGACGCTGAGGGGGGTGACAAACTGGGTTGCCCCTTCGGTCAGCACGCAGCGCACGGCAACCCCCTGCTCCCGCAGGCGGCGGATCAGATCCAGACTTTTATAGGCGGCGATTCCACCGGTGATGATCAGCAGTACGCGCTGCGGAGTGGACATCCGCTTTCCCCCTGTCGTCGGGACGGTTATGGATGGTCTGAAGACCTTATTATACTTATGTGGTGCGTATATCAATAAAAACAACACGAAAATGAATGTGTTTTCTGCGCAGCCGGAACACTCCGGCAGGGCAGGTGGGAAAAGCTTGGAAGGATGTTGTTTTTATAATATTATTCCATCTTAATGCATTGGAATAATGCAAATGTTGCGCTGCGTCGAAGCTGCTTCCGTCAGGAAGATCCGACCGGGCCGAACAATCGGGAGAGAACGCATGAAACGTCTGTGGTCGATCCGGGCAAAACTTCTGGCAATGACACTGGGGATTTTGCTGCCGTTGCTGGTTCTGGTGGGGTTCGCCCTGAAAAACCAGTACGACGCCATGATCGACGGCCGCGTGGTCATGCTGCGGAATGTGGTGCAGGGGGCGGTAACGCTGGCGCAGACCCTGCACAAAGAGCAGGTGCAGAAGGCCGGGCGTCCGCTGGCGGACGTGCAGGCCCAATGGCGGGAGACCGTCAGCGCCATGCGCTATGACAACGGCACCGGATACTTTTTTGCTGTCGATGACAAGGTGATCTATCTGGTGATGCCGGTGGCACCGGACCGGATCGGCCAGAGTGCGGCGGGCCTGAAGGACCAGACCGGCACCTTCTTCGTGCAGAAGATGGTGGAGGTTGCCCTGAAGGACGGGCAGGGCCGGGTTGATTACTGGTATCCCAAGCCCGGCCAGAAAGAGCCGCTGCGCAAGGTCAGCTACGTGATGAAGGTGCCTGACTGGAATGTGGTGATCGGCACCGGTGTCTATGTTGATGATGTCGATGCCGCTTTCGCTACGGCGGTGAAGACCTTTGTGATTGCGGTGGCGGTCATGGTGGTTCTGGCGCTGCTGCTGGCCTGGAGCATTTCCCATGACATCGTCGCCGCGGTTTCCGGGCTCAGCCGGGCAATCGGCACGCTGGCCGAGGGACGGATTCCGGGCACGATCCCGGCGACCGGACGGCGGGACGAACTGGGGGAAATCAGCCGCGCCATCATCGCCCTGCGGGAGACGGTGCGCCGGGCGTTCCAGCTGAACCAGATGGTGGATGAGCAACCGGCCCGGGTGATGCTGTGCGACCGCGAAACCCTGAACATCACCTATGTCAACAAGGCCAGCATGGATCTGCTGCGCCGGGTGGAACATCTGATGCCCTGCAAGGCCGATGAGGTGGTCGGGCAGCCGGTGTCGATCTTCCACCGCCGTCATAAAGACCAGATTGATGCCCTGCTGCGGGATCCGTCCCGCCTGCCGCTGCGGTCCAAGTTCAGTATGGGGGATCACGTCATCGAAAACACGGTGATCCCGATTTACGATCAGGATGGCGCATATATCGGGCCGATGCTGAACTGGGACGATGCCACCAAATACGTTCAGATGGCCGATAACTTCCAGAAACAGGTTCAGGCGGTCTCCGATGCCGTTGCCGAGTCGGCGCAGGATCTGGAACGCCTGTCCACTGCCCTACAGGCGACGGCGGAACAGGTCGGGGACCGTTCGGCCAGCGTCGCGGCGGCGGCGGAACAGGCGGGCGTGAATGTGCAGACCGTCGCCAGTGCCGCAGAGGAACTGTCGGCGTCGATCAACGAGATTGGCCGGAGTGTGGAGCAGTCAACCCGGACCGCGCAGGAGGCCGTTGAGCGGGTCGGGGCGGCGCAGGAGGCCATGGACTCTTTGAACCGCTCGGCGGCCAGCATCGGCGAGGTGATCCGGCTGATTTCCGAAATCGCCAGCCAGACCAATCTTCTGGCCCTGAATGCCACCATTGAGGCCGCCCGGGCCGGAGAGGCCGGGAAAGGCTTTGCGGTGGTGGCCAATGAGGTCAAATCCCTTGCCACCCAGACTGCCCGGGCCACGGAGGATATCGTCCGCCAGATTGAGGGGGTGCAGCAGGCCAGCCGGACCTCTACGCAGGCGACGGAGCAGATCCGGGACGCGATTGATCAGGTCAATCAGGTGTCGACGGCCGTTGCCGCCGCCATTGAGGAACAGGCGGCCGCCACCGGTGAGATCAGCCGCAATGTGGCGGAGGCCTCGACCGGGACCACGCAGGTGTCCACCGATATCACCACTGTGGTGCAGGTGGCGTCTGAGGCAAAAGAGGCGGCAATGCGGGTGCAGGAGGCGGCAACCGGACTGACTCACCGCTCCGACAGTCTGCGCCGGGAGGTCGCCGAATTCCTGAATTACATGCGGAATAATTAAAAACTGGAGGATGATCAGGGGGTGTGTGCCGGGGGCGGAGATAAACCACGGCACATGCTTCTGCCCAGTGACAGTACACATATAGTTTTATTTATGACTTTCCCTGTCCTGCAACAACGCTATGATCAACGCGGGTACGCAGTCGATCATATGTCCGTGTACGGAGGGGAAGACGTTACCATGGGCCGCATTAAAATCAGTCTAAAACTGTTGGGGATCCTGCTGCTGTCAGCTCTGGCGCTGACGGTGATTCTGTGGCGCTCGCTGACGGTGTTGCATGATGACCTTGTCGATGGCCGGGTGACCATGCTGCGCAACGTGATTCAGGGGGCCCAGAGTATGGCGCAGGGCCTTCAGGCGGGCCCGGTCAAGGCAGGCACCCTGACCCCGGAAGATGCTCAGCGCCGCTGGCTGGACAGTGTCAGCAGTGTCCGCTTTGATGGCGGCACCGGCTATCTGTTCGTTCTGGATGGCAGTGGTAAGGCACTGGCCCATGGCCAGAATCCGTCTCTGGTCGGGACTGACATGTCCGGGCTGAAGGACCAGAAAGGCAATCTGTATGTCAAAATGATGCTCGATGTCGCGCGGACACAGAGCGAAGGTCAGGTTGACTACTGGTTCCCGAAGGTGAAAGGCGGGGCTGATCTTCGCAAGATCAGCTATGTCAGCACCGTTCCCGGCTGGCCGATGGTGATCGGGGCCGGGGTCTATGTGGACGATCTGGAAGCCCACTTTGCGGTGGTCCGCAACACGCTGGTGATTTTTGCCGCGGTGGTGATGGTCGGTCTGGCGGTGCTGGCCCTGATCATCTCGCGGGATATCACCCGGTCGGTCCGCCAGCTGGTGGTGGATCTGGGCAAGATCGCCGGCGGGCACCCCAATACCCGGGTCAGCGGGCAGGCGCGCGGCGATGAGATCGGCGAACTGGCGCGGGGGATTGAAGGCCTGCGCAGTGCGGTGATCCGGGCGTTTGAGCTGAAGCAGATGGTCGATGAGCAGCCCGCCAAGGTGATGATCTGCGAACCGAAGGATCTGCGGGTCACCTACATCAACTCCTCGGCGCTGGCGCTGTTGCGTCAGGTCGAGGATGCCCTCGGCTGCAAGGCCGAGGAGGTGGTGGGGCGGCCGATCACCAGCTTCCATCAGCGTTCAGAGTTTCTCGACCGCATGCTGCGGGATCCGTCCAAGCTGCCCTATAAGGGTAAGTTTACCCTCGGCGGTCTGGTGATCGAAAATACGGTGATCCCGATTTTCGATCAGGAAGGCACCTATGTCGGCCCGATGCTGAACTGGGAAGACGTGACCAAGTACGTCCAGATGGCCGACCAGTTCCAGAGCAAGGTGCAGGATGTCGCCGGGGCGGTGACCGTTGCGGCGAAGGAGCTGGAACAGCTGTCCGGGCTGTTGCAGGATACGGCGCAGGAGGTCGGGACGCGGTCGACCAGTGTGGCCAGCGCGGCGGAGCAGGCCGGGGCCAATGTGCAGACCGTGGCCAGTGCGGCGGAGGAACTGACGGCGTCGATCAGCGAGATCGCGCAGCGGATCGAAGATGCCTCGGTGCTGTCGTCGCAGGCGGTGACCCGGGTCGAAGGGGCGCAGGAGGCGATTGCCACCCTGAACCAGTCGGCGGTCAGCATCGGTGAGGTGGTCAGCCTGATCAATGACATCGCCAGCCAGACCAACCTTCTGGCCCTGAATGCCACCATCGAGGCAGCCCGTGCCGGGGATGCCGGGAAGGGGTTTGCCGTGGTGGCCAATGAGGTCAAGGCACTGTCTCAGCAGACCAGCCGCGCCACCGAGGAGATCGGCCGCCAGATTCAGGCGGTGCAGATTGCCACCCGGGCGACGGTCGAGGCGACCAACGAGATCCGCCATGCCATTGATCAGGTTAATACCGTCGCGGTGACGGTCGCCTCGGCGATCGAGGAGCAGAGCGCGGCGACGCAGGAAATCAGCCGCAACGTCCAGCAGGCTTCGCAGGGCACCACGCAGGTGTCCGAGGACATCACCCATGTGGTGACGGTGGCCGATAATGCGCAGAGTGCGTCAAAGCAGGTGCATGCCGCGGCGCTGACCCTGACCGACCGCGCCAGCGACCTGTCGAAGGAAGTCGGCAACTTCCTGGATTACATCCGTAAGAACTGAGGATCGGGTTTTTGATGCAAAACGGGGGAAAGCGATGCTTTCCCCCGTTTTTTCATGCCCCCGTTTTTTCATGACCGGAACGGCCAGAGCACTCGGTCGTGGATTTCTCAGTCGTTCCGATTCTGGGCCATGGCGGTGATGCCCAGCTTCTCGAACATCTGGTTATCGCGGGTCATGGCGCTGTTTTCGGTGGTCAGCAGCTCTTCGCCGTAGAACATCGAATTGGCTCCGGCCATGAAGGCCAGCGCCTGCGTGCTGACGGACATCGCATGACGCCCGGCCGACAGGCGGACCACCGAGCGCGGCATCAGAATGCGGGCAACGGCGATGGTGCGGATGAATTCGATGTCGTCGACATCGCTGGTGATGCCTTCATCGGCCAGCGGGGTGCCTTCGACCTTGACCAGCATGTTGATCGGCACGCTGTTGGGGTGCGGCGACAGGGCTGACAGGGTGTGCAGCATACCGGCACGGTCGGAACGGCTTTCGCCCAGACCGACGATCCCGCCGGAGCACACCTTGATCCCGGCATCCTGCACCGCCTTCAGGGTATCCAGACGGTCCTGATAGGTGCGGCTGCCGATGATCTTGCCGTAATGTTCCGGTGAGGTGTCGACATTGTGGTTGTAGTAATCCAGACCGGCTTCCCGCAGGGCATCGGCCAGTTCCGGCTTCAGCATGCCCAGCGTCATGCAGGTCTGGAGGCCTTCGGAGCGGACCGCCTTGATCATATCCACGATCACCGGCAGGTCACGTTCCTTCAGGGATCGCCACGCCGCGCCCATACAGAGGCGGGTGGCCCCGGTGTCGCGGGCCCGCACGGCGGCCTGACGGACCTCCTCGACGCCCATCAGCGGTTCGATCTTCAGCTTGGCCTTGGCGGTGCGGGACTGCGAGCAGTACTTGCAGTCTTCCGGGCAGGCCCCGGTCTTGATGTTAACCAGCGTCGAGCGCTGGACGCTGTTGGGATCAAACCAGGCGCGGTGCACGGTCTGCGCCAGATACAGCAGATCCATCAGCGGCAGGGCGAACAGGGCCTCGATCTCCTCGCGGGTCCAGTCATGGCGTGGCTGGGTCCAGTCGCGGCTGCTGCCGTCCCCGGTTGCCAGCACGGCGGGCAGGACCGGAGACGGGGCCAAAGACGGAGCATGCGGGGCGGGAGTGTGGACGGTCATGCGCGGGTTCCGGCAAGAGTCATTACGGATCGTTGACACAGGCTGTAACACAGGCGGCCCGGAGCGGCAACCGACACACACCCCTGCCGCCGGTGGGGGGATCGGGGGCCGGGGGTCAGTCTTCCAGATCCTCGTCCAGCAGGGCCAGCAGCAGGCCCCGGTTGCGGCGGTCAAGCCCGCCCCACGCCACCCAGAAGGTGCCGCTGACCTCCACCGCCTGTGTGGCGAAGTCAGCCTTCATCAGCAGGGCCGCCAGCATCACCCGTTCTGACTTGTTGCCCAGAAAGGCGGAAACCACGGTATCGACGGCCCCGTTGCCGAGGGCGTCGGACAGGGTCATCCAGTCCGGGCACGTCATCACCCCGGGATAGACTTTCTCAAGGGCAGCCCGCACCGCCGGATTGTGGGTGAGAACGCGGGTCAACAGGGTCTGGTCTGTCATGTCAGATCCCTTCCGAAGGCTTGTGGGCAATCAGGCGGACGGTGGCGGCCGGGCCCTGATGCAGCGGCCCTTCGTCAAGGACGCAGTCCCCCTCTTCCAGCAGATCAATCCGCAGTCCGGCAAAATCGGCGCGCAGGTCTTCGGCGCGGTACAGCAGGTCGGGGTCTTTGGGGCCGCCACTGCTGTATTCAAGCTGGCCGGGCCGGAAAGCTTCGAGAATCAGGATGCCGCCGGGGCGCAGGGCGGCGGCCATGGCGGCATGCATCCGCGGGCGGTCGGCGGCGGAAAAATGCAGGAAGATGGAGACCACACCGTCAAAAGCGGCTTCCGGCCAGTCCCACGCCAACAGATCGGCCTGTTGGGTTTTCAGCGGCACGTTGCTGGCGGCGGCAAGGCGGCGGGCCTTGTCCAGCCCGACAGCGGAGCCATCGACCGACAGCACGTCCATCCCCTGCCGGGCCAGCCACACCCCGTTCCGCCCCTCGCCATCCCCCGGCACCAGCACCTTTGCGCCGAGAAACAGGTGATCGGCCTGTTCCAGCAGGTGGGCGTTGGGGGCGGTGCCATAGGCGTAGGCATCACCGGAAAACTTACCATCCCAGAAGGCGGACATCGGGAACCCTTTCAGCGGAAAAACGCGGCAGACCGGGCGGCCTGCCCCTAAAATGCCGGGACCGGGGCAGGGGATGCAAGTTTTCGCTTTTCCGGCAGCCGGGGTTGCCGTAAGCAACCCGGACCAGACAGTCTTTCTTATGACAGGGGCGACGCATGATCGGCCGTGGTTTTGTGGCAGCGGTTCTGACGGTTTGCGCGGCGGTGGCGCTGGGCAGCTGGGTGCGGCTGGGGCAGCCGGTGGCGGTGCCCGATGCGCCGGTCACCCGGGCGCAGTGTGTGTCCTATGCCCCGTTCCGGGGCAGCGAGACCCCGTTTGACAAGACCTTCATGGTCAGTGAACAGCGGCTGGAGGAAGACCTGCGGCATCTGTCGGCCTTCACCCCCTGCGTCCGCACCTATGCCACCAGCAATGGTCTGGACAAGGTTGCGGCGGTTGCCGAGCGTCTGGGGATGACGGTTCTGCAAGGGCTGTGGATCGGGGCCGAGGATGCCGCCAACCGCAAGGAACTGGAGAAGGTGGTGGAACTGGCCCACGCCTATCCGAAAACCATCACCGGGGTGATTGTCGGGAACGAGGTGCTGCTGCGCCGGGAACAGGCGGCGGAACCGCTGGCGGCCTATATCCGCGAGGTCAACGCCCGGGTCGAGCAGCCGGTGACCTACGCCGATGTCTGGGAGTTCTGGCGCCGCCATGGCGCGGCGCTGAAGGACGCGGTGGACTTCATCACCATCCATCTTCTGCCGTACTGGGAAGATGATCCGTCCGACATCAGCGAGGCGCTGGTCCATGTGAAACAGATCCATGACCAGATGGCGGCGGAGTTTCCGGGCAAGGAAATTCTGGTCGGGGAAATCGGCTGGCCGTCCACCGGGCGTCAGCGCGAGGCGGCGGAAGCCAGTCTGGTCAACGAAACCCGGTTCATCCGCGGCGTGTTGCAGATGACCACCGCCGAAGGCTGGCGGGCCAATCTGATCGAGGCCACCGACCAGCCGTGGAAGCGCCAGCTGGAAGGCACCACCGGCGGCTTCTGGGGCGTGCTGGGCGAAGGCGGAACCCCGAAGGTGACGCTGACCGGGCCGGTGGTTGAAGTGGCGGACTGGCTGCGTTGGCTGCTGGCGTCTGTTGCCGTCGGGCTGGGGATCGGTCTTGCCGCCGCCCTGACCGGGGGACGGAAGGCCGATGCCACCGGCTGGCTGATCAGCCTGTCCGGGGGGCTGGCCGCCGGGGTGCTGGCGGTGTTCTGTGTCCGTCATGCCGTCTTTTCTGCCCGCTCCCCGCTGGAGTGGGGTGAACATGGGGCGTCGATTGCGCTGGCGGTTCTGGGGCCGGTGGTGTTCCTGTCGCTGCTGCGTCAGGCGGAGCCGGTGGTGTCGGGGCTGGCCGGATGGCTGTACCGGCTGACCCTGTTCTCCACCACGGTGACGGCGGTCGGGCTGGCCTTCGGCGGGCGCTACCGTGATTTCCCGGCAACGGCGATTCTCGGGGTGGCGGTGGCCATGCTGCTGCTGGTGTTGGTCCGGCGGTCGGCGGCGGTGGTGCCGGAACGGCCGGAAGACCGCTGGCTGGCGGCCACCGTGGTGGCGATGACCGCCGGGGTGGTGGTGCTGGAGACCTTTAAGAACGACGATGCGCTGGCTTGGGCACTGTCCGCCCTGCTGCTGGCGGTCCCGGCGCTGCTGCGGTGCCGGGCCTCCTGCCTTACCCGCTGATCCGACGCTTCAGGAACCGGCTCAGACCTTCCGAGGCGAGCAGGGCGACAAACGCCAGACAGACCGACAGAACACACAGCCGTAACGCCGCCCAGTCCCCGCCCGGGGTCTGGGCGGCGGTGTACAGGGCCACCGGCAGGGTGCGGGTCTGACCGGGAATGTTGGACACAAAGGTGATGGTGGCCCCGAATTCCGACAGGGACCGGGCGAAGGCGAGAATGGTGCCGCCGATCAGGCCGGGGGCCATCAAGGGCAGGGTGACGGTCAGGAATACCCGCAGCGGCCCGGCCCCCAGGGTGCGGGCGGCGGCTTCCAGACCCGGGTCAAGGGTTTCCAGCGACACCCGCAGGGCACGGACCAGCAGTGGAAAGCTGACCACCGCAGCGGCGACGGCGGCCCCCTGCCAGGTAAAGGCCAGCGTCACCCCGAAGGTTTCCAGCAGGATCTTGCCAACCGGCCCCTTCCGCCCCAGCAGCAGCAGCAGCAGATAACCGACCACCACCGGCGGCAGGACCAGTGGCAGATGGATAACCCCATCCAGCAGGACCTTGCCGGGAAAGCTGCGGCGGGCCAGCACCCAGGCGCACAGCAGGGCAAGAGGCAGGCTGCCGCTGACCGCCCACAGCGACACCCGCAGGCTGAGGCGCACCGCCTCGGCCTCTGTGGCGGACAGGGTCAGCGGGGTCAGGAGGGAACTGTCCATCGACGCGGAAATCCCGGAGAGGCAGGCCAGAAGAGCAGGATACGGTTTCAGCGGCTGAAGACCGGAGCGGCCTGACTGTAACCGGGCCTGCCCCCTGCGGCCATGAAAAGCATCAGGCACCCGGAATTACCTTCCGGGTGCCTGATGGGGTGTCGGGACAGGTCCCGGATCAGGGCTGGGTGAAGCCGTACCGGGCAAAGATCGCCCGGGTCCTGTCCTGTTGCAGGAAGGCGGCAAAGCGGTCGGCATCGCCATCAGCGGCCTTGGTCAGGGCCAGCGGGTAGACGATCTTCGGGTGGCTGTCCGCCGGGAAGGTCGCGACGATGGCAACATCCTTCAGGCTGGCAGCATCGGTGCTGTAGACGATGCCGTAGGGGGCCTCGCCCCGCTGCACCAGTGCCAGCGCCCCGCGCACGTCGCTGGCGCGGGCCAGCTGCGGCTCCAGACCCTCCCACTGCTTCAGGGCGGTCAGGGCCTTTTTGGCATACTGCCCGGCGGGGACGTGATCGGGATCGCCGACGGCCAGACGGCCACCGTTCAGCAGGGTGGCAATCGGGGTGGTGGCCAGATCAACCGCCTTCGATCCGGCCGGGGCGACCAGCACCAGCGCGTTGCCGAGATAGTCAACCCGGCCCCCGGCCTTCAGGGCGTTGGCTTTTTCCAGATAGTCAGCCCATTCCACATTGGCGGACAGGAACACCTGTGCCGGAGCGCCCTGTTCAATCTGTTTCGCCAGCGTGGAGCTCGATCCGAAGGAGGTGATCACCGGGATGCCGGTCTGCTCTTTGAAGGCTGCGGCGGCTTCGGTCATTGCCTCGTTGGTGGAGGCGGCGGCAAACACCAGCACATCCGCGTGAGCGGTCTGGGCACTGACGCCGATCAGCACGGCGGCGATCAGGGACAGGAAGGAACGCTTGGCCATCTCGGACTCCCGGAGAGAGGGCGGTATTCTATATCCGCCTGACTATAACGCTTTTTGATATACAGGCGGATATAGCGGGTGGCAAGGGTAAGCGCCGCCGGACTGCCAACAGGATCCGTCTTTGCTTTTGCCGGTGGGGAAGGGGCAGGAGGCAGGGATCAGGGATCAGGAGAGCCGGGGGGCAGCAGTGCTTCCAGCGCCGCCTGTGCGCTGGCAATGGCGCGGCGGGTGTCGTCTTCCATCTGCCGGTACAGGGCGACCACCTGTTCCCCGGCGGCGGTCAGATGGGCCCCGCCACCCCGCTGGCCGCCGGTCACGCTTTCCACCAGCGGGGTGCGGAAGCTGAGATTGAGGGAGTCCACCAGCAGCCACGCCCGGCGGTAGGACATGTCCATCTCCCGCGCGGCGGCGGAGATGGAGCCGGTCCGTTTGATGCCCTCCAGAAGGTCAACCCGGCCGGGGCCCAGCACCAGCACCGGGCCGTCCTTCAGGCGCAGGCGGGGGCGCAGGCGGGAAGGGGCGGGCTGGGGCATCATCGGTCTCCGGGCTGGGGGAGGGGGCTGTAACTGTCAGTCTATCAGTGATTTTGCATCTGACTCTCGCCCCCTTGACGGGGGATGGCAAGCCCCGTAGCGTGACCGGAGCCGGGAAAATCCCGGCTCATTGTAATCACATGATGATACCTCAGACGACCCCTGTGGGAGAGTGACCGGCCCGGCCGGATCACGCCGAAGGAGCAACCGCCCCGGAACCTCTCAGGCCCCCGTACTACAGGCGAATTGAGGCTCTGGAGAGAGGGCTGCCGGTTTTCGGACCGGAGACAGCTCCACCGAAGGTCAACCCGGATCGGCCGGGAATGTCTCAGGTCAAAGGACAGAGAGGGGCATCATCCAGACCGTGGGCGTATCGCCCGCGATGGGGAGATGCCGTCTTGGAAACCGTTCCGGCCGCTGTGCCGCCGTCTGCCGCTGGCGCAGCCACCAACCTCAGTGTGTTTGATCTCTACACCATCGGCATCGGGCCGTCGTCCTCGCATACGGTCGGGCCGATGCGGGCGGGGTTCCGCTTTTCGCAGGGGCTGATCCGCCGGGGCCTGTTGGGCCGGACGGTCCGGGTGCAGGCCGGGCTGTACGGATCGCTGGCCCTGACCGGGGTCGGCCATGCCACCGACAAGGCGGTTCTGCTCGGCCTGTCCGGCCAGCGCCCCAGCAAGGTGGACCCCGATGCCGCGCCGGGGATTGTCGAGGCGATCCGCACCACCGGCCGCCTGCGGCTGGCCGGGGAAAAGGACATTGCCTTCAATGAGCCGCAGGACCTGCTGTGGCATTACGCCGATGTGCTGCCCGATCATCCCAACGGCATGCGCTTTCAGGCCTTTGATGCCGACGGCGTGCTGCTGCGGGAACAGGACTATTATTCCGTCGGCGGCGGCTTTGTGGTCGCGGATGGGGATGAGGATGCGGCGATCACGCCGGGATCCAACGTCTTCCATCCTTACCCCTACAGCTCGGCGGCGGAGCTGCTGGACATCTGCGAGCGCGAGTCCTTAAGCATTGCGCAGGTGATGCTGGCCAATGAACTGGTCTGGCGGCCGGAGGCCGAGACCCGCGATTTCCTGAAGCGGGTGCGGGATGCGATGATTTCCTGCATCGACCGGGGCTGTGCCCAGACCGGGATCCTGCCCGGCGGCCTGAATGTGCGGCGGCGGGCCAACGACCTGTACCGGGAGCTGGTCGGCAAGCCGGAAGCCGGGATGCGCGATCCGCTGACCGTGCTCGACTGGGTCAATCTGTATGCGCTGGCGGTCAACGAGGAGAATGCCGCTGGCAGCCGGGTGGTGACCGCGCCGACCAATGGGGCGTCCGGGGTGATTCCGGCAGTGCTGGCCTATTACGAGCGGTTCTGTCCGGGCGCGACCGCCAGCGGGGTGCAGGATTTTCTGCTGACGGCGGCGGCCATCGGGGCGCTGTACAAAACCCGGGCCTCGATCTCGGCGGCGGAAGTCGGCTGTCAGGGCGAAGTCGGGGTGGCCTGTTCCATGGCGGCCGGGGCACTGGCGGCGGTGCTGGGGGGCACCCCGGCGCAGGTGGAAAACGCCGCCGAGATCGGTATGGAGCACAATCTCGGCCTGACCTGTGACCCGATCGGCGGGCTGGTGCAGGTGCCCTGTATCGAACGCAACACCATGGGGGCGGTCAAGGCGATCAATGCCGCCCGTCTGGCCCTGCGCGGGGACGGTACTCATAAAGTCTCGCTGGACCGGGTGATCGAAACCATGCGCCAGACCGGTCTGGATATGCAGAGCAAGTATAAGGAAACCTCGCAGGGCGGGCTGGCGGTCAACGTCGTCGAATGCTGACGCCCCCGCACGTCAGTCCCGGTTCCTGAAACAGCAACAGCCCCGGAACGGATCCGGGGCTGTTGCTGTTCGGGCTGCGTTTATTCGCCGGTTTCGGTGCTCAGGGTGACGGGGTGGCCGGTCAGGGCTCCGTTCATGCCCCGGCGGACGGCGGCCTCGCACTGGCGGGCCAGTGCCTTGCGGTCGCCGCACTGGGCCAGTGTCATCGGTTCCAGCAGGTCGATTTCGACGGTGAAGCCGCCTTCGACCAGCACCTCCCACAGGTGGCTGGCCAGATCCATGTCGCCGTACCAGGCATACAGCGGCCGCAGGCCGTAGCCCATCGGCACCCCCCAGTGGCGGGTATAGGCGATGGAGATCGGCTGGACCGTCACCGGCTGGCCGTCAACCTCCTGCTCCGCCACGTTGAACAGGCTGCTGCGGAACGGCAGGACCCGGTTGCCGTCAGAAGAGGTGCCTTCCGGGAACAGGATCAGCGGTTCGCCCCGGCGCAGGGCATCGGTGATCTGGTCACGGCTACGGGCGGCGGCCGACTGGCGGCGGTTGATGAACACCGTGCGGGCCAGCCGGGCCAGAAACCCGAAGCCGAACCAGCCGCGCACCTCGGCCTTGGCGACGAAACTGCCTTCAACAAAGCTGCCGAGGGCAATGATGTCGAGATAACTGACGTGATTGGCAACACACAGCAGCGGGCGCTGGGGGGCAATGTTGCCGCGCACCACCACCTTCATCCGCAGCACATGGTCCGCCGTCATCCGCCAGTAAAAGCAGGAAATCTTCCGGTAGCCGGTTTTGGTCGCCAGTGCGGTGCAGTACACCGGCAGCATCAGCAGGGTCCACAGGACGTACAGCAGCAGCCGCACGGCGGCGGAGAGGACAGAGAACATCAGGCTTATTCCGGGCGGGCAGTACGGTCGTAGTGCTTGTAATATTTGTCCGAGACCATGTCGGTCTTGACGATGACGCAGACATCGGTGGTGTTGAACTGGCGGTCAATCACCGCGCCGTCGCCGATAAAGCCGCCCAGCCGCAGATAGCCCTTCACCAGCGGCGGCAGCGATGCCAGCCCCCGCACCGGGTTGATCTCTTCCTTCGGCAGCAGGTTCATCGGGGTGTAGAGGTCCGGCAGGGCCTTCGGGCACAGGGCCTCCGGCGCACGGTGATAGTGATACAGGTACGACAGCGGCAGGGCCAGCTTCTGCGGGTCGATGCCGTGCAGGCTGGCACAGCCGAACATCAGCTCGATCTTGTGATGGAACACATAGGCGGCGATCCCGCGCCACAGCAACTGCATGGTCAGCTTGTTGCGGTAGGCGGCATCGACGCAGGAACGGCCCAGTTCGAGGATTTCGCCGGGATAGGTCAGCACCGGGCTCAGGTCGTATTCCGAAACCGAATAGAACCGGCCGATCTTGGCGACATTGCTGCGCCGCATCAGGCGGTAGGTGCCGACAATGCCGTCGGCGCCGCTGCCACGGTTGCGGTCGATCACCAGCAGGTGGTCGCAGACGGCATCAAAATCATCAAAGTCCCGCAGGGCGGCAGCCATTCCGGCGGTCGGCTTGGCCCCCATCTCATCGTAGAACACACGGTACCGGAGCGCCTGTGCGGCAGCGATTTCACGGTCATTTTCGGCAAGACGGATTTCCTGAGACCCTTCGGTCAGGGCATCAAACGCGGCCATTGTCTATCCTGTCGGTGCGGCGGCCCGATGCGGGCGCGCAGAGGGTGGGACGCATAGAATCATCGGATGCCCGCCCTCCCGGACAGGAGGCGGCACCGGGCAAAAGCCCATCAGATGTACCGTATTTTACGGCAAAAGGGCCACAGAAACCTGTGGCCCTTTCATGGCAATCGGGGGAACATCGGGCCGGGGAACGCCGGGGGATGATCAGTCCTGATCGTCCATCGGAACGCCGTACAGTTCCAGCCGGTGGCCGACCAGCTTGAAACCGTGGCTGGCGGCGATGCGGCGCTGGAGTTCCTCGATCTCGTCGTTGTGGAACTCGATCACCTTGCCGGACTTCACATCGATCAGGTGATCGTGATGTTCGTCCTGCACTTCTTCATACCGGGCGCGGCCGTCGCCAAAATCATGGCGGGCCAGAATCTCCGCTTCCTCCAGCAGGCGCACGGTGCGGTAGACCGTGGCGATGGAGATTTTCGGATCAATTTCAGTGGCGCGGCGGTACACCTCTTCCACGTCCGGATGGTCGGAGGCATCCGACAGGACGCGGGCGATGACGCGGCGCTGCTCGGTCATCTTCATGCCCTTTTCGACGCAGAGCTGCTCGATTCTCGATGGCACGGGACGGCCCTTTCCTTACTGGCTGCGGCTGCGGAGGGGGCAGCCGGGCTGATGTCTATGTCACTCCGCAGTGCCGGGTCCGCCAGGCGGGCCGGATCACCGGGATACACCCGGGCCGGTGCAGGATGGCATGGTCTGTCCGGCAGGGCAATGCGACTGCTGTCTTATGTAACGGTCTGGCCCGCCGGACGAAAGCCCTTCGTGATGATAGGCGTGTAAAAAAGTCAGGTATCAGGGTTGGCTGTGTGCCTCCGACCGTCGCGGTTCAGCGCAGGGACCGGCGGCGGTTGTGGGTGACGAACAGCATTTTCCGGTGCTTGGGGCGGAACAGCAGCAGCAGGGAAATGCCAAGGCCCCCCATCACGGTCCAGGCCGGCAGTTGCAGCAGCCACGATGTCAGCGCCACCGGGAAGCGGGTGTGGAGGGGGTCGGGCATCTGTGGGGTCTGCCCGGCCAGAAGGGTCAGGATCTCGCCGGTGGCGAGGCTGTCGTGCCCTGCCGAGCCAAGGGCAAGCACTGCATCAGCGGACGCGGCCAGAAAGGCCAGTCCAAGCATAAGCCATCCGAAGAACCGTCCCATCATGATGATCCCCGCGTCGCGAGAGGGTCGATACGCCCGTGTACCGGGCCGGGCCGCCGGAGTGCCTCTGCGAAGGGTCAGTGCCGGACGGGTCCCGTTGACTGTGGGGGAGACCGGCCAGCGGCAAACCCTGACTTAAGCGGGCGACCTTCTACTGGTGGGTGAGAGTGTCACCGGAGTGCCCTAAAAAATCTATAAAGTTTTCCCGAAAAAAGCGGCGGATCAAAAAAAGATCATCGGGTTTGAAAAAAGCCTTTGCAATCATCAGCCCGGTCGGATATCTAAACGGCCTCGCGACGGGGAACACCTGAAGCGGTCCGGTTCTCGGGGCAATCAACCTGCATAACCCATTGCCGGATAAGATATGGAGAGGTGGCCGAGTGGTTGAAGGCGCACGCCTGGAAAGTGTGTATACGGGAAACCGTATCGAGGGTTCGAATCCCTCCCTCTCCGCCAGATTTGAAACCGCCCGCGCTGAAAAAGCCGGGCGGTTTTGCTTTGTCTTCCCTGCATGCGCCAATCCGCAACGGCGGTGGTTCCGCGTGTCGGAAGCACCCTGAAGCGATGCGGGGCCAACCCTTCCGGATCAGCCCCGCCCCGTTCATGCGATTCCGCCGGTCAGCCTCAGTGATGCAGCCCCGGGGCTTCCTGCCCGGTGCTGGCGACATATTCGGTGTAGCCGCCGCCGTACTGGTGGATCCCCTCCGGGGTCAGTTCCAGCACGCGGTTGGACAGTTCAGCCAGAAAATGCCGGTCGTGCGAGACGAACAGCATGGTGCCTTCATAGGCGGCCAGCGCCTTGATCAGCATTTCCTTGGTATCAAGGTCAAGGTGGTTGGTCGGTTCGTCCAGCACGAGAAAGTTCGGCGGGTTGAACAGCATGATCGCCATCACCAGCCGCGCCTTTTCCCCGCCGGACAGCACCCGGCACGGCTTTTCCACGTCATCACCGGAAAAGCCGAAGCACCCGGCCAGTGCCCGCAGCACCCCTTGGTTCGCCTGCGGGAACTGGGTGTCGAGGGTTTCAAAGATGGTCTTGTCGCCGTCCAGCGTTTCCATGGCATGCTGGGAGAAGTAGCCCATCCGCACGCTGGCCCCGATGGTGACGGTCCCGGCATCGGGCTGGCTGGCTCCGGCGATCAGCTTCAGCAGGGTTGATTTCCCGGCCCCGTTGACCCCCATCACGCACCAGCGCTCCTTGCGGCGGATCGTCAGGTCAAGGCCCTGATAGATGGTCTTGCTGCCGTAGCCCTTATGCACGCCGCGCAGCACCGCCACGTCTTCGCCGGAGCGCGGGGCCGGGGCAAAGTCGAACGACACCACCTGACGGCGCTTCGGCGGTTCAAAGCGTTCGATCTTGTCGAGCTTCTTCACCCGGCTCTGCACCTGCGCGGCGTGCGAGGCACGGGCCTTGAAGCGTTCAATGAATTCCAGCTCCTTGGCCAGCATCGCCTGCTGCCGTTCGAACTTGGCCTGCTGCTGCTTTTCGTTCAGCGCCCGCTGCCGTTCGTAGAATTCGTAATCACCGGAATAGGTGGTCAGGGTGCCGCCGTCGATTTCGATGATCTTGTTGATGATCCGGTTCATGAACTCGCGGTCATGCGAGGTCATCAGCAGGGCCCCGTCGTAAGTCTTCAGGAAGCCTTCCAGCCAGATCAGGCTTTCCAGATCCAGATGGTTGCTCGGTTCGTCGAGCAGCATGACATCGGGGCGCATCAGCAGGATGCGGGCCAGCGCCACGCGCATCTTCCAGCCCCCGGACAGCAGGCCGACGTCGCCGTCCATCATCTCCTGACTGAAGCTGAGGCCGTCCAGCACCTCGCGGGCCCGGCCTTCCAGCGCGTAGCCGCCCAGTTCCTCGAAGCGGGCCTGTACTTCGCCGTAGCGTTCGATCACGGCGTCCAGATCCTCGCGCTCCAGATCGCACATGGCGACTTCCAGTTCCGCCAGTTCCGCCGCCACGGCGCTGACCGGCCCGGCCCCGTCCATCACCTCGGCCACCGCACTGCGGCCGGACATTTCGCCGACATCCTGATTGAAGTAGCCGACCGATACGTTCTTTTCGGTCGAGACCTGCCCTTCATCCGGGGCTTCCTCGCCGGTCACCAGCCGGAACAGCGTGGTCTTGCCCGCGCCGTTGGGGCCGACAAGGCCGATCTTTTCCCCCCGGTTAAGGGCGGCGGAGGCCTCGACGAACAGGATCCGGTGGCCGTTCTGTTTGGTGATGTTCTCAAAGCGTATCATGGGGGTCTGGGTTCCGTTGGCAGAGTGCCCCCCTTATGCCACAGGATCGGGGCGGCGCATGGTTTTTCTTGGCCTGCGGCAGGATTGGCGCGACAGTGCCGCCGTGAAATGGAAGGAAGGCCCGCACATGTCCCGCGTTGATGACCTGAAGGCGGTGCTGCGCCGTCTGGTGCCGGATCTGCCCCGCTATGATGAAGGGGCGGTGCTGGACCATGCTCTGCACAGCCGCGGGCTGCGGATGGCCTCGGCGGAGGCGGCGGCATGGCTGTCTCTGGTGGCCCATGCCCGCCATGTTTACACCGAGTATGACGACCTGATCGCCTCCGGCTACGACCGCGATGCCGCCCGGTTTTTTGTGGTCGATGACCTGAACACCGCGCTGGGGGACTGGGGGTGCCGCCGCCGGGTCAGCCCGGAGGAAATCCCGGTTGACTGAGAAAACCTTAGGGTGAATGAATTGCCTACCTGTTCCCTTCCGGCGGCAGAATATGCCGGGTGCGGGAAGGTGGTGCCTGAGAGGTTTGCATGTTTGCACCTGATTTCAGGCGTAGAAATCCAAAGGGCTCCCTTGATTATTAGGGTTTTTCCGGTCTCCGGCCGGTATGGCTTTGTTATTGCTAATGTTCCGGTCTTCCCCCAGACCATCAGCCGATGGTCTGATACTGTGCCGGAGCATAAGAATCATGGCTGAAGCCATCACCTCATCGCGGGATATCTGGACCAAGGCGATGTCCCGCACCCCCTACGCCGCCAAAGCCGGGTCGTCGGACGAGGATCCGTTGCTGACGTCGCAGGCCGGGGCGTCTGCGGTGTCCGGATCCGGGGCGGCCAGTGTCACCACCCTGTCCGACAGCGCGCAGACGGAAGCGACCCTGAAAGGAATCGAGGCCAAGGTTGCCCTTGCCGGACAGGCGCTGCACCTGACCCCGGATAAGGACGGCAATTACGATTTCACCGGATCGCTGCGGCAGTCGGTGCGGGCGCTGGGCGATCAGCTTAACAGCATCCTGTCGCGCAGCCGGATTCCGGTGGACGGAAACATCAGCGTCTATAAGGCGCAGGATGGGACGCTGAAGGTGCGGGGCGAGCCGCGGATGAAGGAACTGATCGAAAAGGCGATCAACGAAGATCCGACCTTCTCGGAAAATTACGATAAGACCAGTGCCATCGCTAAGGCGGATTCCCTGTCCAAGGTGGCGGAAGCCGCCCGCCGCTGGAAGAAAGCCTATCCGGCCAAGGAAAAGGAAATCGAGAAGTGGGCGGAGCGGGCTGCGGAAAATGTCCAGAACGCGTCGTTCCAGCTCGATGTCGGGAAAACCGGGGCTTCCGGGGCGCTGGTCAGCAGTGATGGCAGCCCGATCGGGATTGATCAGCCGGGGGCCCTTGGCGTGCCGCTGATTTAAGGGCAGGCTGCGGGGGATCGGAAAGACCGGTCCCCCGATCAGGAAGGAGTCTGCTGATGCTCACCGTTGATGTTGCCCGGCAACAAGGGGATCTGGCTTTGTCGCTGGCTCTGTCGGTTGGGGGTGGCGCACCGGGGATCACGGCGGTCTTCGGTCCCTCCGGGGCCGGGAAAAGCAGTCTGCTGTCTTTGATTTCCGGATTGCAGACCCCGGACCGGGGCCTGATCCGGCTGGGGGAAAAGACCCTGTTTTCCCGCCAGCCCGGGCAGGCTGCCACCGTCAATCTGCCGCCGAAGCAGCGGCGGCTGGGGATGGTGTTTCAGGATGCCCGGCTGTTTCCGCATCTGTCGGTGCGCAGCAATCTGCTGTTTGGCTGGCGGCTGTGCCGACCAGCCGAACGGCGGCTGACCCTGGAGCCGGTGGCGGAGATGCTGGGGCTGACCGCCCTGCTGGACCGCCGCCCGGCCTCGCTGTCGGGGGGGGAGCGGCAGCGGGTGGCCGTCGGGCGGGCCCTGCTGTCCTCGCCCCATCTGATGCTGATGGACGAGCCGCTGGCGGCGCTGGATGCCGCCCGCAAAGCGGATATCCTGCCGTTTCTGGCGCGTCTGCCGCAGGATTTCGGGATCCCGGTCCTCTACGTCACCCACGCCATGGACGAGGTGCTGCGGCTGGCGGATGAGCTGGTGCTGATCAGCCGGGGGCAGGTGGCGGCACAGGGGCCGGTGGAAACCCTGCTCAACCGGCGGGATCTGTGGCCGTTGACCGGTGTGCAGGATCCGGCAACCGTCCTGTCCGCTGCGGTCGAGGAGGTCGGCGCCGACAGTGTCCGCGTGCGGACGGCAGCCGGGCCGCTGTGGATCGGGGTGGAGGCCCCGCAGACAGCCATGGTGCCCGGTCAGTCGGTCCGGGTGCGGATTTTTGCCCGCGATGTGGCGCTGGCACTGGAACGGCCACAGGCGATCAGCACCCGCAATATCGTTCCGGCCACCCTGACCGGTCTGGAAACCGGCAGTGGCGGCACGGTCGATGCCACCCTGTCGGTGGCCGGGGACGGATGCCTGACCGCCCGCATCACCCGGGCGGCGGTGCAGGATCTGGGCTTAACCCCCGGCCTGCCGGTGTTTGCCCTGATCAAGGCGGCCTCCCTGACCCGGGGCGGGGTGATTTCCCACAGCCCCTGACCGCCGGGACCGGGATGGATGTGCCTCCCGGATCAGAAGGCAGCGACCACCCCGTTGCTGCGCGGGTCGGCCGCCCCTTCCAGCAGGCCATCGGGATGACGGACCACGGCGGCGGCATGCCCCATGATGTCCTCGAATGCTCCCAGAACGGTATTCTCATGTCCGGCCCGTTCCAGCGCGGCGTACAGCGCCGGGGAGAAACGGTTTTCCAGCTTCAGGTCATGGGGCTTGGAGTCGCCATAGCTTTTTCCCAAGACCCAGCGCGGGGCGGACACCGCCTGTTGCAGCGACTGCCCGAAGCGGGCGTAGCGGGTGAACAGGGCGGCCTGTGTCTGTGGCTGCCCGTCTCCGCCCATGGTGCCAAAGGCCATCACCCGGCCATCGCGGAACTTGGCCATCGCCGGGGCCAGCGTGTGCATCGGTTTGCGGCCCGGCTTCAGGCAATTGGGATGATTCTGTTCCAGCGTGAATCCGGCACCACGGTTGTGCCACAGGATGCCGGTCTCGGGCAGAACGACGCCGGAGCCGAAGCCGTGGTAGACGCTCTGGATGAAGCTGACCATCCGCCCTTCGCCGTCGGCGGCGCACAGGTAGACCGTATCGCCGTCCCCCAGCCGGGCCGGCCATGGGGCCGCCCTGTGGCGGTCAATGCCGTCTGCCAGCCGGTCCAGTACCGAGTCGTGCAGGTAGGTGGTGGGGTGGACTTCCATGCTCAGCGGGTCGGTGATGTGGGCGTTGCGGACCTTCAGGGCCACCTTGGTGGCTTCGACGATGGCATGGACATGGTCGAAGCCCTCGGCCTCGGTCGGGTTCAGGCGGTCAACCAGCGCCAGAATCATCAGGGCGGTCAGGCCCTGCGTCGGCGGCGGGGCGTTAAACAGTGAAATGCCGCCGTCAACCTGCGTTGCCAGCGGGCGGCGGCGCACCGGGCGGTGGCGGGCCAGATCCTCGGCCTTCAGCGGGCTGCCACAACGGGCCAGATCGGCGGCAATCCGCCGGGCAATTTCGCCCCGGTAAAAATCATCAAGGCCGTTGCGGGCCAGCAGCTCCAGCGTGGTGGCCAGCGCCGGGGTGCGCAGGATCGCCCCTTCCGCCGGGACCGATCCGCCGATCAGCATGAAATCGCGGAAGCCCGGCACCGCTTCCAGCACCGGGCGTTGCCGCCGGGCCATCTGATGCAGCGCCGACGCCACCGGGAAGCCGTGGCGGGCATAGTGAATCGCGTCTTCCAGCAGGCGGTCCAGCGGCAGGGTCCCGCCCCAGCGCCCGCTGGAAATTTCCAGCGCCGACTGCCAGCCGGACACCGTACCCGCCACGGTACAGGCGGCCAGCGGGCCGTGCAGCGGCATGGCGGAAAAACCCTTGCCCCGGTACAGCGCCGGATCGGCCTGCCGGGCCGCCGCCCCGGAGCCGTCAATGGAGACCGGAGGGCGGCCGGGTTCATGAATCAGCCAGAATCCGTCCCCGCCCAGACTGTTCATATGCGGATAGACCACGGCAATAGTCGCCGCTGCCGCCACCATCGCTTCGATGGCATTGCCGCCGTCGCGCAGGACGGCAAGGCCACTCTGGGCGGCCAGATGGTGGGGGGCGGCGATCAGGCCACGCAGGGCAGAGGCGGTATGCAGCATCGACGGTCCCGTTCGCTCAGTCTGGTTTTTGGGCAAGGCCCAAAAGCTCCGGAGTCCCCGGATCGGGTGCAGGGATGCATTTTTGGGCATCCCTGCCCGTTGAGGGGGCTTCCGAATTTGGCGCCATTGTTTAAAATGACGCGCTTCTGGTAAAGCACGAAAATTTCGCAGGCCGGACTTTCCGCCCACAGATCCCCGCTGACGGGGGGCTGACCGGCGTTTCCCCGACCTCCTTCAACCCGGAAGCCCTGAGATGAAAGACTATACCGCCAGCCGTTACCTCCCGATCGCGTGGGAACTGTTTCACCGCGATACCCGCATGCTGGCCCACAAGCTGGTGCAGATGGCCCCGTTCAAGGGCATTGTCGCCATCACCCGTGGCGGCCTGATTCCATCGTCGATTCTGGCCCGCGAGCTGGATATCCGTCTGATCGACTGTATCTCCATCGTCTCCTACGACGACCGGGTGCAGGGCGACCCCACTGTCATCAAAGACGTCCAGAAGGATCTGGTCGGCGATGGTGAAGGCTGGCTGGTGGTGGACGATCTGGTCGACTCCGGCGTCACCGCCCGTCTGGTGAAGAAGCTGCTGCCGAAGGCGCATGTCGCCACCGTCTATGCCAAGCCGCAGGGGCAGGACGCGGTCGATACCTTCGTGGTGCCGATCGAACAGACCACCTGGCTGCAGTTCCCGTGGGATGCCGAGTTGCAGCCGAACGAGCCGCTGGCCCGCCGCAAATAACGGCCGTCCTGAAAAAAACAGCAGAACGGGGGTGGAGCAATCCACCCCCGTTCCTGTATGCAGAAGGCAGCATGGACCATACGCAGGAGAGTCCCCCCATGAGCGCAGCATCACCGCAGACCGGCAAAGGCCAGATCTGGGACGCCGGGCGGTATCAGACCAATGCCGGATTTGTGCCGGTCCTCGGGGCTCCGGTCCTGACCCTGCTGGCCCCGGCGGAGGGGGAGCGGATCCTTGATCTCGGCTGTGGTGACGGGGCGTTGACGGAAAAGCTGGCGGCCTGCGGGGCGGTGGTGACCGGGGTGGACGGATCCGCCGCGATGATTGACGCCGCCCGGGCCCGGGGCCTGACGGCGGAGGTGATGGATGGGCACGCCCTGACCTTCTCCGCCTGCTTCGAAGCGGTGTTTTCCAATGCCGCCCTGCACTGGATGACCCGCCCCGAAGCGGTGGTGGCCGGTGTGGCGCGGGCGCTGGTGCCCGGCGGGCGGTTCGTCGCCGAGTTTGGCGGTTTCGGCAATGTGGCAGCGGTGGTGACCGCCATGACCGCAGCCCTGAACCGCCGGGGCATTGATCCGGCCCCGCGCAATCCGTGGTACTTCCCGACCGTGCAGGAATATTCGGCCCTGCTGGAACAGCATGGCTTCCGGATTGAGGAAATTGCACTGGTCCCCCGGCCGACGCCGCTGCCGACCGGAATGACCGGCTGGCTGGAAACCTTCGCCGGGCCGTTTGTCGCCGGTCTGGAGGGGGCTGAACAGCAGGCGATCCTGCAAGAGGCCGAGGCGGCGATGGCCCCGGCCCTGCGCGATTCGTCGGGCGGCTGGTGGGCCGATTACATGCGGCTGCGCTTCCGGGCCGCGCTGGCGGGCTGATCTGAGGCCAGAGAAAAAAAAAGCGGGCGGCTCCTGTCGGGGCCGCCCGTTGCTTATGGGGAAAAGGGATTGGTTCAGAGGGCCTTGTCACCCTCGTTCAGGACCCGGACTTCCCGCTGCGGAAAGGGGATGCCGATGTTCTCCGCCCGCAGCCGCTTCAGGATATTGATGCGGATTTCGCTGGCGGCGGAGGTGGCGACTTCCACGTCATCCAGCTGGAAGCGCAGGGAAAATTCCAGCGCGCTGTCGCCGAAGTTCATCAGGAAGGCGCTGGGCGACGCCGGGGACTGGATCACCCGCGGATGGGCCCGGGCGCAGTCCAGCAGGATCTCGCGGACCTGCTCCGGATCGGCGGTGTAATCGACACCGATATTGATGACGCCGCGCCCGAAGCGGTTGTTGAGGAACCAGTTGGTGACCGGGGCGGTGATCAGGGCCGAGTTCGGGATGATGACGGTGGAGCGGTCGAAGGTTTCAATTTCGGTGGCACGCACCTTGATCTTGCGGACGTAGCCTTCGGCTCCCCCTGCCACCACGCGGTCCCCGACCTTGATCGGCCGTTCAAACAGCAGGATCAGACCGGAGACAAAGTTGTTGACGATGGTCTGCAACCCGAAACCGATACCGACGGACAGGGCACCGGCGACGATCGCCAGATTGGACAGGCCGAAGCCAAGGGTGGAGGCCGCCCCCAGCACCGCGACCACCGTGCCGATGTAGCCGACCGAGGTGGAGAAGGAGTGTTGCAGGCCGATATCCAGCCGGGTCATCGGCAGGACCCGGGTTTCCAGCACGTTTTTCACCAGACGGGTGGCAAACAGCAGGACCGCGAACACTACCAGCGCCGAGAACAGGTTGATCACCGACAGGTTGATCCCGCCGATGGTGATGCCGTCGACAAACAGCCGCCACGCCGATTCCAGCGCTTCCTGCCCGACGCCCCAGATCAGCAGCAGGACGATTGAGGCCGGGATGATGACGGCGGACCCGATCAGGACATTGACCCAGAACCGCACCATGGCATCGCCACGGGCATGGTCTTCATCGGCGGCCTGTTCCGGGGTATCGGCGGTGAAGACGCCGGTGCGGCGCAGGGCACTGTTCAGCAGTTCGCGCAGGACGACGTAGACCACCACGGCGATGGCGCTGACCACCAGGGTCTGCACCAGATTGGTGACCAGATAATGCCCGAATTCGACATAGCCGACCGCCCCGGCGATGAAGGCGGCAATGGCGGTGGCCGAAACCGGCCAGCGCAGCCAGCGGCTGTAGCCGACCAGCCGGGAATCCATGTCGTCATGCCACGGGCGGGCCCGGCACAGCAGCAGCAGCGGCACCATCAGGGCAACGGTGACGGCAAACAGCGTCACGCTGGCCGCTTCAACCGACACGTCATACAGGGTCAGGGCGACGGACAGAACGGCGTCGAGGATCAGGATCAGCAGCAGGGCGGTGATCAGATGGCTGACCGACCGTGCCGACTTATCCGGCAGCGGCACCACCCGCCAGCCGGGTTTGGTCGGGGAAAATGCCGCCCACACCAGACTGGAGTTGACGATAAACCCGACCAGCGCCCCGGACAGCACCCCGAACACCTGCGCATTGCTGGGGCTGAGGATGGAGGCACTGAAAATCACCGCGTTGACCATGCCCAGAGACAGGGCAAACGGCACCAGCCGGATCACCGCCCGGCGACCGGCCACCCACACCCGTTCGGAAAACCCGAGGTCACGGTCATCGCTCCACGACGGCAGCAGGCGGCGGTTCAGCCAGCGCCGCACCGGCCACACCAGCATCAGGCCGACGATCAGGGTCGCCGCCAGCTTGCGGATGGTGGACTGGACACCGGGGTCGCTCCAGTTGACCGACTGGGCGGTGGCGACGGACTTGCCAAGGCCGGAGGACTGTTCGTCCAGTTCCTGCGCCGCCAGAGTCCAGGTGCCGGGATTCAGCGGCAGCGGGGCGCGGCTGAACAGCTGGTTGGCAAACCGGACGCGCAGCACCGAGGACACGCGCTGGGCCAGCGACTGGGCCTGAACCCGCAGCAGCTGGGCCTGTTTGATTTCGGCATCAATCTGGGCTGCCTGTGCGGCAAGCCGCTGGCGGACCGTCGCCACATCCTTGGCTTCGGTGCTCTTATCCTCCGGCGGGGGGCCGAGGGCCTCCATTTCCGAAGTCACGCCCTGCTTTTCCGTGTTCAGGTCGGTGATCAGGGGGGTGAAGGCGTGGGTCTGGTCCTGCAACTGGTTGCGCAGGTCCTGAAGGGACTGATCGTCTACTTTGATCCGCCCGGTTTCGGCATCAACGATCCGCTTTTCTGCCCCCTCAAACAGGGCTCCGGCCGCCTTGAACAGATCGGCGGCCGGGCGTTTGTCCGGGGTGCCGGCGGCGTGGGCTCCGGCGGCGCTGAGCAGAAGGCCAAAGGCCAGCAGCAGCACCGCAAACCGGGGCAGGCCGGGGCCGGTGCGGGGGAAAAGGGAAAGCAGGGACGGCATGGCAGTCGGAACCTGTATGGTCTTGGGGTCAACAGAGCCGCCTTTTATAGACAGGCGGATACGGCAGAATCAGGGCACGGATGATGGGGCCGGGGCAGTCACCACGACCATCCCGTTCTCAACCTGCACCGGCACCGGGGTCAGCGACCGTCCGGCGCAGGGGCCTTCGGTACAGTAGCCGTCCTCAATCCGGAACAGGGCCCGGTGCAGGGAGCACTGGATGGCGTCCAGCTCCGGGGTCAGGAAAGTGTCGGGCTTCCAGTTCAGCGGCACCCGCTGATGCGGGCAGGCGTTGACATAGGCATGAACTGTCTGCCCCTGCCGCACCACGAAAAAGCCGGAGCGGTCCCCGGCGGTTTCCACCACCACTTCCCGGCATCCCGGATCGCGCAGCGAATCGAGCGGAAACAGGGGGCGGGGGGCCGTCAGCGGATCAGGCAGCGGATCAGGCATTGAAACCTCCGGGCTGGGGGTGGGGCAGGACGGACGCGGGACTCACAGGCCCCCCATCCGGCAGACGGCGGCCCATTCGGCTTCCGTCACCGGCATCACCGACAGCCGGGCCTGCTTCAGCAGAGCCATGGCGGCCAGATCCGGGCGGGTTTTGATCTCCGCCAGTGTGACCGGGTGTGGCAGGGCGCGGTCCGCCGTCACATCAACACAGACAAACCGTCCGGTGGGATCGGTGGGGTCGGGGTACGCTTCCCGCACCACGGTCACAATCCCCACCACTGCCCGGCCGGTATTGGAATGGTAAAAGAACGCCTGATCCCCGCAGCGCATTGCCTTCAGGAAGCCTGCCGCCTGATGATTGCGGACCCCGGTCCAGGCCTCGGTGCCTTTTGACACCTGCTGGTCCCACGACCATGTTTCGGGTTCGGATTTCATCAGCCACAAGGGCATGGCAGGCTCCTGCGGGGGTGCCGGGGGCGCGATTAGCCCGGATCAGGTGGCCCGGATCAGGCCTGTTTGGCCTTGCCGAGCAGGGCGCGGTACGGGCGGACGGTGACGCTTTCAAACAGCCCGGCCTTGCCGTAGGGGTCGTTGGCGCACCAGTCATAGGCGGCCTGTAGGTCCGGCAGGTCCATGATGATCATCGATCCGACCATGCCCTGCCCGTCCGGGGTCAGCAGCGGGCCGCCGACAACCATGTGCTCTTCCCACGCCTTGGCATAGTCCAGATGGGCGTTGCGGGTATCGAGGCGGACCTGCTGATGGCCGGGCTTGTCGAAGCAGTGGATCGCGAACAGGGGCATCGGACTCTCCGGAGATGCGGCTGAAGGGGCCTGATTAAGGCATAGGGAGGCCGGGAACAGGTCCGGCCACCGGGGCCAGAGTAGTCGATCCGGCCAGTGGGGAAAACCGCTTTCACAGCCGGGTTTACCGGCGTGGCGCGACCCAAGGTCGTTGTCTTCCGGGGAATACCGGTCTGTGCCATGTCTGCCCAGACAGAAGTTCTATTGCCAAGCTGTATAAGCCTGTGATGTTCTCAACCAATTGGAAGGGTCCGTACGGCCGACGGGGCAGGCGGCAGACGGACAGCATCAAAAAGACCTGAAACCTTTGACGGTGGGCCTTTGTCGGGGAGCCTGTGTTGACCTTGGAAAATGAACGTATCCGCTTAGGCGTCGGCGGACCGGAGATGATCCGTCTGGCAGAGGATATCGGGACGCTGGCCGTCCGGGTTGCCGAGGCCAAAGGCGGCGAACGGCTGAAGGCTGAGACGGAGCACTACCTGAAGGGGCAGATCAGCCGGATGCGGGTGACCTGTGGCTCCTGTGCCACCCGCATGGTCAAGGATGCGGCGGCGGATGCCCTGCGGGCGGAACCGATCGAGCGCCCGGCGTGGGATCGCCGGACCGATTTTCTGCTGCGTCTGGTGATGGCATTTTATCCGCATGGTCTGGTGACGGAGCGGAAAGAGGGATCCCCGTCGTTTCCCCGCCACTGTCTGGGCCGGATGGCGGTCTTCCTGCGGGAAGTGCTGGGCACCCTGCCCTATTCCGACCTGAACGCCGATGCCAGCCGTCTGCTCAGCCGGTTTCCCAATGTGCAGGACGGCGAACTGCGGCGGGCCCTGCTGGGGCATCCGCCGTCACGGCTGCTGCTGCTGAAGACGCTGATCCGTCTGGTCAGTGCCTTTGAGCATACCGAGGACGTGCGGGCGATCTTTATGGAAACAGTCCGGTCCGAGGCGTGGCCCAACGTGTTCCGGCCGACGCCGCAGCATTTTGTCGCCCTCTGCGATGGTCTGTTCGGCGAGCTGATGGTGATGTTGCAGAACCCGAAGGAAGGGGATGACCTCGACCAGTGGTTCGGGCGCGGTGCCACCGAACGGCTGCTGGATATGCTGGAGCGGGTGGCGGTGCCCGCATAGGCGGCTGGCAGTCGCGGCGGAGGATGGTATAACGGCACGGTTGACTGATTTTTCCGGAAGACCGTGATGACCGCATTCCCCAATCCGCTGTTCGTTGCCCTCGACACGCCCGATGTGGCTGAAGCCACCACGATGGCCGCCAAGGTTGCCGAGGCGGCCGGGGGCGTGAAGCTGGGTCTGGAATTCTTTGTCGCCAACGGCCCGAAAGGGGTGCGGGAGGTGTCAAAGGCCAGTGATGACGTGCCGGTGTTTCTGGACCTGAAGTTCCACGACATCCCCAACACCGTGGCCGGGGCGATCCGGTCGGCCTGTGCCGCCCGCCCCGCCATCGTCAACGTCCATGGGGCCGGGGGCCGCGACATGATGAAGGCCGCCGTCGATGCTTCGCACGATGGCGCGGCCCGGCATCTGGTCACCCGGCCGCTGGTGCTGGCGGTGACGGTGCTGACCAGCATGGATCAGACCGATCTGTCCGAGACCGGGGTGTCGCGCAGCGTGTCCGATCAGGTGCTGGAACTGGCCCTGCTGGCGCGGGAGTGCGGCATTGACGGCGTGGTCTGCTCCGCCCACGAGGCGGCGATGCTGCGCGAGGCCTGCGGGCCGAACTTTAAGCTGATCGTGCCGGGGGTGCGCCCGGCGTGGTCGGCCACCAATGACCAGAAACGGATCATGACCCCGGCGGAGGCCCTGCACGCCGGGGCCGATATTCTGGTGGTCGGTCGCCCGATCACGGCGGCGGTGGAGCCGACGGCGGCCGCTCACCGGGTGGCGCAGGAAATCCGCCATGCCCAGAGCGGGAGCCTCTGACCATGGCCGGATCCCAGACTCTGATCAAAATCTGTGGCCTGACCGATGAAGAGGCGGTGGAAACCGCCGTCGAGGCCGGAGCCGATTTCCTTGGCTTTGTGTTTTTCCCGAAAAGCCCGCGGGCGGTGACGCCGGAGCGGGTGGTGGAAATGGTGGCCGACCTGCCGCCGGAGATCTGGGACGAGGTGAAAACCGTCGGCCTGTTCGTGGATCCCACCGATGCGGATCTGGATGCGGTGTTCCGGATCCTGCGGCTGGATGTGGTGCAGCTGCATGGCGATGAAACCCCGGAGCGGGTGGAGCATATCCGGCTGGAATACGGGGTGGAGGTGATCAAGGCGATCGGTGTTGCCACCGCGGCCGATCTGGACGGGGCGAAGGCCTATGCCGGGATTGCCGATTACCTGCTGTTTGATGCCAAGCCGCCTGCCGGGGCGGACCGGCCCGGCGGTAATGCCGTCAGCTTCCCGTGGGATCTGATGCTGAAGTGGTCCGATCCGTCGGACACACTGTGGTTTCTCGCCGGGGGGCTGACGCCCGACACGGTGGGCGAGGCGATGCGGCAGTCCTGTGCACCCGGGGTTGATGTGTCCTCGGGGGTGGAGTCGGCACCCGGCGAGAAGGACCCGGAGCTGATCGCCCGCTTTATCGCTGCCGTGGCGGCCGAGGACGATGCTGCCTGAGGGACTGGCTGGCCCGGTGGGGTCGGTGTCCTGAATTGAAGATATAAAGATATCCTTATATCGATCTTGCAATGTGGTCCGGCCTCTGGTACATGAGGCTGGACTTTTATCGCTGCGGGAGCACAGCAATGACCTTTACCGACTACAAGGTAAAAGACATGTCCCTGGCCGACTGGGGCCGGAAAGAAATCGTCATCGCCGAAACCGAAATGCCGGGCCTGATGGCCCTGCGCGAGGAATACGGTGCCAGCCAGCCGCTGAAGGGGGCCCGCATCGCCGGCTGCCTGCACATGACCATCCAGACCGCCGTCCTGATCGAGACGCTGGTGGCGCTGGGCGCGGAAGTGCGCTGGTCCTCCTGCAACATTTTCTCGACGCAGGATCAGGCCGCCGCTGCCATTGCCGCTGCCAACATTCCGGTGTTCGCCTGGAAGGGCATGAACGAGGAAGAGTTCTGGTGGTGCATTGAAGCCACCATCGAAGGCCCGGACGGCTGGCGCCCGAACATGATTCTGGATGACGGCGGCGACCTGACCCAGATCATGCACGACAAGTACCCGCAGCTGCTGGCCGACGTGAAGGGTATCTCGGAAGAGACCACCACCGGCGTGCACCGTCTGTATGAAATGGCCAAGAAGGGTGCCCTCAAGGTCCCGGCCTTCAACGTCAACGACAGCGTCACCAAGTCGAAGTTCGACAACAAGTACGGCTGCCGTGAATCGCTGGTTGACGGTATCCGCCGCGCCACCGACGTCATGCTGGCCGGTAAGGTTGCCGTCGTTGCCGGGTACGGCGACGTGGGCAAGGGCTCTGCCGAGTCGCTGCGTGCGTCCGGCTGCCGCGTGATCGTCACCGAAATCGATCCGATCTGCGCCCTGCAGGCGGCGATGGAAGGCTACGAAGTCACCACCATGGACGACGCTGCCGCCCGTGGGGACATCTTCGTCACCACCACCGGCAACATCGACATCATCACCGTTGACCACATGCGGGCGATGAAGGACCGGGCGATCGTCTGCAACATCGGTCACTTCGACAACGAAATTCAGGTCGCTGGCCTGAAGAACCTGAAGTGGCACAATGTGAAGCCGCAGGTCGACGAAGTCGAATTCGCCGATGGCAAGCGCATCATCCTGCTGGCCGAAGGCCGTCTGGTGAACCTCGGCTGCGCCACCGGCCACCCGAGCTTCGTGATGTCGGCGTCCTTCACCAATCAGGTGCTGGCGCAGATCGAGCTGTGGAACCACGCTGACAAGTACGAAAATCAGGTCTACGTGCTGCCGAAGCACCTCGACGAAAAGGTGGCCCTGCTGCACCTCGCCAAGCTGGGCGTGAAGCTGACCACCCTGTCGCAGGCGCAGGCCGATTACATCGGTGTTCCGCTGGCCGGTCCGTTCAAGCCGGACATGTACCGTTACTAAAACCGACCCTGTCCCGGCCACGCCGGAGCAGTCGTATAACGGGCGGGCGCGATTGCGTCCGCCCGTTCTGTTTGAAGGGGTGGGCAGATTTTACCGGGTGCTGGAGATGATTGGGTTACGATGTGCTGCGACTCTAAGACTTTCAGCGGAGTGGTTCGCTTCTTGCATGTGTGATCCGTAATACGTGCTCAGCCGGTTGTGGGGCCTGCCGGGTGCGTCGGTTCAGCCTTGCGTCCGGGGACAGCCATGGCCATCACATCACTTCTGACCTATATGAATCAGACATCTTCGGATGATCTTTATGAAACCCTGCGCAACCGGCAGACCCAGACGGTTTCGGTGCCGCAGGCATCAATCAACCGGTATTCGAAAGAAACCGGGATCGATGATCCCAGCGCCAGTCGGTTCGGCAGTGCCAGCTCGGTTTCGCTGTCGAATACGGCGAAGACCCAGCTCAGCGATGCTGAAAAAGAGACACTGAAGGCGGAAGCCCTGCAACGGGCCAATGCCGCGCTCAGCCGTGCCGGAATCCGCACCACCGCGACCCGCCAGACCCGGAACACCGCCGCGACGGCGGAGACGCCGCGTCCGAAGGATGATGCGCCGCTGGCGGATAAGGTCAAATACAACACCAAGCTGCTGGAAAAGACCGGTCCGGACGGCAAGGCCCTGAACCAGTATATCGCCAAATATTTCGACGGGGCCCAGTCGAAGGAAGGCCAGTACATTCAGGACCGTTTGCAGGGCCTTATCATGCGCATGAATAACCCGACCCGGGATATTCAGGGCGATATCGTGGCGCAGCGGGCCAATGCCAAGGACGGCAAGCAGGTCTTCACGCTGGTCGGGCAGGACAATACCCGGCTGCGGATTGAGTTCACCACCAGTGCCGACCCCAAGCAGCAGGGAGCCCTGCGGGTGACCTATTCCGGCCGGGATATCGGTGCGGTCGATATGCGGCTGGAGAAGACCCCGGCAGTCGCGCCGGAAACCCAGCCGATCCTGACCGCCAGCGTGGAGCAGAAGCGGATCCTGTCGAGCGGACGACTCGACTCGACGCCGATTTACGACAGCAAATACAGCGGGCCGATCTGATCCGGCTTCAGGTCGGGAGGAGGGCTGTGGCACACTGCGGTCCCCCTCCCCCTGCCCTGAGCGGACGGATTTCGGTGCATGATGGATTTTTCTGCCCTTCTTTCGGCGTTTCCGGCCTTACAGGCGCTTGATCCGGCGGCGCAGTCCCTGCTGCGCCAGTCGGTGCGGCCGGTGCGGATTCCCGCCGGGACCCGGCTGTTCGCGGACGGGGATCCCTGTCAGGCCTTCCTGCTGGTGCGGGATGGCTGCGTCCGGGTGCAGAAGGTGGGGGAAAACGGCCGGGAAATCGTGCTGTACCGGGTTGAAGGCGGGCAGACCTGTGTTCTGACCACCGTCTGCCTGATGGCACACCGCGATTATGGGGCGGAAGGCATTGCCGAGCAGGACATTGACGGTGGCCTGCTTCCGGCCCCAGTGTTTACCCAGCTTCTGGCCTCCTCGGCAGGGTTCCGCGAGTTTGCCTTCACCGCCTATGCCACCCGGGTCTCCGATCTGCTGATGCTGATCGAGGATGTGGCCTTTGGCCGCATTGACAGCCGTCTGGCGGCGTTGCTGGTCAACCGCTGCGGTGCCGATGGCGTTGTGGTGGCCACCCATCAGGATCTGGCGGCGGAACTGGGCAGCGCCCGCGAGGTGATTTCCCGCCAGTTGAAAGAGTTTGAACGGCGGGGCTGGATTGCCCTGCACCGGGGGCGTCTGACCGTTCTGCATCCTGACGAATTGTCTGCCCTGACCCGGACGGGGTAACACCCTGTTTTCTCCGGCTGTGTGATCAAGTTACCGACAGCGGCCCTGCCGGGCGCGATACTGGCCCCGTCATGAACGGACGCCCCGATGCCGGGCGTTCAGTCTTCGGAGGGATCGATGAGCAAGAATGTGGGCGGAATTGACCGGGTGCTGCGGATTGTGGTCGGTCTGGTGCTGATCGGACTGGCGGTTACCGGAACGGTCGGCTGGTGGGGCTATCTGGGGGCAGTGCCGCTGCTGACCGGCCTGATCGGCTGGTGCCCGGCCTATCTGCCGCTGGGGATCAAGACCTGCCGGACCTGATCCGGCGCAGGTCCCCTGAACAGAAAACCGGGCGGGAGTGATCTCCCGCCCGGTTTGTTTTTGCTGCACCATTGTTGCGCAAAAAAACTGCTTATGCGGCCTTGGTGCCCTGTGCCGGACCCGCTGCCTTCAGGGCCGCCAGTTTTTCCTGCGCCAGCATGTCGGCGACATCCGCCGTGGTGGCACCGGTGGCCTTGGCACGGGCAAAAATGCTGCTGACGGTGTCGCCGATGGCGGCGGACCGCGCCATGATCGCGGCATGATCGAAGGTGCCGGTCACTTCGGCGGAGACCGAAATGATCCCCCCGGCGTTGATCACGTAATCCGGGGCATAAAGGATGCCACGCCTGGCCAGTTCGGCGGCCATTTCGGGAACGCTGAGCTGGTTGTTGGCGGCCCCGGCAATCGCCTTGGCGCGGATTTCGGGGATGCTGCGGGCATTGACGGTGGCCCCGAGGGCGCAGGGGGCATAGATGTCGCAGTCGGCGGCATGGATCGCCCCGGCATCAACGGCGGTGGCCCCGTGCAGGCGGATCTGTTCGGCAACCTTGTCGCTGTCCAGATCGGCGACGATCAGCTGCGCCCCTTCCGCCGCCAGATGCTGGCACAGGTACTGGCCGACGTGACCAAGGCCCTGCACGGCAATCTTCAGGCCCTTCAGGTCCGCGGTACCGGTCAGTTCCCGCGCCGTCGCCTTGATGCCATGGTAGACGCCGAAGGCGGTGAACGGTGACGGGTCCCCGGCACCACCGGTCAGCCCGGCAACGTGGCGGGTTTCCTGCCCGACCAGAGCCATGTCGGCGGGAGAGGTCCCGACATCCTCGGCAGCGATGTACCGGCCGCTGAGCGCTTCCACCTTGCGGCCAAAGGCGCGCAGCAGGGCGTCCGACTTATCGGTGCGGGCATTGCCGATGATCACCGACTTGCCGCCGCCCAGCGGCAGACCGGCCATGATGTTCTTATACGTCATGCCGCGCGACAGGCGCAGGGCATCAATCACCGCCTCCTCATGGGTGGCGTAGGCCCACATCCGGGTGCCGCCGCAGGCCGGACCGGCAACGGTGGAGTGCACGGCAATCACGGCGGTCAGGCCGGAGTCGGCATCGCGGGCCAACAGAACCAGTTCGTGGTCGTCAAAGTCTCGGAGCGTGGTGATGTCCATTTTTGGATCGTCCTCAGGGGTTGGCCGTCCGCCCTCTGTCCGCCTCTGCCGGGGGGATTTCTGTGGGGCGGGGCAAGCGTTGCAGGTCTTGACTATCGGTAATAAAATTACGCGACGCAATTTTATTTCTTGCCCCGTTTTTGCACCTTTATTGCGGCAAAACCGTTCATGCGCTTCAAAAATGACGCGGCGGGCCGGGAGGGGCCAAACCACAAAAAAGCGGTCCGGCTTTCCGTGGCGTCACCGTGTACATTCCCCGCTGATCTGCATACAGTCGGCGGATGGGGCCATCGGGACCCCGTCATCAAAAAAATCCCCGCCAGAGGCCTGTTGCTGCGGCCTTTTCCCGGGGCAGCCGAGTATGGGAGCGAGACAATCATGGACGTTAAAGGGCTTGCTGCAATCGTCACCGGCGGGGCGTCCGGTCTGGGCCGCGCCACGGCGGAAGCGTTGATCGCTGCCGGGGCCAAGGTCACCCTCCTCGACGTGCAGGAAGAAAAGCTGAAGGCCACCGCTGCCGAAATCGGCGCGGTCGCGGCTGTCTGCGATGTCACCAGCCCGGAGTCGGTGCAGGCGGCGCTGGCGGTGGCGCGGGAGGCCAACGGCCCGGTGCGCATCAACGTCAACTGCGCCGGGGTGGTGCATGGCGGGCGCATCGTCGGCAAGAACGGCCCGATGGATCTGGCCGGGTTTGCCCGGACCATCCAGATCAATCTGGTCGGCACCTTCAACGTCATGAGCCAGTGTGCCGCCGAAATGATGACGCAGGACGTGCTGAACGCGGATAACGAGCGCGGTCTGGTGGTCAACACCGCCTCCATCGCCGCGTTTGACGGCCAGATCGGGCAGGCGGCCTATTCGGCCTCCAAGGGCGGGGTTGCTTCCCTCAGCCTGCCGGCGGCGCGGGAATTCGCCCCCAAGGGGATCCGGGTGATGTGCATTGCCCCCGGCCTGTTTGAAACCCCGATGATGACCGGCCTGCCGCCGGATGTGTACGACAGCCTGATCGCCAAGACCCTGTTCCCGGGCCGCCTCGGCAAGGCCTCGGAATATGGCCGCATGGTGGTGCAGATTGCCGCCAATCCGATGCTGAACGGCGAATGTATCCGTCTGGATGGTGCCCTGCGCCTTGAGCCGCGCTGATCGGCGGCGGTCAGACGAAACCCCCGGAGAGCTTTCTCTCCGGGGGTTTTCTTATGCCTTCACCGCTCCGGCCCCGGTGGATTTCGGGGCGTCAGGATCCAGCGGCCAGCGCGGGCGGGGTTTGAAGTCCAGCGACGAAACCGCGCCGCGACGCAGGTGCTCGGCCCCGGCCCAGGCGATCATCGCCGCATTGTCGGTGCACCACTTCAGCGGCGGGGCGACAAAGTCCAGATCCGCCTGTGCGGCCAAGGCCTTCAGGCTGGCCCGCAGCGGCACGTTGGCGGCCACCCCCCCGGCGGTCACCAGCGCGGTGCCATGGGGGTACAGTTCCTTGAACAGGATAATCGCCTTTTTTACCCGGTCCCGCACCGAATCGACCAGCGCCGCCTGAAAACCGGCGGCCAGATCGGCCTTGTCCTGTTCACTCAGCGGGCCGGGCGGCATTTTTTCCACGGTCTGGCGGACGCTGGTCTTCAGCCCGGAAAAGCTGAAATCACAGCCGGGCCGCCCCTTCATCGGGCGGGGCAGGTCAAACCGGCGCGGGTCGCCCCGTTCCGCCGCTTTCTGCAGGGCCGGGCCGCCGGGATAGCCGAGGCCCAGCATCTTGGCGACCTTATCAAACGCTTCACCCGCCGCATCGTCGATGGTGGTGCCAAGGCGGCGGTAACGCCCGACATCCTCCACAGCCAGAATCTGGCAGTGCCCGCCGGAGACCAGCAGCAGCAGATAGGGGAACGGCACATCATCGGACAGGCGCGGCGTCAGGGCGTGGCCTTCCAGATGGTTGACCGCCACCAGCGGCTTGCGGTGGACGGCGGCGATGGCCTTGGCGGTCATCACGCCGACGATTACCCCGCCGATCAGGCCGGGTCCGGCGGTGACGGCAAGGGCATCGAGATCGGCAAATCCGATCCCGGCCTGCTCCATCGCCTGCGCGACCAGCGCATCGATATGGTCAAGGTGGGAACGGGCGGCGATTTCCGGCACCACCCCGCCATAGGGGCGGTGTTCATCAAGCTGGCTGAGGATCGCTTCCGACACCACCCGCCCGCCTTTTGGGGCGTCAGCCCGCACGACGGCGGCGGCGGTTTCGTCGCAACTGGTTTCGATGCCGAGAATCAGCATGACCCGGGGCGGTCCTTTCCGTATTGTGTGTCCGGTTTTTCAGTCTACAGCCCTTACAACACCGGAACCATGAACACCACAGCGAAAGTGCGCATCGGCACCCGCGGCAGCCCCTTGGCGCTGGCGCAGGCCCACGAGACCCGTGACCGGCTGATCGCCGCCCACCCGCATCTGGCGGTGGACGGGGCGATTGAGATCGTCATCATCAAAACCACCGGCGATACCGTGCAGGACCGTCCGCTGTCGGAAATCGGCGGCAAGGGGCTGTTCACCCGTGAGATCGACGACGCCATGCTGGCGGGCGAGATCCATATCGCCGTCCATTCCATGAAGGACGTGCCGACGTGGCTGCCGGACGGCATCATCCTGCCGTGCATGCTGGAGCGGGAGGACCCGCGCGATGCCTTCATCTGCCTGAAGGCGGCGTCGCTGGCCGATCTGCCGCCGGGGGCGGTGATCGGTTCCGCCTCGCTGCGCCGTCAGGCCCAGATCCGGGCCCGCTATCCGCACCTGCGGGTGGAGGTGCTGCGCGGCAACGTCCAGACCCGGCTGCGCAAGCTGGAAGAGGGCGTGGTTGATGCCACCCTGCTGGCGCAGGCCGGGCTCAACCGGCTGGGCATGGCCGACCGCATCACCGGCACCCTGTCGGTGGATGACATGCTGCCTGCCGTGGCGCAGGGGGCGATCGGCATCACCTGCCGGGCCGATGATGCGGCGTCGCAGGCGCTGCTCGCCCCGCTGAATCACCCGGACACCTTCGACCGCGTCACCTGCGAGCGGGCCTTCCTCGCCCGGCTTGACGGGTCGTGCCGCACCCCGATCGCCGGTCTGGCCGAGCTGTCGGCGGATGGCACCCGGCTGGCGTTCCGGGGGCTGATGGCCCGTCCGGATGGGTCGGAAGTGCTGAGCGATGCCGGAGAAGGCGCGCGCGCCGATGCCGGGCAGCTGGGCGTGCAGGTGGCGGAACGGCTGCTGGCCCGGGCCGGAGACGGCTTCCTGACCACCCCCTCGGCCTGAGGGGGACGGGGGTGATCCCGCTGCGGATCGTCGTGACCCGCCCGCAGGAGGATGCCGCCCGCACGGCGGCGGTCCTGCGCGGGATGGGGCATGAGGTTCTGATTGAGCCGCTGCTGACCGTTCAGCCGCTGGAGGTGCCCCTGCCGCCGCCGCAGGCGGTGGGGGGGCTGCTGCTGACCAGTGCCAACGGGGTCAGGATGCTGGACCGCGCCGCCGGGGCTCTGCCGCCGCCGCAGGCACAGGCCCTGCGCAGCCTGCCCGCCTATGCGGTGGGGGATCAGACCGCGCGTGCCCTGCGGGAATGCGGGTTCCATACTGTTCTTTCCGCCGATGGGGATGTCGGGGTGCTGGCCGCTCTGGTCCGCCGTGTGCATCCGGCGGACGGCCTGCCGCTGCTGCATGTGGCAGGCAGCGACCGCGCCGGGGATCTGACCGCCCTGCTGGCCCCGGAATATCCGGTGCAGCGGGTGGTGCTGTACCGGGCCGAGACCGCAACGGTATTCAGCCCGGCTTTTCAGCAGGCGCTGTCCGGTGGGGCGGTGGACGCGGTGCTGCTGTATTCGCCACGGACGGCGGTGACCTTTGCCACCCTGATTGACGCCTGCGGGGGGAGAGACCATTTGAGGGTCGTCACAGCCGCCTGTCTTAGTCATACTGTGGCAAAATCCTTGGATGGCCTGCCGTTTCAGGCGGTCCGCGTGGCCGGACAGCCCCGGCAGGACGCGCTTCTGGCCCTGCTGGAAGACGTGGCGCAGATGAAAAAGGGGAGCACATGAGCGACAGCACCGCCGCCGCCGGGGGCAAGGACCCCGCCGTCACGACCCCGGATCCGTCGGTGGCTGAGGCCGCCGCCGCTGCGAAACCGTCCCGGCGCGGGCGGACCATTGTGATCAGCACGGTCGCCGGGGCCTTTGTGCTGCTGGGCGGATGGGCGTCCCTGCCGTGGTGGGCGCCATCGTTGCCGGGCCCGCTGGGCACGGTGGCGCTGCGGCTGATGCCGCCACGCCCGGTGGATCCGCAGGTCGCCGCCCTGACGGGGCAGGTCGAGAGCCTGTCCGCCGTGGTGGCCCGGTTGCAGGCGCAGCAGGAGCAGATGCAGGCGGCCCTGCGGGCGGCGGCGGCTGCCCCGGCTCCGGCTCCTGTCGGCGGGGAACGGCTGACGGCGCTGGAAGCCATGGTCGCCGATCTGGCCGATAAGGCTCCCGGCGCGATGGCGGGCGAGCTTCAGGCCCTGTCAGCCCGGGTGGAGGAGCTGGCGGCCAGCCGGGCCCCGGCCTCGGCGCTGCTGACGCTGGGTGACCGGGTGACGGAGGTGGAGGCGCTGGCCCGCAAGGCGGTCAGCCGTCAGGACCGGGCGCTGGCCCTGTTGCTGGCGGTGGTGCAGCTGCGCGAGGCGCTGGATGCCGGGCGCCCCTATGCGGTGGCGCTGAAGACGGTGCAGGCGGTGGCCCCGGCGACGCTGGACGTGAAGACCCTGACCGCAGACTTCGCGGTATTTGCCGAAGATGGGCTGACCACCCAGTCGGTGCTGGAACAGTCCCTGTCGGAACAGGCGGCGGATATCGTCCGGGCCGCGGCCCTGCCGGAAGACACCACCGCATGGTGGAGTCAGGCGCTGGAGCAGATTGCCGGACTGATCTCGATCCGGCGGCTTGATGGCCCGACCGAAGGGGACAGCGTGGCGACGATTGTCAGCCGGGCCCAGACGGCGATGGCGGAAGGATCGCTGTCGGTGGCGGTGGACGAACTGTCCCGCCTGACCGGGCGTCCGGCGCAGGAGGCGGATGGCTGGATGCAGCGGGCGAAGGCCCGTCTCGCCGCCGATGCGGTGACCGGTGATCTGGTCAATGAAGGTCTGGCCCGTCTGGCGGCGGAAACCTCTGTCGGGCAGACCCCGGGTCTTCCGACCGGGGCCTCCTCCGGCAACGGAGGCTGACGGCATGCGGCGGTTCGGACTGTTTATAGCCGCGCTGGCGGCGATTATCACCGTTTCGGTCTGGCTGGCGGATAATCCCGGCAGCGTCACCCTGCACTGGCTGGGCTGGCGGCTGGATACCGGGGTGCCGGTGCTGCTGCTGTTTTTCCTGCTGTGCCTGATCGTGGTCCTTGTCCTGCTGCGGCTGGTCCGGGGTGTCCTCGGGCTGGGGCAGGCGCTGGGGACCCGGCTGGACCGCCGTCGTGCCCGGGGCGGGCAGGCGGCGCTGGTTCAGGGCTTTGCCGCCCTTCAGGCCGGGGATACCCGCACCGCCCTGAAGATGGCGGAAACAGCGTCGTCGCGGCTGAAGCAGGATGCGGCCTCGCGGCTGCTGACGGCGGAGGCCTCCCGGCTGTCCGGCCGGATGACGGTGGCGCGGGAACAGTTTGAATACCTGATGGGCGATACCGGCATGGAGCTGGCGGCCCTGCGCGGCCTGTGTCTTCTGGCCGATGCCGAAGGCAACCCTGAGGCGGCGGTGCAGTGGGCGCGGCGGGCGCTGGAGAAGGAACCGGCGCTGGACTGGGCCCGCCAGCGGGTTGTGGACGGGTTGAGCCAGAGCGGGCAGTGGGATGCGGCGATCCGTGCCGTGCAGGCGGCCCGCCGCTCCGGCGGACTGACGGAAGAGGATGCCCACCGCCGCAGTGCCGAACTGCTGACGGCACAGGCCGGGGCGGCGCTGGATGCCGGGCAGCCGGGGGTGGCGGTCAAGGCCCTCCGGAAGGCGCTGGAGGAGCATGATCCGCGCCACCGTCCGGCGGCGTTGTTGCTGATCAGGGCGTTACAGGCGGACGGATCGGTGAAAAAGGCGGCTGAGGCGGCGGTGTCGTTCTGGCGGACCGGGCCGCATGCGGATCTGGCGGCGGCCTATATGGCGCTGTTTGCCGGGGAGGATGCGCTGAAGCGGGTGGCCCATGCCGAAAAGCTGGCGGAGGCCAACCCGGAGCATCCGGAAAGCCGTCTGCTGGTGGCGCAGCAGGCTCTGGCCGCCACGCTGTGGGGACAGGCGCGGTCCCGCCTGAAGCCCCTGCTGGAGACCACACCCCCCAACCGGCGGGCCTGCCTGCTGATGGCCGATATCGAGGACAGTGAAACCGGCGACGGCGCGGCAACCCTGCGCTGGATGCGTCTGGCGGTTGCGGCGGAGTCGTGACCGGGGCAGAGTTTTTTGGGTCCGGGTCTTTTGGGTCCGGGTCTTTTGGGTCCGGGTCTTTTGGGTCCGGGTCTTTTGGGTCCGGGTCTTTTGGGACATAAAAGAAACGGCGGCCTTCGGTGCCGCCGTTTCTTTAGGCCGGACAGTCTGCGCTTCAGCGGCAGCGGGCGATGGCCACCACGGTCAGCGCGGCGGCGAAGGCCCCGGGGTCGGCATTGTAGAAGGCCAGCGCGAAGGTGGAGGTCACCACCGCCGGGATCACCGTCACCCCCTTGGGGCGGAGCACGGCAAGGGCCGACACCGCAATGGCCACCCAGGCAAAAACCTTGCGGTACATCAGCTCTCCCAGCACCGGCCGCAGAGTGCAGTCCAGCCCCTTCGCCCCCAGCGCACAGGCCTCGGCGGCGGCATCATTGTGCAGCCAGGCATATTTGCCCCACACCATCAGGGCGGCGCAGGCGATGGCGAACAGGGCGTAGGACAGGGGACGGCCGGAGAGGCACCGGGGGCCGGGCATCGGGGTCGGCTGGGGGACAGAGGTCACGGCGGGGTGTCCTTGCTGCGGTGGGCGGGGTGGGCCGGGCCCGGGAGGGGACCGGCGGACCAGATCCCTCCCTCTACCTGAAAACCGGCGGCGGTGCCACTGGTTGCTGCACCGGCAAATTTCCCCTAAAGTCCGCCGGAGAAGGGCGAGGTGTGTGATGTCTGTCATTTCCCGGTGTCGTGGCCTCTGCTTAGGGCGGCCTGTTCCGGGGTGTGGCGGGACTCTGGCAGGATTGAAAGTCTGGGGATGACCGGAGTTTTTGAAACAGCCCCGATGTCTGCTGACGGGGGTCGCGGCCACGGGGGACGCGGCCACGGGGGACACGGACAGGGGGCAGAGGGGCCGGACCGGCCCTATCTGAGTCATTTCGGGTTGCGGGAAGAGCCTTTCCCTGCCGCAGCCTCGGCCCGTGCCTATTTTCTGACCTCGGCCAGCTATCAGGTTCTGGAAGGTCTGCGGGCGGCGCTGGCTTCCGGCACCCCGCTGATGCGGGTCTGCGGGGCCGACGGTGTCGGCAAGACCCTGCTGGCGGAGATGGTGCCGTCGGTGATGACGCCGGAGATGGAGCCGGTGGTGCTGGATGCCGCCGGTCTGGGAACCGATCCGTTCGCGCTGGTCCTGCGCCGGGCGCTGGGGATGCCGGAGACCGCCTCTGATCCGCTGGCCGATATGCTGTCGGTTCTGGCGGCGGCACGGGATGAGAATGTCAGCCCGGTTCTGGTGATCGACAACGCCCATCTGCTGGGGACGGAAGCGTTGCAGGCCCTGAACGCCCTGCTGACCCCGCCGGTGTCCGGTGGACCGGCACCGATGCAGGTGGTGTTGATCGGCACCCCCCATCTTGAAACGCTGCTGGGCGCATCACGGTTTCCGCGTCTGCGCCGCGCTGGCGGGTATATGGCGGAACTGGTGCCGTTTACCCGGCAGGAAGCAACCGACTACATCGGCTACCGGCTGCGCAAGGCGCAGGCGCAGACCCGTCCGGCGCCGCTGTTCGAGGATCTGGCGGTGCAGCGTCTGGTGACCGCCTGCTGCGGCAACCCCCGGGTGCTGAATGTCACCTGCGAGGCGGCCCTGTTGATCGCCTATGCAGAGGGGGCGGAACGGGTTGGCAAAACCCATGCGGACCGGGCGATTGAAGGGGCCAGAATGCCCTCCCGGTTCGGGCAGTGGCTGTCCGGGGGGCGGCTGTCGTGGGTGGCCGGTGTGGCCGGGGTGCTGATCGGGGCCGGGGTTACGGCGGCGGTGATCAGCCGGGGCCTGTTGCCTGTGCCGCTGGCGTCCGCCCCGGCCCCGGTTGCCGCCCCGGTGGTCGCTGCGGCTCCAGCCCCGGCTCCGTCCGCCGATCCGGAACCGCAGGCCGCAGGGCTTCCCGCAGCTCCCTTGCCTGCGGTGGCTCCGGCAGAGGGGGTGACGCCGCCGTTGGCGGCGGTAGCGGAGCCAGAAGTGCCCCTCCCCTCTGTGTCGCCGGAGGCTGGTGAGGCTGATATTCTGGCCGCTGTGCAGGCTGTGGCCCCGTCGGCGGCTCCGGCTGTCGCGGCAGAGGTTGAGGTCATCCGGGGGCGGACCGTTAAACCGCACCATGATAAAGCCCCTGACGCGTCCCGCACCGTTGAGGCGAAGCCTGTCCCGGCCCCTGCCTCTACCCCGGAAACGGCCGAGAAATCTGCGCCGGTGAAGGCGGTGGCAGAGGCAGGCCCGGCGGTTAAGGCGGCATCGCCCCACCGTCTGGCGGAAAAGCCGGTTGAGAAACCTCCGGAGAAGCCTGTCGAAAAGATCCCGGAAAAACCGGTTGAGAAGCCCGCCGTCAGGCCTGCCGATAAGCCCCTTGAAAAGCCGGTGGTGAAGGCCGATCCGCCACCGGTGGCCAAACCCGTGGCGGAGCCGAAGCGGGTTGACAGTAAGCCGCCGAAGCCGCAACCGGCACCGGAGCCGGTCGTTGCAGTCAAACCCGCTGCGGTGAAACCCGCCCCGACGCCGCAGGCCGCTTCCGGGACCTCCGCCGGTCGGCAGGAGAATGGCCGCTGGGTGTGGCAATAACCTCCGGGCTCCCGATCAGCGGGGGTACCGGAACGCGTTTTATCCGTTCGTTTCCATGGGCCGGGGCATCACGCCCCGGCTGACTGGTCCCTTGATTCTCTCTGGGGTCCTCCCCACAATGCTGCTATGCGGGCCTAAACCGGCGGGATCGGCACCGATCATTGCTCCGGCAGCCTCAAGTTTACTTTTTGATCAGGAGTGTGAAGGCTGATGACCTGTCGCTTTGCCGCCGTTGTCCGCGGATGTCTGTTGGCTTTTCCGGTTCTTGCAACACTGGTTGCGCCGGGATGGGCTCAGGCCCCGGCAGCGGAGGCCGCTGCACCGGTCTCCGTCTCGCACGGAATTGCCATGCACGGGGCCCTGAAGTACCCGGCGGGTTTCCACAATTTTGACTATGCCAATCCCGCCGCCCCCAAGGGCGGGACGCTGAAGATGTATTCGCTCGGCGGGTTTGACAGCTTCAATCCCTTTGTCATCAAGGGGACCTCGGCCCCCGGGGTGTCGATGCTGTTCGACACCCTGCTGGTGTCGGCGGCGGACGAGGCCTTCAGTGAATACGGGCTGCTGGCGGAAAGCATCGAGCTGCCGGAAAACCGGGCCTGGGTGGCCTTTACCCTGCGCAAACAGGCCCGCTTCCATGACGGCTCGCCGGTGACGGCGGAGGATGTGGTGTTCTCCTTCAACACCCTGCGGGAGAAGGGGGATCCGTTCTATCGGCTGTATTACGCCAATGTCGCCAAGGTGGAGGCGGAGGGCCCGCTGAAGGTCCGCTTTACCTTCGACGGGGCGGATAACCGCGAGTTGCCGCTGATTCTCGGGCAGATGCCGGTGCTGTCGAAAGCGTACTGGAAAACCCGTGATTTCAGCGCCAGCACGCTGGAGGCCCCGGTTGGCAGCGGCCCCTATAAGGTCAAGGCGTTCGAGGCCGGGCGCTATGTGGTCTATGAGCGGGTCAAGGACTGGTGGGCGAAGGATCTGGGGGTCACCAAGGGCCAGTATAACTTCGACGAGATCCGCTACGATGTGTTCCGCGATGAGACCGTCGCGCTGGAGGCCTTCAAGGCCGGGGCCTACGACCTGCGGGTTGAGGGCGTCGCCAAGCAGTGGGCCACCGCCTATGAGTTTCCGGCCCGCACCGAGGGCAAAGTTAAGCTGAAGCTGTTTGAAAACCATATGCCGTCCGGCATGCAGGGCTTTGTCTTCAACCAGCGCCGCGCGGTGTTTGAAGACCCCCGCGTGCGGGAGGCTTTGGGCTACGCCTTTGATTTTGAATGGGCCAACCAGAACCTGTTCTATGGGCAGTACACCCGGACCCGCAGCTATTTCGATAACTCGGAACTGGCGGCCACCGGCCTGCCGTCGCCGGAGGAAATGAAGCTGCTGGCCCCGTGGCGCGGCAAGATCCCGGAAGAGGTCTTCACCAAGGTCTATGCGCCGCCGACCACCGAAGGCACCGGATCGCAGCGGGCCAACCTGCGCTATGCGCTGGATCTGCTGCAACAGGCCGGGTGGGATGTGAAGAACGGCGTGCTGACCAATGCCAAGACCGGCAAGGCGATGACCTTTGAAATCCTGCTCGGGTCCCCGACCTTCGAGCGGGTGGTCCTGCCCTATGTGCAGAGCCTGAAGCGGCTGGGCATCACCGCCACCCTGCGCACCGTCGATGCCGCGCAGTATCAGAACCGGGTCAAGTCCTATGACTTTGACATGGTGGTCACGGTCTGGGGTCAGTCGATGTCCCCGGGCAATGAACAGCGGGAGTTCTGGGGATCGGCGGCGGCGGATCAGCCGGGATCCCGCAATCTGGCCGGGGTGAAAAATCCGGCGGTGGATGCGCTGGTCGATGCCGTGGTCCGTGCCCGCACCCGCGAGGATCTGGTGACCGCCACCCGGGCACTGGACCGGGTGCTGCTGTGGTCCTATCTGGTGGTGCCGCACTGGCACTTCCCGGCCACCCGTCTGGCGTGGTGGGACCGTTTCGGGATGCCGGAGGTGGTGCCGGACAAGGGCGTTGACCTGATGACGTGGTGGGTCAAACCCCAGTAAGCAAGCGACGGACGGTAAAGGCGGCGACACGATGGGTGCCTATATCCTGCGGCGACTGCTGCTGATTCCCCTGACCCTGCTGGGGATTCTGACGGTCAATTTCTTCATTGCCCAGCTGGCCCCCGGCGGGCCGGTGGATCTGATGCTGGCCCGTCTGGAAGGCGGCAGCACCGATGCGCTGGGCCGTCTGTCTGGGGCATCCGGTCAGGGCGAGGTGGCGGTGGCCCCGTCCCCCACCGATAAAAACGGCTCGGCCTATCGCGGACGGCAGGGGCTGGACCCTGATTTCATCCGCCAGATCGAGGCCCAGTTCGGCTTCGATAAGCCCCTGCACGAGCGCTATCTGAAAATGCTCGGCGATTATCTGCGCTTTGATCTGGGAGAGAGTTTTTACCGCTCCCAGAAAGTGACGGAGCTGATTCTGGAAAAGCTGCCGGTATCGATGTCGCTCGGCATCGCTTCCACCCTGATCATTTATCTGGTGTCGATTCCGCTGGGCATCTGGAAGGCGGTGCGCGACGGCAGCCGCTTTGATGTGATCTCCAGCTGGGTGGTGATCATCGGCTATGCGATTCCGGGATTCCTGTTTGCGATCCTGCTGGTGGTGGTGCTGGCCGGGGGGCGGTATCTGACCCTGTTCCCGCTGCGCGGGCTGACGTCGGATGACTTTGACCAGCTTTCCGCCGCCGGGCAGGTGCTGGACTATCTGTGGCATCTGGCGCTGCCGGTGACGGCGATGGTGATCGGCGGCTTTGCCAGCCTGACCCTGCTGACCAAAAACTCGTTTCTGGAAGAGATCACCAAGCAGTATGTGGTGACCGCCCGCGCCAAGGGGGTCAGCGAACGCGGGGTGCTGTACCGGCATATTTTCCGCAATGCCATGCTGCTGATCATCGCCGGGTTCCCGGCGGCGCTGGTGGGGATGCTGTTTACCGGCAGTGTGCTGATTGAGGTGATCTTCTCCCTCGACGGCCTCGGGCTGCTGGGGTTTGAGGCGGTGACCAACCGCGATTATCCGGTGATGTTCGGCACCCTCTACATTTTTGGCCTGATCGGCCTGCTCCTCAACCTGATCAGCGATGTGACCTACCATCTGGTCGATCCGCGCATTGATTTCGAGGCCCGGTAACATGGCAGGACGTCTTTCTCCGCTGTGGCAGCGCCGCTTTGATGCTTTCCGCGCCAACCGCCGGGGCTGGTGGAGCCTGTGGATCTTCACCGTCCTGTTCGTGGTCAGCCTGCTGGCCGAGGTGATCGCCAACGACCGCCCGGTGGCGGTGTGGTATGACGGCGGCCTGTATGCGCCGGTGCTGAAGGACTATCCGGAAACCACCTTCGGCGGCATTTTCCCGACTCCGGCCGATTACCGCGACCCGGAAGTGCAGGCGCTGATCGAAGAGAAGGGCTGGATCCTGTGGCCGCTGGTGCGTTTTTCCGCCCAGACCGTCAATTTCGCGCTGCAACAGCCGGCCCCCAGCCCGCCGTCGCTGGAGAATCCGCTGGGCACCGATGATCAGGGCCGCGATGTGCTGGCCCGCCTGCTGTATGGATTCCGGCTGTCGGTGCTGTTTGGCCTGACACTGACGGTGGTGTCGTCGGCGGTGGGGATTCTCGCCGGGGCGGTGCAGGGCTTTTTCGGTGGCTGGCTCGATCTGCTGGGCCAGCGGTTTCTGGAAATCTGGGGCGGTCTGCCGCAGCTGTTCATCCTGATCATCGTGTCGAGTGTGATCGTGCCGGGGTTCTGGACCCTGCTGATCGTCCTGCTGCTGTTTTCGTGGACGGCGCTGGTCGGGCTGGTGCGGGCGGAGGTGCTGCGGGCACGGTCGCTGGACTATGTGCGGGCGGCGCGGGCGCTGGGTCTGCCGGAAGGGCGGATCCTGCTGCGCCATGTGCTGCCGAATGCGATGGTGGCGACTTTCACCTTCGCGCCGTTCATCCTGTCGGGGTCGCTGGTGTCGCTGACAGCCCTCGATTTTCTGGGTCTGGGGATGCCGCCGGGCTCGGCATCGCTGGGGGAACTGCTCAGTCAGGGCAAGGAAAATTTACAGGCGCCGTGGCTGGGCATCACCGGCTTCGTGGTGCTGGCGGCGCTGCTGACCCTGCTGGTGTTCATCGGCGAGGCGGTCCGCGATGCCTTCGACCCCCGCAAAACCCTGCGCTGAGGAGTCCGGGATGACCTCTTCTGTTTTTCCGTCGGCGTCTGCTGCGGATCCCGTGCTGTCGGTGTCAGACCTGTCAGTGACCTTCCGCTCCGGCACGGCGGCGGTCCGGGGCGTCAGCTTTTCGATCCGGCGTGGCGAGACGGTGGCGCTGGTCGGGGAATCCGGCTCCGGCAAGTCGGTGACGGCACTGTCGGTGCTGCAACTGCTGTCGCCGTCCGGGGTGACCTCCTCGGGCAGTCTGCGGGTGCTGGGGACCGAGATGATCGGAGCCCCGCCCGCCGTGTTGCAGACGGTGCGCGGCAACCGGGTGGGGATGGTGTTTCAGGAGCCGATGACCAGCCTGAACCCGCTGCACAGCATCGGGCAGCAGGTGGAGGAGGCGGTCAGCCTGCATCAGCCCCTGCGCGGCGCGGCCCTGCGCGACCGGGTGGTGGAGCTGCTGTCGCTGGTCGGTCTGCCTGACCCGGCGAAGCGCCTGAATGCCCTGCCGCATGAACTGTCCGGCGGCCAGCGGCAGCGGGTGATGATTGCCATGGCGCTGGCCAATTCGCCGGATCTGCTGATCGCCGACGAGCCGACGACGGCGCTGGATGTGACCATTCAGGCGCAGATTCTGGATCTGCTGCGTGATCTGCAACGGCGGATCGGCATGGCGATCCTGTTCATCACCCATGACCTGACGCTGGTGAAGCAGTTCGCCGGGCGGGTCTGCGTGATGAAGGATGGCCGGATTGTTGAAAACGGCGAGACGCAGGCGGTGTTTGCCGCTCCGCAGCATGCCTATACCCGCCATCTGTTGGCCTCGCATCCGTCCGGACAGCCGGTTCCGGTCGAGCCGGACGCGCCCGACGTGCTGGCGGTGGAGGCCCTGAAGGTGTGGTTCCCGGTGCGCGGCGGGGTGTTCCGCCGGGTGGTGGACCATGTCCGCGCCGTCAACGGCGTGTCGTTCCACCTGAAGCAGGGGCAGACACTGGGCATCGTCGGGGAATCCGGCTCCGGCAAGACCACGCTGGCGCTGGCGTTGCTGCGGCTGGTGCAGGGGGATCTTGGCGGGCGGGCTGTTTTCGCGGGATCTGATCTGATGGCCCAGCCCCGCCCGGCCTTACAGGCCCTGCGGCGGGATCTTCAGGTGGTGTTTCAGGATCCGTTCGGGTCGCTCAGCCCGCGGATGAGTGTCGGCGAGATTATTGCGGAAGGGCTGCGGCTGCACGACCCGATGCCGGAGGCGCAGATCCGCGACCGGGTGGCGGCGGTGCTGGAGGAGGTGGGCTTGCCCGCCGACAGTCAGGACCGCTATCCGCATGAGTTTTCCGGCGGGCAACGTCAGCGTATCTCGATTGCCCGGGCGTTGATCCTGCGTCCCCGCCTGATTGTGCTGGATGAACCGACCAGTGCGCTTGATCTGACGGTACAGGCACAGATTATCTCTCTGTTGCGCGATCTTCAGCAGCGCTATCGTCTGACCTATCTGTTCATCAGCCATGATCTGCGGGTTGTGCGGGTGCTGGCGCACCGGTTGCTGGTGATGCGGGGCGGAGAGGTGATGGAGGAGGGGGAGACCGAAACGGTTTTCGCCGCCCCGGGTCACCCGTATACCCGGGCGCTGCTGGCGGCGGCGTTCCCGGATCAGGGGATCGGATCAGAGTGACTGAGCGTAACACTGCAATGGCGGCCCGGTTCCCCGGTGGGACCGGCCTGCTCCGGCTGCTGCGGGTCTGCGGCGGTGCTGTCGGCCTGACTCTGTTTCTGGCCGCCTGTTCCGGTGCGACCCCGCAGCGGGACGGGACTGCCGGGCTGACGGCGGATCTGGCCGCCCCGTCGTCGGGGGGCTCCGCCGGGCGGCCCGCCGTTGTGGTTGCGACGCCTGTTTCGGCCCCGGTTCCGGCTGTGACCAAACCGTCCCCTGTGGTGTCTGCCGCCGTTTCCACTCCGGTCGCCGCTCCCGGCCCTGCCCCGGTTCCGGCTGCCGGACAGGATGTGGGGGCCCTGACCACCCGGGGCGGTGCCGGGCGGGTGGCGCAGCTGACGCAGATCCGCTGCGATGCGGCGCTGACCGAGGCCAGTGATGCGGTGTATCGATACCGCAAGCTGTCGGTGCAGGAAATCTCTGCCCGCAGCTGGGCGGAGGAGGCGCTTCGGGCCTCCGATCTGGCGCAGCGGGCCTGTGACATGGCCCCGGATCAGGCGATGACCGCCCTGTCGCTGCGGGCGACGGCCCTGTACCTGCATGGGCAGTACAGCCGGGCGGCCCTGTATCTGGAGCAGGTGCCGGAACAGACCCTGCCGGAGGCCCTGCCCCGGAGTGGCGGCCTGTCAACGGCGGCGGTGGTCCGCCAGTGCCAGACCCATCGCCCGGATCTCGATGACCTGCGGCTGGGCATTCTGCTGAAACAGGCCGGGCATGGGGTACAGGGGGCCGAACACCTGAAGCGGGCAGCCCGCAGTGCCTGTGCCCCGCTGGCAAAGCTGGCCGATGCCCTGCGGCGGACCTGATCGCCTGCCCGTTCAGGACTTTCCCCTTGCCAAAGCCCGCCGGATACCCGACCTGATAGGGTATGATGACCTCTGTTTCCTCTTCCGGATCCGACGCCCGGATCACCGCCGTTCTTGGTCCGACCAACACCGGCAAGACCCATCTGGCCATTGAGCGCATGCTGGGTCATGCCAGCGGCATGATCGGCTTTCCCCTGCGGCTGCTGGCCCGGGAAAACTACGACCGTATCGTCAAGGCCAAGGGGCCGGGGGCGGTGGCCCTGATCACGGGGGAGGAAAAGATCCTGCCCCCCAATCCCCGCTACTTTGTCTGCACGGTGGAGGCGATGCCCCTGCACCGGGCGGTGGAGTTTCTGGCGATTGATGAAATCCAGCTGGCTGCCGATCCCGACCGGGGGCACATCTTCACCGACCGGCTGCTGCGGGCACGCGGACGGTCGGAGACGATGTTTCTGGGCTCGGAGACCATCCGCCCGCTGATCCGCCAGCTGGTGCCGGGGGTGGAGTTTGTCACCCGGCCCCGCTTTTCCAGCCTGACCTACAGCGGGCCGCGCAAGCTGACCCGCCTGCCCCGCCGCTCGGCGGTGGTGGCGTTTTCCTCGGCCGATGTCTATTCGATCGCCGAGCTGATCCGCCGTCAGTCCGGCGGGGCGGCAGTGGTGCTGGGGGCGCTCAGCCCGCGCACCCGCAACGCGCAGGTGGCGCTGTATCAGTCCGGCGATGTGGAATATCTGGTCGCCACCGATGCCATCGGCATGGGGCTGAACATGGATATCGACCATGTTGCCTTTGCCGCCCTGCGCAAGTTTGACGGGCGGGTGCCGCGCGATCTGACGTCCAGCGAGGTGGCGCAGATTGCCGGGCGGGCCGGGCGCCACATGAATGACGGCACCTTCGGCACCACCGGCGACGCCGGAGAAATTGACCCGGAGCTGATCGAGCAGGTGGAGGAACACACCTTTCCGCCGCTGCGCGGCCTGTTCTGGCGGAATCCGGATCTGCGGTTCACCAGCCTCGAAACCCTGCTGGCCTCTCTCGGGCGGCCCTCCGAGGTTCCGGGGCTGATCCGCACCCGCCCGGCCGACGATCAGGTGGCGCTGGAAACGCTGGCACAGGATGCCGATATCCGCGACCTGACCCGGGGGATCGACCGGGTCAAACTGCTGTGGGATGTCTGCCAGATCCCGGATTTCCGCAAGCTGACCGCCCAGAACCATGCCCGTCTGCTGGGGCAGATTTTCCGGCATCTGGCCACCGGTCCCCGCCGCCTGCCCACCGACTGGGTGGCCGGGCATCTGGCGGCGCTGGACCGTACCGACGGCGATATGCACACCCTGATTGACCGCATCGCCGCCATCCGGGTCTGGGCCTATGTCGGTCAGCGGGCCGACTGGCTGCATGACGCCCGGCACTGGCAGGATACTGCCCGGCGGATTGAGGATTCCCTGTCCGATGCCCTGCATGAACGGCTGACCCAGCGCTTTGTTGATGTCCGCACCAGTGTGCTGGCCAGGCGGTTGCAGCAGGGCGGGCCGCTGCTGGCCTCGGTGTCGCGGGGGGATCAGGTTCGCGTCGAGGGCCATTCCGTCGGCACGCTGGAAGGGTTGACCTTCATCCCGGAAAAGGGCGAAAGCCGGATGGCGGACCGGGCGGTGATGAATGCCGCCAGCAAGGCCCTGCGCGGAGAGATCAGCCGCCGGGTGCAGGATCTGGCGCAGGCGGAGGATGACCTGATTGCCCTGTCGCCGCAGGGGCGGCTGCTGTGGCGTGGGGCGGATGTGGCGCGGCTGGTGCCGGGGCCGGATGTCCTGCGGCCGGAAGTCGAAATCACCGGCGATGATTTTCTCGATGGACTGCAACGGGATCAGGTCCGCACCCGTCTGCGGCAGTGGGTGCAGACCACCCTGAAAGAAGAGCTGTCGCCGTTGCTGGATGACCCGGTGATGCCGCTGGCGGCAGCAGCCCGGGGGATTCTGTATCAGGTGCGGGAAGGGTTGGGGTCGTGTCCGGAGCGGGCGGTGCGCCCGCTGCTGGCCGCGCTGACGCCGGAGGACCGGCAGGCCCTGACCCGGACCGGGGTGCGGTTCGGGCGGCTGCGGGTGTTTGTCCCGGCGCTGCTGAAGCCTGCGGCGGTGCGGTTGCGGGCGATTCTGCTGGCGGTTTTTGCCGGGCAGCCGCCGGTGGTGATCCGGGACGGCGCAATGGTTCTGGAGCCGCTGCCGGGGCAGGACGCCGCCTTCCATGCGGCGATCGGCTTCCCGCTGACCGGGGGCTGGGCGGTGCGGATTGATGCGCAGGAACGGCTGGCGGCGGCGGTCCGGCAGGCCCTGCGGCAACAGAAAGACGGGGGGGAGGCGACGCCGGAGATTGCCCTCGACCGGGCGGCGCTGTCGATCCTCAGCGCCCCGGCGCCGACGGTGGCCGATGTGCTGACGGCTCTGGGGTTTGGGGCGCGGGCGGAAGGCTCGGCGGTGCTGGTCCGGGCCGGGCCGGGGAAAGGGGACCGCAGGGCATCCGGACCGGCAAGCCCGGACCGGTTTTCGCCGGGAGGCGGACGGGGCCGTCCGGACCATGGCAGGGGCCATGACAGGAGCCGGGGGCGGCAGCGGGCGGAGTCTGATAATCCGTTTGCGGTGCTGAAAGCCCATGTCCGCGAGGTGCCACCGCCTGTACCGGAGCCGCCTGCCATCGCCGATCCACCGCCGCCCTCCCCGGAGGACGCACCGGGGGACGCAGCGGTCAAACGCCGCCGCCGCCGGAAAAAACCGGCGATGGCTTCGGTGTCCGTTTCAGTTTCCGCTTCCGGGCCTGCGTCAGTTCCTGTTGCGGGCTCTGCCGGGCCCGGGGGAGAGCCGACGGGGGACGCCCCGCCGCCCCGCCGTCGCCGCCCACGCCGTAAACCGAACCCAAAGACTGCTCCTGCCGGAGGGACACCGTCATGACAGAACCAGCCACCAAACTCAGACTCGACAAATGGCTGTGGTTCGCCCGGTTTGTCAAAACCCGGGGGCTGGCGCAGGACCTGTGCGAGAGTGGCCATGTCCGCCTGAACGGTCAGCCGGTCAGTAAGGCATCGACCTCGGTGAAGCCGGGGGATGAGCTGGTTCTGGTGCTGGGGCCGTACCGGCGCGCCCTGCGGGTTCTGGCCTTGGGGGTACGGCGTGGCCCGGCCCCGGAGGCCCAGACCCTGTATGAGGAAACGGCTGAGCCTGAACGTCTGGGCGGGTTCCTCAGCGAGTTCCGGCCCTCCGGCGAAGGACGGCCGACCAAAAAAGACCGTCGGGCTCTCGACCGTCTGAAGGCGATGGACTGAGCCGGTTCCGGCGTGTCAGCGTCTGCCGCGACATATTTGCACGGCATCATATGCCGGAATCGGCAGGGCTTATGGTAAGCTGACAGCTAAACCTGTTCCGCACGGGGGTGCATGGGGGCGGGGACGCTGAAAGGGGAAGGTCAGCGCCAGATGTCTGTCAGCCGGTGTTTTATCCATGCCCTGCTCGTGGTGCTGTCTGTTTTGACCGGGCTGCATCCGTGGACCCGGGCCGGGGCGGATCCTGTGTCCCGGGGGCTGTTTGAGGACGGGCACTGCCTCCGGCCGGTCCGGGTGGGCTATCTGCCGCGTCCCCCGTATCAGGCGGTTTCTGAAACCGGTGAGATCCGGGGCATCGACCTTGATCTTGTCCGCGAGGTGCTGACGGCGGTCGGCTGCCCGACGGAATTTGTCGCGGTCGGCTGGCCGCGGGCCCTGCCCCTGTTGGAGCGCGGGGTGATTGATATGTTGCCCGGCGCGTCCTTCAGCGTGGAGCGGGCTGTCTATGCCCAGTTCAGCGTACCGTACCGGCGGGAAACTTTTGCCCTCTATGTCCGGTCCGGGCAGGTGGAGGCCTATCCGCTGGCGTCGCTGGCCGATGTCGGTCCGCAACGGTTTCATCTGGCCCTGAATGCGGATGCCCTGTACGGGGCCGAGGTTTCCGCCCTGCTGACGGTCCCGGAGTTCCGGGCGCAGGTGACCCTGATCAAGGGGGTTGAGCAGCCGTCGCTCGTTTCTATAGGCAGGGTTGATGGGTATCTTCTCGATACCGGAACGGCATCCTCTTATAATGGATCAGTGACGCGGGCTGAACAGCTGGAGCGCCATCCGGCCGTCACCATTGATAACGGTCCGGTGCATTTCATGTTCAGCCGGCTGACGGTGCCGGACAGTCTGGTCGGGTTGGTCAATGAGCGCATTGCCCTGCGCCCGGACGGAGCTGATGCCATCCGGTGACGGTGCCGGTCGCTGACAACACCGGACGGCGTTCTGTCAGGGATCATGGGGTCATGGGGGGATGCGGACCTGCGCGGGTCTGCTGCCAAAAGGGGTTTGAGATGATTCCCCAGAAGCCTTCCGGGACATTCCGGCTGTCCGCACGGGCCGGAGACCGGGCCCCGTTCCGGGGGCTGATGGCCTGCGCGGTCATGGTCTGGGCGGTGCTGTCTGCTGTCTCCTCCCCGGCTGCCTCCCTCTGTCCCGATGTTGTCCGGATCGGGTATCTGCCTGACTGGCCCCCCTATCAGTATGTGGATTCTGAAGGCCAGCCGCAGGGGCTGGATGTGGAGGCTGCCCGTCGGGCGGTCAGCGCGGCGGGATGCCCGCTGGAACTGGTGGCGATTGGCTGGCCCCGGGTGATGTCGCTGCTCGAAAAGGGAGTGGTCGATATGGTGGCCGGGATTTCGGAAACCCCGGAACGGGACCAGATCGCCGCCTTCAGTGCCCCCTATCGCCGCGAGCAGGTCGGCCTGTATGTCCGGCCGGGGGACAGCCGTGTCTACCCCCTGACCGGCCTTGCCGATATCGAGACCCTGCGGTTCCGGCTCGGGGTAACGGCAGGGGCCTATTATGGCGATGACTTTTTGCGGCTGATGGCCCGCCCGGCGTTCCGGTCCCATGTGGTGGAGGTGCAGGGCGCGGATAATCCGGGACTGGTGGTGATCGGCCGGGTTGACGGCTATCTCCTCGATGTCATCTCGGCGCAGGCGGTGATGCAGGAGGCTGATCCGCCGCTGGTGCTGGAACAGCATCCGGGGGTGCTGATTGATAACGGCTCCATCCATTTTGCTTACAGCCGGATCCGGATGTCGCCGGAGCTGGTGGCCCGGATTGATGCCCTGCTGCCGCAGGACGGAGCGGAGGAGGGGGACAAGGCCCGGCCATCCAACTGACGTTATCCGGCGGAAGGTACGGGAGCAGGGCTGTTACTGCGGTCCGGTGGCGGCGATCAGGGCTTTCAGCCGGGCGGTGATGGCCGGGTTGGTCCAGTCGGCCTCGCCGGTCAGGCGGGCAATCTGGCGGCCCTGTGGGTCCAGCAGGATGCTGACCGGCAGGCCGGGGGCATGGAAGGCCCGCCCGGCATTGCCTTTGGGGTCGAGCAGGATATCCAGACCGGTCAGGGAATTGCGGGCCAGATAGGGGTCAACCTGCCGGGCTCCGCCCAGATCCTGACTGATGGCGACCACCTGAAAGCGGTCGCCGCCCAGCGTCCGTTGCAGGGTCATCAGTGATGGCATTTCCTTCAGGCAGGGCTGGCACCAGGTGGCCCACAGATTGACCAGAACGACCTTACCACGCCACAGCTCCAGCCCCACCGGCTGGCCTGCCCGGTCGGTGACCTCCGGGGATTGATGGCGGCAGGGCGGCACGGTTTCCACCAACGTTCCCAGCATACGCATCCCGGCCTTGTCAGCCTCTGCCGAACAGGCCGGAGCGGCATCGGTGCTGACGATTTGTTCCGCCCGCACCGCCTGCGGGGTTGCAAGTACGCCCGTAATGGTCAAAATCGCCCGCAGGGTGCCTGCCGTCCGCAGGATCCGCCCTTTAGTCCTTGCCGTGTTCCAGCCGGGTAGCCGCAGCATCATGACCACGTCCTCTTCCTCCGCCTCCTCCACCAGCAGCATCTGGGGGGGCCGTTTTGAGTCCGGCCCGTCAGCCGTCATGGAAGCGATCAATGCCTCCATCGGTTTTGACAAGCGCCTGTACAGGCAGGATATCGCTGGCTCGCGCGCCCATTGCAAGATGCTGGCAGCGGCCGGGGTGATTTCTGACGCGGACCGGGATGCCATTCTGACCGGTCTGGCGCAGGTGGAACAGGAAATTGAAACCGGCGTGTTCGAATTCAAGACGGCGCTGGAAGACATCCACATGAACGTGGAAAGCCGCCTGAAAGAGCTGATCGGCGAACCGGCGGGCCGTCTGCACACCGCCCGGTCGCGCAACGATCAGGTGGCGACTGATTTCCGCCTGTGGGTGCGCGATGCCACCGACCGGGCGCAGGCGCAGCTGAAGGCCCTGATCACCGCCCTGATCGGGCAGGCGGAACGCCATGCCGCCACCGTGATGCCGGGCTTCACCCATCTGCAGGCGGCGCAGCCGGTGACCTTTGGCCACCACATGCTGGCCTATGTCGAAATGTTCGGCCGCGACCTTGGCCGTTTTGCCGATGCCCGCAGGCGGATGAATGAATGCCCGCTGGGGTCGGCGGCACTGGCCGGAACCGGCTTCCCGATCGACCGTTTCATGACGGCGGCGGAGCTGGGCTTCGACCGCCCGATGGCCAATTCTCTGGATGGTGTGTCTGACCGCGATTTCGCGCTGGAATACATGAGCAGCGCCGCCATCACCAGCGTCCACCTGTCGCGTCTGGCCGAGGAACTGGTGATCTGGACCTCGGCGCAGTTCCGCTTCGTGCGGCTGCCGGATGGTTATTCCACCGGCTCGTCGATCATGCCGCAGAAGCGCAACCCCGATGCGGCGGAACTGATCCGCGCCAAGGCCGGGCGGGTGATCGGCGACCTGAATGCCCTGCTGATCGTGATGAAGGGGCTGCCGCTGGCCTATTCCAAGGACATGCAGGACGATAAGGAGCCGGTGTTTGAGGTTGCCGATACGCTGGACCTGTCGCTGCTGGCGATGACCGGGATGATCGCGGAACTGACCGCCAACGTTGACCGCCTGCGGGCCGCCGCCGGGGCCGGGTTCACCACCGCCACCGACATTGCCGACTGGTGTGTGCGGGCCCTGAACATGCCGTTCCGCGATGCCCACCATGTTGCCGGATCGATCGTCAAAATGGCCGAGCAGCGCAACGTCGGTCTGGAAGACCTGTCGCTGGCTGATCTCCAGACGGTTGAGGCGCGGATCACCCCGGAAGCCATGAAGGTGCTGTCGGTCGATTATTCGGTGGCCAGCCGCACCTCCTACGGCGGCACCGCTCCGGCCAATGTGGCGGAACAGGTGGCCCGGGCCAAAGCCCGCTTTCTGGAGGGCTGAGGGATGACGCGCTGGTCCGCTGTGGTGCGGGTGGTGCTGACGCTGGCGGTGATTGCGGTCGCCGCCGGGTCCCTGTCCGCCTGCGGGCGCAAGGGCAAGCCGGTCGGCCCCGACGGGGCCAGCTACGATCTGCCCTATCCCCGCTCCTGACCTCTGTTTTCTGTTTTAGACCCCCCAGCCGGATGATCTGCCGTTATGCATCATTTTGATTACCGGAATGGCGTGCTGCACGCCGAAGATGTCGCCCTGACCGAGATTGCCGAAGCGGTGGGCACCCCGTTTTATGCCTATTCAACGGCGACGCTGGAGCGGCATTACACCGTGTTCCGCGATTCGCTGGCCGAGGTGAACGGCTCTGTCTGCTTTGCGGTGAAGGCCAACAGCAATCAGGCGGTTCTGCGCACGCTGGGGGCGCTGGGCTGCGGGGCCGATGTGGTGTCAGTCGGGGAAATGCAGGTGGCGATCCGGGCCGGGATTCCGGCCAGCCGCATCATTTACTCCGGGGTTGGCAAGACCGCGGATGATCTGGAGCAGGCGCTGGAGGCCGGGGTCCATCAGATCAACGTCGAGTCGGCGCCGGAGCTGGAGCTGCTGAACGCGGTGGCGTCGGCCCGGGGCGTGCGCGCCCCGGTGGCCCTGCGCGTCAACCCCGATGTCGGGGCGGGTGGGCACGAGAAGATCACCACCGGCAACAAGGAAACCAAGTTCGGCATCGAATGGACGGCGGCGCATGCTATCTATAAGCGGGCGGTCAGCCTGCCGGGCATCGACGTCAAGGGCATCGCCATTCACATCGGCAGCCAGATCGCCAGCCTGAAGCCGTTTGAGGCGGCCTTCCTGCGGGTGCGGGATCTGGTGGCGATCCTGCGGGCCGACGGTATTCAGATTTCCCGCCTCGATCTGGGCGGCGGTCTCGGTGTGCCGTATGAGGACGGGAATGACATTCCGCCGCCGCCGCCGGAATATGCCGCCATCGTCAAGCGCACGCTGGGGGATCTCGGCTGCGCCATCACCTGCGAACCGGGCCGCCTGATTGTCGGCAATGCCGGGGTGCTGGTGTCGGAAGTGATCTATGTGAAGGAAGGCAGCACCCGCACCTTCGCGGTGGTTGATGCCGCCATGAACGACCTGATGCGCCCGGCAATGTATGACGCTTTCCATGGCATTGTTCCGGTGGCCCAGCCGGAAGCCGGGGCGGAGCAGATTGCCTATGACGTGGTCGGCCCGGTCTGCGAAACCAGCGATATCTTCGCCAAGCAGCGCCGCCTGCCGGTTCTGGCCGCCGGAGATCTGATCGCCTTCCGCACCGCCGGGGCCTATGGGGCGTCGATGTCCAACCAGTACAACACCCGGCCGCTGATTCCGGAAGTGCTGGTGAAGGGCGACCGCTTTGCCGTCATCCGCCGCCGCCCGACGCTGGATGAGATGCTGGCGCTGGAGCAGACCCCGGACTGGATGGCCTGAGGCCGGGGCCGTCCGCAGCCGTCTGTTACCCGATCAGGGGGGAGGTGCCGCAGGGTGCCTCCCCCCGGTTGTTTTTCCGGGCGCAAACAGCCGGTTCTGATACGGACGTTGCGTCAAACAGGCTTCCCGGGACGGAAACTTTCGTGGCGGCGGGTGGCATAGCCCGTGACAACCGGATGGACTTTCCCTAAGATGATCTCCGACACTACCCGAAAGAGGTGGGATCAAGAACAATCAGGGAGGCCGTCACGGCCGTTTCCGCACAGACCCCGGCAGACAACCGCCCCGCAGAGGACCGGTGCCAGAGGGGATGGTGGAAACAGTCCGGGGGATGGGGATCTGTCACCGCACGGGCCGGCCGGCCGGTTGCGGACGGTGGATGCCTCAGGCCGGACGCTGTGCCTCAGTCTCCCTGCGGGTTGCAGAAACGGACCTGTACCGCCGCTGGGTGTGGCGGTGCCGGTCATGCGGATGACTGAAGGAGACACCCTCTCATGGACGCCAATGTGTTCCCGGTTCCCGAGGCGATTGCCAAAACCGCGCTGATCGACAACGCCAAATACCTTGAAATGTATGACCGTTCGGTGAAGGACTCTGTCGGGTTCTGGGCCGAGCATGGTCAGCGCATCGACTGGATCAAGCCCTACACCGAGGTGAAGGACGTATCCTATGATCCGCATGATGTGCATATCCGCTGGTTCCACGACGGCACCCTGAACGTCTCGGCCAACTGCCTTGACCGTCACCTCGCCACCCGCGGCGATCAGACCGCCATCATCTGGGAAGGGGATGATCCGTCGGAAAGCGAGAACATCACCTACCGTGATCTGCACGCCCGCGTGTGCCGCTTCGCCAACGCCATGAAGGCGCAGGGCGTCAAGAAGGGCGACCGCGTCTGCATCTATCTGCCGATGATCCCGGAAGCAGCGGTGGCGATGCTGGCCTGCGCCCGCATCGGTGCCGTGCATTCCATCGTCTTCGGCGGCTTCTCGCCGGACAGCCTGTCCAACCGCATTCAGGATTCTGAGTGCGTGATGCTGATCACCTCGGACGAAGGTCTGCGCGGTGGCCGTAAGGTGCCGCTGAAGGCCAACGCCGATAAGGCCCTGGAAACCTGCCCGTCGGTGACGTCGGTGGTGGTGGTCAAGCGCACCGGCGGGGCCGTGGCGATGACCGAAGGCCGCGACGTGTGGTACCACGACGTGGTGGCCGCCGCCTCCGCCGACTGCCCGGCGGAAGAGCTGGACGCCGAACACCCGCTGTTCATCCTCTACACCTCCGGCTCCACCGGCAAGCCGAAGGGGGTTCTGCACACCTCCGGCGGCTATCTGGTCTATGCCTCGATGACCCATCAGTACGTCTTTGACTACAAGGATGGGGATATCTACTGGTGTACGGCGGATGTGGGCTGGGTCACCGGTCACTCCTACATCGTCTATGGTCCGCTGGCCAACGGTGCCACCACCCTGATGTTTGAAGGCGTGCCGAACTACCCGTCGGTGTCGCGCTTCTGGGATGTGATTGACAAGCATCAGGTCTCCATCTTCTACACCGCCCCGACCGCCATCCGTTCGCTGATGCGCGAAGGGGAAGAGCCGGTGCAGCGTACCAGCCGCAAGTCCCTGCGCCTGCTGGGGTCGGTTGGCGAGCCGATCAATCCGGAAGCCTGGCTGTGGTATCACCGCGTGGTCGGTGACAGCCGCTGCCCGATCGTTGACACCTGGTGGCAGACCGAAACCGGCGGCATCCTGATCACCCCGCTGCCGGGCGCGACCGCCCTGAAGCCGGGCTCGGCCACCCGTCCGTTCTTCGGCGTGGTGCCGCTGCTGGTCGATGCCGAAGGCAATGAACTCTCCGGGGCCACCGAAGGCAACCTGTGCATCGCCGATTCGTGGCCGGGCCAGATGCGGACGGTGTATGGCGACCACGAGCGCTTCGTGCAGACCTACTTCACCACCTACAAGGGCTATTACTTCACCGGCGACGGCTGCCGCCGCGATGAGGATGGCTATTACTGGATCACCGGCCGCGTTGACGACGTCATCAACGTGTCCGGCCACCGTATGGGCACCGCCGAAGTCGAATCGGCTCTGGTGGCCCATCCGAAGGTCGCCGAAGCGGCGGTGGTCGGGTATCCGCACGACATCAAGGGGCAGGGCATCTATGCCTATGTCACGCTGGTGGCGGGCGAGGAACCGACCGAAGCCCTGCGCAAGGAACTGGTGGGTTGGGTCCGCACCGAAATCGGCCCGATTGCCAGCCCGGATGTGATCCAGTGGGCCCCCGGCCTGCCGAAGACCCGCTCCGGCAAGATCATGCGCCGCATTCTGCGCAAGATCGCCGAGAACGACTTCGGGGCGCTGGGCGATACTTCGACCCTTGCCGATCCGACCGTTGTTGATGACCTGATCGATAACCGTCCGGATGCCTGAGGCCTCAGTGGCTTCAGAGTTCTGATGGCTTCCGTCAAAAGCCCCCCGGGTCAGTCTGATCCGGGGGGCTTTTTGTTGGGGTCCTCACGGATTTCCGGGGGACCGTGTCGGGCGGGGTTACACAGACCCGGCCTGCCGTTCCAGCACCAGCAGGACGCGGCTGCCGAGAATCCGCCGCAGCCAGCGCGGCCAGCGGTCTTCCCGCTCCAGCCAGCGTGGCGTGGCCTGACGCCACAGATCGGACGGGCCGCCGAAGGGCTCGCACAGGGTCAGGATCAGGCCGGGGGCGTGGCGGGGCAGCTCATCGGCCCGCTTCAGCAGGCAGGTGATGGCGGTGCCGGGCCGGAACCCTTGGTGGGGGACGGCCGAAAACCATGGGTCCAGTCCGGGGTGAACCCGCTGGCGGCGGATCAGGCGGTGCAGGATCTGCCCCCACGGCCCCAGCCACGGTTCCACCAGTGCCAGATGGCCGCCGGGGCGCAGCACCCGGTCCACTTCCGTCAGCAGCCGGGCCGGGCAGCGCAGCCGGGCCAGCACATCGACACCGATGATGCTGCTGAGGCTGGCATCCGGCCATGGCAGATGCCGGGGATCAATCACCACATCCACCCGGCGCGGCGGCGGATCGTCGGGGTGAATGCCCCACCGGACCGCCTGCGGGGAGAACAGGGTCTGGATCAGATCAGGATGTTCGGCATGCAGGCGGTGGCGCAGCCCGGAATCACCGGGGGTGGCCAGCAGAACCTGCGGCCCGGCCCCGGCAGGAGCGAACGGCAGGACGGCGGCCATGGCATGGCGTTCCGCCAGCTTGCGCGGCGGCACCTGCGACGGCGGGGGATGATGGCTGTCAGGTCCAGCGGTCGGCGGCGGTGTCATCGCTGCTCTTGGCCTCCACCCAGCTCCGGCTGTCGCCGTGCTGTTCCTGCTTCCAGAACGGGGCGCGGGTTTTCAGCCAGTCCATCAGGAACTCGCAGGCGGCAAAGGCGGCGGCCCGGTGGGCGGAGCGGGTGCCGACAAAAACGATGCGGTCCCCCGGCACCAGACGGCCATGGCGGTGCACGATCACCACCGCCGACAGCGGCCAGCGGCGGCGGGCTTCGTCGGCCAGCGCCTGAAGCTGCTTTTCGGTCATGCCGGGGTAGTGTTCCAGCGTCAGGGCGGTCAGGGTACCGCTGTCATCGCGGACGGTGCCGGTGAAGGTGGCGACCGCCCCGGCGGCAGGATCGTCCATCAGCCCGTTCAGCAGGGCTCCGGCATCAAAGTCTTCAGTCTGGACGCGGATCATCGGCCCCTCCGTCAGCCGCCGGTGACCGGCGGGAAAAAGGCGACCTCATCGCTGTCCCTGACCGGGGCATCCAGCCCGGCGTGATCCTGATTGACCGCCACCCGCACCAGCGCCAGATCGGCAAAGGCAGTGGCATGGCCGGGACTCCGGGTCTTCAGCCAGTCAATCAGGGCGGCGACGGTGGTGATCTCGGCGGGCAGGGCGCACTGTTCGCTGCCGGTCCCGACCTTCTCCCGCAGCCAGGCGAAGTAGAACAGATCCATGGCGGAAACTCCTTACTGCGGGGATGGCAGGGACAGGGCCTGAAGGGCGAAGGCGCAGACGGCCTGCGGATCATTCAGCGGCAGCACCGGCACCGGGGCACCGGGCAGCGCGACATCACTGGCGATGGCGATCAGCCCCGCCAAGGAGGCCGGATCCGGCATCGGCTTGCCGGAGGCGGCACGGTGGATCAGGATCTTCGGCTGTGGATAGGGCCGGAATCCTTCGACCAGCACCAGATCGACCGGGGCCATCCGGGCCAGCAGGGCCTCCAGCGGCAGTTCATCGGCACCCCGGTATTCATGCTGAATGACAAAGCGGGCGGTGGAGGCCAGAACCACTTCCTCCGCCCCGGCCATCCGGTGTTCATAGGTATCCTTGCCCGGCTGGTCGAGATCCACCGTGTGGTGGGTGTGCTTGACGGTGGAGACCGTCAGACCCGCCGCCCGGAACAGGGGCAGAACCTTGATCAGCAGGGTGGTTTTGCCGCTGCCGGACGGGCCGGTGAAGCCAAGAACTTTCATCGGGACTGCCTTCAGTGACCGGCGGCGGCGTCAGAGGCCGCCATATGGCGCAGACCGGCTTTCAGATAGTCATAGCCGGTGATGCCGGTCAGTCCGGCGGCCAGCCACAGGGTGACATCCCCCAGATCCCGGGCTGGGATCCAGGCCGGGGCGGCATCGCCGACGATCAGCAGCGGCAGGGCGATCATCTGCACGGCGGTTTTCCACTTGGCCAGTTTGGTGACCGGCATCCCGACCCGCAGTTCCGCCAGATATTCCCGCAGCCCGGACACCAGAATCTCCCGGCATAGGATCACCAGCGCCGGCAGAACCGACCACGGCCCGATGCGGTCAAAGGCGACCAGCATCAGGAGGATCGAGGCGACCAGCAGCTTGTCGGCGATCGGGTCGAGAAAGCGGCCGAGGGCGGACACCTTGTTCCAGCGGCGGGCCAGCCAGCCATCAAAGAAGTCAGAGATCCCGGCGGCGGAAAACAGTGCCAGCGACGCCCACCGCATTTCCGGGCTGTCGAGGTAAAACGCCGCGACCAGCAGCGGAATCACCACGATCCGGAACATGGTCAGCAAGTTGGGCAGACTGAACACCGCATCACCTCAAATTACAGCCGGTTTTCCCCGGAAAACGGAAGAAAGGACCGGCAGCCAACGCCGGGGCGGACGTGCGCTGGCAGTCTACCCGCCCGGATGAAAGTGGTCATAGATTTTTTTTGCCAAAGCGGCACTGATCCCTTCAACCGCCTGTAGATCGGTCAGCCCGGCCTCCTCGACTCCCTTGGCGGAGCCAAAGTGGTGCAGCAGGGCTTTCTTGCGGCGCGGGCCGATGCCGGGCAGGGCATCCAGCCGGGAGACCCCCAGCGCCCGCGACCGTTTGCTGCGGTGGGTGCCGTTGGCGTGGCGGTGGGCCTCGTCCCGCAGCCGTTGCAGGAAGTAATGCACCGGGTGGGTGTGGGGCAGGGTGAAGGGGGCCCGCCCTGGCTGGTGGTAAACCTCGCGCCCGGCATTGCGGTCCGGCCCCTTGGCGATGGAGATCAGCGCCACCGATCCCTCGCCGCTCAGGGGGATGCCAAGGGCGGCGAAGACCTCTTCCGCCACCGATAACTGGCCCTTGCCGCCGTCGATCAGCACCACATCCGGCCACTGGCCGCGGTCGTGATCGGGGTCTTCCTTCAGGGCGCGGCTGAAGCGCCGGGTCAGCACCTCGCGCATCATCCCGAAGTCGTCGCCGGGGGTCAGGTCGGTGTCGCGGATGTTGAAGGTGCGGTAGGCCGCCTTGTTGAAGCCCTCCGGCCCGGCGACAATCATGCCGCCGACCGCATGGGCTCCCTGAATATGGGCGTTGTCGTAGACTTCCACCCGCTGCGGGCTGCCCGGCAGGGCGAAGACCTCCACCATGCCGTCCAGCAGCGCCTTCTGGGCCGAGGTTTCGGCCAGCCGCCGCCCCAGCGCCTCGCGGGCGTTGGTCAGGGCATGGTCGACCGCCTTCACCTTATCCCCGCGTCTGGGGACATGCAGCTCAACGGCGTGTTCGGCCCGCAGTTTCAGGGCGTCGCGGACCAGATCCTGATTGGGCAGCGGTTCCGACAGCAGCACCCGCACCGGCGGGCGGCGGGCGGCGTAAAACTGACCGACAAAGGCCTCCAGCACTTCTCCGGCCGGAACGTCATGAGCATGGACCGGGAAATAGGCGCGGTTGCCGTAGTTCTGCCCCATACGGAAGAAGAACACCTGAATACAGGTCTGGCCCCCGGCCTGATGTACCGCCATCACATCGGCGTCGCCCAGATCGCCGATGCTGATGTCCTGATGGGCCTGAATGCGGGCGATGGCCCGCAGACGGTCGCGCAGCTGGGCGGCGTCCTCAAATTCCAGCGCTTCGGCATGGGCTTCCATCCGGGCGATCAGGTCCTGTTGGATTTCCTGACTGTGACCGGTCAGGAAGGCGCGGGCCTGCGTCACCAGCGCCGCATACTCCTCTTCGCTGACCTTGCTGACGCAGGGGGCGCAGCAGCGTTTGATCTGGTGCAGCAGGCAGGCCCGGGTCCGGGTGGCGAACACGCTGTCGGTACAGGTGCGCAGCAGAAAGGCCTTCTGCAGGATGGTCAGGGTCTCGGTGACGGCATGGGCGGAGGCAAAGGGGCCGAAGTATTCGCCCTTGGCCTCGCGGTTGCCCCGGTACTTGATGATCTGCGGATAGGCATGGTCGCCGGTGATCAGCACATAGGGGAAGGATTTGTCATCGCGCAGCAGGATGTTGTAGCGCGGCTTCAGCTTCTTGATCAGGTTGGATTCAAGCAGCAGGGCTTCCGCCTCGGTGTGGGTGTTCACCACTTCCATGCTGACGGTTTCGCGCACCATCCGTTGCAGGCGCAGCGGCAGGGCCTCAACCCGGGTGTAGGCGACCACCCGCTTTTTCAGGCTTTTGGCTTTTCCCACATACAGGGCATCGCCGTGCCGGTTCAGCATCCGGTAGACGCCGGGGCTGTCGGGCAGGGTGCGCAGGGTGGCGCGGATCACCTCCACCCCGTGGGTCAGGCTGCCGCTGTCGGCGGGCGCGGAAATCAGCGAAGGGGTGTCGGTCGTCATGGCCGGGATTTGGGGACAAATCCCCCGGCAGGTCAAGGGGCGGTGCGTTCCGTTTTTCCCCGGTGCCGGTGTGGCGGTCTGTGGGGGGAAATCAGACTCATACCCACAGATCGGGGGAGCCTCCCCGGTCATCCCCCGCTATCCACCGAATCTGTGGATAACTTTGTGGGGAAACTGGGTGCCGACCGCCGACTCCCGCAGGACTCCTAGAGTCCCACCGGTTTGCCCAAAAAACAGGCAAAAATCATAACTCATTGATTTTTATTGTGTATAACAAAAAAGAGAGACTCGGGGAGAGTCTCTCTTTTGCTGTCTTGACAGAGGCAGGAGGTTGGCGCAGCCCGAACCCATCCTGTGCACAACTTTTGGGTCAGACCCGATTCGGCACCGCAAAACCCTAGGAGTCGGGGCCGTCGGGATAACCGGAACGCGATGCGGACGAGTCTTCCGTCAAGCGTTCGCCGTCACAGAACCGGCTGGGGATATCACGGCAACGGCAGGGTGCTGATGCGTTCGATTTCAACCCCGACGGCGGCAACGTCAGAGATGACGTCCAGCTTTTCCACCCGCACCCGGGCCATGCGGACGCGCGGATCCTGCAAACAGATGGCGGCGATGCGTTCTGACAGGGTTTCCACCAGATTGATGTGGCCGTCCTGCGTCATGGCGCGGACCCGGTTGGCGATCTGTTCATAACAGACCACCTGATCCAGCGAATCCCCGCTCATGCTGATCCGTTCCAGCACCCCGAGGTCAACGTTGATCCGCACCCGCTGCGGGGTGGTGTGTTCGTGGTCATACACACCGATCAGGCAGGTCACGACCATATCGCGGACGAAGACATGGCGCAGGCCCTGCTCGGCGTCAGCGATACGGGGGGACGCCGGGCGCAGCGGAGCGATGACGGGGGCGGTGCTGGAAGGAGAAGACATCGGACGCGGGGTCTCCGGGGGTAAGGCGGAACGGTCGGGGCGACAGGGGAGACGGGGACCGGCTATTCCGCCAGAACGGCCATATCCACACCCGGCAGGGCCCAGCCCAGATGCTGGCCGCCATCAAGCGCTATCATTTGTCCGGTCATGGACCCGGCTGCAAGGAGAAACCGTACGGTGTCGGCGATTTCAGCCGGATTGGTCCCATGCCCCAGCGGCATGGCAGCCGCCTGCGCGGCAAACTGCTCCGGGCTCTGGCGCTTGCTCGGCAGGGCCGGGCCGGGGCCGATGGCGTTGACCCGGATCCGGGGGGCCAGTGCCAGCGCAAGGGTTTGGGTCAGGGTCCACAGTCCGGCCTTGGACAGGGTATAGGTCATGAAATCGGGGGTCAGGGCCCAGACCCGCTGGTCAATCAGATTGATGATGCTGCCATGCGCCCCGTCCGGCAGCAGGGCTGCCATCTGTTGGCACAGCACGAACGGGGCCCGCAGATTGGCCTGCATGTGCAGGTCCCAGCTGGCCCGAGTCGCCGTGCTCAGGCTGTCCTGTTCAAAGGTGGAGGCATTGTTGACCAGCACCCCGACCGGCCCGAGGGCTGCGGTCACGGTGGGCAGCAGACCGGCCATGCCGTCTTCGCTGTGCAGATCGGCCTGAAAGGCCATCGCCCGGCCCCCGGCGGCGGTGATGGCGGCCACCACCGTCCCGGCCTCCTCCTGCGACCCATTATAGTGCAGGGCCACCGGATGGCCGTCGGCGGCAAGGGCCTCGGCAATGCTGCGGCCGATCCGGCGGGCGGCCCCGGTGATCAGCGCGACGGGGGCCTTGGGGCAGGGGTGGCGGCGGCTTGGGGACGGCGGGGGGGCGATCACGGCAGACTCCTGAGGACGGTTCCCCCGGCGGGCTGAGAGGGGCCGGAAGGAAAGAGGACGGGCGGCCCGGAACGGCGCGTCCGCCCCGGTTCTAGCCTATACGGGCCGGAAACGGAATCGGTTGCCGGGATTTTGAGGATTGTATGTGTGTGGGGGTGGGGAGGGGCCATCTTCTGGCTGAACAGATCCCCGAAATAACATCGGCGGGTGACCTCCCCCCGGAGTACCCGCCGATGAGAGAAAAGCCCGGGCGTCTCGACGCACAAGGCGCGTCTCCCCCCGATAGATCCTGCCCCCTGACAGTTGTCTTGTGGGATCGCTCAGCAGGCTTCTCTCTGGGACACACCTTACTGCGGCCGCAAAACCGCAGAAAGCCTGACATTCGGCCTATCGGTAAAATAAATTTAGAGAAAATTATAACTTTCGGCATAACGGGATTATGCCTTGTGGTGGTGGGATTACGACCATTCCAGTCTGCGGGACTGTCTGAGTCCGGGTCAGGATCCACCGCTTTCCGCAGGCCCGGCAGGAAAGGCCGTGAAAATTTTCAGGTTTCATCGGGAAAAACCGCCGCAAGGCGGATTGACGCCCGTTTCGACACATTCTATAGACCTGCACGGCCCTCCGCTGCGTCGCATCCGGGGCGGCCCCTGTCAGGGTGGCCTGAAATATGGCACGCTGTGTTTCGACAGGGCCCTGCCGGTTGGTAAAACCGGACTGGCCCGCACAAAAAAAAGCCCGCCAGCCGGACGCCTGTTGACCGCTCCTGCTGAAAATACCGGACTCGACGGAGTTGCTCGAACGATGAAGAACTGGGTGCTCGGGGCGGTGCTGACCGCCATTGCTGCCGCCGCGCTGTATGGCTCCTCTGCGGCGTCCCTCGCCGGGTCCAATGCCTATGGCGTGCTGCTGATCGTGACCGTCGTCGCCGTTCTCGGCGTGTTCGGCGTGATCGCCAATGCGGTCGGCCATAAGGAAGAAGACACCAGCGTGCTGACCCGCGATGCCTGGAACAAGAGCGGGGTGACCCTCGGCATTTCCCTGCTGGGTGTGGTGGCCGTGCTGTGCTATGTCGGCGTGTATGCCGGGTCCGCCCTGCTGTTCAGCCTGTTCGGCTATGTGATTTATTTCGGCGTCTTCATGACCTTCGCCATGCTGGTGATCGTGCTGATGCTGACCGGCGGTAAGGTCGAGAGCGACTCCTACTGAGATCCGGCCCGTCTGACGGGTTGAGACAAAACCCCCGCCGGTGTGTTCCGGCGGGGGTTTCTGTTTGGTGGGTCTGTCCCCGGGGAAGAAGGGGGACCGTTATTCTCCGCTGGTCCCGCCGGTGGCAATGCTGGGCTCCGGGATCACCGTTCCCACCGCCGGGGCCGGGCCGGTGTAAAAGGCGGGCCATTCCCGCTGCACCACTTCGCCTTCGGTCCGCAGGGCGTAGCAGGTGTCGAGAATTCCCGGGCGGACGTCAGAGGCCTCCTTGCGGCGTTTGCGCTCCCGGGCCGGAAAAATCGTCTGATAGGCGGTGGTGGCCAGCGGGCGCAGCAGTTCCCGCAGGTGGGTACAGCCATGGGGGCCGTCAAACAGGGTGCGGACTTCCTTGTCGAAGCCCTTGCCGATCCGCAGGCCGATCAGTCTGGAATAGGCCGGGGCGATATCGCCGCAGATGGTGAAGGGGCCATGATCGGTGACGGCGATGGCATCATGGATCAGCAGGTCGGTATCAACCGTGATGCGGATCCACATGCCGTGCAGCGGTTCCCCCGCTTTGATTTCTCCCCGGTCGTGGTTGGGGAAGGAATAGGTTTTGACGTCGGTCAGCGTTGCTTCGATATCCCACAGCCCATCCTCCCGCTCGTATCCGGTGCAGGTGATAGAGCGGGTATGCAGGTGCTTGCGGGGGGCCGGGGGCGGCAGGGGCATGGGGAGACTCCGCTGGAAACAACGCTCCTACCCCCATACGGAAGCGACGCCGGGGCGTCAAGAGTGCCCCGACGTCAACATCCGCAGCCTTTTTTCCGGCGGATGCCGCCGCCTGCGGTCAGGGTCCGACGCCGTAGCTCTCTCCGGCGACGTAGAGTTCGCAGCTGCGCAGATTGTTTTCCAGCTCGGCAGTGACGAAACTGTACAGATCCCGGATCGACAGCATGCCCAGAATACCGCCGTGCGCCGAAACCACCGGAATATGCCGGAAGCGGCGTTCCTGCATCAGCTTCAGGGCGTCCAGCGGCCGGTCATCGGGGCCGAGGGTATCCGGGTTGGCAGTCATCACCTGACCGACCGGGGTGGTCACCGGATTCAGGCCATCGGCGACAACCCGGCGGGTGATGTCCCGCTCGGTCATGATACCCAGCAGAACCGGCCCGTCGGTGACCATGACGGCGGCAATGTTGCGTTCCCGCATCAGGCGGGCGGCATCGCTGACCGGCATCCCGGCCGGGACCAGGGTCAGGGTTTGGTTCTGGATGACATCCGGGATAATTTTCGGCATGGAACCCTCCCCGCGAAGGATCTTCGCGCAGATACTCCGGCCGATCCGGCGCCGATCGGCGGGATGGACAGGGGCCCCGGCCCGGATGGGCATCTCACAACAGGATGGGCATCACAGGACAGTGGTGGTGGGGGGATCAGGGGCCGGGGGCGCGCCGCCAGACCCCTTCAGAATGCCGACAGGATCAGTCGGAAATCAAGTATTGCGTTCATGCCGTGCCAGAACCGAAACCTTGACGGAAACAATCTGGTTCCGCTGCCGCCGCAGCACCTCAAACCGCAGACCATGGAACAGGAACACCTGCCCCTGCATCGGCAGGGACCGGGTTTCGTGCAGCAGCAGCCCGGCCAGCGTGGTGGCATCGTCGTCGGGCAGGTTCCAGTCAAATTCGCGGTTGAGGTCCCGCAGGGTGACCGAGCCGTCGATGATGTAGGATCCGTCCGGCTGCGGCCGGACCCCGGACACCGTGACGTCATGTTCGTCGGTGATGTCGCCGACGATCTCTTCCAGAATATCCTCCAGCGTCACCACCCCTTGCAGGGTGCCGTATTCATCAATCACCAACGCAAAATGTTCGCGGCGGCTGCGGAAGGCGTTCAGCTGATCAAGCAGGCGGGTGGAATCCGGGACAAACCACGGCGGGCTGGCAATGGCGGCAACGTCCAGCGCCTCCAGATCCCCTTCAACGGCCTGAACCGCCCGCAGCAGGGCCTTGGCATGCAGGACGCCGATGATGTTGTCCGGTTCGTCCCGCCACAGCGGCAGGCGGGTATAGGGGCTGTCCAGCGCCTGCTGGAGGATATCCTCCACCGGCAGACCGACGTCGATCGACACCAGACCCCGGCGGTGCACCATGATTTCGCTGACATCGACATCAGCCAGATCCAGCACGCTGCGCAGCATGGCCCGTTCATGGCGGACATCGGCGTGGCGGTCGGCCAGATCCTCGGTGTGCTGGTCAATCACCCCGCGCAGGTCGGCCAGCATCTGGGCCGGTTCATCCGGGGTGGTGCTGTCAAAACGCCCGGCGGAGCCCCCGGCGCTGCGCACCGCCCCCTTCACCGCCCAGTGCAGGACGGCGACCACCGGCCGGAAAAACCACGACAGCAGGCCGACCCACGGGGTCAGCGCCAATGCCAGCGGCACGGCATGGCGGCGGGCAATGGCACGCGGCATCAGGGTGGTGATGCCGACCAGCAGCAGGGTCATCACCGCCACCGACAGCGGCAGACCGGCCCCCTGATGCCACTGGACCAAAGCCACTGCCGCCAGTGCGGTGGCGGTGGTGTTGACCAGCGCGGTGGCGACCAGCAGGGTGCTGCTGACCCGTTCCCGCTGGTATTCCAGCAGATGGTTGACCAAGGCTGCCCGGTCGTCCCCGTCCCGCTCCAGATCCTGAAGCCGGGTCCGCGAGGCGGTGGTCAGGGCGGCGTCAGCCATACCGAGGATGGCGGACACCACCAGCAGCAGGCACAGGATGGACAGGGTCAGCAGCATGCCGGTCTCTCCCCCGGAAAAAACACTAAAGAGTGGCCTCAGGCGGACACCGCCTGTTCCAGAATCCGCAGGACATCGGCCGGATCAACCTCCCGGCTGAGGAAGGACTGGCCGATGCCGCGGGCAAGGACGAAGGTAACCTTGCCGTCCTTCACCTTTTTGTCCCCGGCCATATGGTGCAGCAGGGCCTTGGCATCCATGGCGGCGCCATTGATTTTCGGCGGCACCACCGGCAGGCCGACGGTGGACAGATGCGCCCGCACCCGGCGGGCATCCTCTGCCGGGCACAGCCCCATGGCGGCGGACAGGTCAAAGGCCATCACCATGCCGACGGCCACCGCCTCGCCATGCAGCAGCGGGCCGCCATAGCCGCCCTCGGCCTCCAGCGCATGGCCGAAGGTATGACCAAGGTTCAGAAGGGCGCGGACTCCGGTTTCGGTCTCGTCGGCGGCGACCACGCGGGCCTTGGCGGTGCAGCTGGTATGGATCGCCAGCGCCAGCGGCGAGGGGGACAGCGCCACCACCTCCGGCCCGTGCAGTTCCAGCCAGTCCCAGAACGGGGCATCGTCGATCAGGCCGTATTTCGCCACCTCGGCGTATCCGGCCAGCACTTCCCGCTGCGGCAGGGTGGACAGGGTGTCGGTGTCGGCAATCACCAGACGCGGCTGGTGGAAGGTGCCGACCAGATTTTTGCCATGGCGGGTGTTGATGCCGGTTTTGCCGCCGACGCTGCTGTCCACCTGCGACAGCAGGGTGGTCGGGATCTGGATGAAATCGACGCCGCGCAGCAGGACGGAGGCGGCAAACCCGGCCAGATCGCCGATGATGCCGCCGCCGAGGGCCACCAGCAGGGTGGTCCGTTCACAGCGGGCGTCCAGCATGGCGTTCAGCACGGTTTCCAGCGTGCCGAAGCTTTTGCTCTGTTCCCCGGCGGCGACGATCAGGTGGTGAACGTTGAACCCGGCGGCGGTCAGGCTGAACTGCACCCGGCCCAGATAGAGCGGCGCGACATTCTCATCGGTCAGGATAAAGGCGGTGCGGCCCCGGGCCACCGGCAGGGCCAGTTCCCCGACCCGGTCAATCAGCCCCGGTCCGGTCAGGATGTCATAGGACCGGTCGGCGGAGTCTCCGTCAAGGGCAACACGCAGGGTCTGGTAAGTCATTCGGACGGTCCTCGGGCAGGCATCAGCAGGGGGTGGCCAAGATGGGTTTCAAGGGCGGCCTGAACACGGTCGCAGGTGGCATCGGGGCTTTCATCAACCAGTGGCACGATCACGTCGGCCTCGGCATAGACCGGATAGCGCCGCTCCATCAGATCCCCGAGGATGGCGCGGGGGTCGCCCTGATTGAGCAGCGGGCGGTGGGACCGTCCGGCGGTGCGGCTGACCAGCAGATCGAGGCTGGCCTTCAGCCAGATCGAGGTGGCGGAGCTGCGGATCAGGGCGCGGGTGTTGGCATTCATGAAAGCGCCGCCGCCGGTCGCCAGCACGCAGACCGGGCCTTCCAGCAGGCGGGAGATCACCTTGGCCTCCCCTTCGCGGAAGGCGGCCTCGCCGAAGCGGGCAAAAAAATCGGCGATGGTGAAACCGGCGGCGTTCTCGATGGCGGTATCGGCATCGATGAACGGAACCCCCAGCCGGGCCGCCAGCCGTTTTCCGATCACGCTTTTCCCCGCCCCCATCAGGCCGACCATGGTGACGGTGCGTTCCAGCGGCTGCGGCACGGCGCTGAACGTCGGCGGAAGTGGCGATGCGGGGGGCAGGGTTGGCGGCAGGTCGGTCATCAGCGGGGAATCCCGGTTCAGGAGAAAGGGCTTACCATGCGTTGCACCGGAAGGGACCCGGCGTTAAACTGCCCCCGGAATGCCACAGTCTTCGTCCACAGTCCAAGGCCATGGTGTGCCACTGGGGTCTGAAAACCGGGGGTCAGTGGCCGACGGAACAGGGTCCCGGCGGCGGTGCACGGGCATAAAGGCCGTGCACCGCGCTTGTACCGCGTTGGAAGGGCTTCTGTAAACTGCGTCGCGGCATCCCGGCGGGGGGATGGTGGGCGGCGGCGGGATCGGTATGGACTGTGGCGGCAGGGTTTTCCGGGAAACCGGGGCCGTGATAGACTTGGCGCCGGAAGGCTTCTTTTTTGACATTGGGTGGCAGACCTCATGGCATTTATGACTCGTGCGGCATTGATTATGGTTCTGGTTCTGGTGGTCGGGGGCGTCGGCTTCCTGGCGACGTGGGACATGCCGCCGCCCTCAGCTCATGTGGAAAAGGTGATTCCGAATGACCGTTTCAAGCGCTGACACCGGGATGACCGGCCGTCCGGCCCGGCGGGCGCTCACAGCCATTCTGTTTGCCGCTGCGGTGATGTCAGCCACGGGGGGGGCGCAGGCCCAGTCCTCCGGGCCGATTCAGCTGTTCCCGGGGGCGGTCGGCTCTTCCGCTGATCCCGCCCCGGTGACGAAAGAGGTGCAGGCAGGCCCCGGTGCGGTGACCCCCGCCGTTTCCACGCAGCCGTTTACGGTGACATCCCCGCCGCCCGCCGCAACCGGGCGGGACGGAATTGTTGTGACCGATGTGGTGGCCCTCAGCCCGGACGCGGTCGGCACCCTGTCGACCAAGACCGGCGGGCTGCAACAGGATATGTGGACCGGCACCTCGCGCACGGCGGCGGTGCGCCTGCTGTCGGCGCTGCCGGTGACCGCGCTGTCTCCGGCGCGTCAGGAGATTGCGGCCCGTCTGCTGCTGTCGGCGGCCCAGCCCCCGGCCGGGGCCGGACAGCCGACCCTGCTGGAGCTGCGGCTGTCTGCCCTGCTGACCATGGGCCAGACCGAGGCGGTGCGCACGCTGGCCAAGGGCATCACCGGGCCGGGCCGGACGGAGGCGGTGGAACGCGCCGTTGTTGACAGTCTGCTGATTGATGGCCGTCTCGACGAGGCCTGTAAGGCGGTTGAGGGCGGGCTGGCGGCTTATCCGGGCAGCTACTGGCAGAAGGCCTCGGCGTTCTGTCTGTACCGCTCCGGCCGGACGGAGCAGGCCAATATTCAGGTCACCCTGCTGCGCGAGGACAAGGTTGATGACCCGGCCTTCCTGTGGGCGGCGGAGCAGATGTCGGGTCTGAAGGGTCCGGCGCTGTCCGGGTTCCAGAAGCCGTCGCCGCTGACGGTGGCGATGATCCGGGAAACCGGCCGCCCCTATCCGAACGGAACCCTGACCGATGCCGCGCCATGGATGACGCGGGCGATTGTGCTGGGCACGAAAACTGATCCTTCCGTGCGGTTCTCCGCCGGACAGATGGCGGTGGCCGGGGGCAGCCTGTCGGCGGCGGAGCTGGTGGCGCTGTATACCTCCACCGGCTTCAACGATGCCGATTATGCCCGCCCGGTGACGGATCTGGTCAACGATGGCAGCGGCAAGGCGGCGGCGGTGATGTACCAGATGGTGCAGCGCCAGACTGCCCCGGCCCAGAAGGCAGAATGGATTGCCCGGGCGATGGATCAGGCGGTCCGGACCGGGCAGGAACTGGTGGTGGCGCAGGTGTATGCGCCGCTGGTGCGCGATCTTCAGCCGGAACCGTCGCTGACCGGTTTTCTGCCGGTGGCGGTGCGGATTCTGCTGGGGGCCGGTCTGACTGAGGACGCCCAGCGGTGGGTCCGTCTCGGGCAGGATCTGGCCGGGCGGGGCGATGCCAGCGCGGCGGCCCAGCTGGATTCGGTCTGGCTGCTGCGCCGTCTGGCGGTGCCGTCGGGCCTGTCGCACTGGTCGCCGCAGGAATATGAGAACTGGCGGGCGGCGATGACCCGGTCAGTCGAAACCCGGCTGATGCTGAAGGGCAGCAAGGTGCCGACCACCCAGATGGCTGACCGGTTGCAGGCGCGGGGCATTGCCCTGTTGCAGGCCACCGGCGAAGCGGTGTCCGCCGATGACTGGGCGCTGCTGTGGGGTGGCCCGGCGGTGGACGAGGCGAAAGCCCCGTCGGCGGCGCGGTCCTCGGCCCTGTCGGCGGCGGTGCTGAACAAGCGTCTGGCCGAAGGGGTGGCGCTGTCGCTGCTGGTGCAGGATACCGCCCCGACAGCGCAGGTGTCGGATGTCGCGGTGGCGCAGGCGGTGGAGTCCCTCCGTCGTCTGGGACAGGATCCGCTGTCGCGGCGTCTGGCGATCGAGGCGGCCCTCTCTGCCGGGCTGTAACCGCTGATGATGGGCGCTGCGCCGCTGGAGGCGTTTCTGGAAATGATGGTGGTGGAGCGCGGGTCCAGCCCGCGCACCATCGACGCCTACCGGCGGGATCTGACGGACTTCTTCGGCTCCCTGCGCGGAGAGGATCCGGTACAGGCCCCGGCGGAGGCCCTGCGCCGTTATGTGCAGGGGCTGGATGCCGCCGGGCTGGCCCCCCGCACGGCGGCGCGGCGGATTTCCGCCCTGCGGCAGTTTTACCGGTTTCTGCTGGGCGAAGGGCGACGGCGGGATGATCCGACGGCGCTGCTCGATACGCCGCAGCTGGGGCGGCCGCTGCCAAAATTCCTGACCGAGGAGGAGACCGCGCGGCTGCTGGCGGTGGTTGCCGCCGGGGAGGACCCGGACAGTCTGCGCCGCCGGGCGCTGCTGGAACTGCTGTATGCCGCCGGGCTGCGCGTCAGCGAACTGGTCGGTCTGCCGCTGTCCTCCGTCTCCCGCGATCAGCCGACGCTGATCGTGATGGGGAAGGGCGGCAAAGAGCGGCTGGTGCCGCTGACTGAAGCGGCGCGGGCGGCGGTGAAGGCCTATCTGCCGCATCGCCGGGTGTTTTTCCCGAAGGGAGCCCGGGACAGCCGCTGGCTGTTTCCGTCCCCCCGGGCACAGGAAGGGCATCTGACCCGCGACGGGTTTTTCAAGATGCTGTCGCAGATCGGGGTGCAGGCGGGGATTCCGCCGTCGCGGCTGTCCCCCCATGTGCTGCGGCATACCTTTGCCACCCATCTGCTGGCCCATAACGCCGACCTGCGCAGTGTGCAGCAGATGCTGGGTCATTCCGACATCGCCACCACCGAACTCTACACCCACGTTCTCGATGACCGGCTGCGGGCAACGGTGCAGTCCTCGCACCCGCTGGCAAAGCTGCTCAGGAAAGGCCCAGCCGGATCCTGACCTCCGCCGGGCTGATCCCGTCGGCCCGCAGGCTGCGCAGGGTCAGCGCCCGGTCCCGCTTGGCGTAGCGTTTGCCGTCCGGGCCGCACAGCAGCGGATGGTGGGCATACTCCGGCACCGGCAGCCCGAACAGCGCCTGCAACAGCCGGTGGATATGGGTGGCGGCAAACAGGTCGGTCCCCCGGGTGATCAGGGTGATCCCCTGCACGGCATCATCCAGCGTCACCGCCAGATGATAGCTGGTCGGCGTATCCTTGCGGGCCAGCACCACATCGCCGAACAGTTCCGGCGTTGCCTGCTGCCACCCGGCATCCGCATCGTGCCAGCGCAGGCCGGATCCGGCCCGGCGGCGGGCTTCGGTCATATCCAGCCGCAGGGCATAGGGCTCTCCGGCGGCGATACGCTCCGCCCGTTCGGTGGCGGAGCGATGGCGGCAGGTGCCGGGGTACAGCGGCCCGTCCGGCCCGTGCGGGGCGCGGTGGATATCGCCGATCTCCGCCAGAATCTCTTTGCGGGTGCAGAAACAGGGATACAGCAGGCCCTGACCGGTGAGGGCGGTGATGGCGCGGGTATAGTCCTCCAGATGCTGCGACTGCCGTCGCACCGGCTGCGGCCAGTCCAGCCCCAGCCAGCGCAGGTCTTCTTCCACCGCGTCGCAAAATTCCGCCGTGCAGCGGGTGGCGTCAATGTCTTCCAGCCGCAGCAGGAAGGTGCCGTCCGGCCCGGCCGCCGCTGCGGCGCGGCAGGCGGAATAGGCATGGCCCAGATGCAGGAAGCCGGTCGGACTGGGGGCAAAGCGGGTGATGTGCGGCATCGGAAACCGGGAGTGAGGCGGAGAGGGGCGGACTGTAACCGAACTTTGACAAGAAAAGTATCCGCAGGCACCATGAAACACCGTATCGTGACCAAGGTTCCGATCCTGTACCGCGTATCCGTACTGTTGCCGCGTACCGCCTGACTCCAGATCACCGGCCGCCTGTGCCGGGTGAAAGGGGACGCTGTGTTAAGGACGATGTCGTGCGATCCGGTTGCCGCCTGCCGTGAGGCGGAGCGAAGTCCGCCGCCCTCGCTGGCGGCGCTGGTTCTGAACGCGGATTTCCGCCCGCTCAGTTATTTTCCGCTGTCCCTGTGGCCGTGGCAGGATGCGGTGAAGGCGGTTTTTCTGGGGCGGGTCAGTGTGGTGTCGGAATACGACCGCGTGATCCATTCCCCCCGGCAGGAGATCCGGCTGCCCAGCGTGATCGCGCTGAAGGATTATGTTCCGGTGGCCCGCCGCCCGGCCTTCACCCGTTACAATGTGTTCCTGCGCGATCAGTTCCGCTGTCAGTACTGCGGCGCCCGCTTTTCCTCCCATGACCTGACCTTTGACCATGTGATCCCGCGTTCGCGCGGTGGCCTGACCGGCTGGAGCAACGTGGTTGCCGCCTGCGCCCCCTGCAACATGCGCAAGGCCAACCGCACCCCGGAGGAAGCCGCGATGCCGCTGATCCGGGCCCCGCTGGTGCCGTCCAGCTGGCAGCTTCAGGAATATGGCCGGATCTTTCCCCCCAATCACCTGCATGAAAGCTGGCGGGATTATCTGTACTGGGACAGCGAGCTGGACCGGACGTAGAGCCCCGGTTTCCGGTGTCCCCAGTTTCCGGTGTCCCGAGTTTCCGGCATCTCTGGCATTTTGCCGGATCCGTCCCACCTGTTAGCATCAGGGCGCTTTTGGGACGGAGGACTGTCGATGCGGATCAGGCAAAGGATATCCGGGGGGATGCTGGCGGTGGCGGTGTGTCTGTCAGCGATATCTCTGTCAGCGGCGGCCCGGGCGGCGGATGCGGTGCCGCCGGTGGTGCCGGTTCCGGCGCTGGATGTTCCCCGCTACATGGGCGTGTGGTACGAGGCGGCAAAATTCCCCAACCGCTTTCAGGCCCAATGCGCCCGTGGCACCTCCGCCACCTATGCCCTGCGCGATGATGGCCGGGTGACGGTCACCAACCGCTGCTTCCGTGCCGATGGCGGCAGGGAGGAAGCGGTGGGCGAGGCCCGTGCGGTCGGTTCGCCCTCCCCGGCGGTGCTGGAGGTGCGCTTTGCCCCGGCGTGGCTGTCGTGGCTGCCGATGGTGTGGGGCGATTACTGGATCGTCGATCTGGATGAGGCCTATACGCTGGCCGCCGTCAGTGAACCGCGCCGGGAATATCTGTGGATTCTGTCACGGACTCCGGTGCCGGACCCGGCGGCTTATCAGGCCCTGCTCGGCCGCCTGAAGGACCGGGGCTATGACCTGACCCGTCTGGAGGTCTCGGCCCCGTGACAGCGGCGGATCAGCCGGAGGCGGCATGGTTTGTCTATATCCTGCTGAATGACCGGGGAATCACCTATACCGGCATCAGCACCGATGTGGACCGCCGCCTGTGTCAGCATAATGCCGGGACCGGGGCCCGTTTCACCCGGGGGCGGGGGCCATGGCGGCTGCTGCACTGTGAAGGGCCGCTCGGCCATGGTGATGCCCTGCGGCGGGAACTGGGGATCAAAAAGGATGCCCGGTTCCGCGCCGGACTGAAGCGGGGGGCGTTGCCGCAAACACCGTGACCAGCCAGTCGATGAACACCCGCAGCCGGGGCGAAAGCTGGCGGCTGCGGGGATAGAGCACGGAGACGGCCATCCCCGGCGGTGGCGCTTCCGGCAGGACTTCCCGCACGCTTCCGGCCGCCAGCAGCAGGTCGGCGTGGTAGCGGGGGATCTGCACCAGACCAAAGCCATGAACGGCGGCGGCGGAATAACTGTCGGCCCCGTTGACCGACAGCGAGACCGGCAGGCTGATCTGCCGCAGGGTTCCATTGATCAGAAACTCCAGCGGCAGGGTGCCTCCGGTGGCGGAGGAGCGGAACCCCACCATCCGGTGTCCGGCCAGAAGATCATCGGGATGGGTGGGAACGCCATGTTCGGCCAGATACTCCGGCGAGGCCAGCGTGGCCTGTGGCAGCAGCGTGATATGGCGGACGGTCAGGTCACTGTCCTGCGGGGTTCCGGCCCGCAGGACGCAGTCCACCCCGTCCTGCACCAGATCAACCAGCCGGTCGCCTTCACTCATCTGTAACGACAGACCGGGGTAACGCCGCAGAAAGTCTTTCAGGTTGGGCAGAACAAAGTGGCGGGCCAGCTTGCCCTGCACATCAATGCGCAGGGTGCCCTTGGGCACCGCGCCGGAAAAGGCGCTTTCGGCGTCCTCCACCTCGGCCAGAATCGACAGGCAGCGAAGATGGTAGGCCTCGCCATCCAACGTTGGGGTGACGTGGCGGGTGGTCCGCTGCAACAGGCGGGTTCCCAACCGGGCTTCCGTCTGTTTGACGGCATCGGTGACGGTGGAGCGGGGCAGGCCGAGATCTTCTGCGGCGCGGGTGAAACTGCGGCGCTCCATCACCCGGACAAAAACCCGCATGGCGTCCAGACGGTCCATGGTGCGGCCTCCCTCCCCGCTGACTGTTCGGCTTTTTCGGATGGTCTTCCCGATTATCGGCTGATTATCCGCAGGCGATCAAGCGACATGATCCGGTCATCACAGGTGCCCTGTGCCGTGGTGGACGGAGCAGGGGCACACCGAAGGAGATGGACCGATGATGGATGGAATGGAACGCAAGGTGGCGGTGGTGACCGGGGCGTCCCGGGGGATTGGCGCGGCGGTGGCGGCGCGTCTGGCCCGGGATGGATATGCGGTCCTGGTCAATTATGCCGGGAATGCCGCGCTGGCGGAGGAGGTGGTGACGGCGATCCGCTGGAATGGCGGACTGGCCGAGGCCGTGCAGGCTGATGTGGCGGACCCGGCGGCGGTGACGGCCCTGTTCGACCGGGCCGAACAGGGGTTTGGCGGGATTGACGTGGTGGTCAATTCAGCGGGGATCCTGATGCAGGCCCCGGTGACCGACTCTTCGGATGACCTGTTTGACCGGCAGGTGTCCACCAACCTGAAAGGGGCCTTCACGGTCCTGCGGGAAGCGGGGCGGCGGGTGCGGACCGGCGGGCGGATCATCAGCCTGTCCACCTCGGTGGTGGGGCTGAAGCTGGAGACCTATGGGGTCTATGCCGCCACCAAGGCGGCGGTGGAAACCCTGACCGCCATCCTGTCGAAGGAACTGCGCGGGCGGGGGATCACGGTGAATGCGGTGGCTCCGGGACCAACCGCCACCGACCTGTTCCTGACCGGCAAAAGTCCGGAGCTGATTGACCGGCTGGCCCGGCTCTCTCCGCTGGAACGGCTGGGCACCCCGGAGGATATCGCGGCGGCGGTGGCGTTTCTGGCCGGTCCGGACGGGGGCTGGATCAACGGGCAGGTGCTGCGGGCCAATGGCGGGATGGTGTGAGGCAGGCTGTTCCCGCAGGGTTTATTCCGCAGAAGCGGATCACGGCCACCAGACTCAGTCAGGGTCAGAATAAGGGCCAGCCGCCGGGCCTTGCTCTTTTTATTCTCATGGGGCTGTGGCACTGTCTGGCGATCCCCGGTCCGGTGTTGGCGTCAGGGTGCTTCTGCCCCGGAGCAGGACCGGGGGCCGTTCCGGGATCCGGTATTGTCTCGCTGGGGCGAAGGATTGGGGGTTGTGGCACAGAGGGCTGCCGGGGAAATCCCCGGGACAGACATTCCGCTGGTTGTTGATGTCGATGGCACCTTTCTCCGCAGTGACCTGCTGGTGGAAGGCGGCCTGACGCTGCTGAAGGCGCAGCCCCTGCGGTTGCTGGCCCTGACCGTTGCGGCGTTGCGGCAGGGAAAGGCGGCGCTGAAAGCAGGGGTCGCCGCAGCGTCCGGGCTGGATGCGACGGCACTGCCGGTGACAGCTGAACTTCTCGCCTTTTTGCAGCAGGAGCGGGCCCGGGGACGGAAGATCTATCTGGCCTCGGGGGCGGATCACTCCCACGTCGCGGCGCTGTGCGGGCATTATGATCTGTTTGACGGCTTTTTTGCCTCCGACGGTGTGGTCAGTCTGTCCGGGGCGGCAAAGGCGGAGCGGCTGGTGCAGGCTTTCGGGGCCGGGGGGTTTGACTACGCCGGAAATGCGGCGGCCGATCTGCCGGTCTGGGCGGTGGCGCGGCGGGTGATTGTGGTTAATGCGTCCTCCTCCCTGCGGCAGGCGGTGCGTAACCGGTTTGCCGATGTGATGGAAATTGCCCCGCAACGGGGCCTGCCTGGGGCCTGCTTACAGGCTCTGCGGCCCCACCAGTGGGTGAAGAACGCCCTGCTGTTCCTGCCGATGCTGACGGCCCATGCCATCAGCCTGCCGGGGGTGCTGACCCTGCTGGTGGCGTTCCTGTCCTTCGGGCTGGTGGCGTCGGCGGTGTATCTGATCAACGATATGCTGGATCTTCAGGCGGACCGTGACCACCTGCGCAAACGGCTCCGGCCTCTGGCCTCCGGGGCGGTTCCGGTCCTCACCGCCATGGGGGTGGTCCCGTTCCTGCTGCTGGCGGGGGGCGGTTTGTCCCTGCTGGTGTCCGGGGGCTTCGTGGCCCTGCTGGCGCTCTATTTTGGTCTGACGCTGCTGTACAGCCTGTGGCTGAAGCAGAAGCCGATCATGGATGTGATGGTGCTGGCCGGGCTGTATACCCTGCGGGTTGTTGCCGGGGGCGCGGCGATTGCCGTCGCCCCGTCGGCGTGGCTGCTGGCCTTTTCGATTTTTCTGTTCCTCAGTCTGGCCTTGGTCAAGCGCCTTGCCGAACTGCACGGACGGCGCAGGAATGATCTGGCGGACCCGGTGGGGCGGGGGTATTCACTGGATGACCTTCCCCTGTTGCAGGGGCTGGCGGTGGCTGCGGGATATGCTGCGGTGCTGGTGCTGGCCCTGTATGTCAACAGCCCGACGGTGACGGCCCTTTATGCCGTGCCGCAGGGGCTGTGGCTGATCTGTGGGGTGCTGCTGTACTGGATCAGCCGGATCCTGCTGCTGACCCACCGGGGCGAAATGCATGATGATCCGGTGGTCTTTGCGATCAGGGATCCGGTCAGCCTGTCTGTCTTTGCCCTGTCCGTGGCAATTGTCCTTGGGTGTGCCCTGCGATGAGCCCTGTGACCCTGATTGTGCGCTACAGCGCCTTTGCTGCCCTTGCCATGGGGGTGAATCTTGCCCTGCAAGGAGCGGTTCTGTCGGTTCTGTCCGGGCCGGTCGGGCTGGGGTGCGCGGTGGTGGCCGGAACCGGCGGCGGACTGGTGGTGAAATACCTGCTGGATAAGGTCTGGATCTTTCAGGACCGGGAACAGGGCCTGACCGCCCATGGCCGCAAGTTCCTGCTCTATACCCTGATGGGGCTGGGGACGACCGGCCTGTTCTGGGCCACCGAGACCCTGTTTTACCTGCTGTTCCGGACAGAAGGCATGATGATGGTCGGGGCGGCGCTGGGCCTGACCGTCGGCTATGTGGTCAAGTATCACCTTGACCGGGCCTTCGTCTTCCGCAGGAGCGTGCCGTGATCCTCGGCGGGTGGGGGCGCTATCCTGTCGCCGACTGCCGGGTGGCGGACCTCCGGGATGAGACCGGGGCGCGGGACGCGGTGCTGCGGGCCAGCGCCACGCTGATCGCCCGGGGGCAGGGCCGGTCATACGGCGATGCGGCGCTCAATCCGGCGGGAACCCTGCTGACCCGGCGGCTGAACCGGTTCCTTGCCTTTGACCCGCAGACCGGGGACCTGACCTGCGAAAGCGGCGTTCTGCTGGACGATATCCTGTCGGTCTTTGTCCGGCGCGGCTGGTTTCCCCCGGTGACACCGGGAACGCGGCAGGTGTCCCTCGGCGGGATGATCGCCGCTGATGTTCATGGCAAGAACCACCATCAGGCGGGCCCGTTTTGCCGCCATATCCGGGCGCTGGACCTGATGCTGGCGGATGGCCGGGTGGTGACCTGTTCGCCGGACCAGGAACCGGGCCTGTTCCGGGCCACCTGCGGCGGGATGGGGCTGACCGGGATCATTCTGCGGGCGACGGTCCGGCTGATGCCGATCGAAACCGCGTGGATCCGCCAGCGGGTGATCCGCTGCGCCAGCCTGTCGGAGGTCATGGCCGCCTTTGCCGCCGCCGGGGACGCCCCCTATTCCGTTGCCTGGATTGATGGCCTGTCGGGTGGCGGGGCGCTGGGCCGGTCGGTCCTGTTCCTCGGCGCGCATGCGCTGCGGCAGGATCTGCCGCCGTCGCTGCGGCAGGATCCGCTGCGGGTGCCGGAACGCCGCCGCCTGAGCGTACCGGTTCCGCTGCCGGGGGCGGTGCTGTCGCCGCCGGTGGTCCGGCTGTTCAACGGGGTTTATTTCCGGCGGGCGCAGGAGGGGACGGGGCTGGTGGATCTCGACTCATTCTTCTATCCGCTGGATGCGGTGCGCCACTGGAACCGGATCTACGGCCGCCGGGGATTTGTCCAGTTTCAGTGCGTTCTGCCGCTGGCGGCCAGTGCGGAAGGGCTGGCGCGGCTGCTGGCGGTGACGGCGGCGGCGGGCCTTGGTTCTTTCCTGTCGGTGCTGAAGCTGTTCGGGCCGGGGCCGGGGGGGATGCTGTCCTTCCCGATGGAAGGCTATACGCTGGCGCTGGATTTTCCGCTGTCCGCTGCGGTGCCGGGGCTGCTGCGGCAGCTGGAGGCGATTGTCTGCGACCATGGCGGGCGCCTCTATCTTGCCAAGGATGCGCTGATGACACCCCAAACCTTCCGCAGCGGCTATCCGGAGCTGCCCGGCTTTCTGGCCGAATGCGACCGGGTGGGCGCGACAGGCTGTTTTTCGTCTCTTCAGTCACAGCGGGTGATGCCATGATCGACCGGAACCCCCCGTCAGTGCTGATTCTGGGGGCAACGTCAGAGATCGGGCGGGCGATTGCCGCTGCCTTTGCGGCGGCGGGGCACCCGCTGCGGCTGGCGGCGCGCAACAGTGTGCGGCTGGAGGCCACCTGTCAGGACCTGTGCCTGCGATATGGGGTGGAGGTGACGCGGCACGAGTTTGATGTGCTGGCGGTGGAAACCCACGCGGCTTTTCTGGAGGGATTACCGGACCTGCCGGGGGTGACGGTCTGCGTGGTCGGGGTGCTGGGCAACCAGAGGCAGGATGAACAGGCCCCGGAGGCGGCCCGATGGGTGATGCGCAGCACCTATGAAGGCCCGGCATCGGTGCTGGCCGAGGTCGCCAACCGGTATGCCGTGCTGGGACAGGGTAGCATTATCGGCATCAGCTCGGTCGCCGGGGACCGGGGGCGGGCCAGCAATTACATTTACGGCTCGGCCAAGGCCGGATTGTCCGCCTATCTGTCCGGCCTGCGGGGGCGGATGGCGAAAGTCGGGGTGCAGGTGATGACCGTGAAACCGGGGTTTGTCGAGACCCGGATGACTGCCGGGCTGCCCCTGCCCCCGGCCCTGACCGCCCAGCCGGAGGAGGTAGGGGCGGCGGTGTACCGGGGCTGGAAACACAGGAAAGACGTGATCTACGTCCGCCCGGTGTGGCGGTGGATCATGATGGTGATCCGCCTGCTTCCGGAGTGGCTTTTCAAGAGGCTGTCGATTTGATGGGGGTGAGTCTTTTGGCTGTTGAGGGCGATTTTTGAAACCTGATAGTGCAGATTATGCAATTTTATAACTTTTTGTTGAGTATAGATCCTCGGAGTAAGGTTTCCGGAGGTGTCCACTTTGTCCCTGCCGCCAGCCCATCGCGTCACCTGCGTATTCGTAAAATCCGGAGGCAGTGAATCACGAACCCACGCAGATGGGAATCCCCCACAGATTCCGGTCATTTTAAAAAGACTCTAATTCATCGCCTGTAAAGGACGCAAAATTCGATAGTGAAGCTTCGACGGAAAAAATAAGTTATGATGTCAATGTTATTGATAATGGTTAAGTCATGACGTCATGTTTTCTGGAGATATATTTAATGAAACACGTTATGCGCTCCACCCAGTACAATGCCTCTTCGTCTGTCATTTCAGTTTTATTCGGATTTCCATGCCGTACATCTGGATAGAGATCCTGCATCCTGTTCCAAAGCGACAGGCCATCCTTGACAATTATATCAAGCCCCCACGTTTTCTCTGCCCGGAGAAAAGTAGTGGCGTCTTTTATGTCGTTCTTGCCAGATATAGACTTTAGCAAAGATTCCATTGCTGAAAGACAGTCTCTAACTGCGTCTTTTCTATCTCTATCATTATTTGTATTCGAAAGATGGTCTTTTGCCTGATCGAGATGGTCGAGTGCCTGCTGGCAAATATTTTTTACGTATGGAGCTGCATCTTTAATTGGTGCGGAGCGAGAGGAAACTGTTGGGCGCAATTTCCAATGGGTATTGCCCGACCATTTTTCAGTTTCCAGTTCATAACCGATATCGAGGTCGTAAAGAAATTCGTTGATTGTTTCTTGTGAAAACGAATCACGCCTGTTTGTTGCCAAATCTGCGAGGAAATCCATAGCCTTTGGCAGGTCTGATTTGCATAGGCGCGCAACATACAGCCTCATATCCTCAATGAGGAAATCCCATCCCCAGTTTGTGGTCGGTTCCATTGGAATTCTACTGGCGATATCATTCAGGACTGACTTCAGCTCGTTGGTGCCATCGCAATGTCTCGTCAGGAAACCTTGCAGAGCAGAGCTGAATGCAGTAGGCAGGGCCACCACGTAATATTCGTCGCTTTCATACCCCTTAAAATCCGGATGCTCGGATTTGAAGCTCATATCTGCTCCTCACTCTCGTGAAACGGCGCCGTGTCGGCATATTGCCTGACTGTCAGGGCCTGTGGCCGGGCGGGCTCACGGCCTGCTGATCGAATTCGTCCCTTTCCTCTGCTTGCCAAACGCAGTCTTCCCAAGAGCCAATATAAAGGACAATCCCCGTTGTAAGGTCGATAAGGGCATATTCCACAACTTTACAATTCGGCGGAGATACGGAGTCGTCGATGAGAAGGACTGGGAATACGCCGTAGTTGCCTTGCGCATGCAGAGCGGTCGGCCCAATCGTTTTGAAAGTCATTTCTGCCCCTCCTACTATGGCGCATCAGGCGGGCAGGATATCGGCCCGTTTACAGCATTGGCAAAGGTGTTAAGCGTTGGCGGATTCGCTTGTGTATGTCCGTAACCCCAATTTCCTAGGCTCTTCCCCCTGCAAACATAAAAAACTCGTCCGTCTTGTATGTCCGTGACCTTTCTTATTTGTCCATTCGGGCTTTCGTAGCAGTTGCCGACTGCGACCGCGCTCACAAGTATCGCCACCACATCCTCCATTGTTAGGGCGGGGGAGGATTATAGCGCAGTGGTGGTGGTCGGAAAACCCCGAAGGGCGCGTCTATAAGAACTGGTTCCCAGTTTTTGGCGTGTCGGGGGAGCCCCCCGAACCCCAAAGCCCACCACGTGCAGACGAACGTCCCGTCCTCAACCGCCCTGATTTTAAGCGCCTTCAGGAGAGAGGAAAGGTGGCCCCGGAAAATCGGATAGGATGATACGCTGGGCACCTCCGGAAACTGGCATTCCGGTTTTCTAATAGAAGAACCGCATTTCCATCGGCCGACAGTGGGGATGGCCCGCTGATGCCCCTGATGGGGGCCAAGCAACTCTGAGGAAGCTGCCTCAAGGTTTAAAGGGGCACCTTGTCGGCTCGTCGCCAGAGAGGGCCGGGTTTTCGGATGAGTTTGCTTACAATAGGCGTATGCGATCGCTGGATTGGAAGCGAACACATTTTGTGATTTGCTTCTAATGAGCTGATTTTTATCGAGGAAATTGCTGATTTTTATCGAGGAAATTGCTGATTTTTATCGAGGAAATTTTGGAGCGGGTGAAGGGAATCGAACCCTCGTCGTAAGCTTGGGAAGCTTCTGCTCTACCATTGAGCTACACCCGCGCCGGGCGCTGAGCGGAGGAAAGTCATCTCCGTCAGGGAGGCTCTTTATAGGGGGCTGTCGCCGCCTTGGCAAGTGCCTTTTCGCACGCCGCCGCTCACAGGAAGGTGAATGGCCTTACCCGCCCCAACCGCTTACGATCGCAGCAGGTTTTCTGCCTTAAGTCCGATGGGGGTGCCGTGAGCAACGCCGGAAAATTTCAGGATCCGCACCGCACCCAGTCGGGGGAGGTCCGGGCGTCGGTTGCCTTCACCGGGCTGCGCACCCTGTGGGTCAACACCGGCACCCTCTGCAACATCACCTGTGCGGGCTGTTATATCGAGTCCAGCCCCCGCAACGACCGGCTGGTCTGGTTTCCGCCGGAGGATCTGGCGGCCTGTCTGGCCGAGGCCACGGCTGCCGGGGATCCGCTGGAGGAGATCGGGTTCACCGGCGGGGAACCGTTCATGCATCCGCAGATTCTGCCGTTGCTGCGGATGGCGCTGGACAGCGGGCGGCGGGTGCTGGTGCTGACCAATGCCATGAAACCCCTGCACCGCCATCTCGGGGCGCTGGCGGTTCTGGCGGCGGACTTTGGCGACCGTCTCACCCTGCGGGTATCGTTGGACCATTATACGCAGGCCGGGCACGAGGCGGTGCGCGGCGCGGGAACGTGGGAACCGGCCCTGCATGGGCTGTCAGCGCTGGCGGAGGCCGGGGTGCGGCTGTCGCTGGCCGGGCGGATGACGACGGCGGAGCCGGAGGCAGAGATCCGGGCCGGGTATGCCGCCCTGTGCCGGGATCTGAAGCTGCCGGTGGACGCTGCCGACCGCTGGCAGATGGTGTTGTTCCCGGAGATGGACGAAACGGCCCCGGTGCCGGAGATCACCACTGCCTGCTGGGGACTTCTGGGGAAGACGCCGGATCAGATGATGTGTGCCAGCAGCCGCATGGTGGTGCGGCGGCGCGGGGCCGACCGGCTGTCGGTGGTGGCCTGTACCCTGTTACCCTATGACCTGCGGTTCGATCTGGGGGCCTCGCTGGCCGGGGCCCGGGGGGCGGTGCCGCTGAATCATCCGCACTGTGCCAAATTCTGTGTGCTGGGCGGGGCGGCCTGTTCCGGCTGAGAAAGGCTTGCACGCTGCGTCCGGCGGGGGTATGAAGGCTGTGTTCCCCAGTGCCGCTCCGGCAGGCGCGGGGCACCCGTGGTGATTTGCGACCGGCTTGCGGCCACGGTAAAAAAAACTCGCTAAAAGGTCCGGGTGGACTCCGTCGTGTCTCTGCCCAGGCCCGCCGGTCAGGACTCACTCTGGCGAAGGACCTGACCCCCATGTCTTCCGATAAGACCCCCGTAAAGCTTCCCGTCGAGACCCGTCCGTCCTCCGTGGTGAAGGATGCGGCTTTTCTGGCGTCCTGCGCGCCGTCGACCCGTCTGGTGCATGGCGGCACCCTGCGGTCGGGGTTTGACGAAACCGCTGAAGCGCTGTTCCTGAACTCCGGCTATGTCTACGCTTCGGCGGAAGAGGCCGAGGAATCCTTTGACGGCACCCGGGAACGCTACGTCTATTCCCGCTTCCGCAATCCGACCGTGCAGATGTTTGAAGACCGTCTGGCCCTGCTGGAAGGGGCGGAAGCCTGCCGCTCCACCGCCACCGGCATGGCGGCGATTTTCGCCTCGCTGGCCTGTCTGGTGAAGGCGGGGGACCGGGTGGTCGGCAGCCGCGCCCTGTTCGGGTCGTGTACCTACATCCTCACCGATATTCTGCCGCACTGGGGCGTCACCACCGAGTTCGTCGATCCCGATGATCTGGCAGGCTGGGAACGGGCCCTGTCGCAGCCGACCAAGGCGGTGCTGCTGGAAACCCCGTCGAACCCGGGCCTGCAACTGATTGACCTGCCGGCGGTGTCGGCGCTGGCGCACAAGGCCGGGGCGCAGGTGATCGTCGATAACGTCTTCGCTACCCCGATCCTGCAAAGCCCGCTGCAACTGGGGGCGGATATCGTGGTGTATTCCGCCACCAAGCATATCGACGGGCAGGGCCGCTGCCTCGGCGGGGCGATTCTCGGCAGCAAGGACTATATCGAGAATACCCTCGGGGTGTTCCTGCGTCATACCGGCCCCAGCCTCAGCCCGTTTAATGCCTGGGTGCTGCTGAAGGGGCTGGAAACGCTGGACCTGCGGGTGGAAAAGGCCAGCCGCACCGCCTTTGCGCTGGCGCAGGCGCTGGAGGCGGAGGCCGGGGTTGCCCGCGTTGCCTACCCGCTGCTGGACAGCCACCCGCAGAAGGCGCTGGCACAGGCGCAGATGAAGGCGGGCGGCACCATGCTGGCGGTGGAGGTCAAGGGCGGCAAGGCCGGGGCGTTCTCGCTGCTTAACCGCCTGAAGCTGGCCCATATCTCCAACAATCTCGGCGATTCCAAGACGCTGGCCTGCCACCCCTATACCACCACCCACCAGCGCCTGACGCCGGAAGACAAGGTGGCGCAGGGCATCACCGAAGGCCTGCTGCGGGTGTCGGTCGGGCTGGAAGATGCTAATGACCTGATCGCCGATTTCCGTCAGGCGTTGCAGGGCTGATCCGCAGGAACCTGTGGGGAAATTTTGTTGCAGGAAAGGCGGCGGGTTCGTATCATCCGCCCGCCTTTTTTGCAGATTTCTGCAATTTTCTTTATCTGACCGACAGCTAAGGACGCCGTTCCATGACCGCCAAGAATATCCTGATCCTCGCCGGTGACGGCATCGGCCCGGAAGTGATGACCCAGGTGAAGCGTATCATCGACTGGATGAACGGCAAGGGTCTGACCAACTTCGTGGTGTCCGAAGGTCTGGTGGGCGGCTGCTCCTACGACGCGCATGGCACCCCGCTGACCGACGAGACCATGCAGCGCGCCATGGATGCCGATGCGGTGCTGCTGGGCGCTGTCGGCGGTCCGAAGTGGGATAACCTCGACTTCTCCCTCAAGCCGGAACGCGGTCTGCTGCGCCTGCGTAAGGACATGGAGCTGTTCGCCAACCTGCGCCCGGCGCTGGTGTTCGATGCGCTGGCCGAAGCGTCCTCGCTGAAGCTGGAGCTGGTCAAGGGGCTGGACATCATGATTGTCCGTGAACTGACCGGCGGCGTCTATTTCGGCCAGCCGCGCGGCATTGAAACCCTGCCGAACGGCGAACGCCGCGGCATCAACACGCAGGTCTACACCACCAGCGAAATCATCCGCGTTGCCGAAGTGGCCTTCGATCTCGCCCGCAAGCGCGGCAGCAAGGTCCACAGCGTGGAAAAAGCCAACGTGATGGAATCCGGCCTGCTGTGGCGCGAAGAAGTGCAGAAGCTGCGCGACGCCAAGTATCAGGACGTGCATCTGGAACATATGTACGCCGATAACTGCGCCATGCAGCTGGTCCGCACCCCGCGCCAGTTTGACGTGATCGTCACCGACAACCTGTTCGGCGATCTGCTGTCTGACTGCGCCGCCATGCTGACCGGGTCGCTCGGCATGCTGCCGTCGGCCTCCCTCGGCGGTGATCTGGGCGGTGGCAAGCGCCGCGCCCTGTACGAGCCGGTGCACGGTTCCGCCCCGGACATCGCCGGGCAGAACAAGGCCAACCCGCTGGCCTGCATCCTGTCCTACTCCATGATGCTGCGTTATTCCTTCGGCCTGCTGAAGGAAGCCGACCTGCTCGATCAGGCCGCCCAGAACGTGCTGAACGCCGGGATCCGCACCGGCGATATCATGGCAGCGGGCTGCACTCCGGTCGGCACCGACGGCATGGGCGATGCCATTCTGGCCGAGCTGACCAAGCTGCACGGCTGATCGGTTTCCCGGTTTCTCTGCTGCTGAAAAAGGGCTGCTCCCGCGTGTCGGGGCAGCCCTTTTCTCTTGCCTGCACGGCTGGCGTTGCCCATCCTGCGGCCTATGAAAAAAGACGTTCACCGTTTACCGATGCCCCTGACACGGCGGGGATTTCTGACAGGTCTGCTGACGGCGGCCTCGGCCCCGGCGCTGCTGTCCGGATGCATCGGGGATGATGATGACGCCTATGGTCCGTGGCAGGGCCCGGCCCCTGACCGGGATGTGCGTGTGCGTTTGACCGCGTGGGCCAGTCTGGCCCCCAGTTCCCTCAATCTCCAGCCGTGGACGGTCATGCTGGAAGGGGACAGCACCCTTCATCTTCTGGCTGACCCGGAGCGCCTGCATCCGGTGACTGACCCCACCTTCCGGCAGACCACCATCAGTCAGGGTACGTTTCTGGAACTGCTGTCGCTGGCGGCGGCGGCGGAAGGTTACCGGGCCACCATCACCCTGTTCCCCGAAGGCCCCTATCAGACCGCGCGGGAGATGAAGACCCACCCGGTGGCGACGGTCACGCTGGAGCGCGATGCCGCCGTGCTGCCGCCCGGCCTGTTCGCGGCGGTGCGCACCCGGCGGACCAGCCAGCAGCCGTTTTCCCTGCGGGCCCTGACCTCGGCGGAGCGGACCGCCCTGCTGGCCGAGGCCCGGTCGGTTCCCGGAGTCGGGGTCGGGTATCTGGACCGTGGGCCGGCCTTTGAACGGCTGCGGGCGCTGGCGCTGGAAGGGCTGCGGCTGGAGACCGCCACCGATGAGGTGGCGAAGGAAATGGCCCGATTCATCCGCCTGACCCCGGATGAGGTGGCCCGCCGCCGCGATGGCAAGGTGCCGCTGTCCTACGCCATGGGGGTGCCGATCCGTATGCTGTACGGCAGCTATGCCTTCACCGATCCGGAATCCTACCTGCTGCGCACCACCATGGCGCGGGTGGCGGCCCAGCCGGAGACGGCGGCGGCCTTTGCCTGGATGGTGACGGCGGAAAACAGCCGGGAAGACCAGATCCGGGTGGGCCGGGCCTATATGCGGCTTGATTTGCAGGCGGCGGCGCTGGGGCTGGGGATTCAGCCGCTGTCCGGCACGCTGGCCGGTTACCCGCAGGCCCAGCCGGTGCGGCGGGATGTGGAAGAGCTTCTGGCCGGGCCGGGCCAGCAGGTGCAGATGCTGTTCCGTCTCGGCAAACTGGCCCGGCCGGACCGGTTGACCCCGCGCCGGGCGGTGACCGACCTGATTGTCAAAGCCACCGGCTGATGACCCGGTGCCGGGATAGGGGGCAGATGATGGGGGGGCTTTTCGGCCCTCTCCTCTTTTTCACACAAGGCTGGTATAAAACCCTGTAATGCGGAGCGGCAGGGACCGCTCCTTTCTGTTTTTCGAGGACCGTATGAAGCACGTTGCCGAGTTTCCCAATCTGTCCGTCTGCGATCATCCGCTGATCCAGCACAAGCTGACCCACATGCGTGATGTCGGCACCTCGACCCGGACATTCCGGCTGCTGCTGAAGGAAATTGCCCTGCTGATGGGCTATGAGGTCACCCGTGACCTGCCGCTGGCACTGGAGCGCATCAACACCCCGATGCAGGAAATGGATGCCCCGGTGATTGCCGGGCGCAAGCTGGCGGTGGTGCCGATCCTGCGGGCCGGAAACGGCATGGCTGATGGCCTGCTGGAGCTGGTGCCGGGGGCCCGCGTCGGTCACGTCGGGCTGGCCCGCGACCATGACACCCACATGCCGAAGGAATATCTGGTCAAGCTGCCGGATGCCGAAGGCCGCCAGTTCATTCTGGTTGATCCGATGCTGGCCACCGGCAATTCGGCGGTGCATGCGGTGGATGTGCTGAACCGCCACGGCGTGCCGGATGAGAACATCACCTTTCTGGCGCTGGTGGCCGCGCCGGAAGGGATGCGGGTGTTCAACGCAAAGCACCCGAACGTGAAGGTCTATGTCGCCAGCCTCGACAGCCACCTGAACGAGAATGCCTATATCCTGCCGGGCCTTGGCGATGCCGGGGACCGTCTGTTCGGGACCAAGGGCTGATTTCCGGCCCGAAATCCGCCTGAAACGCGCTTCCTGCCGTGCTTTGTCTTGACTTGGCACGGGGGGAGGCGTAGAAGGCACCCTCCGGCAAAGGCCGGATTCATGCTACTTCGGGCATCATTGCTCCCGAGGGGGTCCGCCAGTCCGCGACAGTACGCGCACTGGTGCCAATGGCGTTTGTCCATTAGGCTGCGACTTCTGCCGGGAGAGGCCCGCAGGCTGGTGTGAACAACGGATTGGACGCGAGTATGTTTGACGGTCTGTCACAGCGCTTAGGGTCGGTTCTGGATAAGCTGCGCGGTCGCGGCGCTCTGACCGAATCCGATGTCAACGACGCCATGCGGGAGGTGCGGGTCGCCCTTCTGGAGGCGGACGTTGCCCTGCCGGTGGTCAAGGACTTCATCAACCGCGTCAAGGAACGCGCCGTCGGTCAGGATGTGATCCGCTCGATCACCCCCGGCCAGATGGTGGTGAAGATCGTCAACGACGCCCTGACCGAGATGCTGGGCGGCGGGGACACCGAGTCGGAGCTGAACATCAACCGCACCCCGCCGGTGCCGGTGCTGATGGTCGGTCTTCAGGGCTCGGGCAAGACCACCACCTCCGGCAAGATCGCGCTGCGCCTGAAAACCCGCGATAAGAAAAAGGTCCTGCTGGCCTCCCTCGACGTCTACCGCCCGGCGGCGCAGAAGCAGCTGGCGATTCTCGGCGAACAGATCGGGGTGGATTCCCTGCCGGTCGTCGATGGCCAGATGCCGGTGGCGATTGCTACCCGCGCCATGGATGTCGCCCGCAAGGGTGGTTATGACGTCGTCATCCTCGATACCGCCGGCCGCCTGCACATCGATCAGGAACTGATGGATGAAGTGGCGGCGGTCCGCGATGTCGTCACCCCGGCCGAGACCCTGCTGGTCACCGATGCGATGATCGGTCAGGACGCGGTGACGCTGGCCCGCGAGTTCAACGAAAAGATCGGCATCAGCGGCATTGTGCTGACCCGGATCGACGGCGACGCCCGCGGCGGTGCTGCCCTGTCGATGCGCGCCGTCACCGGCAAGCCGATCAAGCTGCTGGGCGTCGGCGAAAAGCTGGATGCGCTGGAAGGCTTCCACCCGGACCGTATCGCCAGCCGGATTCTCGGTATGGGCGACGTGGTGTCGCTGGTCGAGAAAGCCGCCGCCACCATCGAGGCGGAAGATGCCGCCAAGATGGCCGCCAAGCTGATGGAAGGCACCTTCGATCTGGAAGACATGCTGTCGCAGTTCCGCCAGATTAAGAAGATGGGCGACATCAAGGGGTTGCTCGGCATGATGCCCGGCATTTCCAAGATGAAGAAGCAGATCGACGAGGCCAACATCGACAACAAGGTGATCGCCCGTCAGGAAGCGATCATCCTGTCGATGACCCCGCAGGAACGGCGCAAGCCCGATCTGCTGAAGGCCAGCCGCAAGCGGCGCATCGCCGCCGGGGCCGGGGTTGATGTCGCCGATGTCAACCGCCTGCTGAAACAGCATCAGCAGATGGCCGACATGATGAAGCAGATGAAAAAGATGGGCGGCAAGAAGGGCCTGATGGGGGCTCTCGGCGGTCTGTTCGGCAAGGGCGGCGGCATGCCGGACCCGGCGGAACTGGGCGGCCAGATGCCGGACCTGTCCCAGCTGTCCAAGGGCGGTCTGCCGCCCGGGTTCTCCGGCAAACTGCCCGGTCTGGGTGGCGCCGGGGGGCTGTCCCCCGATGTTCTCGCCGCCATCAGCCGCCGGGGCGGCAAAAAGCGGTAAGACCTGACATTTCTCCTATTTCTCCATTCACTCTGAAAACCTGAGGTAAGTACAATGTCCCTGCGTATCCGTCTCGCCCGTGGTGGTGCCAAGAAGCGTCCGTTCTACCGCGTTGTCGTGGCTGACTCCCGCTCCCCGCGCGATGGCCGTTTCATCGAAAAGCTGGGTGTCTACAACCCGGTCCTGCCGGCTGACCACACCGAGCGTCTGGTCCTGAAGACCGAACGCGTCCAGCATTGGATCGCCAACGGTGCCGTCGCCACCGACCGTGTCGCCCGTCTGCTGGGCATCGCCGGTGTGACCGCTGCCCCGGCCGTTCCGGCCCAGACCAAGAAGAGCCTGCCGAAGGCGAAGGCCCAGGAGCGCATCCGCGAAGCTGAAGAGCGCGCCAAGGCCGCTGCTGAAGCCGCTGCTGCCGAAGCCGCTGGCGAGTAAGACTGTTGCGGACGATGAGCAGCGGCAAGCCCTCTCCGGAGACCGCTCCGGCTGATCTCGTCTGTGTGGGTGTCCTTGTGGGCGCCCACGGTGTCCGGGGGGTGGTGAAGGTGAAACCCTTCACCACCGACCCTGACGCGCTGGACGCCTATGGTCCCCTGACCGATGACACCGGCACCCGGGTGTATGCCCTTGAGGTGCTGGGGGTGCAGAAGGGCAGCGTCCTGTGTCTGATCGACGGTGTTGATGACCGCGACAAGGCCGAGGCCGTGAAGGGACTCCGGCTGTATATCCGTCGCGATGCTCTGCCGGATCTGGACGACGAAGACGAATTCTATCATTCCGACCTGATCGGTCTGTCGGCGGTGTTCCCCGATGGCACCAAGGTCGGTGTCGTCACCGCGCTGTTTGATTTCGGCGCCGGGGATGTGCTGGAGCTGCGCGGGGAAACCGGCGGCGTGGCGATGGTGCCGTTCACCAAGGCGGCCGTGCCGGTGATCGATGTCGCCGGTGGCAAGGTGGTGGTGGAGCCGATCGAGGGCCTGCTGGAGGGTCCGATTGAGGCCAATCCGGCCCCGCGTCGCCGTTCCCCCGGCCGCAAGCAGGCCGATGCCGAGGCCGCCGAGTCGGCGGCTGTTGACAAACCGGTGACGGAGGAATGGCCGGACGAGGACTGGCAGTGACCGGGTCCCCGGTTCCGGAGCAGGAAAGCGGCGGTTCCCCTGCGGAAACTCCGGCGGATCCCTTTACCGTCCGTATCCTGACGCTGTTCCCGGAGATGTTTCCCGGCCCGCTGGGACACTCCTTGATCGGAAAAGCGCTGACGGACGGAAAATGGTCGCTGGAAACAGTGGACATCCGCTCTTTTGCACGCGATAAACACCGCTCCGTTGATGACACCCCCTTCGGGGGCGGGGCTGGCATGGTGATGCGCCCGGATGTCATCGACGCCGCCCTGACAGCGATGTGGCCCGGCAAAGGACGCAAGCTGTATCTGTCCCCCCGGGGGCGGGTGCTGACGCAGGAGATGGTGAAGGAACTGGCCGCCGAGCCTGCCCTGACCATCCTCTGCGGTCGTTACGAAGGGGTGGACCAGCGGGTGATCGACGCCTGGGATCTGGAAGAAGTCTCCGTCGGGGACTTTATCCTGACCGGTGGCGAGACGGCGGCGCAGGTGATGCTGGATGCGGTGATCCGACTGCTGCCCGGTGTCATCGGCAAGACCGAGTCGCTGGAAGACGAGAGTTTTGAGCGGGGACTCCTTGAGTATCCGCTCTATACACGGCCCGCTGACTGGCAGGGCCGGATGGTTCCCGACGTTCTTCTGTCCGGGCACCATGCGCGGGTCGCCCAATGGCGGCACGGCCAGTCGGAATACATTACCCGGCAACGCCGGCCCGATCTGTGGGACCGGTATGTTGCGCAGAAGCAAGAGCAAGAGGGTTAGTTCCATGAACATTATTGAAAAGCTCGATCAGGAGCAGATCGCTCGTCTGACCGAAGGCAAGACCATTCCGGTGTTCACCCCGGGCGATACCGTCCGCGTGTTCGTGAAGGTGGTCGAAGGCACCCGTGAGCGTCTTCAGGCGTACGAAGGTGTGGTGATTGCCCGCAAGAACGCTGGCATCAACTCCAACTTCACCGTCCGCAAGATCTCCTTCGGTGAAGGCGTGGAACGTGTGTTCCCGCTGTACGCCCCGGCCGTTGACCACATCGAGCTGGTCCGCCGTGGTAAGGTCCGTCGTGCGAAGCTGTACTACCTGCGCGACCGTCGCGGCCGTTCTGCCCGTATCGCCGAGGATCTGGCTGCCAACGCCAAGGCCCGCGAAGCGGCTGCTGCTGCCAAGAAGGCGTAAGTTCCCGTTGCCGTCCGGGACCGACTCCGACAGGATGGTCCCGGACACATCATGTGCTCCGGGGGCGGCGACGCCTCCGGGGCTTTTTCATGTCCGGCAAGGGTTTGCTGACGGCGCTGCCGCCGTCACCCGGTCGGGCAGTGCTGGAGGAGAGAGCGGACATGGCTAAGGCCCGTACCCTGTTCGACAAGATCTGGGACAGCCATCTGGTGGATGTGCAGGCCGATGGGACCTGCCTGATTTACATCGACCGTCATATGGTGCACGAAGTGACCAGCCCGCAGGCCTTTGAAGGTCTGCGTACCGCCGGTCGCCCGGTGGCCCGCCCGGCGAAGACGCTGGCGGTGGCCGACCATAACGTGCCGACCACCGACCGCTCCAAAGGCATTGATAACGAAGAAAGCCGGATTCAGGTCGAGACGCTGGAAAAGAACGCCGCCGAATTCGGTGTGCCGTATTTCCCGATGTCGGATATCCGTCAGGGCGTGGTGCACATTGTCGGTCCGGAACAGGGTTTCACCCTGCCGGGCATGACCATCGTCTGCGGCGACTCCCACACCGCCACCCATGGCGCTTTCGGCAGTCTGGCCTTCGGCATCGGCACCTCGGAAGTGGAACACGTTCTGGCCACCCAGACGCTGGTTCAGGCTCCGGCCAAGAACATGCTGGTGCAGGTCAACGGCGATCTCGCCCCGGGCGTGACCGCCAAGGATCTGGTGCTGCACATCTGTGGCGTGCTCGGCACCGCCGGTGGCACCGGTTATGTCATCGAATACGCCGGGGAGGCCATCCGCAAGCTGTCGATGGAAGGCCGGATGACGGTCTGTAACATGACCATCGAAGCCGGGGCCCGTGCCGGTCTGATCGCGCCGGACGAGATCACCTTCGACTACGTCAAGGGCCGTCCGATGGCCCCGAAGGGCGCGGCCTACGAAGCCGCCGTCGCCTACTGGAAGACCCTGAAGACCGACGAAGGTGCCCATTTCGATGCCGTCATCGAAATTGATGCCCCGTCGATCGAACCGACCGTGACCTGGGGCACCAGCCCGGAAGACACCATTGCCATTTCCGGCGTGGTGCCGAGCCCGGCGGATGCCCGTGACGAGGCGAAGGCCAAGGCCACCGCCCGTTCGCTGGAATACATGGGCCTGACCGCCGGGACCCCGATCACCGACATCGCCATTGATGTGGTGTTCATCGGCTCCTGCACCAACGGCCGCATTGAAGATCTGCGCGCTGCCGCCGATGTCGCCAGGGGCCGTACGGTGGCCCCCGGTGTGCAGGCGCTGGTGGTGCCGGGCTCCGGTCTGGTGAAGGAACAGGCGGAAGCCGAAGGCCTTGACGAGATCTTCAGGGCTGCCGGTTTTGAATGGCGTGAGCCGGGCTGTTCGATGTGTCTGGCGATGAATGCCGACAAGCTGGAACCGGGCCAGCGCTCCGCCTCCACCTCGAACCGGAACTTCGAGGGGCGGCAGGGCCGTGGCGGGCGGACCCATCTGGTCAGCCCGGCGATGGCGGCCGCTGCTGCCATCACCGGCAAGCTGACCGACGTGCGCAAGCTGGTCGCGGGCTGACACACCGTTGCGGACGGGCCGGGGGTCCGGCCCGTTCCCTTTCCTTCTGCAAACGGACGGTGATGGCGGAGGCCCAGCCGCCGCCCACCGACCGGGAGACTGCACATGGCCCAGGTGGCCGCTGATAAAACCGCGCAGGCGTATGTCCTGATTGATCCGGCCCATACCGGCGGCAGGGATCTGGTGTCCAACATCCGGATTTCCGACGAGCTGCTGTCACGGGCGCTGGTTCTGTCCACCGACGACCGCCTGTTTGACGAGGACGGGGACTTCTTTGACGAAGAGGTCCTGACCGAGGCCGAAGACGACGATCTCGGGTCGGTTCTGGTGTGGCGTCATCGCCGGTTTGACAAGGGCTGAGCCGCCTGCGGGCCTGACACAAGGGGTTACAGACCATGGATAAGTTCACCAAGCTGACGGGTGTGGCGGCGCCGCTGCCGATGATCAACGTCGATACCGACATGATCATCCCCAAGCAGTTCCTGAAGACCATCAAGCGCACCGGGCTGGGCAAGAACCTGTTCGACGAAATGCGCTATACCGAAACCGGGGAAGAAAACCCCGATTTCATGCTGAACAAGCCGGCCTACCGCAATGCCTCGATTCTGGTGGCGGGCGAAAACTTCGGCTGCGGATCGTCGCGTGAGCATGCCCCGTGGGCGCTGCTCGATTTCGGCATCCGCTGCGTGATTGCCCCCAGCTTCGCCGACATCTTCTTCAACAACTGCTTCAAGAACGGGATCCTGCCGATCCGTCTGCCGCAGGCTGATGTTGATAAGCTGATGGACGATGCCAACCGGGGTGCCAATGCCGTGGTGACCGTCGATCTGGAAAATCAGGTCATCACCGGTCCGGACGGCGGCAGCATCTCCTTCGAGGTCGAGGCCTTCCGGAAGCATTGCCTGCTGAACGGTCTGGACGATATCGGCCTGACCCTCCAGAAGGCCGAGAAGATCGCCTCGTTCGAAGACGGTCTGACCCGGGATCAGCCGTGGGCGACCCCGGCCCAGCCGGCGTAAGGGCTGATCCGATCATGGACCGCGAAGGGCTGCCTCCGGACGGAGTGCGGCCCTTCGTGTTTCTGGAGGAGGCCCTGAAGCCGCTGGGCCTGTGCCTGCGCGGCGGATTTACTCTGACCGAGACCGACGGACTGGGCGAGGGCAGTCTGCTGCTGGTGGGGTCGGTGGGCTCTGCCCTGTGGTCGGTGGCTCCGCAGCAGTTCCGGGCCGTTGACGATCCGCTGGATGACTGGACCCGGCGGGTGATTGATCCACTGGCGGCACGGTGTGGGGCACGGGTGCTCTACCCGTTTGCCGGGCCGCCGTTTTACCCGTTTCAGCACTGGTTGCGCCGGGCGTTGGGGCTGCATCCGTCCCCGACCGGGCTGCTGATGGATCCGGTCTACGGGCTGTGGCACGCGTTGCGGGCGGCGCTGATTTTACCGGTCCCATGGTCTGAACCGCCGCCTGCGGCGCATCCGTCGCCCTGTGAGACCTGCGAGGACAAACCCTGTCTGTCGGTCTGCCCGGTGCAGGCTATCACCCCCGCCGGGCCGCAGCCCCACCGCTGTGCGGCGGAACTGACCGGCCTGGATCGGGGGCGCTGTGTGCCGCAGGGGTGTCTGGCCCGGCAGGCCTGTCCGGTCGGGCGGACGGACCGCTACCCCACCGCGCAACAGGCCTTCCATCAACGGGCGTTCCTGCGGTTGATCAGCTGAAGATCGCCTGTGCATCGGTGTATTCGGCCAGTCCGTCCTCGCCGAACTCAACCCCGATGCCGGAGGCCTTGCGGCCGCCGAACGGGACATTGGGCTGGATGGCACCGTGTCTGTTGATCCAGACCGACCCGCACTCCAGCCGCTGGGCGACGGCGCGGGCGGCGTCAATGTCGGCGGACCACACCGATCCGCCAAGGCCGTTGACGCTGTCGTTGGCAGCGCTGATGGCGTCGTTGACATCGCTGTAGCGGATGATCGGCAGGGCCGGTCCGAACTGCTCCTCATCCACCAGTGGATCACCGTTTTTCAGTCCGGCGATCAGGGTCGGCGGGAAGAACAGGCCATCCCCCGGTTCGCCGCCACACAGCACGGTGCCCCGGGTCTTCGCGTCGTCCACCAGCCGCCGGACCGTGGCAAACTGCATGGCGTTCTGGACCGGGCCAAGGGCGCTGTCCTCGTTCAGGCCGTCGCCGACGGTCACGGTGCGGGCATAGGCGGTCAGGGCGTCACAGACGGCATCATGCAGGCTGTCATGCACATACAGGCGCTTCATGGCGGCGCAGGTCTGGCCGTTGTTGAGGAAGGCCCCCCAGAACAGCCCGGCGGCGATCTGCTGCGGATCGGCATCGGGCAGGACGATCCCGGCATCATTGCCCCCCAGTTCCAGCGTCAGCCGTTTCAGGGTGGCCGCTGCCGACTGCATCACCTTCTGGCCGGTGCGGCAGGATCCGGTGAAGACGATCTTGCGGATATCGGGGTGGGCGGCCATGGCCCCGCCGAGGTTTTCACCACGGTCATCACCGGTGACGATGTTCAGCACCCCCGGCGGCAGCCCCTCGTTCAGGATCTCCACCATCCGCAGGGTGGCCAGCGGCGTGTAGGGGGAGGGTTTGATCACCACGGTATTGCCGGTGCGCAGGGCGGGCAGGAGGTGCCACACTGCGATCATCACCGGGAAGTTCCACGGGGTGATGGATCCGACCACCCCCAGCGGACGGCGGTGCAGCTCCACCCGGCCACTGGTGTCGTCCTGCAACACCCGCACCGGCAGCGACAGGCCACTGGTGTAACGGGCCCACGCTTCGGCTCCGCCCAGTTCCCAGCGGGAGCCAAGGCCGTTCAGCGGCTTGCCCTGTTCCAGCGTCACCAGCCGTGCCAGCTCTTCAGCATGGGCGGCAAGGCGGTCGGCGGCGGCGGTGCAGGCGGCCTGAAGGGCGTCATCGGGCTGTTGCGACCACGCCGGAAAAGCGGCTTTGGCGGCGGCCACGGCCGCATCAAGGTCGGCGCGGGTGGCGTTGGGGGCCGTTCCGGCGATGGCACCGGTGGCGGGGTTGATCACGTCAAAACGGCGGGCGGTGGCACGGCTGGTGCCGCCGATGATCAGGTCGGTCATTGGGTCCCTCCCGGTGGGATCGGCCACGGTTGTGCGGCCTTCTTACCGGAGAGAGTGCCGGGCCGGGTCCGGTCCGTCTTGGTGTCCGGTGCCAGCCGGGATGGATTACCGCGCCAGCTCTTAGTACCGCCCGGCCAATGACCTGACCCGGTGGGTCCGTTCATCCCGAGACGGTGACGCTCAGACGCCGCGCGGGCTTGCCAGCCGCCAAACGGATCATGTCAAAGGGCGGCCGGTCTTATTGCGGCAGGCCGCGCCGCCGTTTCACGTCACCCGGCGGCAGCCCATACCGGGCGCGGAAGGTGCGGTAGAAATACGACAGATCGTTGAAACCACAGTCAAAGGCGATGGCGGCGATCGAGTCTTCGCTGCTGCTGTCCGTGCGGGAAGCGGTGCGGGAGGCGGCGCTGTGCAGCCGGGACCAGGCGATGTCCAGCCGGGTGGAGAGGATCCTGCTGCTGACCGTATCGCCGTTGCGTTCAAACAGCCGTTGCAGGGTGCGGCGCGACAGGCCGCAGGCGATGGCAAGGGCGGCGATATCCAGATCCGGGTCCGTCGCATGCCGGTGGATGTGGCGCAGGGCGGCGGCATAGGCGGCATCCTCCTGCCGGTCCCCCTGCGGGGTCTGGTGGCCGAGGGCGTGGAAATAGGCCCCGAGGATGTTCAGCAGCGCCTCGCCCAGCGGGCCGTTCTCCGTCTGCGGGCCGCAGGAAGGGTCGGCGGACAGACCACGGGCGATCACGCCATGCAGGGCCAGATGCAGCGGGTCATCCCGGCGGATGCCGATGCCCCCGGCAGACAGGCGGCCCAGCCGCCGGAGGGCCTCTTCCCGGGGCAGATGCACGGAAATCTGCCGCGACCGCTGCGAGGTATAGAGAAATTCTGAGGGCAGGGTGGAGTCGGCCAGATACAGATCCCCGGGCCGGAGATCGGTCACCCGGTCGGCCTGCACAATGCGGCTGGTTCCTTCATCCTGCACCAGCAGGAACAGGCAGTCGCCGGGGTCGCGGCGGATCATCTGCGGGTCGCGGGTGACGCCCTGTGCCTCCAGCGACACCACGGCGGTGTCAAAGCGGGCCAGATGGCGGCGGCTGAGGGCACCGCTGATCCGTCCGCGCTGGGGCGGACGCGGATCAATACGGAAGGTGCCGCAGATCCGGGCCAGATCGGCGTTCAGGTCCTCCACCGCGCAGGGGCTGTAGGCAGAGGGACACAGGGGTGTCCAGCTGTGGTGCCGTAAGGCGGGCGATGGCTCCGTCTCGGTCTGTGTCATTCCAATACCTCCCGTGGTGCCCGGTTGGCTCGGGTCTCCATTTTTGGGGCTGCCGGTTGGCAGTCCAGTCAGGGTAAAGGCTGAACAGGGGAAGGAAAACACCAAAGTAAAAAGGGGATGCTGTCCGGGCGGTGATCCGGACAGCATCCTTCCGTAAGAACAGGACGGTGTTAATCGCGGGGATTATTTTCCGTCGTCCGTCCGCAGGGTCATCGCCGGATTATGGGCGAAGAAATTGTGCGGCATGATGTGAACGGTTTTCCATTCGGTTGACATCACCGGCCAGTTCTCCATCGACGGAATGTGATGGAAGCCGACGGTGAACCACGTCACGATATCCTGATGCATCAGCGGGCGGTTGGCCTTGACCCATTCGGCCAGCGTATCCTTGCCGTCGCTTTGCAGGGCATATTTGCCACCGGCATAGCGCTGGTCGGCGTTATAGACGGTGTTCCAGACCGAATACTCGATGTAGGCGTTGCGCTTGAACGGCGAGTCCTTCTCGTAGTCAAACGGGCCGTAGGCGACATTGCCGTGGTGGATCATCCAGCCCGGTTCGTGGCCGAGGTGGCCTTTGCGCAGCGGATCGCTGATGTGGAAGAACCGGGGTTGCAGGGCGCTGAGCTTGTAGCGGGCATCCAGTTCGCCCTTCGGCATGGTGTGCTGCACGGTCCACATCGACTTGCGCGGCGATTTGGCATCCAGTTTGGCCGGGACGATGTCCATGGTGCCGAAGTGGTTGATCGGCTGATCAATGTCAAAGTCGATGCGGAAGTTGAAGTAATGGTCATGGTTGGCCGCCACCAGATTGGGGGCGATCAGGGTGCCCCAGCGGGTATCCTCGGCGGCGGTCGGGTCCTGCATGGTTTTGCTGGCAACGCCCTTGACCGCATCCAGCCCGGTGGCCCCGACCATGATGTTGATCTGGCCGTTCTGCTGAAGGCGGTAATCGATCAGGTAATCATAGTTGCCGACTTCCGAGGCGGTGCGGATCACCAGTTCGGTGGCCGGGCGGCCTTCCGCCGGAACCGGCTTGTCCGGGGTCTGGGCGAACACCTCGAAGTGCCGCCACGCCGGATCGCCGGTGTTGCGTTCAAACACACAGATGGCGTTGGGGATGGTCAGCGGCTTCCCGGCATCGTCGGAGATGGTGGCGGGCAGATAGCTGGCATGGGCCGGACAGTCGATGCCCGGCGTCAGCGGGCTGAGGAACAGGCCGAAGCCGTATTCCCCCGAATCCATGTAGGTCCGCCAGTACCAGCCTTCGGTCGGGTCCATATACGGCACAAACACTTCCGACAGATGGGTCTGGTAGATCACCGAGCGCCAGTCGTTGCCGTCCTTGACGTCAAGGTTGGACAGCACCAGACCGGGGCGCTTGTCGATGCGGAAATTGAAGCGCCAGATGTCCCATTCCAGATGGCTGCCGTCGATCTTGAAATTCGGCCCGCCCGGCTGGTGCAGGGTGGCCGGATTCATTTTCGGGCGCAGCGGGGCGCGGGTGGCGATTTCGTCCTGCGTGTAGCCCCACGGATCCGACGGCACCGGCACCACGCCGGTGTCGATCACCTTCAGCGCCTGCTTTTTGGTCAGATCGACCAGCGCATACAGGCCTTCCACCGGTTTGGCGTAGAAGTTGGACCCTTCCGGATTCAGGTAGCATGGCACCTTCATCAGGCGGGCGTCGCCATACTGCCCGCTGTAATAGCTGCCGACGGTCAGGGGCAGACAGAACACCTGATCGGGCTTCAGGCCGCGTTTTGCCAGCCCGGCCACCATGTCCGGGTGGGTGACGGCGGCCTGTTGTGCCCCCATAAATTCGTCAAACAGCACCATCGGCTGGCCGGGAATCGGCTTCTGGCTTTCAACCGTGCCGGTGCTGATGTTGACCACGGCTTCCTGAAAGCCCTTGCCGTTGGTGAACTGGACACTGGCCCGGCGGTCCAGCGCCTTGCCCGGGGCCCATGCCAGCACATCGGCTTTGGCCGGTTCCGCCAGTTCAATCAGCGGGAACAGCGTGGTATCGGTGGCGATGCCCTTGGCCCGCAGGATTTCGTTGATTTTCAGGTATTCATCGGCGTTCAGGCCATCCAGCGGATGGGCGGCCTGCGCCGGGGTGGCCATGGTCAGGGTTGCCGTCACGGCGGCTGACAGGGCCAGAGAGAGAACGGAACGGATCATTGTGAACTCCTCCCTGCCCGGGCGCGGCCTGTTGGCGGCCGTCACCCTGAGCATACGTCACAGGTGATCGTTCCTTTTTAGATCCGTTCTGATGTTGGGTCTTGGACTCCGGTGCCAGCCCGGCTGGACGGAAATGTCATCCGGCGGACGCTTTACTCGCCGTATTCAGCCCAGCAGTTGGGGGTTTCCCACACCCGGATGCGGTCCAGCACCGCCAGACCGTCGCTGCGCTCCGCCACCCGCTGGCGCAGGCGCAGATACCAGTGGCGGGCCAGTTCCTCCGCCGTCGGTGCGGTCGGCAGCAGGTATAGCTTGGTCCCCAGCCGGGTGTCGGTGGTCAGGGCAAAGCCGTCAGCCTTGACCGCCGCCGCCAGCGGCGCCAGCCAGACGCTCAGGTCCCGGCCTTCCGGGACGAACATCTCCAGCAGGGCGGTGTCTTCGGCCTGTGCGATGAACCCATGGTCACAGCAGGCGTCGATGACGTCCATCATCTCCTGCTTCAGGAAGCCGAAATCCAGCACCATGCCGTCCTGCTCGCCGCCCTGATGCACGCGCAGGGCGCGGCAGGTGGCTTCCACCTCATAGCGGTGGCCGTGGATGTGACGGCATTTGGAGCCGTGCTGCATGATGCGGTGTCCGGCATCAATGCCAATGCGGCGGGTGACGAAGTAGTGGGTCCGGGCCGGGTCGCTCATCACGGAATTCCGATCATTTTGTGGGTTTGCAGGCTCAGCCGCCAGCGCGGGGTGCGGTGGCAGGTGGCGATGCAGGTGGCCAGAGCGCTGTCCCGGTCCGGTCCGTCCATCGGTTGCAGGAAAAAGTGTTTGAAATCAAGATGGCCAAGGGCGTCAAGGTCATGCCCGGCCTGCGGCCACACGACCTTCAGCTCATGGCCGGAGGTCAGCACCAGCGGGGTTCCTGCCTTGGGGCTGACACAGATCCAGTCCAGCCCGGCAGGGGCGGGCTGGGTACCGTTGGTTTCCACCCCGATCTCGAAACCCCGGCGGTGCAGGGCGTCAATCAGGGGGGAATCGACCTGGAGCAGCGGCTCGCCGCCGGTGCAGATCACATAGGGGGTGCCGCTGCCCGGCGTTGCGGTGGCAGTCCAGCAGGCGGCAATGGCGGTGGCCAGATCCTCGGCGGTGGTGAACTTGCCACCCCCTTCCCCATCGGTGCCGATGAAATCCGTATCGCAGAACCGGCACTGGGCGGTGGCACGGTCGTCCTCGCGCCCGCTCCACAGGTTGCAGCCGGTAAAGCGGCAGAACACGGCGGCGCGGCCGCTGTGGGCGCCTTCCCCTTGCAGGGTGTAGAACAGTTCCTTGACGCTGTAGGTCATCGGGCCTGCTCCTGCCATTTCCGCCAGCCTTCCGACCGCAGCCCGCAGGCCGGGCAGGTGCCGCAGCCATAGCCCCAGTCATGGCGGTGGGTGCGGTCGCCGAGGTAGCAGGTATGGGTCTGTTCGGTGATTAGGTCGGTCAGGGCCTTGCCGCCCAGCCGGTCGGCCAGTGCCCAGGTGGCGGCCTTGTCGATCCACATCAGCGGCGTTTCGACGACAAAGCGGGTTTCCATGCCCAGATTCAGCGCCACCTGCATGGCCTTGATGGTGTCGTCGCGGCAGTCGGGATACCCGGAGAAGTCGGTTTCGCAGACACCGGTGACGATGGTCTTGATGCCCCGGCGATAGGCGACGGCGGCGGCATAGGTCAGGAACAGCAGATTACGGCCCGGCACAAAGGTGGTCGGCAGGCCGTGGCTGCCGGTTTCTATGGCGACACTGTCAATCATCGCGGTGCCGCCAATGTCGGCCAGCCCGCGGGCATCCAGCATATGGTCCGGCCCCAGCCGCCCGGCCCAGTCATCCCGCAGGGCGGCAACCTGTTGCCGGAACCCGTGCCGCACCTCCAGCTCCACCGCGTGGCGCTGGCGATAGTCAAAGCCGATGGTTTCGACGCGGGAATATCGGTCCAGAGCCCAGCTCAGGCAGGTGGCGGAATCCTGTCCACCGGAGAACAGGACAAGGGCGGCGTCATGATCCAGCATGATCGGTCAGACTCGGCATCAACAGGGGGATGGGGTCCGCCTCAGGGGCGAAACCGCCATACCTACTGCCGGGGGCGGTCTGAAACAACCCCCATTTTCGCCTTTTCCGTCCTTTCCCTGTCCCCGGTGGGACGGGTCAGCGGGCGGCCCCGACAAAGGCGTTGAAGGTGATCAGGGTGAAGGTGTCCTTCACCCCCGGCAGGGTCTGCACCTTTTCGGTGATGAAGCGGCCGGTATCGACGCCGTCTTCCAGATAGAACTTTGCCAGCAGGTCGTACTGGCCGGAGGTCGAATAGATCTCGGAGATCTCTTCAATGCTTTCAACGGCCTCGTCAGCCACCTGATAGGCTTTGCCAAGATCGCATTTGATCATCACGAACACGGCGCGCATGGCGGGTCTCCTGTCTCGGTCTGTGGATCTGGCCCGGCGGACGGGGCCGTGATTGCCGCGACTCTAGAGGCTTGGGGCAGAATGTTCAATTCTTCAGGGGCTGACCCCGGCAGGGGGGCATCTCTGCGGGCAGCAGGCGGATCTGTCCGGCAGCAGTCAGGTCAAGGCGCGGGCCGCCCTGCACCCAGCCCCGGATCTCGACGGTCTTTCCGGTCCAGAAGGCAGGCTGACGCCGGTCTTTCGGCAGGGCTTTCAGCACCGGGGCGGGCAGGGTGGCGGAGGTGTCTGTCCGCCAGTCCGCTCCGAAATCCAGCCACAGGGTTCCCTGCCGCAGGCTGGCGCGGCGGATTGTTCCCTGAATCAGGGCAAAGGCCCCGGTGTGCAGGGCATCCGGCGTGTCGGCACAGACCGGCTGCCAGTCCGGGCGGCTCCAGTGGCCCCGGTTGTGCCGCCGGGCCTCGTCCTCCTGCGCCAGCAGGGCGGTCAGGGCGGCATCGGGCGGATCGTTGGTCCATACCCGGGCCAGACCGGCGCCGACCGTCTCCGCCTGCCACCAGCGCTCCGGGGCGGCGGACAGGATGATCTGCACCGGCAGACGGCCGTGGCGGTCGGGGGGGCTGGTTCCGTAGGCGCGTACGGTCCGGCCGCGCAGGCCCGGCAGCAGAGGGGTAAGATCCTGCGGCGCGATCAGGGCCGGATGCAGGGCGACCCCGGTTTCCAGCAGCACGGTGCCGGGGTTGTTCTGGCCGGACACACGCCCTTCGGCGATCAGCCGGGTGTCTGTCTGCGCAAGACTGAGAAGATCCGCCGCCGCAGGGATGGGCAGCAGAGAAAAGAGCAGCAGAAGAGAGACTTTCGCCGGTTGTTTTTTCAGCACAGCCATTGCCGAGTTTAAAAAAATATGATCCATTTGGACTATGCACCCTCTTGTCCGACAGACAAAGGACAGATGGTCAGGCGGATGAATCCGGGCTTGCCATCCGGCACCGCCGCGATGGAGGACGCCTTTCGGGTGAACCGCCGGTGACTGAGGCAGCAGGCACGGGCCAGCAAGAATGGGGCAAGGTCTTGCAGGTGATCGACAAAGGGGGACGAACCATTAATCAGGTTCATAATCAGTTCGGCGGAGGGGACGGCGGACCAGACGGTACGATCTGTGCCAAGGTTCTGATCGCCGATGACCATGCCGTGTTCCGTGAAGGGCTGCGCCTGCTGATGGAAGCGCGCGGTTTCTGTTCGGTCGTGCTGGAATCCTTTGATGCGGAATCCTCGCTGGCGGCGCTGGATGCCAATACCGACCTTGATCTGGTGGTGCTGGACCTGAACATGCCGGGGATGGAGGATCTGGCCCTGCTGAAGCGGCTGCGCCTGATCCGTGCCGGTCTGCCGGTGGTGGTGCTGACGGCGTCGGAACGCCGGACCGACATGCGGGCCGCCATTGCCGGCGGGGCGCTGGGCTTTATTCCCAAGACCTTCCCGGTGAACCAGATTCTGGCGATTCTGGAACGGATTCTCGGCGGGGAACGTTTCTTCCCGGCGGATGTCCTTTCCGAGGACAGCCTTCCGCCGGGGCTGGAAGGGGTTGCCCTCAGCCCGCGCCAGAAGGAAGTGCTGACCCTGATCGCCAAGGGGATGAGCAATAAGGAAATTGCCCGGGTTCTTGATACGGCGCTGCCGACGGTTAAAAACCACGTGGCCAATATCTTTGAAAAGCTGGGCACCACCAACCGGGTGGCCGCCGTCAACCTCGGGCGCAAGGCCGGGCTGATCCCGGACGCCTGAGACCCCACACCTGCCCCTGTCCTGCGTTTTCCGCCCTCCTGTTTTTCCAGTCAGAGCTGCCATCATGACCGTTCAGCGTCCCCAGAACCGCCCGCTTGCCCCCTTTCCGGTGACGGAGCCCCGGGCCAGTGGCCTGCTGGAGGTCGGGGACGGGCACCGGATTTACTGGGAAGACTGCGGTGCGCCGGATGGGATTCCGGTGGTCTATGTGCATGGCGGCCCCGGAGCCGGATGTGCCCCGGTCCACCGCAGCTTTTTTGATCCGTCGGTGTACCGGGTGATCCTGTTCGACCAGCGCGGGGCCGGGCGGTCGAAGCCCTATGCGGCATGGAACGACAACACCACCGCCCATCTGGTGGCGGATATGGAAACCCTGCGCACCCATCTCGGCATTGATCAGTGGCTGCTGTTTGGCGGATCGTGGGGCAGCACGCTGGCGCTGGCCTATGGGCAGGCCCATCCGCAGTGCAGCCTTGGCTTTATCCTGCGCGGTATCTTCCTGTTCCGGCAGCGGGAAGTGGACTGGTTCATCCATGGCATGGGCCGTTTCTTCCCCGAGGCCGCCGCTGACTTCTTTGGGGCGCTGAGCCCGGAAGAGCGGCAGGATCCGCTGATGGCCTATTACCGTCAGCTGACCGATCCCGATCCGGCGGTGCATGGGCTGGCAGCCCGGCGCTGGGCCGGGTTTGAGGATGCCTGTGCCCGCCTGATTCCGTCGGTGTCCCCGCTCAGCGGTGTGCCGGGGCCGGACGGGCGGATTGAGGGACTGGCCATCGCCCGTCTTGAAGCCCACTACATGGCCCATGCCGGTTTTCTGGAAGAAGGGCAGCTGCTGCGCGATATCGGGCGGATCCGGCATCTGCCCTGCACCATCGTGCAGGGGCGCTATGATGTGATCTGCCCGCCGGAAACGGCGGCGGATCTGCACCGGGCCTGGCCGGAAAGCCGTCTGGTGATGGTCCCGGATGCCGGACATTCGGCGCTGGAGCCGGGCATCCGGGCTGAGCTGATGCAGGCGTTGCAGGACTTTGCCACCGGGGTGCGCGGCGTGGGGTAAACCTGCGCCCTGATTTCAGGACTGGAAAGCCGTTCGCAGCCCCGCTATAAGGGCGGCAGTGTTCCCGTAGCTCAGCAGGATAGAGCACCGGATTCCTAATCCGGGGGCCGTGGGTTCGAATCCCGCCGGGAACACCATTTTCTCCGCTATCCAATCCCCGGGTCTCCCGCAGTCCGGTTCACCCGGGCCGATCGCGATGCGGTCAGGGGCTGTGGGCCGGTCCCGGTTTCAGGCCGGGGAGTCAGACCCCGAAAATCTCGGCGTACCGCTCGGGCTTGAAGCCCAGTTCCACCGGGTCCGGCGTTTCCAGAACCGGACGGCGGATCATTGAGGGCTGTTCCAGCATCAGGAGGATGGCGCTGTCTTCCGTCAGGCTGGCTTTGGCATCCTCCGGCAGTTTGCGGAAGGTGGTGCCGCTGCGGTTGATCACTTTCTCCCAGCCCCAGACCCGGCACCAGCGTTCAACGTCGGCCCGGCTGACCCCGGCTTTCCGGTAATCATGGAAGGTATAAGCGATGCCGTGGCTGTCCAGCCAGTTGAAGGCTTTCTTCATGGTGTCACAGTTTTTGATGCCATAAACCGTCACGGTCATCGCCTTGGTCCTTATCGTCTCTTACCTGTAGGTCAGGGTGATTTTTGCGGCAGCATCGCGGGCTGCGGCGCGGGCGTCTTCAACCGTTCCGTCCCGGACCAGCGCCAGCGCCACCCCCATGCGGCGATAGGGGCGGGTGGTCGGTTTGTTGAAGATCCGCACGTCCAGATCGACGCCCGGTGCCGCCGGGCGGAGGGCGTCGGCGATGCCGGACACGGTGAAATCCGCCGAGTCGCGGTCTGCCAGCACCACCGCCGAGGCGCTGGGGCCGTGCAGGGTGATGCCGGGAATCGGTAGCCCGAGGATCGCCCGGGCGTGCAGGTCAAATTCCGTCAGGTTCTGCGAGATCAGCGTCACCATGCCGGTGTCATGCGGCCGGGGTGACAGCTCGGAGAAGATCACGGTGTCACCGACGACAAAGAACTCCACCCCGAACAGGCCATAACCGCCAAGGTTATCGACCACCGCCCGGGCCATCTCCTGCGCCGCATGGATGGCGCTGTCGGACATGGCGGCAGGCTGCCAGCTTTCCTGATAATCCCCGCGTTCCTGCCGGTGACCGATCGGCGGACAGAACAGCACGCCGTCGCGGGTGCGGATGGTCAGCAGGGTGATTTCATAGTCGAACGGAATGAAGGCTTCGACGATCACCCGCTGGCGGTCGCCGCGCATTCCGGCGACGGCATAATCCCACGCGGTATCAACGGCATCGGCGCTGCGGACGGTGCTCTGCCCCTTGCCGGAGGACGACATCACCGGCTTGACCACGCATGGCAGGCCGACCTTCTCCACTGCGGCCCGCATCTCCTCGCGGGTTTCGGCATAGAGGTAGGTCGAGGTGCGCAGGCCAAGTTCCTGCGCAGCCACCTCGCGGATGCGGTCCCGGTTCATGGTCATGATGGTGGCGCGGGCGGAGGGCACCACGGTGAAGCCCCGGTCCTCATAGTCCTTCAGGACCTCGGTGCGGATCGCTTCCACCTCCGGCACGATCAGGTCGGGCCGGTGCTTCTCAATCGCCGCGCCGAGGGCCTCGCCGTCGAGCATCGAGAACACCTCGAAGCCGTCCGCCACCTGCATGGCCGGGGCATTGGCGTAGGAGTCGCAGGCAATGACCTCTGCGCCCAGACGCTTGGCGGAAATCACAAATTCCCGGCCGAGTTCCCCGGATCCCAGAAGCAGAATTTTTGCAGTCGCACCCATGTCCGGCCCTCGTGTCTGTCTGTGGCAGCGGTGGGGTTCACCGCCGGTTATGCCTCTGCCCGCCTTATACCAAGGCGGTCAAGAGCGGGTCCAGAGCATCGTATCCAAAAACGGTCCGGCCGCCGCCCGTGTTGTCGCCATCATTTGTCGGTCGACATATTCATGATCCGGTCGGCTTCCTTGGAGGAGTCAAACGGACCGCTTGGCGTCTCTGACACCGGGGGCCACGATGGTGACGGTCCCCCCTGCGCCGGGCCGGAGGACGATCCCCCCTTGAACAGCCGGTCAAAGAAGCCGCCGATGCCGGTCCGGGTATCGCGCGGCAGATCATGCACCGGAATTCCGGCATGGGCGGCCTGCATCACCCCTTTCCAGACGGTGGCGGGCAGGGTGCCGCCGGTCACCCGCTTCATCGGGCTGTTGTTGTCGTTGCCGATCCAGACGCCGGTGACAATGTCGGGGGTGTAGCCCATAAACCACGCATCCCGGTAGTTCTGGGTGGTGCCGCTTTTGCCCGCGGCCGGACGGCCGAAGGCGGCGCCCTTGCCGGTGCCCTCGGTCAGCACGCCGGTCAGCATCTCGTTCAGGGCGCCGACGGCATCGGGGCTGGCGACGGTGCGGACCAGATCATTTTCATGCAGGTACAGCACCTCGCCGGAACGGGTCATCACATCGCTGATGCCCCACGCCGGAGTATAGCGCCCGTTGCTGGCCAGCACCGCATAGGCATTGGTCAGGCTGAGCAGGGTGGTTTCCTCGGTCCCCAGCGCCAGCGACGGCTGGGCATCGGACGACACCGTCAGCCCCATCTGGCGGGCGGTGTTGATGACGTTGCTCCGTCCCACCTCTTCCGAGACCCGGACCGCAACGGTGTTGATGGAGCGCGCGACCGCCGTCCGCAGCGGGATTTCCCCCAGATACTTCCGGTCGAAGTTTTCCGGCGACCAGTTTTTGAAGGTGATCGGGGCGTCCAGAACCATGTCGTCGGGCCGGTAGCCCTTTTCGGTGGCGGTCAGATACACCACCGGCTTGAAGGAGGAGCCCGGCTGACGCTGCGCCTGTGTGGCACGGTTGTACTGGCTGGCGGCATAGTCAACCCCGCCGACCAAGGCCAGAACTGCCCCATCCGGGCGCATCACCACCACCGCCCCCTGTGACGCCGCCATCGCCGGTCCCTTGGCGGCAAGGGTCTCGCGCAGGGTCTTCTCAGCGGCGGCCTGAATGGCCGGGTTCAGCGTGGTGCGGACGATCAGGTCGGTATTGATCTGTCCCAGAAGGTCATCCAGACGGTCGCCGACCCAGTCGGCAAAATACCGGCCGGTGCGTCCGCCGGGGGCTGTCGGGCGCGGCGGCGGCATCACCGAAGCCTGCCGGGCCTGTTCCGGGGTGATGGTGCCGGTTTCGGCCATGGCCGCCAGCACCACCCTGGCCCGGTTGAATGAGGCCTGCGGATTGGCTTCCGGGTTATAGGTCGAGGGGGCCTTCAGCAGTCCGGCCAGAACGGCGGCCTGATAGGGCGTGACATCGCGGGCCGATACCCCGAAATAGCGGTGGGCGGCGGCATCGACGCCATAGGTGCCTGCCCCGAGATAGACGCGGTTGAGGTACAGGCTGAAGATCTGGTCCTTGGTGAAGGTCCATTCCAGCCAGAAGGCCAGCAGCACTTCCTGAATCTTGCGTTTGGCGGTGCGGTCGGGGGACAGGAACAGGTTTTTGGCGGTCTGCTGGGTGATGGTCGACCCACCCTGTACCGTCCGTCCGGCCCGGGCGTTGACGATCATGGCGCGGGCCAGACCGATCGGGTCAATGCCGAAGTGGTAATAGAACTTCCGGTCTTCAATCGCCATCACCGCCCCGGGCAGGTAGGGCGGCAGATCTTTCACATCCAGCACGTCGCCGTAGTTCTCGCCATAGGTGGCGATCACCGAGCCATCAGCCGCCTCGAACGTCACCGACGGGCGGCGGGTCATGGCGGCGGCCAGATCAATGCGTGGCAGATCGGCGGCAAACCAGGCGACGATCAGGGTCAGGGCGATGATTCCCCACACCATCAGGGTCAGGCCCCAGCGGATCAGGCGGCGGCCCCAGCCGCGCCCGCCACCGGATGGCCCCTTGCGGTTGCCTCCGGCCCCGCCGCTGCCGTTCCCGCCGGTTCCCCCCCCGGCTCCGGGTCCGCCTGCGGGGCGGGAGCGGGCGGAAGTGCCCTTTGGCGGGGCTGTTTTCCGGGGCGCAGGAGAGGCGGAGCCTGCTGCCCGCGACGGGGTGCGGCCGCTGCTGCGGTCCTGCCACAGACGGTGAACCAGACGGGTCAAGGAGCCCCCCAGAATCGCGATATCGGACGATCGACGGGGTTCCCGTCTGTTTTCAAGCGGTTGAGGCCGGATATGTCCCTGATCCTCTTGCCCTTGCGGGGCGGTTCTGGTTTTCTGGGGGACGAATACCGGGTCTTCCCGCATCTGCGGCCCGGTCGTGCCGTCCCGAAGGCGGGATGGATGCGCTGCCGGACCCGCAGGGGTTCCGGCACGGGGATTGATGGGCTCACCTGCGGTCAGGCCGCTCCGGGGTTCGGGGCGGCGTCTGGTGCCAAAGGAGGGTTCCTGTCGGGGGACGTCGGTGTTATTCGGCATGGTCTGACTAGGGTATCGCGGAGGGACAGGGGTACCACGGGTTCATGGTAAAACAAAGGCGGTGTTGCCATCCGGGCAGGGGCACCCACCGTCGCAGCCAGTGAGAAATGTCATGAGCGGTGCTCCTTTATCCCTGCTGCTGCCTGCCGATCTGCTCGATCGCCTCCAGGCACTGGCAGACCGGGACGGTAAGCCTCTTGCCGCAGTTCTGCTTCAGGCGGCGGAGGAATTCGCCGACCGGTGGGAGGACTACTACCAGACCTGCGATGCCTTGGTACAGGGCGAGCCGGAACGGACCACGCTGTCTGTCTCCCCTGAGGAGGAAACTGTCGCAGACTGTGGCGAAACCGGGACTGTGCCCTGAAACGCTGCGCCCTGAAACGCTGGGACGGATCAGTCTGTCTTCCGGGGCTCCGTCTGTCTGTGACGGAGCCCGTTCTGTTGGGGACTGTCAGCCTGTAACTGTCAGTCTGTGACTCCGGGCGGGGTCTGGGGCGCGGACCCCGGCGTTCCGGCCTCGGGGACCGGCATATCAGCCCCCCAGCGGACCGGTGGCATCTGGATCAGCGGCACCGGGCCGACGGTCAGCTTCTGGTTCTGGATGCTCAGGGGCAGGCTGTGGGTCACGCTGCCGTCTGCCCCGCGCTGCCCCATCGCCCCCAGCAGAACCCGGGCAATCGAGGCATCCCGGCCCCGGACCACGCCTTGCCGTTCCAGGCGGTCCAGCATCGGCACCAGACCGTTGATGCTGGTGCTGAAGGCCCCTTCCGGCTGAAGGCCCTCGTCCAGCGCCATGGTGCCGGCGACTCCGATTTTCAGCGGGGCCCAGTCCACATACAGGCGCTGCACTTCCAGCGTGCCGCCGCCATCCCGCCATGTTTTCAGGGCCTGTACCAGTGTGGCCGGGCCCTTGGCCCCGCCGGTGCCGGGCACCACGAAGGGCCCCCGGATTTCGCCTTGCAGGACCGCTTCGGTCAGGGCGGTGCCGAACTGCCCGGTGACGGTCTGCGGCAGGGTCAGCGCCTTGATGGCGCCAGCCAGACGGTAGACCGGCGTGCGATCCGGTGCTCCGGCCCCGGAGGTCAGCGGATCAACCGTCAGGGTCAGGCTGTCGAGGGACACCGGGACACCGGTGGTCATCTGTCGGCCCCGGAAATTGGTGATGATCACCGACAGGGCAATGCCGGTGGTGCTCTGGGTCAGGGTGCCTTTGGCCTCCTCCACCGCGCCGCTCAGCTTCTGGCCGTCGGCAAGGGTCAGGGTCACCGGGCCGGTGATGCGGAATATCGGGGTCCCCGGAGCCCAGCCGTTGAAGGTCAGCGAGGCGCTCTGGGCCTCCAGCCCGCCGGCGGGGCCGGTGATCCGCAGCGACGGCAGCCCGATGTCCACCTTGACCGGATAGCCCCGCCGTTGCGGCGGGTCAGTTGTGATGGTCCAGCCGTTGGTCTTCTGGGCTGCCGCCCAGCGGGTCCAGCCCTCGGTCACGCTGTCGGCCAGCATGAACCAGCCTTGGGTAAACAGCAGCAGAATCACCAGCCCGATGGAGGGCAGGATGATCAGGCGGAAGGCGTTGAAGCTCCGTCCTTCCGTTGGCGGCGGCGAGGCCCGGTCGGTTTTTTCCGCACGCAGGCTGGCATCCTGCCGGGATCCGGTGGATCCCGGGGGGCGGGAGGAGGAGGAGCCATGGGGCGTGTTCCGGCGCGAACGGGCCATCAGAAGTCCTCTTGCTGTGAACGGCAGGCATGGTGTCTTATCGCATCTTGCGCAATCTGTCCGCCCTTCTCACGTTAAGGGGGCGGCCTCTGCCGTTCTTCCCCGCCGTGCTTTCCGTCTGAGACCCCGCCATGCCCGCCGATCCGTCCTGCCCACCTGCCGATTCCCTGACCGAGACCGCCGTTCCGGTGGCCGACCCGGTTCCGCAGACAGAGGCGGAGCGGCTGGCCCGGTTCGGGGAAGGAGACCTGTGGGTGTTCGCCTATGGCTCTTTGATGTGGAATCCCGGATTTGATCCGGTGGAGGCCGTGCAGGCCCGGGTAGACGGCTATCAGCGGGATCTGTGTGTCGCCTCCCTGCGCTACCGGGGCACCCCGGACTGTCTGGGGATTGTCCTCGGACTCCAGCAGGGGGGATCCTGTCAGGGGATGGCCCTGCGGGTGGCGGCGGCACAGCGGCAGGCGGTGGCGGCGGCGCTGGACGCCCGCGAACTGATCACCCGGCTGTATCATCCGCAGTTCCTGCCCTGTTATCTGGCCGATGGCCGTCAGGTTGAGGCCTATGGCTATGTGGTCGATCCGTCTCACAGCCAGTATCTGGGGCACCTCAGCCGTGCGGAGAAGCTGGTGTTCCTGCGGCAGGGCGTCGGCTGTAACGGCACCTCGGCGGAGTATCTGCGCAACACGGTGGCCTGTCTGGACCGCCACGGGATCAGCGACGGTCACCTGCACGGCTATCTGGCCGCGCTGGAGGCCTCAGGCTGAGGCCGCCTCGAAGATCGCGTAGAGTTTCAGGCACGGCTCCACGGTTTCCCAGACCCCCCGGAAACCGGCGGGGATCACGAAGGCGTCTCCGGCGGTGAAGGTGGCGGTGGTCCCGGTTTCCTCCTGTTCCAGCCGCACGGTGCCGGACAGCAGGACGCAGAATTCCTGTTCCGTATAGTTGACCTTCAGGCGGCCGCAGGCCCCCTGCCAATGCCCGACATGGAACTGCCCGCTGGGATCGGAGAAGGCATTCCACACCGTCTGTTCCCCGGATCCGGACAGGCGTTTTTCCGGCGCGGCGACAAAGGTGTCTGCCTGCTCCGGGGTGCGGGTGACGGCAAACGGCATGGTATCGGCGGTGGACATTGCGCTCTCCCGGTCCGTGGACCCTGAAAGTGTGATGGCAGGCATTATAACCGGTTGCGCCGGGGCGGCGAACCGCTATGATGATGTTACTAATGCAAATTATTCGCGATTGCAGAATATGCCTCTTCCCGCCCTGCCTGTCGGGCAGCCGATCGCCGCGTTTCTGCGGCGTCACAATATCAAGCCGTCGCGCCAGCGGCTGGCCATTCTGAAAACACTTCAGGAAACCAACGGCAGCCATATCACGCCGGAGGCCTTCCACCGCAACCTGACCGCCGCCGGACATGGCCTGTCGGTGGGGACGGTCTATAACACCCTGAACCAGCTGACTGAAGCCGGGTTGCTGCGGCGTCTGGTCTATCAGGACCGCCACTGGTTCAGTCTGGATCCGGCCCGTCGCCTGCACGTTTTCAACGAAACGTCAGGCCATCTGGAGGATATTCCTCTGCCCGGGATGGCCGATCTGCCGACCGTTGACAGCCCGCCGGGCTATGAGGTGACCGACGTTGACGTTTTTGTCCGGGTCCGGATCCGGCGCTGACACAGCAGAACAGACAGAGTGATCCATGGAAAAAAGGGGGCCGGAGCCCCCTTTTTCAGCATCGCAGCGACCGTCAGGCCTGTGCGCGGACCGGGCGGGCCACCAGCCGGGCGGCCCCGGCAATGACCAGCAGGGTCAGGCCATAGGCAATGATCTGCGGCCACGCCGGATGGTCGATATAACCGATCAGGGTGTGCAGCAGGCGGCCGGGCAGACTGTCTTCCGCCAGCAGGCCGGAGCTGTCCCAGACCGGATCCATCGCGACATCCAGCACCCCGGCGGCGGACAGGAAGGTGACCATCTGGGCGGCCATTCCGGCGGCCAGCAGCGTGACCATCCAGGTGGTGACGCCAAACAGCAGCCGGGTCGGAATGGCGACCAGCCCGGCATAGAGCAGGGCACCGACACCGGCCCCGGCGACGACGCCAAGCAGGGCACCGAAGGCGGTTGCCATCAGGCTGTCGCCGTCCGAGGCCAGAATGCCATAAAGGAACAGCACGGTTTCCGCCCCTTCCCGCAGTACGGCAACGCCGACCACCACGCTCAGCACCGACAGCGGGCGGCTGCCGGAAGACACGGCAGAGCCGACAGCCCGCATCTGCGCCGCCATCTCGCGGCCATGGCGGCTCATCCAGATGGTGTGCCAGGCCAGCATCACCACCGCCAGCCCCAGAACGGCGGCGTTGAACAGCTCCTGCCCCATGCCGTTCATGGTATCGGACAGGGTTTCGGCGAACAGGGCGAGGACCAGCGCCCCCGCCAGCCCGAGAATAACCCCGCCGCTGATGAACAGGCGCGACCCGGCAACCCCCCGGGTGGCGGCGAGGATGATGCCGGTGACCAGTGCGGCCTCCAGCATCTCACGAAAAACGATCAGTCCGGCGGCCAGCATGATGCCTCACTTCGCAACGACAACGCCGTGGGCGGTGTCGGCGTTGTATTCGCCCATGAAGGTGTATTCACCCGGCTTCAGCGGGCCGATGGAGATGGCCAGTTCCTTGCGGCCCATGATCACCTTTTCCCGGCGCAGCGACTTGCTTTCAAATTCCTCCGGGGTGGTGTCGAGGTTCTTCACCAGCAGGGTCACTTTCTGGTTGGCCGGAACCTCCACCCGCGACGGCTCGAACACATGGTCCTTGATGGTCAGGGTGTAAGTCGGGTCTTCCGCCTGCGCAGGGGCCGCAGCGAGAAGCGGGGCGGCCAGAACGGAGGCGGCAAAGACGGCGGTGGTCAGCAGGCGCATGGAAGGACCCCTTGGGCAGTCAGGGCCGGGGTACCGGAGAAGGGTGGCGCCCGGCCGGGCAGAATGCAGAGAGTGCGATTAAATCGCATTTCCACTGACGACTACTCCCCCCGGCGCAGCCTGTAAACCCGATTCTTTTGCAGACCGGATCCGTGTCGCACGCGGGTGGGGTATCCCGATGCCGGGGCCCCGGCGGGCGGAAACCGGGCCGGTGGGAAAAAGTTGAGGAAGATGAAGCCGATAGTTTCAAGTGACTTTGAGATACATTATTAACTCATTGTTTTTCTTGATTTTTTGATCCTGGCGTGGTCTCTTTCATCTCAGATATCCGACTGTCGAAGTCTGTTGTTTGAGGAGAGGGCCATGAAGGGTCACGATGAGATTATTGCCGTCCTGAACGATCTTCTGGCCGGGGAGCTGACCGCCGCGGATCAGTACTTCATTCATTCCCGGATGTATGACGACTGGGGCATGAAGGCCCTGTTCGAGCGGATCGGTCATGAGCATCAGGATGAGCTGGAACATGCCGATGACCTGATCAAGCGCATCCTGTTCCTGGGCGGCCGTCCGGACCTGTCGCGCCGCGATCCGCTGCGTGTCGGTGCCACCGTGCCGGAGATGCTGAAGAACGATCTCGACGTGGAATACGAGGTGACCGCCGCCCTGAAGGCTGCCATCGCCCTGTGTGAACGCCTGCAGGATTACGAAACCCGCCGTATTCTGGTGAAGATGCTGACCGACACCGAAATCGACCATGCCTATTGGCTGGAAAAGCAGCTGGGCCTGATCGAGAAGATGGGTCTGCAAAACTACATTCAGTCCGTCTCGGGCGCCGGTTCGTAAGGGAGAGTGACCGATGAAGGGCGATAAGGCGATTATTGCATCCCTGAACGGGGTGCTGAAGGTGCAGCTGACCCTGATCAACCAGACCTTCCTGCATGCGCGGATGCTGCGCAACTGGGGTCTGGAGAAGCTGGGCAAGGCGATCTACAAGGCGTCGATTCAGGAAATGAAGGATGCCGATGAGATCATCGAGCGCGTCCTGTTTCTGGAAGGCCTGCCGAACCTACAGGATCTCGGCAAGCTGATGATCGGCGAGACCGTGCCGGAAATCATCGCGCACGAACTGAAGGCGGCGCTGGGCAAGCGCGATGCGCTGGTCGCGGCGGTGGCCCTTGCCGAAGAAAAGCAGGATTTCGTCACCCGGCACGAAGTGGCGGAAATTCTGGAAGAGACCGAAGAGTGGATCGACTGGCTGGAGACGCAGGAAAGCCTGATCGACAGCATGGGTCTGCCGAACTACCTCCAGTCTGTGGCCGGGGATGTGGACTGATCTGCGGTCCGGGTCTGTCGAAGGCTGATGCAACAGGGGCTGCCGGAAACCGGCAGCCCTTTGTTTTATGGCTGTTCTGATGGCGGTGTCAGCGTCGCTTCAGCGCCCGGCCGGACGGCCCAGTGGGGCGAGATCGATCATCGGCGATGGCGCTTCCGGTGTGGTACCGCCCGGCGTCTGCGGGCGGGTGCCGCGTTCAATCTTGATCTGGCGCACCACCGGCTCGGGGATCGGGCGGGCAAGGTCGATGTGCAGCAGCCCGTTATCAAGATGGGCAGCGGAGACCTCAATCCCTTCCGCCAGCACAAAGCTGCGCTGAAACTGGCGCGAGGCGATGCCCCGGTGCAGATAGACCCGTTCCTGATCATCGGGGCGCTGCCGCCCGCGGATCACCAGCTGGTTGTCTTCGGTGGTGACGCTCAGATCCTCATCGCAGAACCCGGCAACGGCCAGTGTGATCCGCAGACGGTGTTCGCCGATCTGTTCGATGTTGTAGGGCGGGTAGCCTTCCGCCGAGCTTTTGGACACACGGTCCAGAACGCGCTCAACGTGGTCAAAGCCCAGCAGCAGCGGACTGTTGAAAACAGAAAGTCGGGTCACCGGAAACCTCCCTGAGCGTCTCGGTATCAGTTGTCATCCTCACATCCGGCCGCTACGGTCTCTGCTGGCCCGGTCGTCCGGCACCATCGGGATCCGCAGGCTCCGGCCTCTGGTGGGCCGGGGCGGCTGTGACAGCGGCGGTCCGGAACATGGCACCGCCACCGGATAATGTCGGTCGCTCCGCCGGATGCGTCAAGAGGGGCAATCCGGAGGACAAGGGCTGGCCGGTGGCGGAAGGGCAGGGGAAGCAATGGCAGAGAATAACGGGACAGCCGGGCAGGAGCCGCCGGGTTTCGCCGATACGCTGGGGGATATTCTCTATCCCAACCGCCTGCCGGAGGCCGAAGGCGGGCTGGATGGGACCCTGCTGACCCGGATCGCCGGATCTTATGATTTTACCCTCGACCGGGCCGGAGTGTCTCCGGCGGCGGTGCTGTGGAGCAGCCGCCGGGCCCAGACCCTGCGCTTCAGCCGCCTGCTGCGCGGGCTGGGGCGGGACCGTCTGGGGCCGCTGGTCGGGGCCGGGCCGGTCAGCATCGCCGATATGGGCTGTGGCTACGGGGCGCTGTTCGGCTGGCTGCGCTGGCGGCCCTGCCTGTGGCGTGGCACCTACACCGGTTATGACATCAGCCCCCGGATGATCGCCACCGCGCAGGGGCGGTATGACCGCGATCGCCGCGCCCGCTTCGTGCTGTCGGCGGAACCGCGCGAGGAGGCCGATTATTATCTGGCCTCCGGTCTGTTTGGCCTGCGCCTTGATGTCGGGGGAGACCGCTGGGAGCAGTGGTGCCGGGGCATGTTGACGGCGATGGCGGCCCGCAGCCGCCGGGGAATGGCCTTCAACATGCTGGATGCCCGGGGGCGTGACCGCCGCCCGACCCTGTATTATGCCGATCCGGCCCCTTATGTGGCGTTTTGCCGCGACGAACTGGGGGGTGAGGTCACCCTGATCGAGGACCGCTACCGGATCGATTTCACCGTTCTGGTGCGGTGGCGGCGCTGAGGCCGCCCCCGTTTTCTGTCGTGGTTCCGGTTCCGGGGCGGTTCTGGCGGTTCAGAACCACATCTCCAGAATCGGGATCAGCGGAATGTCGGCGGGCGGCATCGGGTAGTCCCGCAGCTTCCGCACCGGCACCCATGCCAGCGTCTGGCCTTCCCGTCCCCGGACCTGCCCCTGCCACTGGCGGCAGACATAGACCGGCATCAGCAGATGAAAGTCATCGTAGCTGTGGCTGGCAAAGGTCAGCGGGGCAAGGCAGCTGCTGCGGGTGTCGATGCCCAGCTCTTCCTGGAGTTCGCGGACCAGCGCCTGTTCAGGGGTTTCGCCCGGATCGACCTTGCCACCGGGAAATTCCCACAGACCGGCCAGCTGTTTGCCCGGCGGGCGCTGTTGCAGCAGAATCCGGTTATCGGCATCCACCAGCACCACGGCGCTGACCAGCACCATCCGCCGGGCGGTCAGGCGGCGCACGGCGGCGGTATCAATCCGCGCGGTAGCGCCATCGGTGACAAAGCCGAGGCGGTCCAGCAGCCCGGCCGCCGCAGGCGGGGCCTGAACCGACAGCGCGGGCAGATGCAGGGTCAGCAGGGCATAGTCCAGCACGGCCCGCAGGGCTTCGCTGCCATAGCCCTGCCGTTGCAGGCCGTCGATGATCCGGGCGGACAGGGTGTAGTCCCCGCCCTGCCGGGTCAGGGTGATCAGTCCGGTCAGGCTGTCATCATCGGCCCGGCGCAGGCACAGGGGCAGGGCGCTCCCCTCCTCCAGCGCCAGCCTCAGGGCCGGAAGATCAAGGTCCGGGGCGGCGGCGGCAAGGGCGGGATGGTCCGCCGGGGACAGCGGTGCAATCCGCAGGCGGGCGGTTAAAAGCGGAAAGACGGCTGAGCAGCCGTCTTCCCCCAGATCCATGGTCAGATCAGTCACGCTTCAGTCCTGTCGGATCAGCTGCGGTAGGAGCCGTTGATATCGATGTAGTCGTGGGTCAGGTCGCAGGTCCAGACCACCGCCTTGCCGTCGGCGATGCCGACGCTGGCTTCAATCACGATGTTCTGGCCCTTCATGTGGGCCACCACCGGGGTTTCGTCATAGCCGGGCACGGCCAGACCGTTGCGGGCGACTTCGACACCGCCGATGCGGATGCACAGTTTATCGCGGTCGGCCTTCTGGCCGGACTTGCCGACCGCCATGACCACGCGGCCCCAGTTGGCGTCTTCCCCGGCGATCGCGGTCTTGACCAGCGGGCTGTTGGCGATGGCCAGACCGATAATCCGGGCGGCCTTGGCCGACTCGGCACCGGTGACGCGGATTTCGACGAACTTGGAAGCCCCTTCGCCGTCCTTCACCACCTGATGCGACAGGTCGGTCAGCAGATCGAACAGCTTTTCCTTGAAGTCTTTCAGAAGCTTGTCGCCAGCCTTTTCCGGGCGCTTGTTGCCAGCGGTGCCGGTGGCGAACAGCAGCAGGGTATCAGAGGTGGAGGTGTCCCCGTCGACGGTGATGCTGTTGAAGGAGCGGTCAGCCCCCTTCTTCAGCAGGGACTGGAGCACCTCGGCCGGAATGGCGGCATCGGTGACGACATAGGCCAGCATGGTCGCCATATCCGGGGCAATCATGCCCGAGCCCTTGGCGATACCGTTGAGGGTGACCTTGGTCTTCCCGATCATGGCGGTGCGGGTGGCCGCCTTGGGGAAGGTGTCGGTGGTCATGATGGCGCGGGCGGCGCGTTCCCAGTCCTCGCCCTTCAGGTGGCGGGCAACCTCCGGCAGGGCGGCGGTGATCTTCTCGTCGGGCAGGAATTCCCCGATGGTGCCGGTGGAGGACACATAGACCTCGGTTTCCTTGCAGCCGAACACAGCGGCGGCGGCCTCGACGGTGCGGCGCACCGAGGCGACGCCCTTTTCACCGGTGAAGGCGTTGGCGTTCCCGGCATTCACCACCACCACGCGGCCCCGGCCCTTCTTCAGGGCGTGGGCGCACCAGTCCACCGGGGCGGACCGGGTCTTGGAGGTGGTCAGGACCCCGGCGGCGGCGGTTCCGGCGGGCAGTTCCATCACCAGAAGATCGGTGCGGTCCCTGTAGCGGATACCGCAGGCGTGGGCAGCGAAGCGCACACCGGGCAGAACCGGCAGGAACGGGAAACCGGCGGGGGCCAGCGGAGAAACCTTGTCAGCCATGACGGGCGGATCCTTGATCAAGCCAGAGAACGGAAGCAGGGAAGGGGGATACAGGAAGGCGAGTACAGGAACAACCGGCCCCCGCCACAGGACGGGGGCCGGTGTGTCAGGCCGGATTATTTCGCCGGCTTGGTCCCGTCGGGATTGAAGGTCTCAACCTTCGCCTTGTCGCGCAGGTCTTTGATCACCGCGGCGGCTTCGGCCTGGGCGACTTCACCACGCAGCTGCGCGGCGACGTCCTCAAGCTTCGGCGGCTGCATCTTGCGGCGCTCTTCAACCTTAATGATGTGCCAGCCGAACTGGGTCTTCACCGGGGCCTTGGACAGCTCGCCCGCCTTCATGCCGAAAGCGGCTTCGGAGAATTCCGGCACCATGTCGCCCTTGCGGAAGAAGCCGAGATCACCGCCGTTGGCAGCGCCCGGATCCTTGCTTTCGGTCTTGGCGATGTCCTCAAACTTGGCGCCGCCGGTCAGCTTGCCGATCAGCTCCTTGGCCTTGTCTTCGGTTTCCACCAGAATGTGGCGGGCGCGGACTTCTTCCTCATCCGGGGTCGACTTGATCATCTGGTCATAGGCAGCCTTCACCTTGTCGTCGGTGACGCGCTTTTCCACGGTCTTGGACAGCCAGGCGCGGCGGATCAGCTCGGACTCCACGTCCTTCAGCTGGGCCTTCACATCGGCATCATTCTGCATCTTGGCCTTGCGGGCTTCCTTTTCCATCAGACGCTGGTCGATGGCGCGGTCGAGAAGGCCCTTGTAAACGGCATCGAGAGGCACCTGACCCAGCTGCGGATACTGGGCGGCCATCTGCTGCTTCAGCGCCTCAAGCTCGGCGCGGGTGATCTTTTCGCCGTCAATGGTGGCGACAACCGTAGTGTCGGCGGCACCGGCAGCGAACGCCGGGGCAGTGAAGCCGACGGACAGGGCAATGGCAGCCCCGAGGGTAACGCCGCGCAGGGCGGAAAACGAGATGGACATAAAGCCTCACCGGGAGATGTCGTGACATGACGGCGGCGCGGCTCCGCCGGGACCTGACCCGGCCGGGGGCGCGTCGCCCGGCGGCTACCTGACCACAGCTGTCAGCCGGGTGCAAGTGCTTCGCGGGGCACAGGATCGTCCTGCGTCGATGAACCTTCGGTGAATGATCGGCCCGTCCGTTTGCCGGGATGGCCCGGCCACTCTGGAGCGGTTATGACCGGCAGGCCATTTTATGCCGGTTTTCCCGGTCCGGCGGTCCGCCGTCGATTGACAGGTTCCGGCTTGCGCTCTATGTGTGGGAACGTCCCTGAAAAGGGGTTTTGGGGAACACGTCCCGGCGGCCCCTCCGGCCTGCCTGACAGCCCGGAGACGGAGCCGCGCCGGAAGACGACAGCAAGAGGTATGCATGTTCGGCGCCATTGCCCGGCGGCTCTTCGGAACCGCGAATGACCGTTTCGTAAAGTCCATCCGCAAGATCGTGGACGATATCAACGCGCTGGAGCCGAGCCTGCAGGCGCTGTCCGATGACGATCTGCGCCACCGCACGGTGCTGTTCCGTGAACGGCTGGACAAGGGCGAAACCCTCGACGATCTGCTGGTTGAAGCCTTCGCCACCGTGCGCGAGGCCTCCCGCCGGGTCATGGGGATGCGTCATTTCGACGTGCAGATGCTGGGCGGCATCGTGCTGCATCAGGGCAAGATCGCGGAAATGAAGACCGGGGAAGGCAAGACCCTGGTCGCCACCCTGCCGACCTACCTGAATGCGCTGACCGGCAAGGGCGTGCATGTGGTGACGGTCAACGATTACCTCGCCAGCCGCGACTGCGAGTGGATGAGCCGTCTGTACCGCTTCCTCGGCCTGACCGTCGGCTGCATCACCCACGACCTGACCGACATGAAGCGTCAGGAAGCCTATGCCTGTGACATCACCTATGGCACCAACAACGAACTCGGCTTCGATTATCTGCGCGATAACATGAAGTTCCGTCTGGACGAGATGGTCCAGCGGCCCTTCAACTACGCCATCGTTGACGAAGTCGACTCCATTCTGGTGGACGAGGCGCGGACCCCGCTGATCATCTCCGGTCCGTCGGAATCGTCGACAGACCTGTATGTGGCGGTCGATATCCTGATCCGCAATGTCGAGCCGCTCCATTACGAGAAGGACGAGAAGTCCAAGGCCGTCACCTTCACCGAAGAAGGCACCGAGTTCATGGAACAGCAGTTCCGGGACGCCGGTCTGCTGCTCGACGGTGGGCTGTATGACATCGCCAACGTCTCGCTGGTGCACCATGCCCAGCAGGCCCTGCGCGCCCATGTGCTGTTCACCCGCGATGTGGATTACATCGTCAAGGACGGCAAGGTGATCATCATTGATGAGTTCACCGGCCGCATGATGGAAGGCCGCCGTTACTCCGAAGGTCTGCATCAGGCGCTGGAAGCCAAGGAACAGGTGGCGATCCAGAACGAGAACCAGACGCTGGCCTCGATCACCTTCCAGAACTATTTCCGCCTGTATCCGAAGCTGGCCGGGATGACCGGGACGGCGATGACCGAGGCCGGGGAATTCGCCGAGATCTATAATCTCGAAGTGGTGGAAATGCCCACCAACCGGCCCTTCTCCCGCGATGATCAGGACGACGAGGTCTACCGCACCGCCCGTGATAAATATGTGGCGATCGCCGATCTGGTCGAGGAATGCTACAAGCGCGGCCAGCCCTGTCTGGTCGGCACCACCTCGATCGAAAAGTCGGAATATCTTGCCGAGCTGCTCCGCAAGGACAAGAAGATCGAGCCGCGCGTGCTGAATGCCCGCTATCACGAGCAGGAAGCCTATATCGTGTCGCAGGCCGGGGTGCCGGGCGCGGTGACCATTGCCACCAACATGGCGGGCCGTGGCACCGACATCCAGCTGGGCGGCAACCTGGAGATGCGGGTGGCGGTGGAGCTGCACGACGTCACCGATGAGGCCGAACGCGCCCGCCGGACTGAAGAGATCAAGGCTGACATCGCCACCAAGAAGGAACAGGCGCTGGCAGCCGGTGGTCTGTTCGTGATCGGCACCGAACGCCACGAAAGTCGCCGCATCGACAACCAGCTGCGCGGCCGTTCCGGCCGTCAGGGCGATCCGGGGGCGTCCCGGTTCTTCCTGTCGCTGGAAGACGACCTGATGCGCATCTTCGGGTCGGAGCGGATGGACGGTATGCTCCAGAAGCTGGGCCTGAAGGACGGCGAAGCCATTATCCACCCGTGGATCAACAAGGCTCTGGAAAAGGCGCAGCAGAAGGTTGAGGCCCGCAACTTCGACATCCGCAAGAATCTGCTGAAGTTCGACGATGTGATGAATGACCAGCGTAAGGTCATTTATGAACAGCGCCGCGAGCTGATGCGCAGCGAAGACGTTGCGCCGGACGTCAAGCACATGCGCGAGGAAGTGGTGCGCGATCTGGTCGCCGGCTGCATTCCGGAAAAGGCGATGCCGGAGCAGTGGAACATCACCACCCTGCACGAGGAATGCCTGCGTCTGTTCAACCTCGATCTGCCGGTCAAGGACTGGGCGCGCGAGGAAGGCATCGGCGAAGAAGAGATCGAACACCGGGTGATGTCGGCCATTGACCAGAAGATGGCGGCCAAGGTTGCCAACTATGGTGCCGACATCTGGCGGATGGTGGAAAAGAGCCTGCTGTTGCAGATTCTGGATGCCACCTGGAAAGAACACCTGCTGCATCTGGATCATCTGCGTCAGGGGATTTCCCTGCGCGCCTATGCCCAGCGCGATCCGCTGAACGAATACAAGAGCGAAGCCTTCGAGATGTTCCAGAAGATGCTGGATCATCTGCGGGAAAAGGTGACGCAGACTCTGGCGCTGATCGAGCTGCGGACCGAACCGTCGGAAGACGATCTGCGCCCGCATGACAGCGTGCCGATGCAGGAACAGCACGCCGCGCCGCAGTCGGCCTTCGGCGGCCCGGAAACCGGGGCTGAGCGGAATCCGGCGGATCCGTCCACCTGGGGCCGGGTGTCCCGCAATGAGCCGTGCCCCTGTGGGTCCGGCAAGAAGTTCAAGCATTGCCACGGGGCGGCCGCTTAAGCCCGCCAGTGCCGCATATCTGTGTTTCAGAGAAAACCGCCCGGACTGTCCGGGCGGTTTTTTTATGCGGTGTCAGCCGTAGGCGGCACCGTCCCGGTGCAGCCGGAACAGGGCCTGTGGCTGGTGCTGGGCCAGCAGGGTCACGGTTGCGGCCAGCAGGGCTTCAAACTGCTCCGGGGGGATCCGGCGCAGATCAGCACGGCAGCTCAGCGGCAGAGGCCGCCGCCGGGGCGGCTGGCCGAACCCGAGGTAGGGGCGCCACAGGCTGGAAAAGCCGCTGTCCACCGGGGTCAGGCCGCAGTCGGTGATTTCGCTCAGCCGGTAGCAGACTGTCCGCAGGGCGTGTTTCCCGCAGGTAAAGCGCAGGATCAGGGTCTCGGCGTCAACGGACAGGTGCATGGTCAGCGGGCGGCGCCGGAGGATCCGCCCCAGCGTCAGGGCATAGAGGGCCATCAGGGGAAGTCCGGCAGTGGCCCCGACAGCCGCGACGGTCAGGCTGGCGGGGCTGGGGTCTGTCAGGCTGAGGACGGCGGACAGAGCCGTGATCCCGGTGCCCAGAGCGCCAAGGCCATGCCCGAAGGCGGACAGGGTGCCGGACAGCAGGGGGCCAGACTGGGGCAGGGTGGGCATGCTGGCTCCGTCAGGGGGCTGAAAAGGCACCCCATCGGGGTGATCTTAGCAAATCTTAAAGCATCGGCTGGCACACTAGGCAAATATTTCCCCGTCAGGTGGGGTGAAGGTGTCAGGAGTTTGCCAAAAGACCGTGACAGGCAGCTGGTGTTTTGCCGCTGTGGTTGCGGTCCGCTGATCGGCAGCGTATCTTCAGGGCATGGGCCAGAATGGTCCGTCCGGCAGGGCACAGCCCGTAAAACGCCGGTTTCCCGGAAACGTGGAGGATACGATGGACGCGGTGGCTTTGGCTTCCTCCCTGTCATCAGCACAGGTGGCCCTGACCCGACAGGCGGCGGAAATCGGCATGGTCGCGCAGCAGGCGCAGGCGCAGCAGCAGATGGTGCAGATGCTGACGGACAGCACGCAGCAGATGCAGGCGGCTCCCGGCCCCGGCAAGGCGACGCAGGTCGATCTTACAGTCTGAAGTAACCCCCGCAGCGGGGGCCCGCATCGCCCGGAGCCCCGGTGGATGCCGGGGTCAGGAGCAGGTGTGGCAACGCAATGAGCGGTCCTTCAGGTATTGGCGGTAAACGACTCGATTCTGCCGGTTTCCGTCCGGTCAGCACCGGCACCGGGGATCCCCGGGCCCGGCAGCGGGCCGCTGTTCCGTCCACGGTGTCTGATGATGCGGCGTTGCGTCGCCCGCGGGAGCAGCGGGATCGTCAGTTTGTGATGATTGACGGGCAGCAGCTTGACCGCAATGCACCGCGCGGCACCTATCTGAATGTCCTGATCTGACATCTGCCTGTAAAAGCACAGAAAAAGCCGGGCCACGCTCTGTGGTCCGGCTTTTGTCGTTAATGCTCATCAGCCTGACGCCATCTGTCCGGGGGTGATCAGACGATCAGACGTCCAGCGTGCTGTTGCGCAGGGCCCGCAGGACTGAGGTCCCGACTTCCAGCGCCTGTCGGCCGATTTCATCGGGGGAACTCATCACCCCGAACTGTTCCCGCCGCACCACCATCACCACAATGTCCAAGGCCAGCCGTTCCCCGGGGGCACCGAACAGGCGCAGGTATTTACCGGGGGTCAGGGCGGCGACAATGGCGCACAGCAGGGCGGCGGTCTGGAGGGTGGTCAGGTTCAGGTCCGACCGCAGGGTGGTGAATACGGTCGCGTTGGCCCCGGCGGCAATCGCCACCATCCGGCGCAACTGGGCTTTGTCCGGCTGGTTCATATGGCGGCCAAGGTTGGCCTTTTCGCAGGCGGCCCACAGTTCTTCCTCCAGCATCCGCGAGGCCACGGGCCGGGCGGCCCCCCGGGCCGGATTGGCTCCGGCAGCGCCCGGGGTGGTTCCGGGGGCGGCCCCGGCAGCCAGCGGTGCCGGGGGCAGGGTGGGGTCCGGGGCATGGGCCAGCGTTGACGGAATCCGTCCGGACTGGGCGATCTCAATCAGCTCCGCCGGTTCGCGGATGGCCAGAATGCGCGGCCCGAGGGCCCGGACCAACTGCTCCGGCAGCGGGGCGTAATAGGGGATCAGCCGGGCCTGCCATTCGTACAGCAGGTGATCGCTGATGGCATGATACAGGCGGTCGGCGCGGCTCAGGCGCTGTTTCTTCGGGGCCGGTTTGACCAACCCCAGCCATTCCAGCAATCCCGGCTTCGGCGGGGGCGGGCGGCGCACCGCCGGTTCCTTCAGGGCGCGGTGGAAGTAGCGGCGGGCGCAGGAGCGGACCACCATGGCAATCACCTGCGACAGGCTGCGGCCACAGCGCAGGGGGTCGGCTTCGGTGACGATCGGGGTCTTGTCAGAGCGGACCAGCAGCGACTCGAAAGCCTGCGGGTTGGAGCGGAACACCTGAAAACAGCCGTCCAGCAGTTCCGGGTTATCGAGAATCCGGTCATAGACCTGATCGCGCGGCAGCACCCCAAGGGCCGGAACCAGTTTCTGTAGCGTCACCACCGCTTCGCCCCGCAGGGTCGTCCGCACGGCTTCGGCCGCCCGCTGGGCGGACATCCGGTGATGGGAGCGGCTCCGGGGTGGTTTGACGGGGGATTTGGCAGTCATGGAGATGGCGTTCATCGCTGGGCTCCGGCGGTCATACGGCCTGATGGGATCTCCCTCAGATCTGGCGGAGTATCTGAAGGGTCAGGATACCGGGTTCCCGGGGGATACCCCTGTGATGCCGGTCACTTGAAAGAGGCGGGGCATGTCCCCGCAGAAAGAATTAGGGGATGCGCATTTTACAGGGCCGTCCTTTATTTAAGTCTTAAACGCGGATGTGGCGATTTTCCGGCGCTTCCGCGTTGCCGAACCGGCGCGCTGGCGATAGTCTGTGCGCCTTTTTCGATGATGGTGACGGAGTGTGGTGCCGTGAAGTACGTCAGCACGCGGGGTAAGGCCCCGGTTCTGGGATTCGATGATGTCCTGCTCAGCGGGCTGGCCCGTGATGGCGGCCTGTATGTTCCGGAAAGCTGGCCGACTTTTTCCGCCGCCGAGATGAAACGTCTGCGCGGCCTGTCCTACACCGGTCTGGCGGTGGAGGTGATGGCACCCTTCGTGTCCGATTGCCTGAGTCGCGAGGAACTGGCCGGTCTGGTGGCCCGGGCTTACGCGCCGTTCAGCCACACCGCCATCGCCCCGCTGAAGCAGCTGGACACCAATCTGTGGCTGATGGAGCTGTTCTCCGGCCCGACGCTGGCGTTCAAGGATTACGCCCTGCAATTTCTGGGGCAGGCCTTTGACCATGTGCTGAAAAAGCGCGGCGAGAAGGTAACCATTGTCGGTGCCACCTCCGGCGATACCGGCTCGGCGGCGATTGAGGCCTGCCGCGACCGCGAGGCGATTGACATCTTCATCCTGTTCCCCAATGGCCGGGTGTCAGATGTGCAGCGGCGGCAGATGACCACCGTGCCGTCGTCCAACGTCCGCTGTCTGGCGCTGGATGGCACCTTCGACGATTGTCAGGATGCGGTGAAGGCGATGTTCAATCACACCGCCTTCCGCGACCGCTACAATCTGTCGGCGGTCAATTCGATCAACTGGGCCCGCATCATGGCGCAGGTGGTCTATTACTTCTGGGCCGGGCTGCGTCTGGGCGCGCCGGAACGGCCGGTGGTCTTCTCGGTGCCGACCGGCAATTTCGGCAATGTCTTCGCCGGGTTCGTTGCCGAAAAGATGGGGCTGCCGGTGGCCCGCTTCGGCATCGGTTCCAACAGCAATGATATCCTGACCCGCTTCTTTGAAACCGGGGCGATGACCATGGCCGGGGTGGTGCCGACCATCAGCCCGTCGATGGATATTCAGGTGTCGTCGAACTTCGAACGCCTGCTGTTTGACCTGTGCGGCCGCAATGGGGCCGAGGTGGAGCGGATGATGCTCCAGTTCCGTCAGTCCGGCAGTTATGCGCTGGAAGAAACGGCGCTGGCGGCGGCCCGGGCCCGCTTCTCCGGCCTGCGGCTGTCCGATGCCGAAACGCAGGCGGTGATCCGCGAGATCCACGCCACCACCGGCGAGCTGCTGGATCCGCACAGCGCCATCGGCGTCGAGGCCGGGCGCCGTCTGACCGGCATCGAGCCGGGGACCCCGGTGGTCTGCCTCGCCACCGCCCATCCCGCCAAATTCCCGCAGGCGGTGCAGGATGCCTCCGGGGTCTACCCCGGCCTTCCGGCCCGTCTGTCCGATCTGTTCGACCGTCCGGAACGGATGACGGTCATCCCCAATGATGTGGCGGCGATTGAACGCTTCGTCGCCGAGCAAGTGGAGTCGTAATGAGCATTTCCGTCACCACCCTTCCCAATGGCCTGCGGGTCATGACCGACCGGATGATCACGGTCGAAACCGTGTCACTGGGGGCCTGGGTGGATGTGGGAACCCGCCATGAGCCGGTGGAGATCAACGGGATCTCCCACCTGCTGGAACACATGGCCTTCAAGGGGACCCAGCGTCGCAGCGCCGCCGCCATTGCCGAGGAAATCGAGAATGTCGGCGGCCACCTGAACGCCTATACCTCCCGCGAGAACACCGCCTATTACGCCAAGGTCCTGAAAGAGGATTCGGCGCTGGCGGTGGACCTGATCGCCGACATCCTCCAGCATTCGGTGTTTGATCCCGAAGAGTTGGCGCGGGAACAGTCGGTGGTGGTGCAGGAAATCAATCAGGCCGAAGACACCCCCGACGACATCGTCTACGACCATTTTCAGGCCACCGCCTATCCGGATCAGGCCATGGGCCGCGCCGTTCTGGGCACCCCGGAGCGGGTGCGCGGCATCACCCGCGACACCCTGAGCCGGTTCATGCGTGACACCTACTCGACCCGGTCGATGGTGCTGGCTGCGGCCGGTAACATTGATCACGACACCTTTGTGCGTCTGGTCGAGCAGCAGTTCACCGCCCTGCCGCAGACGGCGCCGGTACAGCCGGAAGCCGCCCGCTATGTCGGTGGCGACCTGCGGGTGGACAAGGATCTGGAACAGCTGCACCTGCTGCTTGGTTTTGACGGCGTGTCCTACGAACACCCGCTGTTCTATGCCTCGGCGGTGCTGTCCACCCTGCTGGGCGGCGGCATGTCGTCGCGGCTGTTTCAGGAAATCCGCGAGAAGCGGGGACTGGCCTATTCGGTCTATACCTACACCAACTCCTACACCGACGGCGGTCTGTTCGGCGTTTATGCCGGGACCGGCGAGGACGAGGCGGCGGAACTGGTGCCGGTGCTGTGCACCGAGCTGCGGCGGGTGCTGGATGGTATCACCCCGGCGGAACTGGCCCGGGCCCGGGCCCAGATCAAGGCCGGTCTGCTGATGGGGCTGGAAAGCCCGTCCAACCGCTGCGAGCAGCTGGCCCGGCATATCCTGTCCTATGGCCGCATCCTGTCGACCGAAGAGCTGGTGACCCAGGTCGAGGCGGTGGATGAGGCCAAGGTTCTGGAAGCGGCCGCCCTGATGCTGGGCAGCGCCCCGACGGTGACGGCGATGGGCCCGCAGTCCGGTCTGCCGGATGCGGATGGATTCCGCGCCCTGCTGGCAGGGTAAGGCATCCCTGCGGGGAAAGCGGGGATATTCCGCTTTCCCCGTTTGCCGACTTCATGGCAGGCTGTATGCAGACTGTTGATTACGGGCGTCTGCCGCACCTTGTGTGGGCAGGCAGGGGCGGTGACCGGCAGCGGCGGTTTTGACCGTACGGACAGATTTCTTGTGACAGGACGGCGGATGCATCCCTTGCTCGCCAGCCAGCTCGCTGAGGCCTCCTCCCGGGGGCCGGAGGGCAGTGTTGATCTCCAGCGCCTTCTGAAACTGGTGGACGCCACCTACCATGCCCTGACGGGCGGAGGGGAGGATGGCCGTGCTGTCTCTGCGCAGGCCGGATCCGCCACGGATGATCCGCTGGAGGGCCCGTTGCGCGCACAGGCGGCCGGGCAGATCCGGGATCTGCTGGATGCTGTCGGCGAAGGGCTGCTGACCTTCAGCGACGACCTGCGGATCATGGATGCCAATGCCAGCGCCGGTCTGCTGCTGGGATGTTCCGCGCCGTCGCTGATTGGCCGGCTGTTGCCGGATCTGCTGCCGCGCACTGTGCTTCAGGATTCGACGGTGGCAGAGGATGAGTTCGGCCATGTCGTCCGCCTGACGGCGGGCGGAACCGAAACTGTTCTGCTGGTCAAGCGGGGGGCGCTGCCCGCCATCACCGGCCAGCGCCATACCCTGCTGCTGCGGGATATCACCGCCCCGGTCCGGGCGCGGGAGGAACTGGATCTCAGCCGTCAGCGCTTCCGGGATTATGCGGAATCGTCCTCGGACTGGCTGTGGGAAGTGGATGACACCTTCACCCTGACACAGGTGGCCGGGCCGCAGACGTGGCTGCGCGATGCCCTGATGCAGGCGGGCACCCTGCGGGCGTTGCAGCCTTATTCGGCCAACGAGGCCTTCAACGATTTTGATACCCTGCTGACCGCCCACGAGTCGTTCCGCGACCTGCTGTTCCGCTTTGCCGACCCGGAAGGCGGGATGCGGGTGGTCAGCCTGAGCGGGAAACCGGTTTTCAACTGTACCGGCCAGTTTCTCGGATACCGGGGGACCGCCACCGATATCAGCGCGCAGGAACGGACGCGGGAGCGGCTGGAGGCGACGGAGGCCAAGCTGATGGCCGCCCTCAGCGGGATCTCGGAAGGGTTCACCCTGTTTGATCACGATGACCGGCTGATCCTGTGCAATGCCCGGTACCGGCAGATGTATCCGGATACGGCGGATGTCCTGACCTACGGCATCCGGTTTGAGGAGATTGTCCAGATCAGTCTGGAGCGGGGTCTGTATCAGGCTCCGCCGGGGCGCAGCCTGTCGATGGTGGTGCGGGACCGTCTGGAGTGTCACCGCCGGGCGGATGGCATGCCGTTCGAGATGCATACCCTGACCGGGAAATGGGTGCGGGTGGTGGAATACCGGACCCCCGACGGCGGGCGGATCGGCCTGCATACGGACATCAGCGACACGGTGGAGCTTCAGGCGGCGTTGCAGGCCGCCAAGGAGGAGGCCGAAGCCGCCAGCCGGGCCAAATCAGAATTCCTGTCGGCGATGAGTCACGAACTGCGGACCCCCCTGAATGCCGTGCTGGGGTTTGCCCAGCTGCTGGCGGTCAGCCGCCGCGATCCCCTGACGGCGAAGCAGAGGGAGCATGTCGATCATATCCGCCGCAGCGGCAACCATCTGCTGACCCTGATCAATGAAGTGCTGGATCTGGCGCGGATTGAGTCCGGTGCGCTGACTCTGGCGCCGGAGGCCCTGACGCTGTCGTCTCTGGTGCAGGATTGTCTGGCGATTGTGCAGCCGCTGGCCTTGCCGGGGGGGATCCGGGTTGAGGTCGCACCGTCATTGGTCCGGGTTCCGAAGGTCTATGCCGATTACGTGCGGATGAAACAGGTTCTGCTGAACCTTCTCAGCAATGCGATCAAGTATAATGTGCCTGAGGGGCAGGTTCTGATCAGTGCCGGGCAGTATCAGAGCGCCGGTCTGGAAAACACGCTGCGGGATGACTGGGTCCGGATCCGCATTTCTGATACCGGGCGGGGAATTGCGGTTGAGAAACAAGGGGGGCTGTTCCAGCCGTTCAACCGGCTGGGGGCGGAGGTCTCCGGCATTGAAGGAACCGGCATCGGCCTGAAAGTCACCCGGGATCTGATGCAGATGATGGGGGGCCAGATCGGGTTTGAAAGCGCGGAGGGGCAGGGCACAACCTTCTGGGTTGACCTGCCGGTCGCTGAGGCGGCCCCGGTGGTACCGTCTGTCCAGAAAGGGCCGGGTGTTCAGGGGGGTGGAGAGCCGCCGCACCGCCGCCTTCTGCTGATTGAACATCGGCTGGATGTGATTGCAGGCTTCCAGACGGCGGTTGCCGGTCTGCCGGGGGTGAGTCTGGTGTCCGTGCCGTCGATGGAGGATGGATTGTTCACCGCCCATGCCGAACTGCCGGATGCGATTGTTCTCGGGCAGGTGTTGGGGCAGCCGGAGGGGGCGGCCCCTGACGGCCCGGAACCGTTGACCCTGTTGCGGGCTGCCGGGGAAACCATGCGGATTCCGGTGTTCCTGCTGCCGGGGGTTTCCGGGGAGGGGAGGCAGGTCTATCCGCTGCCGCACCCGGTTACTGCGGAGACCTTGCGGACGGCGCTGGTGCGTGGGCTGGCCGGTGCGTCAGGGCCTGACTGAAGACAAAACCCCCGCCGGATCCGGTCCGGCGGGGGCTGACTGTCATCGGGGCTCCGGCAATGCCTGCAAAGGCCTGACCGGACGGCAGAGCCTCAGCGGGCCGGACGGCGGCGGGCCTTGGTGCCGAGGCCGATCTTCTTCGCCAGATCAGACCGGTGGATGGCGTAGTTGGGGGCCACCATCGGGTAATCGGCGGGCAGACCCCAGCGTTCGCGGTATTCTTCCGGGGTCATGTTGTAAGCCGTCTTCAGGTGCCGCTTCAGCATCTTCAGCTTCTTACCGTCTTCAAGGCAGATAATGTATTCCGGGGTCACCGACTTTTTCACCGGAACGGCCGGCTGCGGGCGTTCCACCTGCACCGGGGCGGACCCCAGATTGGTCAGGGCGCGGTGGACTTCCGAAATCAGCAGCGGCAGATCAGACATCGCGACGGTGTTATTGCTGACGTGGGCGGCGACGATGTCGGCGGTCAGCGCAAGAAGATCCTTGTCGATGTACTGGTCGCTCATTCAGGCGGTCCTTATGACGAATAGGGAAACGTTTATGGATATTGAAGCGTGTTTGCACGCTATATATGATGCGCCACCCCGCTTAGCAACGGTAAAATAGATTAGGATGATTTCTGTGGATACTGTGTCGGATTATTTTCTCGATATCACGGCAGAGATCTGCCCGTTTACCTTTGTTAAGACTAAATTGATGCTGGAAAAAATGTCTTCCGGACAAACATTGGCTGTGGACCTGCGCGGACCGGAGCCGGTGCGCAATGTTCCCGCATCGGTGCGGGCGGAAGGCCATGCGGTGCTGTCGCTGGGTCCGCTGCCCGGGGCCGACGGCGTGATGCGGATGGTGATCCGCAAGGGCGGCTAGAGCATTTTCCGATTGAGTGGAATCCGGTCAATCGAAGAAAATGCTCTCTTTTTAAAAAGTTAGAGCGTTTTCAACCGCAAAACCGGTGTCC
>NZ_JACIIX010000008.1 GCF_014205675.1 Novispirillum itersonii
CCCATCCTCAATCGCACCATGAATCCGAACCCGAAGGTCTGACGAGTAGCTCTTGCCCATGATCCACCTCCAAGAAAGGTGAATCACAAAACAGGCCACATGGGAATCACTTTGATTCGGGTTTCAGGCTCGGCGCTCTAGTCTGGCTGGTCCCGGACCCCGTAAAAAACCCCGGCAGTGGATCTGCCGGGGTTTTTCATGACGGTTGACCGTCCGGGGCGTCAGGAGGCGCTGCCTGCTTCTTCCCCGCGCGGGGCTTCGGAGTAGATCATCAGCGGCTTGGCCCGCAGTTCAGCGGATTCGGCGTTAACGACCACCTCTTCAACACCTTCCATCCCCGGCAGATCGAACATGGTATCCAGCAGAATGCCTTCCATGATCGACCGCAGGCCACGGGCACCGGTCTTGCGGGCAATCGCCTTTTTGGCGACGGTGCGCAGGGCGTCCTCGTGGAAGGTCAGCTTGGTGCTTTCCATCTCGAACAGGCGCTGATACTGCTTCACCAGCGCGTTCTTCGGTTCGGTCAGGATCTGGATCAGGGCGGCTTCGTCGAGGTCATCCAGAGTGGCGACCACCGGCAGGCGGCCGACGAATTCCGGGATCAGGCCGTACTTCAGCAGATCTTCCGGTTCCACTTCCCGCAGCAGTTCGCCGGTGCGGCGCTGTTCCGGATCGCGGACATCGGCACCGAAGCCGATGGAGCTGCCCTTGCCGCGCTGGCCGATGATGCGGTCCAGACCGGCGAAGGCGCCGCCGACGATGAACAGGATGTTGGTGGTGTCAACCTGCAGGAATTCCTGCTGCGGATGCTTGCGCCCGCCCTGCGGCGGCACGGAGGCAACGGTGCCTTCCATGATCTTCAGCAGGGCCTGCTGCACGCCTTCGCCCGATACGTCGCGGGTGATCGACGGGTTATCGGACTTGCGGCTGATCTTGTCGATTTCGTCGATGTACACAATCCCGCGCTGGGCACGTTCGACGTTGTAGTCGGCGGCCTGAAGCAGCTTCAGGATGATGTTTTCGACGTCTTCCCCGACATATCCCGCCTCGGTCAGGGTGGTGGCATCGGCCATGGTGAACGGAACATCAAGGATCCGGGCCAGCGTCTGCGCCAGCAGGGTCTTGCCGCAGCCGGTGGGGCCGACCAGCAGGATGTTCGACTTGGCGATCTCGATCTCATTGCCCTTGGCCCCCATGGCCGACAGGCGTTTGTAGTGGTTGTGCACGGCCACCGACAGGACCCGCTTGGCGTGGCTCTGGCCGATCACGTAATCGTCCAGCACCTTCATGATGTCGCGCGGGGGCGGCACGCCGTCACGCGACTTCACCAGATGGGTCTTGTGTTCCTCACGGATGATGTCCATGCACAGCTCGACGCATTCATCACAGATGAACACGGTCGGTCCGGCAATCAGCTTGCGCACTTCATGCTGGCTCTTGCCGCAGAACGAGCAGTACAGGGTGTTCTTGGAATCGCCGCCGGAGGACTTGCTCATTGTATCTCCACTCCATGCAGCGGGCGACCGGAGGGGAGCGGGAAGATCCCCACAGAACCGGCTGCCGCCGCCAGGACAAAGTCTTGCCACGAAGTCGTAGCTTTCCCGCCATGTTAGCCGCTCCTGAGAGCGGGGCACAATCCCTAAATCGTCGGCTTTTTCGCCGTCCTGTCTTTATATCGCCCGATTGGGGGCATTCAGGCGCACGAACAGGCAGGCTGGCGGAAAGGCGCTTGACGATCCTGACCGTTCTGATTTAGGCCTGTGACGGGCTTTCGCCAAGCCTTCCTGTCTGCGAAAAGGGCTTTGCCCACCGTCTTTGACGCATTTTTCGGATTTCCTCGCCTGTCAGGCAGACGCAGGCTGCTCTCACCAGAGGGAATCCCATGTCCACGCCCATTTCTGACCCCGATCTTTTTGCACCGCTGCCCGATGGCCGTCTTGATCCGGAGTGGCTGCGCAAGGCCGCCCGCCGTCTGCTGAAGGATGTGCAGGCGGGGAACCCTGTGGCTCTCCGGCGGATGACCGCCGTACATCCGGCCGGGGTGCCGGAGCCGGTGAAGCTGGCCGATGCCTTATGGGTGGTGGCCCGGGAGGCCGGGTTTTCCAGCTGGCCAAAACTGCGCCGCCATGCGGATCGTCAGGCTTTTCTGCGGCACCGGATCGAGGGCGGGACTGCTCCTGTTCCCGATACGGCGGAGACCCTGCATCTGCGCTGTGGCAGTGATATCCGGCGTGGGTTGGAGATTGCCGGATTCCGGGGCCGGTTCGTGGAATTCTCCGATCCGTTCTGCCATGGCCCGGTTTCGGCCGGAGATGATCTGCCGACTCTGCGCCGGGCCTATCTGCAAGGGGCCTATGGGCTGGACCCCGCCGATGCGGAGGCCCGGGTTGCCCGGTCCTATCAGGATCTGGCGATGGCGCTGGAGGGCGAGGGAGGCCCGCTGGTTCTGTGGTTTGAACACGATGCCTATGATCAGCTGATCCTCGCCTATCTGCTGTGGCGGCTGTGGTGTCACCCGCCCCGGCGGGCCGTGGAGATGATCTGTGTCAGCAGCGTGCCCGGTGTCCCCCGCTTTACCGGGCTTGGGCAGCTGAGTCCGGAGAGCCTGCTGATGCTGTGGGAAACCCGCCGGGTGCCGGTGTCTGCGGTGGTGATGGCTGCCGGGGCTGCCGTGTGGCGCCGGTTTGCGGACGGAGATATCGCGGGACTGGCCCGCATAGCGGCAGACGGTCTGCCCGGGATCCCGGAAATGGCGGCGGCTGTCGCCCGGCATTTGCAGGAACTGCCGGCGGTCGGGTCCGGTCTTGGCCTGACCCAGAGTCTGACCCTGTCGCTGCTGGCAGAGGCCGGAGAGGACGGCCTGACGGCAGGACTGCTGTTCCGGCGGCTGAGCCGTCAGAGGGAGCCGCTGCCGTGGCTGGGGGATATGATGTACTGGCGCGAACTGGCGGATCTGTTGCAGTCGAATCCACCGGTGCTGTCCTGTCAGGGTTCTGGGCATCCGTGGCCGGAGCGCCGTCTGGTGCTGACGGAGACCGGGCGCGATGTTCTGTCCGGGTGGCAGGACTTTATGGTGCTGACCACGGCCCGTAGGTGGTTTGGGCCGGTGGTGATCGGGCCGGGATACCGTGGCCCGCGCTGGGACCGGCAGGGCGGGGTGGTTGTGGTCCGTCTTTGAAAAGCAGAACGGGGGGAGAGCCTGAGACTCTCCCCCGTTTGGAATCCTGATCGCTGAAATCCTGAAAGGAGGCCGATCAGTCGGCGGACTTTTCGCCGGTATCAACCGCTTTCGGGCGTTCCTGAACCACTTCGTCGATCAGGCCGAAGGCCTTGGCTTCGTCAGCGGTCATGAACTTGTCGCGTTCCATTGCCGCTTCCACTTCCTCAAGCGGCTTGTTGCAGTGCTTGGCGTAGATGCTGTTCAGGCGCGACCGCAGGCTGAGAATTTCGCGGGCGTGGATTTCAATGTCCGTCGCCTGACCCTGGAAACCGCCGGACGGCTGGTGGATCATGATGCGCGAATTCGGCAGCGAGAAGCGCTTGCCCGCTGCCCCAGCCATCAGCAGGAAGGAGCCCATGGAGGCAGCCTGTCCGATGCACAGGGTGGCGACGCTGCAACGGATGTACTGCATGGTGTCGTACATCGCCAGACCGGATGTGACCACCCCGCCCGGCGAATTGATGTAGAAGGCAATGTCCTTGGACGGATTTTCCGATTCCAGGAACAGCAGCTGGGCGCACACAAGGCTGGACACCACATCGTTGACCGGACCGGTCAGGAAGATGATGCGTTCCTTCAGCAGCCGAGAGTAGATGTCGAAGCTGCGCTCGCCCCGGCTGGTCTGCTCGATGACCATCGGCACCAGGGTGTTCATATAGACATCATAAGGATCCCGCTCGCGCATTCTTCCGCCTTTCCGAACTGGGCTCCGCCGGAGACCGGCGGGCAAGGATATATCGTCAGGTTTTCCGGGAACCGGGGGCATCCCCCGGAGCGGTCCGGAGCCTGAAAAACCAACTCGCAGTAAAAAACCAAATCTATCAGGGATCAAGCGGCATTCGGTACCACGTATCGGATTTGCCACTGCCCTGATCCATATCTAAGGCAGCTGAGCCGAAAAAAGAAGGGGGCCAAAAAGATCAGGGCCCCCGCCGGATGACGGAGGCCCTGACAGCATAACCGGACGGAACCGGAAACCCCGGGAAGCTTACGCTTCTTCGGTGGCTTCAGCGGTTTCGGCGTCCTTCTTCTTGGCCGGAGCCTTCTTCTTGGCAGCGGCCTTTTTCTTCGGCTTGTCGTCGCCGTCTTCACCTTCGCCGTCGGACTTCACCAGCTCTTCAGCGGTGACTTCCTGCTCGGTGGTCTTGGCCAGCTCAAGGATGAAGTCCACGACCTTATCTTCGTAGATCGGGGCGCGCAGCTGCTCAACGGCGTCACGGTTCTTCTGGAAGAACTCGAACACGGCGCGTTCCTGACCCGGGTAGCGCATGGCTTCCTGCATCACGGCGCGGTTCAGGTCTTCCTGGCTGACCTGAATGTTGTTCTTGCGGCCGGCGTCAGCCAGCAGCAGACCCAGACGCACGCGACGCTCGGCGATGGCGCGGTATTCGGTCTTCAGCTCGTCTTCCGACTTGCCCTTGTCTTCTTCATCCAGGCTGTCAGCCTTGATCGCCTGTTCGATCTGGGCCCAGATGCCGCCGAATTCGGCTTCAACCATGGAGGCCGGAACCGGGAAGGAAACGATCTCGGCCAGCTTGTCCAGCAGGTCGCGCTTCATGCGGCCACGGGCGATGCGGGTGTAGTCGCCTTCGATCTGCTCACGCACGGCGGCCTTCAGGGCGTCAACGTTTTCGAGGCCGACCGACTTGGCGAACTCTTCGTTGATTTCCGGAACCTGAAGTTCCTTCAGCGCCTTGACGGTGACGGCGAACTGGGCGGCCTTACCGGCCAGATCCTGGGCGTGGTAGTCTTCCGGGAAGGAGACGGTGACGGTCACCTGATCTTCGGCCTTGGCACCGATCAGCTGGTCTTCGAAGCCCGGAATGAAGGAGCCGGAACCCAGTTCCAGATCGTAGCCTTCACCCTTGCCGCCCGGGAACTCGACGCCGTCGATGGACCCGACGAAGTCAATCTCCAGCACGTCACCCTTCTTGGCCTTGCGCTTGGAGTCGGTGGCAACGGCAGCCTTGCGGCTTTCGGCGATGCGGGTCAGGGCTTCGTCGATTTCGGTGTCGGCAACCTTCACCACCGGCTTGGTCAGCTCGACGGCAGCGTAGTCGACATCACCGATTTCCGGCAGGGCTTCGAATTCAACGGTGAATTCCAGGTCCTTGCCTTCATCGAAGGAGACAACTTCGACCTTCGGCTGCATGGCCGGAGTCAGCTTGCGTTCTTCCAGGGCGGAACGGACACCGTCCTGCACGGCATCTTCCAGCACTTCGCCCATGACGGAGCCAGCATAGCGCTTGCGGACGATGGCGGCCGGAACCTTGCCCGGACGGAAGCCCGGCAGGCTGACCTTGGCGGAAAGCTCCTGAATACGCCCATCAACCTTGGCGGCAATGGCGTCAGCCGGAACGACAATCTTGAAAGCGTACTTCAGACCGTCGGCGGTGGTTTGAGTGACCTGCATGGAAAATCCCGAATAAAAGTGCTTCGTTGCGTTTCCTGCCGGTCCGTTCCGCCCCGTTTTTTTAAGGGTCAGGGGGGTCGGTTCCGGCGTGTCTGAACAAATGCCCCCCGGGGAAATCCCGCAAGGCAGGGTAACTGTTTTGGTGCGGGCGAAGGGACTTGAACCCCCACGGACAAAGCCACCGGAACCTAAATCCGGCGCGTCTACCAATTTCGCCACGCCCGCGTGCGGCACCGGGATGCCTGACAGACAGGCGCCCGGCGCCCGAAAGCCGCTGACTGGAGGGGAGGACCGGACCAGAGCCCTGCGGAGCCGCCGGATTTATACCCGGCCATACAACGCAGGACCCGGCCGCCGGGACTCCGGCCGCCAGAACCCACATGACATAGACAATACGCTTCTCCGGGGCAACAAAAATGAATCCGGCTCTGTCAGCGCGGTCAAGGAAGGCGCGAAACAGTGCCGTCGTGGTTCGCTTTTGCCGTCCGGAACCGGGCTGGTAAGGGGAATTCCCTGACCGGGGTGCGGGTTTTACCGTTTCTGTAAGACAGCGATGGCAGGCAAGTGGAGATGATATCCCTACTTACATTGTGATTAAGACGAAATAACACCATTTTTTTTATTAAAATTTAGGTGTACATCTGCGCCAGCTTCATTAGGTCTGCGGGGGCAGACCATGGGCATGGCAAAAACCCCGGGCAGGGGTGCCTGAAGGCAAGGGGAAGGAGTTCACCGCAATGCATCATGCGATCGATCACGCTGACAGCCTCGACCGGGCGGGGCGGCTCGCCTATTTGCAGATTGACCCGCAGACGCGGGACGCTCTGCTGGAGATCCGGCCGTTGCTGGAGCGCCACATCGACAGCGTTCTGGACGCCTTTTACGGATACATCTTACAGAACCCGGAGCTGAAAAGCCTGTTCGCCGATGAAAACCGGGTCATCCATGCCCGGTCCATGCAGAAAAAGCACTGGCTGGATAATGTCTTCACCGGCGATTTCGGTGACGAATACATGCGGCAGGTGGTGATTATCGGCCGGACCCATGAGCGGATCGGGCTGGAGCCGCGTTGGTACATCGGTGGTTACTGCTTCACCCTCAATCGGATTGTTGAGCTGGTTCAGCAGACCTACCGGAAGAAGCCGGAACGGAGCGCCCAGATCCTGACGGCGGTTAATAAGGCGGTGATGCTGGATATGGATCTGGCGATCTCCGTCTATATTCAGACCGCACGGGAAACCGCCGCCGAGACCCTGAACGGGCATGCCGGTGTGTTTGAGCGCGAAGTGCATGGCATGGTCGAGATTGTCGCGGCTGCGGCCACGGAGTTGCAGGCAACATCGCAGAGCATGGCGGAGACTGCCGAGGCCACCAGCGCGCAGGCCAGTGTCGTCGCCAATGCTGCCGAAAATGCCGCGGTCAATGTGCAGACCGTGGCGGCCGCCGCTGAACAGCTTCATGCGTCGATCAGCGAAATTTCCCGTCAGGTAGCCGATTCCAGCAAGATCTCGACCGATGCGGTGCAGGAAGCCGGGCGGGCCAATGATCTGATCAACAGTCTGGCCGAGGCGGTGGACAAGATCGGTCAGGTGGTGCGTCTGATTTCTGATATCGCCAGCCAGACCAACCTGCTGGCCCTGAACGCCACCATCGAGGCGGCGCGGGCCGGGGAAGCCGGGAAAGGTTTTGCCGTCGTGGCTAACGAGGTGAAGAGCCTTGCCAACCAGACCGCCAAGGCCACCGGCGAAATTTCGACCCAGATCTCTTCCGTGCAGTCCGCCACCAAGGATGCGGTGACGGCGATTCAGGGGATCGGCGGCACGATTGTGCGGATCAACGAGATTGCCACCTCGATCGCCGAAGCGATTGAGCAGCAGGGGGCAGCCACCCGGGAAATTGCACAGAATGTGCAGGAGGCCTCCGGGGGCACCGCAGAGGTCACGGGAAATATCTATCAGGTGACCGAGGCTTCCAATGAAACCGGCCTTGCGGCGCGGGAAGTGATGTCGGCATCGCATCAGCTGTCGCAGCAGTCGGAACAGCTGAAGGCGCGGGTGGATGACTTCCTGCGCAGCATCCGCGTCGTCTGATTCAACCCTGTTTTTTCGGACCGTCTTTCCAGACCGTCCCTCTGTTCTGCCACCGCCGCTCCGGGGTTCCGGGGTGGCGGTTTTTTTATGTCAGTACACAGGGATAGGGCCGGAACCCCGATGGGTTTTCCGGATTGAAGCGGGTTTTCCGCCCGGGGGCAAAGCGGCTGGGAAACACCACTTTGACCATTCCATCCACAGGAAATATGCTTTGGATCTGGCGTTTCCTTTGTATCTGCCTATATCACAGCGTAGAGTAAGGGTGCCGAAATCGTTTTTTGGTGTGCGGATGCCGCTTTTTTACGGTTCCGGTGCTGTATTTGGCGTGGCGCGATGCCTCCAAGAGGGTTGCAGCTGCCTGAAAGAAGAGGTTCAGAGTGGTGACGGGTTCTTCTCAGACCTACCCGGTCCTGCCGTTGCGGGATATCGTCGTCTTCCCCCACATGATCGTGCCGCTGTTTGTCGGCCGCGAGAAAAGTGTGCGGGCGCTTGAAGACGTCATGAATGACGACAAGCAGATCCTGCTGGTGGCGCAACGCAACGCCTCGCAGGATGATCCGGCGCCGCAGGACATTTACGACGTGGGCACGGTCTCGACCGTGCTGCAACTGCTGAAGTTGCCCGACGGCACCGTCAAGGTGCTGGTGGAAGGCGGCCAGCGGGCCAAGATTCTGCGATACACCGACCGCGAGGAGTTCTTCGAGGCCGAGGCCGCCGTGCTGGAGGAAGGGGAAACCGACCGCCGGGAACAGGAAGCGCTGGCCCGTTCGGTGATTTCCCAGTTTGAACAGTACGTCAAACTGAACAAAAAGATTCCGCCGGAAGTGCTGGTCTCGGTCAATCAGATCGAGGAACCGGCCAAGCTGGCCGACACCGTGGCCTCCCACCTGTCGCTGAAAATCGCCGAAAAGCAGGAACTGCTGGAGCTGCCGACCGTCGCCGAGCGGCTGGAGCACATTTTCGGTTTCATGGAAAATGAGATCGGCGTCCTCCAGGTCGAAAAGCGCATCCGCAGCCGCGTCAAGCGGCAGATGGAAAAGACCCAGCGCGAGTACTACCTGAATGAGCAGATGAAGGCCATTCAGAAGGAACTCGGCGAGGGTGAGGAAGGCCGCGACGAGGCCGCCGAACTCGAAGAGCGCATCAAGAAGACCAAGCTGTCGAAGGAAGCCCGCGAAAAGGCGTTGGGCGAACTGCGCAAGCTGAAGTCGATGAGCCCGATGTCGGCGGAAGCGACGGTGGTGCGCAACTACCTCGACTGGATGCTCACCATTCCGTGGAAGAAGCCGTCGCGCCTGAAGAACGACCTGAAGGGCGCGCAGAAGGTGCTGGATACCGATCACTTCGGCCTTGATAAGGTCAAGGAGCGGATTCTTGAGTATCTTGCGGTCCAGCAGCGCACCCACAAGCTGAAGGGGCCGATTCTCTGCCTCGTCGGCCCGCCGGGTGTCGGCAAGACCTCCCTCGGGCAGTCGATCGCCAAGGCGACCAACCGTGCTTTCGTCCGCGTCTCGCTGGGCGGGGTCCGCGATGAGTCGGAAATCCGCGGTCATCGCCGGACCTATATCGGCTCCATGCCGGGCAAGGTCATTCAGGGGATGAAGAAGGCCAAGACCTCCAACCCGCTGTTCCTTCTCGATGAAGTGGACAAGCTGGGGCAGGACTGGCGCGGGGATCCGTCCTCGGCCCTGCTGGAAGTGCTGGATCCGGAACAGAACGCCACCTTCCAGGACCATTACATGGAAGTGGATTACGATCTGTCCGACGTGATGTTCGTCTGTACCGCCAATACCCTGCGTATGCCCCAGCCGCTGCTGGACCGCATGGAAGTGATCCGGCTGTCGGGCTACACCGAGGATGAGAAGGTCGAGATCTGCCGCCGCCACCTGATTCCGAAGCAGATGGATGCGCATGGCCTGAAGAAGACCGAGTGGACCATCAGCGATGCCGCCCTGCGGGATCTGGTGCGCTACTACACCCGCGAAGCCGGGGTGCGTAATCTGGAACGTGAAATCGCCACCCTGACCCGCAAGGCGATCAAAGAGATCACCATGCGGAACCTGAAGAAGGTAACGGTGACGCCGAAGAATCTGGAAAAGTACGCCGGGGTGCGCAAGTACCGCTACGGTGAGGCCGAGATGGAAGATCTGGTCGGCACCGTCACCGGTCTGGCATGGACTGAGGTTGGCGGCGATCTGCTGTCGATTGAAGCCGTGACCGTGCCGGGCAAGGGCAAGTTCACCGTCACCGGCCAGCTGGGCGACGTGATGAAGGAATCGATCGAGGCGGCACGGTCCTACGTGCGGTCGCGGGCGACCAGCTTCGGCCTGAAGCCGACCATTTTCGACCGCAAGGACATCCACGTTCACGTGCCGGAGGGGGCAACCCCGAAGGATGGTCCGTCGGCCGGGATTGCCATGTGTACCGCCATCGTCTCCACCCTGACCGGCATCAAGATCCGTGCCGATGTCGCCATGACCGGCGAAATCACCCTGCGCGGCCGGGTGCTGGCGATCGGGGGCCTGAAGGAAAAGCTGCTGGCGGCCCTGCGGGGAGGCATCAAGACGGTGCTGATCCCGCAGGAAAATGAAAAAGACCTGCCGGATATTCCGGATAACGTGAAGAAGGGGCTGAAGATCATCCCTGTTTCCACCGCTGATGAAGTGCTGAAGCATGCTCTGGTCGAGCAGCCGGTGCCGATCGAGTGGAACGAGGAAGAGGAAGCCGCCGCCGAGCTGGCCCGCCAGAAGGCCAAGGACGCGGACGACGCGGTGATCACCCACTGATCACGCCCTGAGCCTGTGAATGGAAAACCCCGCCGCCCGGATCCGGACGGCGGGGTTTTTTATTGGGCCCGGGTGTCTTTAAAGGACCGGGGTGCCTTAAAGCGGTGGCTCGCCGCCAAGGGCGGTCAGCAGGGCGGCCAGATCGTCCGGCATCGGGCTTTCAAAGCGCATCGGTTCCCCGGTGACAGGGTGGGTGAAGCCCAGAAGCCATGCGTGCAGAGCCTGCCGGGGAAAGGCTTCGGCGGCGGCGCGGGCCACGGGCGGCAGGCCGCGGACCCGTCGCCCGGCCCCATACATCGGGTCCCCGATCAGGCCGTGGCCGATATGGGTCAGGTGAACGCGGATCTGGTGGGTCCGCCCGGTGGCAAGGCGGCATTCGATCAGGGCCACGGCGTCGCCGCACAGGGGCTGCAAGGTGCGGAACCGGGTCAGGGCCGGTTTGCCGCCGCTGCGCAGCAGGGCCATCTTCTGGCGGTTCTGCGGGCTGCGGCCGATGTTCCCTTCCACTTCCCCGGCGCGTGGCAGCGGGCACCCCCAGACGAGGGCCCAATAGGCACGCTCCGCCGACTTATCGGCAAACTGGGCGGACAGGCCGTGGTGAGCGCGGTCGCTTTTGGCGACCACCAGCAGGCCGGAGGTATCCTTGTCGATGCGGTGGACAATGCCGGGACGGCGGACCCCGCCGATGCCGGAGAGACGGTCTCCGCAATGATAGAGCAGGGCGTTGACCAGCGTACCGTCCGGGCTGCCGGGAGCCGGATGGACCACCAGTCCGGCGGGTTTGTCGATGACGATCAGGTCATCGTCTTCATAGACCACGGTCAGCGGAATATTCTGCGGTACCGGCAGGGCCGGGACCGCGGCAGGCAGGTTTACCACGCCCTGCTGTGCGGGTTTGACCCGGACCGAGGGGTCCACTATGGTGACGCCGTCCAGACTGACCTGTCCGTCAAGGATCAGCGCCTTCAGGCGCGACCGCGACAGTGACGGGGCAGCTTCGGCCAGCCATTTATCCAGCCGCGTTCCAGCCTGTTCCGGGCTGACCGGCGGCAGGGTAAAGGGGCCTTCCCCCGGGGGATCTCCGGCGGGGGCGGCCTCTGTATCCTCTTCCGGCAGGTCATCGTCAGCCATATCATCGGCGGCGTAGACCAGATCGTCATCCCAGTCGGCACCGGGCGAACCGGAGGTCGGGGAGGGCTGCGGACGGGTGGGGGGCTTGGATCGGGGCACGGACAGGACTCTGAGTACGGGGTTGCGCGGCAGCAGGGGCTGACCGTCGGCACCCCGGTTTCCGTTGAGGATCGGACCCCTGACATGACGACGAACCGCGATAACGACGATACCGAACAGGACGCTTTCGATCACCAGCATGCCCGGAGGCTGCGGACGGTCAAGACCATTGCCTTGGGCATGGCGGCGTTGATTGTGGTGGGCATCGCTGCTCTTGGCTATGGGATGTATTCCAAGGCCGATAAGCTTGGCAAGCCTGCTGATGCGGCAGCGGTGCCGCCGGTGCAGCCGGTGGCGGGGGTTCCGGTGGCCGGGGCCCCGGCCATGCACGGCCCGGCGGTGACGCTGCCGGTGTTCGGCTCGATCACCCTTGATGCCATGGACAGCGCGGAAATCGTTGATGTCCAGACCTCCGGGACCATCCTGACGGTGACGGTTCTGGAAAACACCGGTCCCAGCCTGCACATCATCGATCTGACTGCCGGGCGGGTTCTGGGGCGGATCAGCCTGAAGGCACCGCAGGGGGTGACACAAGGGATGCCGCAGCAGCAGGGGCAGGCGCCGCATCCGGCCCGGACGCCGGTTCCGGTGCGCTGAGGTCTGATCATGGCGGAGTGTCCGGTCTTCCGGTGGCGGTCTCCGCGATCGGTGCTCTTGCCTGAGGATTCGTTCCGGCTGGTCTGCCGGGAGGCTGCCGGAGCGTTTCCGGCAGAGGCCTGTGGCCTGTTGATCGGGCAGGGGGCGCGGATTGACCGCGTTCTGCCGATGGTCAATCAGGCAGCCGATCCTGACCGTTTTGAGATTGCGCCGTCGGATCTCTTCGCGGCCCACCGTCATGCCCGGGCAGAGGGGCTGGCGGTGACCGGCCACTATCATTCTCATCCCAACGGCCTTGCCGGGCCAAGTCAGCGCGATGCTGAGGCGATTGCCGATCTGTCGGCTTGGTGGCTGATTGTGGCGGTGGCCCCTGATACGGGGCAGGTGACGGGGGTTTCGGCTTGGCATCCATCGGTTCCTCCGGCGGCTGCCGGTTACGGGGGGGGCGATCACCGCGTTGATTACCAAAGAAACCGGGGCTTTCAGCCGGTCTCCCTGCTGATTGTCCGGGGCCTTAAACCGGCGGGAATAAAAAAAGAGAAGGGTTTGTAAAAAGTGTCTTGACGCAGTCGGCCCCAGCGTCTAAAAACCGCTCCTCTTCAGGCCGCGTCCCCATCGTCTAGAGGCCTAGGACACCGCCCTTTCACGGCGATAACCGGGGTTCGAATCCCCGTGGGGACGCCACTGAAGAGACTGGGAGAAATCCCGCCCCGGCAGGGTTATGCACCATCTGCGGTCTGTCCCCATCGTCTAGAGGCCTAGGACACCGCCCTTTCACGGCGATAACCGGGGTTCGAATCCCCGTGGGGACGCCACCGCAGGATGGAGCAAAAACTGACCGGGACCGCACAGGCCGCGTCCCCATCGTCTAGAGGCCTAGGACACCGCCCTTTCACGGCGATAACCGGGGTTCGAATCCCCGTGGGGACGCCACCTGAGCGTCTGATTCGAGAGTTGCGCTAATTTTCGACTCTATTTTTATGGGCTGCCGTATGGCGGCCTTTTTTCTTTTACGCACCTGCGATACTCTATTTCCCCCGCTGCATGACCCCGGGTGGCTTTCCGCTGCTGTGGCGGTCCACCCCGGTAAACGCGTACCCCGGCCTGCCGGTCAATCCGACCGTCTCCCGGCGCGGCGGGCGTTATAAGGGGAGGGTGTATGCGCTTCGGTTACACGATTGTTTACGTCAGTGATGTTCCTGCCTCTCTGGCTTTCTTTGGCCGGGCCTTTGGGGTGGAAACGCGGTATCTGCTCGATAGCTCGGATTATGGTGAGCTGGCAACCGGCGAAACCGTTCTCGCTTTTGCCGCCCATACTGTGGCAGCAGGGCTTCTGCCCGCCGGATATGTTGCCGCAGACTCTTCGGAAAAGCCTTTGGGCATGGAAGTGACGCTGATCACCGATGATGTCGGGGCCGCCTATGATCGGGCGATGACCGCCGGGGCGGTTTCGCTTCACCCTCCGACCCTTCAGCCATGGGGGCAGACGGTGGCGCATCTGCGCTGTCCGGATGGTCTTCTGGTGGAACTCTGCACGCCGATGGCACCGCCGGAGTGACCCGGCTTTCGCTGAGGCCCTGCGTCTCCGGTTCTGTTTAATTTCCGGCAGGGGCGCACTAACTCTTGCGCAGCGCGGCGCAGCCTCTATATTGGGGGTGCCGGGCTTGCCCGGCTATGATGCTAAACCCGTCACGGAATAGACGTTACGGACCCGGGGGCGGTACCCGGCGTCTCCACCAAATTTTCTGCCTGCCCTGTCTACAGGGCCTTGCAAAGGGCAGGAAGCATGGGGACGAAACAGGATCGACGTGCGTAGTAAAGGTTTCGGCTGTATCCGGCATGGTATCCACCGTCATCGGGCCAATCACAACAAGTGCCAACGACAACGTTGAACTTGCCGCTGCCGCTTAATTGCCGGTAAGCGCGGTCCGGGGGGCACCGGGCAACAGAAGCCCCCCACTTTATTCTGGCTGACACTGTCTTTTGGGGTAAGGCTTTCAGGCTGACCGGAAAGCAGATGAGGCTGGCACAGCAGGCCCGCAGCAGGGCGCTGCCCGATGCCGCCGGATGTTCAGCTGTGTGGTTTCCGGCCGCCGCTGTGTGCCTGTGCTGAGTGTGCCCGTGGCAACGGTGGATCCGGCCCGGGTTTTCGGCGTGGCGGTATGTGCCACGCCTTATCAGGCGGAGTGGTGCAGGTGGATACACCGGGTATTCAATATGAAATGTTGGTGGAACGGGCGCTACGCGGCGTTCTGCGTGATGCGTTGCGTCTGGTTGTGGCCAGCGGACTGCCGGGGCAGCACCACTTTTACATCACATTCCGGACCACCCATGCCGATGTGGCGATTCCGCCGCGCCTGCGGGCCCAGTATCCGGAAGAGATGACCATCGTCCTTCAGCACCAGTATTGGAATCTGGAAGTGCATGAGGACTGGTTCTCTGTCGAACTGTCGTTCCAGGGCAAGGCGGAGCGGCTGGTTGTGCCGTTTGAGGCCGTGACCGGCTTTGCCGATCCGCATGCCCAGTTCGGTTTGCAGTTTCAGGGCGGTCTGGCGGCGGATGCCGATCTCTATGACGACGACGACTTCGACGACGCTGAAGATTTTTCCGATTCGCCGTCCCTGTTTGAGGCCGACAATGCCGACGAGGTGGTGAAGGACCGGAATGCTGCGGATGCGTCCGACAGCAAGGTCGTGACCCTGGACGCGTTCCGGCGCAAGTAATGGCGGTATCTGTCCTGATTGGTTTCAGGGGATTACCGGCTATATTGTAATCCATTGAATATTTACATATGCGGAGATCGTTATAAACGAACGGTCTCCGCATTTTCATTTGTTTTGGCACACACGGAAAAAGTGGGGTATAACCTTCGAACAAATATAAGTCCTTCGTCGATTTGTATAAAACAAACGTCTTATAACCGTAAGGTGCGGACACAAGGCAAATCGATTAAGATCCTCAAAGGTTTGGGGGTCCGCCACCGGTCCACGGCGGGGAAGAGCTGAGAACAGCCACTAAAAAGGCTGGACCGCGCAAAGGGGGAGACCCGGCCGGATCGTGCAACGGCAGAACGCACGACTCACGGCCGGTCTTGGCACGGGATGCATGCGGCAGACGGAGGGGGATCTCCCTGCGGCATGCGGAAACGGGGAGGAGCGCTGACGATGTCGAGCGCAGAACTGATTCTCGATCAGGCATTGGCGGCACCCACGGGCGGAAAGTCCGGGGTTGAGCGGCTGAGAGAAGAACTGCTGTCGAAAACGGCGGATGTTCTTCACCGCATGGCAGACCGCATTTATGCGGCTGATCTGATTGAGCCCGAGGTCTCGGCACTGGGGCCACGCTTCGGTCTTGATAACATGCTGAAGACTTGCCTGCGCCATGCGGAAAGTGGCGGTGGCGTCAGCATTGTGCCGCTGCACCTTTATTCCCTGCAAGAACTGAAGCTGGCGTTCGGAACCGAATGGCCCCGCCTGTCTGCAAAAGCAATGAAGGTGGTGGAAATCGTCCTGCGGAAGCGCCTTGGTCCGGCGGATACGTTCCTGCGCCATGCTGACAATGCCTTTGTCGTTTATATGGGCGGAGAACACGCCGAGCAGGCGCCGCAGCGTGCCAGCCGTATTCTCGGCGAACTGCGCCAGAACCTGCTGGGGCCATCGACCCCGCAGGGAAAATCCTTTGGCATCCAGCTGGAGCGGGTGACGTTCGGCGATCTGCTGTCAAAAGGAATTTCACCGGAGCCTGCGCCGGTGGCGGATACGTCTCTGGCGGTGGCGGTCAGCGCCCCGCAGGTGGAGCTGTCGGTGGGAGAAGTCGCTGCCCGCCTGCACAAGCAGTTGTCCTTCAGCTTCTCTCCGGTCTGGGCTCCGGGGCAGGAGATGGTGACCGGCTATCAGGCCCTCGCCCGGCGGCATACTGATTATGGCATTTACCGTGGGAAGTGGGTGCTGAACGGCGGGTACGAAGATCCGTTTTCACTGGGTGTTGATCTGCGGATCATTGAAGCGGTGGCGCAGCAGATCACCCGTCTGAAGGATCTGCCGACCCTGCCGAAACTGTCCCTGCCGCTGCATAACCGCTCCCTGTTGGGCCGGAACCGGGACCGGATCCTGCAATCACTGGATAACAATGTACCGAGAGCCCTGCGGGCCGGAGTTGTTCCGGAGATTGTCGGGATCCTTGATGCCCATCCGCTGACGCTGCTGCCTGATACGATTGCGGAACTGCGGGCCCTGTTCGGTCAGGTGCATGTGCGGATCCTGCATGGCGGGCTGGAAGCCATTGCCCCCCATCTGGGGCGGGCCGACGGGATTGGGATTGATATGAACGAACTGGGCCGCCATGGGGCGACGGCGTCACAGCGGCGTCTGGCGCTGAAGGAGTTCGGCGCGGCGGTCAAGGCACTGAAGGTTAAGGTGCCGCAGGACCGCTATGTGTGGGATCTGCATTCTGCCGGAGAAATTAAACTGGCGACGGCGGAAGGTTTCACCATCATCTCCGGCGCTGCCGTGGGGATTGAGGATGCGCAGCCCCGGGCCCCGTTCGGTCTGGCCGCAGATACGATCGGCCTGAAGAAAGGCGGAAAGTCCTGAGGGTGCTTTGAAAAACCCTCTGTCGTGGCAAAGAACAGAAAGGGGCGCATGACGCCCCTTTTCTGTGTCCGGACGGAAGGGATCAGGCGTGCTCGAGCTCGATCTTGGGGCAGCGGTCCATGATCACCGTCAGTCCGGCAGCCTCAGCCCGGCAGGCGGCGGCATCATCCCGGACTCCCAGCTGCATCCACACCACACGGATCTTCCGGCCTTCGGGCAGGGTTTGGTTCAGGCCGATGATCTCGTCGGTCAGGGCGGCGGCGGCGTCAGAGTTCCGGAAGATATCGACCATATCAATCGGGTCAGGGATCGCAGACAGGTCGGCGTATACCGTTTCCCCGAGAAGGGTCTGCCCGGCCAGACCGGGATTGACCGGGATCACCCGGAACCCCCGGCCCTGCAAAAACGCCATCACGTGATAGCTGGGGCGGTCTGCCTTGGCGGAAATCCCGATCAGGGCAATGGTCCGGACGGCCCCCAGGATGATCCGGGTATGCCCGTCCGGGTAAGGCACCGGGGCATCGGCGGTAAGGGCGGCATGGGAAAATGCGGGCAGAATCACGGGGTGGCCTCCGGTCTGTGGGGGCACCAGTGTAGCGGATTGTGCCAGATTACAGAACCAGCCGTCCGGGGTCGTCGATCTGATGCCCCAGCATATCCAGACCTTCGGTCAGGTAGTCGGCGGCCAGCGGGGTTCCGCACAGATAATCGGCGCCATCCCGTTCCTCCAGAATCTCGGTGGCAGCCTGTCGGGCCTCCTTCCAGCTGTTGCGGGCATAATCACCGCGCCCGACCCACAGGAGAGCGACCAGAGTTGCCATCTGCTCGGTATTCAGCAGGGACAGGGCACTGTGCAGGTCGTCATAGGGGGTATCTTCGCTGCCGCAGGCGGGAAGGTAATCACTCTCGAGATCGGGAAGCTGGAGGGTGTCGTCCGCCGGTTCCGGATGTGTATCAATGGCGGCGTCAAACTCTCTGGCTCTGGCGATGATATAAGCCAGAGTGGGGCCGGAAATGTTCAGCGGAACTGCCGGACGCTCCGATGCCGGAGAGAGGATCTGGCGGGCAGGCCGGAGGGGGAACGGATGAGGCTGGCGGTCACGCATGGCGGCGGCTCCGGTGCGGCAGGAATGGCACGGACAGGCGCTTCGGCGCAGGGGCACACTTCTGTGCGGTTTTTTCAGCGGGGCTGGAGCATGTTCCAAGGCAGCGGGCTGCGGTTCAACGGAACGTGTGCTTCCGTAAAAGTCAGCGCACGTCCAGCAGCAAAGCCGGTGTCCATCTCTGCTGGAAACGCCCCCGGCGTGACAGAACCGCCGGAGACCGGAGAACAGTATGGCACCTTCCTGTCCTGAAAGACAGGGCGGCCAGAAAAATTTCAGCGTCCGGTCAGCGGATCCCGAGATCATTCTAAACTGGGAAAGACCCGGCCGGGTGTCAAAACAGCTTCCTGATCAGACTGCTAACACCGGGACCGGCGAAGAGTATGCCCCCGGCGGCAGGGGCTGTTCTAAATTAGAGTGATTTGAATGTTTGATCTGCCTCAATGTACCCACATCCCTTGTAGGGAATAGTGCGAACAGGGAGCAGGCCAGTCCCGACGGACTGTATAAATCACGGCCGCCCCATCCTGTGAGAGCAGGATGTATTATATCTTTCAATGAGTTGGTGTTCCGGTTGGTTGGCCGGTTTCCCGTGCGCCTGACAGGCGGATGGCAGGCGGAGCCGTGCCCGTTCCGGACCCGGGAGAGGAGAGCGCATGATGAAAACGATGATCTGGGGACCGGTAATGGCGGCAGGGGTGGCCCTGCTGACGGCGGTGACGGTGGCGCAGGCGGCGGCCCCACGGACCGATGAGCCGATTCAGCCGTTGCCCGCCGTTAAGGCCGGGAATCCGGCATTGGTGGAGCTGGGCAAGAAGCTGTATTTCGATCCGCGTCTGTCCAAGTCCGGTTTTATCTCCTGCAATTCGTGCCACAACCTGTCGATGGGCGGGACCGATAACCTGAAGACCTCGATCGGCCATAACTGGCAGAAGGGTCCCATCAACGCCCCGACGGTGTTGAATTCCAGCCTCAACCTTGCCCAGTTCTGGGATGGCCGGGCCGCTGACCTTCAGGCGCAGGCTGGCGGGCCAATTGCCAATCCGGGCGAAATGGCCTTCACCCACAAGCTGGCGGTTGACGTTCTGGAGTCCATTCCGGGCTACGTGGTGGATTTCGGCGCGGTGTTCGGGGTGGGCAAAATCACCATCGAAGAGGTGACCAAGGCGATTGCCGCCTTTGAGGAAACGCTGGTGACCCCGAATTCCCGTTTTGATCAGTGGCTTCAGGGGAATGACAAGGTTCTGACCGCCGATGAAAAGGCCGGGTATGAGCTGTTCCGCGACAGCGGCTGTGTGGCCTGCCACAACGGCCCGGCGGTTGGTGGCAATTCCTTCCAGAAGATGGGGGTGGTTGAACCCTACAAGGCCTCCAGCCCGGCGGAAGGCCGGGTGGCGGTGACCAAGGATGAGGCAGACCGCTTCAACTTCAAGGTGCCGACCCTGCGCAATGTGGAAATGACCTATCCGTACTTCCACGACGGCGAGGCGGCAACCCTGCCGGAGGCGGTGGAAACGATGGGGCGGATCCAGCTCGGCCGTGTTTTCAACAAAGAGGAAAACGCCAAAATCGTCGCCTTCCTGAAGACCCTGACCGGTGACCAGCCGGATTTCAAGTTGCCGATCCTGCCGCCGTCGTCAGACGCCACCCCGCGTCCGACGCCGTTTGAATAAGCAGGGACGGGTGTAAGAGGCCACCCGGTTTCCGGGGCAGTCTCAGCCCCCGCACCAGACTGGCTCGCGCTTGCCGAGGAAGGCGTCAATCCCTTCTTCGGCATCGCGGGCCATCATGTTTTCCGCCATGACCCGGCTGGCATAGGCATAGGCCTCCGCCAGCGGCTGTTCCAGCTGACGGTAAAAGGCTTCCTTGCCGATTTTCAGGGTCAGGGGCGATTTCCCGGCGATGGTTGCCGCCATCGCGGCGACATGGGCATCCAGTTCCTCCACCGGCAGGGCGGCGTTGATCAGGCCGTGGCGCACGGCATCCACCGCCAGCACCGGCTGCCCGGACAGCAGCATTTCCATCGCCGCTTTGCGGGGCACGGCCCGCGACAGCGCCACCATCGGCGTGGAGCAGAACAGCCCGATGTTGACCCCCGGAGTGGCGAAGCGGGCGGTATCGGCGGCATAGGCCAGATCGCAGGAGGCGACAAGCTGGCACCCGGCGGCGGTGGCAATACCGTGGACCTTGGCGATGACCGGCTGGGGCAGATGCACAAGGCTCATCATCAGGCGGGAGCACTGCTCAAACAGCGGCAGGTAGTCGCTGGTGTCCAGCCCCCGCACTTCTTTCAGGTCATGCCCGGCACAGAAGGCCGGTCCGGCCCCGGTCAGCACCACCACCCGCACCGACCGGTCGTCGCCGATGCGGTCCAGTTCCGCCTGCAAGGCTGCCATCATCGGGCGGGACAGGGCATTCCGGGCCTCCGGACGGTTCAGGGTCAGGGTGCAGATGCCGTCAGCATCGGCGCGCAGCAGCAGGGCAGACATGGATAGAATCCTCCTGATCATTGGCCGTGATTTTGGCCGTGATTTTCTGGCCCGGCTTGACGCTGGGGCACCGTAGATTGGCCCGGACGGGGCATGTAGGCTTCTGGCAGAGCCCGTAAAACTGTGCCGCAAAAAGGCCGGGCTGAAAACCGGGAGGATCTATGTCGAAAGTCACGATTGCTGAAATTCAGGACATTCTGGATGCCGAACTGCCGCTGGCCAATCTGTTGGGCTGTACCTTTGAGGAAATCGGCGAGGGTTATTGCACCGTGCGGATGGCTTTTAAGCCGGATCTGATCCGCCCCGGCGGCACCATTGCCGGTCCGGCGACGATGGCGCTGGCCGATCTGGCCCTGTACGGCGTGGTGCTGTCGCTGGTCGGGCGGGTGGAACTGGCGGTGACCACCAGCCTGACGGTCAACTTCCTGCGGAAACCGGGGCAGGAAGACATGATCGCCAAGGGATCCATCCTGAAGCGGGGCAAGCGTCTGGTGGTGGCGGAGGTGGAGCTGTATTCGGCCGGGGACAGGGAGTCGATGGTGGCCCATGTCACCGGCACCTATTCGGTGCCGCCGGAAGCAGGCTGAGGTTCGGCCGGTTGGCCGGGGGTCAGGCCGGGCGGCGCAGCCGCCAGCGGCGGATGTGGGAGAGCAGGCGGCGGGGAACCACGGTTTCCCACGCCGCGCCGTGATCCGGCTCCAGACGGATACCGACCGAGGAAATGCGGTCGCCCTCGGTCTGGACCACCACCAGTTCCACTGCCCCGGCCAGCAGGCTGTCACCGATGCCAGGAGTGCCGCCGAGGGTGTCGCTGACAAACTGGCCAATGCTTTTCTGGCGCTGGTCATCGGCGACGCTGATTTCATAGGCGTCACAGACTGACCCCAGCGGGGCCGCGCCGGGGATGACGAAATCGGCCAGCGCCACCCGCCGGGTTTTCTTATCCTTGGCCAGAAACAGCCGGTCCAGCGTCAGCCCCTGTTCCGGCGGGGTCAGCAGCAGGACGAAGTCTCCGGTCTGAAAATGGTCGAGTCCCTGTTCCGGCACCACCACGTTGCCGCGCAGCACCGACAGCAGGCGGCTGCGTCCGGGCAGGCGGAGGTCCTCGCGGGATAACCCTGCCGCCGGACTGTCGGGGGTGATGGTGTAGCCGACGATATCCTGATCGAGGTTGGAGGGAATATCGATATCAAGGCGGCCCTGCGGTTCCGGTGCCGGGGGGATTTCCACCCGCAGCAACCGGGCGACGGCGGAAATACTCCAGCCCTGAAGCACCAGCGAAACCAGAACCACAATAAAGGTGACGTTGAAAATCAGCCCGGCTTCCGGCACCCCGGACAGCACCGGGATGATCGCCATATAGATCGGCATACCACCGCGCAGGCCGACCCAGGCGACGAACAGCCGCTCCCGCAGGGTCAGCCTGCTGCGCCACAGGCACAGGGCCACCGCCGCCGGACGGGCGACGAATACCATCGCCAGCGCGGTGGCAATGGCGGGCAGCAGGTCCGGCACCAGCTTGTGCGGGGTCACCAGCAGGCCGAGCATCACCAGCAGCAGGATCTGGCTTATCCAGGCGATGCCATCATGGAACCGGCGGATCACCACCTGTGCCCGCAGGCGCTGGTTGCCGACAACAATTCCGGCGACATAAACGGTCAGGAAGCCTGATCCGCCGAGGGTATGGCTGAGGCCGAATAATGTGAGGGCTCCGGCGATCACCAGCACCGGATACAGGCCGGGAGCCAGCATCAGGCGGTTGACCGCCCAGCTGATCGCCTGTCCACCCGCCAGACCCAGCGCCCCGCCGACGACGAAGGCCTTGATCAGGGACAGCGGGATGCTGAGGCCCATGTCCTGCGCCTGTAGGGTGCCGGTGGCGATGCTGACCAGAAGCATGGTCAGCAGGATCGCCATCGGGTCGTTGGCCCCGGATTCCAGTTCCAGCGTCGCTGAGACCCGTTCTCGGATCTCCAGCCCGCGCTGGTGCAGCAGCAGGAACACGGCGGCGGCATCGGTGGAGGCGACGACGGTGCCGATCAGCAGGGCAATCACCGGGGGGATCGAAAACACCGACCACGCGGCGGCGGCGGTGATTCCGGCGGTGATGACCACACCGACCGTCGCCAGCCATGCCGCCGGACCCCATGACCGGCGGACGGTGCGGAAGGAGGTACGCAACCCGCCGTCAAACAGGATCACCGCCACCGCCAGACTGGCCAGCGTATAGACGGTGCCATAATCACTGTACTGGATCCCGCCGGGGCCATCTTCGCCGACCAGCATACCGGCCCCCAGGAAAACCAGCAGCAGGGGTGCACCGATCCGGGTGGACAGGGCTCCGGTGAGAATCGCCGCCAGCATCAGGCCGCCGCCGAGCAGAATCAGATGGTTGGCTGCGTCCATAGTCTGCCCCCTGTGTGCCGCGATGATGGGATGCCCACCGACAATAATAGAGGGAGTCGTGGCGCTGCGAAGGACAAAGTGCGGAGATTTCAAGGTTTTTTGCGGATTCCGCCGGGTGCGGGGCCGGGTGTTCAGGAAAGCCCGCAAAGGCAGGCCCTGCGCGGGTCCTGAGTGAGGTAATATAATACCGCACTATAAGTTATTGATTTTATTGAATTAAAAGGCATTGACGCCATTGTTTTTCGTGGCATACTCCGCGGCCTGGATTCACTGGGGCGGACGGCTCGGACACGGGCTCCGCTCGTCACAGGAGCCGAAGACCGGTTCCCCAGCGACTGAGAAGTGAGAACGATGAAGACCTATTCCGCCAAGCCGACGGATGTGCAACGGAAGTGGTACGTGATCGATGCCGAAGGCATCGTTCTCGGCCGCCTTGCCGCGACCGTCGCGAATATCCTGCGGGGCAAGCACAAGCCGATGTTCACCCCGCACATCGACACCGGTGATCATGTGATCATCATCAACGCCGAGAAGGTCGCTCTGACCGGTCGCAAGCTGACCCAGAAGCGCTTCTACTGGCACACCGGCCATCCGGGCGGCATCAAAGACCGTACCATGGAACAGCTGCTGACCGGCCCGTACCCGAGCCGCGTCATCGAAAAGGCCGTTGAGCGCATGGTTCCGCGTGGCCCGCTCGGCCGCGCCCAGCTGAAGAAGCTGCGCGTGTACGCTGGCCCGACCCACGGTCACGACGCCCAGAACCCGGAAGTTCTGGACATCGCTGCCCGGAACCCGAAGAACAAGCGGAGCGCGTAATCCATGTCCCTCGAAGATCTCAAGGGCGTCGTTCAGCAGCCCGCCAAGGCCGAACCGAAGCGTGACGCTTTCGGCCGTTCCTATGCCACCGGCCGCCGTAAGGATGCCGTGGCCCGCGTGTGGGTGAAGGCCGGTTCCGGCAAGTTCGTGGTCAACGGCCGTGAGCTTGAAAACTACCTGCCGCGCCCGGTGCTGCGCATGATGGTCAACCAGCCGTTCTCGATCGCCAACGTTGTCGGCCAGTTCGACATCATGTGCACCGTCACCGGTGGTGGTCTGTCCGGTCAGGCTGGCGCGATCCGTCACGGTCTGAGCCGCGCTCTGACCCTGTTTGATCCGGCGCTGCGCCCGGCCCTGAAGGCTGCTGGCTTCCTGACCCGCGACCCGCGTGTTGTTGAACGTAAGAAGTACGGTAAGCCGAAGGCCCGCCGTTCCTTCCAGTTCTCGAAGCGCTAAACTGGGTTGGCGAAAAGCCAAGAAAAATCAAGGGCTTGGAGCAATCCAAGCCCTTTTTCTTTTGCGTAAGAAACGCGTAAGGCGTGAGCGGGCGCTTGCCTCTCCCATTGACACCAGTTCTCACCCATAGGATTTTTGTAAGACCGCAGTTTGGAGAAACTCCAAAAATCGGCTGCTAACTGGGGTGTGGCGAGAACTGGGAGGGGGCGCAGATGACCACCTACAAGAACCTGACCGTCCTCTTTGATGGCGCTATCCGTCTATACCAGGACGACGACCTCAAGGGAGAGGTCTGGCAGTGCCGCCTTCGCCTTCCCGGCGTCAAAGCCCCATATATCCGCTCCACAAAGACGACAAACTATGACGAGGCCCGGCGCTTCGCAGAAAAGCTATTTCACGAGAAGTGCTACGAACTGGAGCGCGGCATCCCGATTGGTGAAAAGTCGTTTGAGGCGGTCCACAAGCTCTTTATGAAAGACCGGGAGGAAAGCCTTTCGGTTCACCGCCGGAAACTCCACAAGGGCACTGCGGATCGGTACTTCATCCCTTTCTTTGGTGACCGCTCAATCAAGAGCATTGATGAAGGGGTGATTCAGGACTACTGGGTCTGGCGCATTTCCTATTGGAAGAGCGGCCCAGGTAAGGACAAGAAAGCACCCAATGCTGCGCTCGTCCCAGCCCAAAAGACGCTTGATATGGAGCGGTCAATGCTCAATCAGGTGTTTAAGTATGCAAAAACCAAGAAGTTTATCGCCCAACTCCCGCTTTTAGACCGCTGGGAACAAGGCGGCGCAAAGAAAGCGAAGGTCATAGTTCGCCGCCCAGCCTTCAACCCCGAGGAGATGGAAAAGCTTATTGGATTTATGGAGACCTGGGCAAACGAGGGGCCGACCATTCGGCACTGCCGCCAGCGTCAATCCATTCAAGCGATGATCTTGTTCTTCTATTATTCGGGCCTGCGCCCAAACGAACTGTTCCAGCTTCGGTGGTGTGATGTTCGTCCGCGAGAGCCAAGAGAGCAATGGGACGCTTCCGAGCCGACCGACGGCTGGATTATTTCAGTGCCAGAGACGACCAAGACCGGCTTTCGCAAAGCCTTTGGGTTGGCAAACCTTGAAAAAGCACTGACTCTCTCGGCGAAGGCCCAGGGGATGTCCGGGCTTCCTTTAGCCAGTGAGGCCCTGATCTTTCCGAACGAAGATGGTGAACCCCGAAAATGGTGGGAGAAGACAATCCCCGGGGTATTTGAGAAGGCTGGCCTGCTTCTGAACAGCTATCGGCAAAAGCGCACCACATACAGCTTGCGCCACACCTTCATCACCGAACGCCTCCTCAATGGCGTGGATGTCTACCGTCTCGCGCAGGCGTGTGGGACCGATGTTACCTACATCCGCCGCCACTATGACCACACGGAAACCGAAGTCCACTTGGACGAACTCATCAAGATGAAGGCAAAGAAGGACAAGCCGCTTCCGCCGCCAAATATCCCCCAGGACCACAGCCCTAACTTCAATCATATGTTTGATGACGTGGATGACGCAGAAGCCGCCGAGGAAGCTGACGAGGTGGTGTCTACTTAGCCCCTCCCTGCCGGGGTGCCGGTGCAGGTCCGCAAGCCGGTGGTGAAGAGGTGTAACGTAAGTCCTTATAGGTGGATTTTTGTTACACCACCGATCAGCCCTCGTTTGCCGGGTCGCCCAGGCGGGTGAAGCCACCCGCGTAGCCCAGGTCCGAGATCGGGATGGTGACCTTGCCCAGCCCATCCACCTGGACCAACCTCACGAGGGTGCCCTGGTGCGGCGCATCAACCACCGACTGGACCACCCAGGTGGTCCGCCGCCGTCCCTCGGTCTCATAGAGGTCGCCCACGGCGACCGACTGCCGACATTCATCCAACACGCTGTCTCCCCCACCGTGATGGTCGTCACCAACTGCTGCCGCAGCCCGTCGCACTGCCGGGTTCGGTCTTTCAGGGCGATGGCGCGGTCTTGCTGGTGCTTCTGTTCGGTGGCGGCTGGTGGGACACGCCCCTCATTGAAGCCATACATATCCGCCCTGGCGGTCAGAGGCAAAAGCGCCAGGACCACGATCAGGATGGCGGTGGGCTTCATTTCAGCCCCCCTTCGCGCCCGCGCTGATCCACGAGTTCGTGGGCGGCTTCCTCAATGGCGTTCAAGTCGGTCATTGCGCCGCCCCCCGGACCCGGATGACGGTGGCGCGGGATATGCCGTGATCACGGGCGATCTGCGAGATGCTGACGCCACCGCCCAAGGCATTGCGGATAGATTCCACGGAATCATCATCCGTGACTCTGGGGCGACCGAGCTTCTTGCCTTCCCTCTTGGCGCGAGCCAGACCCGCCTGGGTGCGCTCGACCAGCATATCCCTCTCCATCTCCGCCACGGCAGCCAGGGTGGACAACACCAGCTTGCCTGCCGATGAGGTCAGGTCAAGGTCGCCGAGTTGGAGGACACGGACCGAGCAACCGGCTTGCTCCAGCGCCCGGACCGAGCCCAGCACATCGATGGCATCACGCCCCAGCCTGTCCAGCTTCGAGACGATAAGGCGCTTCGGCTTCTTCGTCCGGTGGATGGTGTCCATCAACTTGGCGAACTCCGGGCGCTCCATCGCAGGAACCTTGCCGCTGATGGTGTCGCTATACACGGTATCCGCCTCGTAGCCAGCCTGCTCGATCTCGACAAGCTGGTTATCGGTGGTCTGTCCGGTGGTCGAGACCCGGAGGTAGGCGAATGTGTGCATCCCGATCACCTTGTTCAAAAAGGGTGTTCAGAATAGCACCTGCCCAAAAATTGCCAACCCTATTTTTGGACACCCCATTTGCGCGGATGGGTGCCCTGTTCGGAAACGGTCGTTTTTGAGCACAAGCCAGAGCGGTTAGAATCTTGAATGAAAGACACGACGGCCAAAGGGAGGGCGCCCCGGTATTTTACTCACTAAAAATAAAAAAGATACAGCTTGACATTTTTCCCTTGAAATGAATCGGGAAAATGAAGTAAAACATCGTCATCTTGTTGGGGCAATAGCCTCCGGGACGGATGCAGATCGCCAAAACCCAAAATCTGCATCCAGATCGTCGAGCCTAACGGCTGGCGCACGCCCGAAATGTTTCGGCGTGCTTTGGGTCTTTCAAGGATGAGTGTCGAAGAAGTAACGGCCACCGAGAGCGTGGCTGAGAGTTTTGTTGCGGATAACACGAATCCGCAGGGAACGGCCACACCGCCCCTGGAATTGCGGGTCAAGCGCCTCATTGAGGGCGCAAGAACGCATCGGGATGTCGTCGATGTAGCCTTGGCCGCAGTCGTCGCGAACAAAGCTGAGACTGAAAAGCAATACGCCACCATCACCGCGCAGGTGATCGAAGTCGTTGCCCTGTTCCAAGCGGATGAGGAAGCGGCGGAGAAGCTGTTTGAGGGGGCAAAGGTCAAGTGCCGCTCAGACACCGCCAATCCGCTCCACTACCGCACCGCAAAGTACCTGGAGGGAAATGGGCGCGGTGGCGGCCCCTCCAGCAAGGTTGCCACCATCGCCGCCGCGCTGAGTGCCAGAACCTCCGAAGACGCAATGGCGGAAATTGAGGCGCTGGGCGGTTTTTCCAGGGCATATGCTCATTTCCGATTGAAAACTTCCGCGCCGGTGAGCGACAGCGAGAAGTTCGTGGGCGCGGAACTCATTATCCATCTCAAGGATGGTTCCACCGGAATCATTCCCGTGTCGCCCGAAGAACTCGTTCGCTTGGGCAGCAAGCGGAAGGTGGTTTGGCGCGCGCCCAATAATACCCCCGCACCCGAAGCCGCTGGGCTTGATGGGGAGGGCGCATAATGACCTCCACCAACGAAAGCCCCTTGATGGCAGGGGGAGTCGCCGATGGACTGTCGGCCACCGACCGAATCATCATTGAGGCCAACATCGATCACGCCCAACGCAGCCTGCGCCCGATGGCTCACCCCAGCCCCCTAAACCATAGCGGGGGCAAGGGACGGAGCGCCGCCAATTTAATGAAGGTTGTTTCTGTCCCTCCCGGTGGTGTGTACCTGGATGCCAACTGCGGCGGGTGCTCCATTCCGTTGGCGTTTGCCCAAGCCGCCGCTGAATCGGGAAAAGTTGTCTATTTCAGAATGCGCGACATCAATTCCCAACTCATTAACTTCTGGTGCTGCCTCAGAGATGCTCCCGATGGTCTTGTCGCCGAGGTTCGTCGGCTGGTTGAGCCCTATTGGCGGAACCCCGACAGAATGTTCATTGATGCAACCAAAATCCTGGAAACCAACAGACGCGACTTTGTCGACGACAAGGTCCTGGTGGCGGCCGCCTATTACATCCATTCCCAAATCTGCCACCCGATGGCGCAATTTAAATTGGCAGCAGGGGGGCGATCAAAGGACAAGACGGGCTGGTTCCTCCACAGTTATGCAGTTCGCCTCGGCCAGTTGTTTCGTTGGTCAGCAGTGATCCAGGGGTGGGATTTCCGGGTGCAGGATTTCCGCCAGACTTTTCAGGAGGCCATCTCTCTTGGCGGTCGGGCATTTCTGCTCACCGATCCTCCCTACGAGGGGACTGGCAAAAGCTCCTATGGGGTCGACTTCGGGGCCGATGACCACGACCAACTTGCTGCATTGGTAAGGCTGGCCCACGACGGTGGTGTCCGAGTGATGGTCACGCTGAATTGGTCAGAGCAAAACGGTTCCCGTTATGAAGGGTTCCTGAGGTTCTTCCGGCTCCAGGATTGGCCCAGCCGTGGCTCGGATCGGAAGGAACGGCAAGGTCAGGAATTGGTCATCCTCACCTACGACGCCCCTCATCTTGAATTTTTCCGGCGGCAGATGGGCTGGCTGACCGTTGATGAAGTCCGCGCCCAGCGCAACACCAATGACAATGCCGTGCTGGAGTCGGTGGCGTGAAGGTGCTGATTGCCAGCACCCCTTGCGGGCCGTCGCCGGAACGGGTTGTTCGGGACTATCTCAATGATGCGGGCCTCGTGCCCGTTTCATTGGTTTCACTGGAATCGGGCAGCACCGAATGCCAACACCTTTTGGATATGTACGGGCCGCTGTTCAGCGTGGAGGAGGATCGTGTCCAATGCCTTGTGATGGATGACGACCCGGCCCTCGTGGTGAAGCTGGCGCAGGTCGTGAATGTGCTGGCGGTCGTGGAATATCCCAACCATCACAGTTCCATCCGCGATTGCCCCCGCGATGTCGCACCGTTAAACTTCTGAGGTGCTGAGGGAGTCGCGGAATGTCGGCCAACGAGACGTTCATTCGCGTCAAGTTGCCGGGCAATTGAATGGTGTGGGCCGGAGCCTGTCAACCCGACATCCCGTCTTCTTGTCGGCCTGGAACTGGGGTATTTGAAAGGCGCGGTCGCTGCCCGCTGCTACTCGGCAGCGAGCACCAGTGGTCAAGGCTGACGCTTAGGCGTGAGGCTATTAAACAATGCGGCGAAGTCTGGTGGGTTGCGGCAGGCTCAATGCAGCGCAAGAGGGAGTTGAGTATGCCTTCATTGAACTGGATCGGGAAAGAGGCGGTTGAACACCACCACAAAGAGGTTCCCTATCGGTTGGTTCATTGCGATGGATCATTGTCCGCAGGTGATCCAGACGCGGGCAACCTTCTGGTTCAGGGCGACAATCTAGAAGCCCTGAAGGCGCTGCTACCCTATTACGGCGGGCAGGTAAAGTGTATCTACATCGATCCCCCCTTTAATACGGGTGCAGAGGATTGGATTTACAACGATAACAGTAATGATCCCCAGATCCGCGCGTGGCTTGGAAAGTATGTTGGCGACGAGGCCAGCGATCTTTCGCGCCACGATAAATGGCTGTGTATGATGTATCCGCGCGCCAGACTTTTGAGAGACTTTCTCCGCCTCGATGGAACGTTATTTCTTCATATAGACGATAATGAGCTCGCCTACTCCATTGCTCTATTCGATGAAATATTTGGAAGACATAACCGTCTTTATGTAATTGCATTTAAACAGGCGTCAGCAACGGGCCACAAGGCAATAAACCCTGGTTGTGTTAATATCGTTAATCACATCATTATATATGCTAAAAGTAAGGCGCACTGGACTCCAAACCGGGTATTTACTGGAAGGGAGAGAGATAAGCGATACAGCAGTTGGATTGTTAATCCGGATGCGCCTCATTCAACTTGGAAAATCACGACGCTGATGAACGGCTTTGCGGCTGCCAATGGCATCTCGCTTGCTGACGCAAGAAAACTTGCCAAGGCCAGCCCTGAGCTAATTGATGATTTTGTGTTGGAAAACGCTTCGTCCGTTTGCCAGTTAGTCACCCCCGACTACAACAATGTTGGCCAGGACACGCAAAAGGCGATTGACCTATCAACCGAGCGACCTTCGGAGATTTTCAAGGTAGAGCGGGAGGGTTACTCTGATATTTACTTAAAAGGTGGCAAGCGCATCCTCTTTTACAGGGATAAAATAAAAATAATCGATGGCGTCGCTGTTTCTGGCGAACCCCTCACCACGCTTTGGGATGATTTGCTTTCGAACAACATTCACAATGAAGGCGGCGTTCCATTCCCGAAAGGAAAGAAGCCGGAAGCTTTGTTGAAGCGTTGCTTTGAGTTGGCGACCTCAAGAAATTCGGCCGATATCGTGATGGATAGTTTCTGTGGCTCCGGAACTACTGCCGCAGTCGCAATGAAGATGGGGCTGCGGTTTATAACGGTCGAAATGGGAGAGCACGCTGAATCCCACGCTGCGAAGAGACTCCGAGCGGTAGTCTCGGGCGAAGATCAGAGTGGGGTCAGCCGGGATTTAAAGTGGCGGGGCGGAAGCGGCTTCCGCTACTGCCGCCTTGGCGTTCCACTCTTCAATGAGTTCGGCGACATCGACGGCGAAGTGTCATTCCCTGATCTGGCCGCCCATATATTCTTCGCCGAAACCGGTGCGCCCATCCCGACCAGGGCGCAGGTGGGCAACGCCTACCTAGGCAAGCACGGCGAGAAGGCTGTCTATCTGCTTTATGCACAGGGGCAGGCAGGGATGCCGCGCGAGGCGCTTGGCAATGTGCTGACCCCCGACGCGCTGGTAGCCTTGCCACCGCCGCCCAAAGGCTTTGAAGGCACCCGCGTTGTCTATGCCGAGGGCTCCACGGTATCCCCCGACCGGCTGAAAGCCGAGGGCGTGATGTTCAAGCAAATTCCCTACCAAATCGAGGGGGTTTGAGATGGTCGCAATCAACAACGATCTTAAAGAGTATCAGAAACTCGCCCTTGGCCGGTTCAACGAGTTTCTTCGTTCCGCCGTAGATGATGGGGCCGATGTCGCCTTCTACAAGGCCACCAAGTTCCCCTATCAGCAGGCCCCGGCAGTCGAAGAGGGCACTCCCTTCGTCTGCCTTCGCGTCCCGACCGGGGGCGGCAAGACCCTTATGGCCGCGTATTCCATTGGCATCGCATCACGCGATTACCTTCAAGCCTCGAACCCAATGGTTTTATGGCTGGTGCCATCGACGGCGATCCTGGACCAGACTGTCGCGGCCTTGAAGGATGAGGGACACCATTACCGCGCAGCCCTGCTTCAGTCATTCAACCGCAACTTCTCGGTGATGACCAAGGCCGAGGCACTGGCAATGTCCAAGGCAGATGCGACAGGCGGGGCGGTGGTGATCGTCTCCACCATCCAGTCCTTCCGCCGCGAGGATGACAGTGGGAATGAGAACCCCGAGGGCTTGAAGGTCTATGAGGACGCCGGGGTCTTGATGGACCACTTCGCCAACCTGACCGAGGAACAGATCGCGACGCTCGACAAGATCGAGGGTGGTTCCCGCCCGATCTATTCGCTGGCAAACCTGCTGAAACTTCACAGGCCCTTGGTGATCGTGGATGAAGCCCACAACAGCCGCACGGACCTGTCCTTCCGGACCTTGGCGCGGTTCAACCCGTCGATCATCCTTGAACTGACAGCTACGCCGCAGATTGAGCATCGGCCGGAGCGCGACAAGTACGCTTCCAACATCCTTTATTCCGTCTCTGCCGCCGAGTTGAAGGCCGAGCAGATGATCAAGATGCCCATCCGCCTGACCACTGATGCGGATTGGGTCAAAACCATCGGCGGGGCGCTGGATTGCCAGAAGGCGTTGGAAGAGGCGGCGAAGGCCGAACTCGCCGAGACAGGCGAATATATCCGCCCCATCATCCTGTTTCAGGCGCAGAGCGCGTCTAAGGACGACCCAACTCGTCTCACCTGGGAAAAGATTGAGGCGCATTTGCGCGACGACCAGCGCATCCCCAAGGAGCAGATCGCCGTTCATACCGGGCCGCGCAAAGACCTTGACGACATCCCCGACATCCGGAGCGACAAATGCCCGGTGCGGTACATCATCACCGTGTCGAAGTTGAAGGAGGGGTGGGATTGCCCCTTCGCCTATGTCCTTTGTTCGGTGGCCGATCAGGTGTCGGCGACGGCGGTTGAGCAGATACTTGGCCGCGTGTTGCGGATGCCGAAAGCGCAACGCAAGCGACGCGATGCCCTGAACCAGTCTTACGCCTTCATTGTGTCACGCAATTTCGACGCGACTGCGCAGCAGTTGCGCGACGGGCTTGTGGAAGGCGCAGGCTTTAATCCGATGGAAGCGGCGCAGATCATCGCTCCGCAACAGAATCTTAAATTGGCCGAAACCCAAGCCTCCTATCGATCGGACACACTGCCCGTGGAAGCTGCCGCGCCCGAGGTTATCGTGGCCGCGATTGACCGCCTTCCCCCGTCGGTCAGGACGCGCCTGTCCTTTGACACCGAGACACGGACGCTGACCTACAAGGGGCCTATGACGCGGGACAACCGCAACCTCATCCACTTGGCTTTTGCCGCCGTGCCAAAGGTTGCTAAGACCATCGATCGGCTCTATGCGAAGTCGAATCAATTCCAGATTTCCGCTCCCGACGAGGACGATAAGCCGCCCTTCGTCGTTCCCTTGCTTGGCTTCCGCAAGCAAGGCGAACTGCAACTGTTTTCGCAGGAGCATTTCCTTGACCTGCCCTGGCGGCTCGACCAATGCGACCCCGCCGCAATCGTGGAACGGTTTCGCCTGCCCGACACCGCGCGCACGGGAGAAATTGATGTCGGGGCAAAGGGGGTGATTGAGATTGGCTTCCCCAAGAAGGTTCAGGGCGATCTTGCCGGGGTCATCCAAGAACCCGCTTGGAACCTGCCGCGCCTCGCCAACTGGATTGATTCGGGCATTGTCCACCCCGATATCACCAAGCCAAGCGCCGTGGTGTTCATTACCAAGGCCATAGAAGCCCTTATCGCCGCAGGACACGACATCCCGGTCCTTGCTCGGAACAAGTACGACCTGCGAAAGGCCATCGGCACCCTGATCAACGAGCTTCGTGCGGACCGTGAGGTCGGGCAGTACAACGCGCTCTTCGCCGCAAACGCAGCCGACTTCGCCGTTAGCGCCGACCTGTCCATCATTTTCGATGAGCAGACCTACGCCCCCAACCAACCCTTCGCGGGCAGACCCTTCGCGAAACACTACACACCCCTCGTCGGTGATCTTGCGAGCACTGGGGAAGAATTCGACTGCGCCCTTTACATCGACCGGCACCCGAAGGTGCGCTACTGGATCAGGAATATCGAGCGCAAGAAGTCGTCTTTTTGGCTCCAACTCCCGCATAACAAGTTTTACCCGGACTTTGTGGCGATGCTTACGGATGGGCGTATTCTCGTTGTGGAATACAAGGGGGCGCACCTCTACGAGGGGGAGGCCGTCAAGCGGCAGATCGGCGCGGTGTGGGCCGAGGCCAGCGGCGGCAAGTGCCTCTTCTGTATGCCGACCAACCGAGGGTTTGATCTCATCGACCGGACGATTGGTTGATATTCCCAATGGGTTGGCCGTCATAACAAAGCCCGTCAGTTGGCGCGCTGACGCGGGGACATAGGGAAAACCGCACGTTGGCAGGGGGCTTTGTTGCCCCGCCAATGCGGGACTGGATGAACCCGGAAATCCGGCGGGCTGGGGCGTGGTCGGCGTCGGCGCAGTCGCCGTGCGGCGAGCCGTAAGCCGGGCGAACCACGGCCCTGTCCGCTGATCGGTGGGGTGCGCCAGCACGCCGCCGTCCATTCCCAGTCACTGATTCCGTGGAATCACCGGACGCCGCCCTTGGCGGCATCCGCTGGCCGGAACAACTGCCTCGGGCGGGAGCAAGCCCACCCGGCCAGTTGCCCCGGCCTTTTCCTTCCCAGCCAATGTCAGAGGAAACACCCCCTATTTCTAAGGGTCAGTTCTTTCTGACTGATCCGCTTTCTTCTTACCCTATTTTGACTTCACAGCAAGGTGTACGGTAAAATGATTCTACAATGATAAATAAACATTGAAGCTATTTAAGGAGAGGTTATGGAGGTATTTTATTCAGCAAACGAACCAGGGGCAGGGAAGTCCACTTCGGCACGGGAGTATATTTTCTCCACCCCGGGACTTTATGTTTACGCAGCCCCTCGCATTGAGTTTTTGCGCGAGTTGGAGAAAGAATTCATCGTTGCTCGTGGTGGCGGGCACACGCCGGTCATCAGGGTGACGCACTCCGAACCCGATGTGAATTCAGCCCCCATCGGGACCGCTATCGCGGCAGCAATGGCCGACCTCGCCGACAGCCCACACGCAGTGTTGTTCATCACCCACCAAGCCCTGGCCCTGGTCGATTGGTCTCGCCCGGAACTAAATGCCCATTGTTGGCATCTGGTTTGCGATGAGGTGCCGGATGTCTGGACTTCGGGTTGCTTCCGCCTCACGGCATCGCACGACAGGCTGCGCGACCTGTTTAAGGCCGAACCCCTGGCGACGGAGGATGGTTCCCCCTCACCGGACTGGGTGAGCGTCACTCTCACCACCGAAGGGCACACAATTCGCCAAACTCGTGAAGATGTTCTCGGCCAGCAGATGGCATCACTCTGGGGAATGATGGCGGACAACCGCACCTGCGTGGGCAAAGCAAGCTTCTTTAACCAAGCTGCTAAGGGGGGCGAGCGCACCACTCTCGTACTGGGCAGCACCCTCAATGCCGATGTGTTGGCCCCTTTCGCATCCAGGTGGTTCCTGGCCGCGAACTTTACCTCCTACCTGCTGTACCGTCTGTGGAGCAAGCAAGGGGCGACCTTCATTGAGCGGCCTATCCCGTCGCTCATCTTGCGCACCATCCCTCTCGGTGAACGGACACGGATTCACTATTTCTCGGACCGCAACGCCTCCGACACGTTCTTCCGAAACGCAAGCCGCCCGCTGAAAATGGCAGCGGATTGGCTGAACGCGAACCTCACCCAGCGGTTCTTCTACTGCTTCAACGAGACACACCACATTCCTCTCACCGGTACCGGGAAGGATTTGGCGCGCAAGGTCACCCCGAAACAGGCGGGAACCAACGACCTGCGGGATTACACCTGTGCGATCTGGTTGGCCGCAATGGTCCCTGCCGACCACGAGGTCCTGGTCATCAGCAGCTACGGCATCAGCAAAGAAGACGTGCTCCAGGACCGCGAACGGGAAGCCCTGTACCAATTCGTAATGCGGAGCAACCTGCGCGTTTTTGATTCCGTGGAACCGGTGGACGTTTACGTGTTTAGCCGCGCTCAAGCCGAAAGCCTTCAAAGGATGCTGGGCGGCGGCGGCGAACTCCAGCACATTGACGTTGGCATAACCCAGACGCTCAAAGCGCAGCTTCAGGTCAACAAGGGAGGCCGAAAGCCGAAATACGCCACGAAAGAGGAGCGAGACGCCGCCAAGCGGGAGCAAGACCGCCTCGCCCAACAGCGCAAGCGTGAGAAGTTGGCAAAAGCCGCGTGATGCGATTCCACAATGATAAATAAGAACATAACAACAACATTGGAGGCACTCGTGATTTATGAACCAACCACCCTCGCCGACAAAATCTACCGCTTTCTGGTCGGCAACGCCCTGGTCCGCTCCTCCGCCGAATACTCCCGGTGGATGGGGCGGTCCAGGACCTACCACAACACCCTGCGCCAGCAGCACCGTAGCCCCTCCCCAGAGGCGTGGACCAACCTTGCCAGTGCCCTGGGCCTCCTGATGGAGAGACCGCTCCAGCGGCCCACGAAGGCTGTCCTCGCAGCTTTCCTCGCCGACATCCCCCACGAGGTCCCTCAATGAAGTGGGCCGACATCTACACCCCACTGAAGGCTGCTGGTCTGGTGAGCACCCAGGCGGACCTGTCTCGGCTTTGCGGCAAAGCGCCCTCTTACGCCTCCAGCCGGAAGAGCCGTGGCAAGCAGCCATCAATGGACAGCCTCGCCCATCTCCAGGTGTCGCTGGACAGCTTGGATCGCGAATTGAAGCATCTGGTGCTGACCGGGCAGCCGCTCACCGAGGCGCAACAACGAGCCTGTCGTGTCTTGTACTTCGTGCAGCAGTCGTTGTGGGACGAACTCCGGGCACGCGCAGCCGCCGGAAAGGTGGTCAGCCAATGACGACGACCTACCACCTGCTCATCGTTGATCCAGCCGCCTACGAGGCGGAAAACGAACACCTCTACCAGCACCACATCGATGCCACCCCCGGCGTGCTCGAACGGGTCTGGGGTGAAATCGATGGCATCAAGCAATACGCCCGGACCTGGACCGAGGTGGGGCAAGGGTTCCAGGAGTATCTCAAGCGGGTCCTGGCACCCCTCGCCAACCTGAAGTTCACTGTCGTGGAAGACCAATCCTTGGTCCACGCCGTCATTGGCGGTCAGGGTCCACTGTTCCGGCGCGTTGAAGGGACCGCCCAGGAGATCAGCAAGCTGATGGTCGCCGGGTATGCGCTGGCGGCGCAAGACCGGCTCAAAGACGAGATGTGGGATGTGATGGCGCTGATGTGGGAGTCGTTCGGCGTCGAGTCGCGTGATGACCTGGATCACCTATGGGGTTCGACCTGGGATTTCCTTGCTGGTGGGCGCTCCTATGGGGAGCTATGGCCGTGATCCTCTATCTGGTCGCCGACGACGCAGTTGCCCAACACCCCCTCATTGCCGATCTGATCAATGAGGGACTGGTGGTACTGGCCGATGGTTGGCGCTTGCCCATTGGGCTCCTGGACCACTTCCGCCGCCACCAATCCGTGATGGAGAGAGCCGAGATCGCCCCATTCCTGCTGACCTACTATGTCCACCACATCATCCGACAGCCCCACGCCACAGCGGTGTTGCTGCCCCAGCAGCACCCTGGAAACAGCTATTTGGGGCTTTTGCTGGGAATTGGCGTCTGGCGTTCACCGGATGAGGTCAACCTCGATCCTTTCCGGAACGAAATCCTTGAGTGCTACCTTGCTCGCCAAGTAATGGTCAGCTTGGAGATCGCCAAGTGCGCAGCCCACCTGATCGAAAAGACGTACGAGTATGATAGTTACGAGGATGTGCCCCTCACGAACGAGGTTTTCATTGAGCATTGGGCAGGCAAAAATATTCGCCTCCACACCAGTTGACGGATTTGGGCTCCGTGGGTGGGTGCCGATCAAGAGCGGCGACATCACGAAACACGCCATCCATTGAGGCATCCTGATTGATGACAAAGACCGTTGGGAAGGCTATTTTCTTACGCTCTTGACAACGCGATTCTCGGCTCTTCGCGTAAGAACAGCGTAAAAAATCTTTCTTGAACTCATATCGCCTTGATTTTGTTCATAGATTGATGATACCAAGTGCCCCAAGCGTTAATCGCGACGGATCTGGTATCCAGTCCTGGTTATCCGGCAGAAAGGCCCGCCCCATGGCGGGCCTTTTTGCATGGAACTGGCCCGGCGGCAGGGAAGGGCGGGCCGGGCGTGGGGCCGGGTCTCCGGGGCGTTTTCAGGGGCATCCCTGTTCATCTGTGTCATGATGATGACGGTGTTCTGCGACAGGGCGATGATCCGCACTGTCTTAATCCTGTGGCCGGGATATGGGTGTTTTGGCTGATAGGCGACTTAGGAAAAGAAGACTATTCTGTGGGTCTGAACAGGGTCGCGGCATGGATGTGCCGGGCTGACCGGGTTTTCCGGCGGACTGATAGGGAATGGAACGCGGATGAAGCGTGTGCTCGCAGGGTTGGTCTTTGTGCTGGGGATGGGGACCACCGTCCTGCTGGCCGAAGTCGTGACCGGCAATGCGGAGCAGGCAATCCATCAGGTTCTTGATGCGCAGAGCCGGGCTGTCTCGGCGGCGTTCCGCCTGATGGTTGAGGAACGCATGCAGGCGTTAGGCCGCCTTGCCGACCGCTGGGCGGCGCGGGGCGGCGTTCCGGAAGCGGAATGGCGGCGCGACGTCCGGGGATACCTGAAAGATTACGATGCCCTTGATGCCATAGAATGGGTTGATGCCAGCTATGTCGTGCGTTGGGCAGAGCCTGAGGAGGCCCGTCGGCCGATGATCGGCCAGAATCTGGGGACCGAGCAGCGCCGGCGACAGGCCCTGATGGCGGCGATTGAAACCCGCCGCCCGCAGATGACCGCCCCGATTCAGCTGATGGGCGGGGGGACCGGCTTCCTGATTTATGCTCCGGTGTTCCGCAACGATGTGTTTGAAGGTGTCGTTGTCGCCGTAAACCGCAGCGGGGCGCTGGTGGAGCACCTTGCGGCGGCAATACAGAGCAATGACGGCGTTGCCCTGACCGTCCGGCACGAAGATGCGGTTATTCTGTCCCCGCGGATCAGGACGGCCCCGCGCGGGGATGTGGTGACGACGGAGTTTGCCGCCGGGGGCGGGCGCTGGTCGGTGGAGGCCCGGCCGGGTGTTGAGATGGTCCGGGCTTACGCGGGGCACAGCGAGCAGCTGGTGCTGGTGATCGGCACCGGATTGACCCTGTTGACCGCACTGCTTCTGTGGTTGCATGGAAAATCACGGGACCGCCTGCTGGATGTGCAGGTGCGGGAGGCCCGGCTGGGCCTGATCCTTGATACTGCCCCCGATGCGATTCTGACCTTTAACGAACAGGGTGTGATCGAAACCAGCAATGCCGCCGCCGGAAAGATCTTCGGCCTGTCGGCCAGCGATGTTCCGGGCCTGCATCTCAACCGCCTGATTATCCGCCGGGATGCGGACGGACGGGAAGTGGCGGAAGACCGGATCTGGGAAATTGCGGCGGGGACGCAGACATCCGGGGCCCTGTTCGGCGTCCGGGGCTGGGTGGAGGAATTTCCGGTCGAAATCTCCATCGCGGAGGGTACCGCCGGGGACCGCAGGCTGTTCACCGCCATTGTCCGTGATATTTCCGTCCGCGTGACCACGGAAGCGGCGCGGCGCCGGGCTGAGGACATTCTGAAGGCGGCGCTGGATACCATCCCGGAAGGCTTTGTGGTCTACGACGACCATGACCGGCTGGTGATCTGTAACGAAGCCTACCGGACGATTTATGCGGCCTCCGCCCCGGCAATCCGCCCGGACAGCAGTTTTGAGGAAATTCTGCGGTATGGCCTCAGCCGGGGCCAGTATCCGCAGGCCGGATATACGCCGGAGGAGCGCCAGCGCTGGCTGATGCAGCGGCTGCGGCTGCACCGCAATCCCTCCGGCGCGCTGATGCAGCAGACCAATGACGGGCGCTGGCTGCGGATTGAGGAGCGGCTGACCGATCAGGGCTATGTGGTGGGCCTGCGCACCGATGTCACCGATCTGATGCGGGCCGAGGAAACCATCCGGGCCAGTGAAACCCGGCTGCGGTCGTTGATGGAAAGTTCTCCGGTCGGGGCCGTTCTGCTGACCGAGCAGGATGTGGTCCTCTATGCCAACCGGCGCATTGCCGACCTGTTCCGCATGCCCGACAATGCTTTCTCCGCCGATTTCCCCGAAACCCTGTACGCCGATCCGGTGGCGCGTAAAGCCCTGCTGGCTGATTTCGAGCGGCTGGGGGCGGTCTGGGACCGCCCGATGCGGATGTGCCGCCGGGATGGGGAAGAGTTCTGGGCCCTGATTTCGGTCAGCCGGGCGCCGGAGCAGCTGAACGCGCACCGGATTGTCTGGGTCTACGATATCGACGAATCCAAGCGTCTGGCGATGGAGCTGGAGGCCAGCCGGGATCTGTTGCAGCAGCAGGCGAAGGAACTGGCGGATCTGGTGGAGCTGAACGCTAAGGAACGGTCCCGGGCGGAAGCCGCCACCCGGCTGAAAAGTGAGTTTCTGGCCAATGTCAGCCATGAGATCCGGACGCCGATGACCGGGGTTCTGGGTCTGACCGACCTGCTGCTGGCCTCGCCGCTGAATGATGAGCAGAGCGTTTATGCCACCCGTCTGAAGCGGTCCGGGCAGACCCTGCTGACCCTGCTGAATGATATTCTCGATTTCTCGAAGATTGAGGCCGGACAGCTGAGTCTGGAGCAGGTGGACTTTTCTCCGGTTGAGGTCATTGAGGATGTGTTGACCTTCCTGCGCCCGAAGGCGGAGGAAAAACGCCTGTCCCTGCGTTCCGACCTGCCGGCCCCGGTGGACGGGCGTCCGGCGGTGGTGGTGGTGGGTGACCCGACCCGGTTGCGTCAGGTGCTGTTTAACCTGATCGGCAATGCCATCAAATTTACCGAAGAGGGCAGTGTCTCGGTCCGTCTGCACGCCGAACAGGGGCTGGAGCCGGGGATGATTGATCTGATGCTGGAGGTGCAGGATACCGGGATCGGAATTCCTCCGGACCGTCAGCAGCAGGTCTTCGAACCGTTCCGGCAGGCGGATTCCTCCACCACCCGGCGCTTCGGCGGTACCGGCCTCGGGCTGGCGATCTGCCGTCGTCTTGCCGAGCTGATGGGTGGCGAGATCCGGGTGTTCAGCCGGGTCGGCAAGGGTACCACCTTCACCATTACCATGTGCCTGCCGGAGGGCAGCCCGGAGAAGGCGGTCAGTGCCTCTACGGCGGCCTCGCCGATGCCGTCCCCGGTTTCCGGGCGGTCTTACCGCCTGCTGCTGGCGGAGGATGAGGAGACCAACCGCATGCTGATCACCATCGGTCTGGAACGGCTGGGGCATTCGGTGCGGGCTGTCCCGAATGGGCGGGAGGCGATTGCGGCGATTGAGGAGGAAGACTTCGATCTGCTGCTGCTGGATATGCACATGCCGCTGCTGGACGGGCCGGGGGTGACCAGCTATGTGCGGATGTTGCCGCCGCCGCGCTGTTCCATGCCGGTGCTGGCCCTGACCGCCGATGTTCTGGCTGATCAGCGCCGCCAGTATGAAGAGATCGGGCTGGATGGCTATCTGACCAAGCCGGTTGACTGGCAGCGCATGCAGGAAACCATTCTGTACTGGTGTCAGGGGCCGTCGGTCCGCGATGGGGCCGGACAGTCCGATGATCTGCCGGAAGGGGAGGCACTGCCCGCCGGTGCCGTTGCAGCGGACGTTGAACCGGCCCGCCGTAAAGCGCCGCCGGGGTGGCTGCGGGAGATTATGGGGCTGGTCGGCCCGGAGCGCCTGTTGCCGTTAATGCGGTCTGCCCAGAGCAAGCTGGAAACCGGCGGAGAGCAGGTATCCTGCGCGTTCCTCCGCGAGTCTCTGACGCAGGGGCGGGAAGCGGCCCATAGCCTGAAGGGGGTTGCCCGTCAGTTCGGGGCGACACAGACCGGGGCCGTGGCGGAAGAGCTGGAACTGAGCCCCTATCTGGGGCCGGAGGATCCTGCCCTGATTGATGCCCTCAGCCGTCTGGAACTGGCAGCGCAGGCCGATGCGCGGACTCTGGCCGAGCTGATCCGGGATGTGGAGACCGGGGTGCCCCCGGCCTGACGCGCGAAGGGTGAGCTGCATTTGCCCTTATCCCCATAAAAAATCACTGTCCTTTGCGGTGGTCTTTGCTATGACCAAGGGGAGAGATGCTCTCCGGGGCATCTTCACAGGACATATACCCGACCAGAAGGAGTTGACGGGATGTCGGAGACGGTGAATATCGCCATTCTGGGTGCCAGCGGTTACACGGGGGCGGAACTTGTGCGTCTGCTGGTCCGGCATCCGCGCGCCCGAATCGTTGCGCTCACCGCCGACCGCCGCGCCGGTCAGCCGATGGAAGCGGTGTTCCCGCACCTCGGCGGGCTGGGGCTGCCGACCATGGTGACCATTGCCGAAGTGGACTGGTCCGGCGTTGATGTCTGCTTCTGTGCCCTGCCGCATGGCACCACGCAGGAAGTGATCGCCGGTCTGCCGCAGCATGTGAAGGTGGTTGACCTGTCGGCTGACTTCCGGCTGTTTGATCCGGAAGCCTATGCCCAGTGGTACGGTCACGCCCATATGGCGACCGACCTTCAGAAGAGCGTGGCCTACGGCCTGACCGAAATCCACCGCGAAAAGGTCAAGGCGGCGCGGGTGGTTGCCAACCCCGGCTGCTATCCGACCGCATCGCAGCTGCCGCTGATCCCGCTGCTGGAGCAGGGGCTGGTGCAGGCCGAAGACATCATCATTGATGCCAAGTCCGGCGTTTCCGGGGCCGGGCGGTCGGCCAAGGAATCCAACCTGTTCACCGAAGTGACCGAAGGGATCCATCCCTACGGCGTCGCCAGCCACCGCCACAGCCCGGAAATTGAGCAGGGCCTTGGCTGGGCCACCGGCAAGGATGTTGTGGTCAACTTCACCCCGCATCTGATGCCGATGAGCCGGGGCATCCTGTCCAGCATCTACGTCAAACTGGTCGGGGAAACCACGGCGGAAGACCTGCATGCGGCGCTGGTCAAGCGCTATGCCGGGGAGCCGTTCGTCCGGGTGCTGCCGTTTGGCACCGCGCCGCAGACCCGTTTTGTGCGTGGGTCTAATTTCTGCCTGATCGGGGTGTTCAAGGACCGGGTGCCGGGCCGGGCCATCCTGTTCGGGGCGATCGACAATCTGGTGAAGGGCGCGTCCGGTCAGGCGATTCAGAACATGAACGTCATGCTGGGCTTCCCTGAGGATATGGGGCTGGAACAGCAGCCGCTGTTCCCGTAAGCCGCTTGCTGTTCTGACCCGGTTTTGTCGTGATGTAAGGATGTGAGATGACGGCCTCCCCGATCCTCCTGCCGTGGCAGGGCGTTTTTCCGGTGCTTGATCCCAGCGTGTTTGTCGCGCCGGGGGCCAGCGTGATCGGCGACGTGGTGATCGGGGAGGCGTCCTCCGTCTGGTTCGGCTGTGTGGTGCGCGGCGATGTGCATGAAATCCGCATCGGGGCCCGCACCAACATTCAGGATGGCACCGTGGTGCATGTGTCGAAGGGAAAATTCGGCACCTACATCGGCGATGATGTCCTGATCGGTCACAACTGCACTATCCATGCCTGTACGCTGGAAAGCGGGTCGTTCATTGGCATGGGGGCGACCATTCTCGACGGTGTGGTGGTCGAAGGCGGGGCGATGGTGGCCGCCGGGGCGCTGGTGTCGCCCGGAAAACGGGTGCCGCGCGGCGAGCTGTGGGCCGGGAACCCGGCGAAGAAACTCCGGGACCTGCGGCCGGAAGAGATGGAGTTCTTCATCCGGCAGTGTGCCCATTACGCTGAAAATGCGGCACAGTACAAGGCGATGATCGAACAGATGGCTCATCCCGGAGCCCTTTGAGCGTTTCAGGGCGTCTGTTTCTGAACCTGTTCTCCTTCCCATAAAGGCAAGACGATGAGTGAGGAACGGATCCGCCGCTGCGGGCCGGAAGATTTTCCGCGTCTGCTCGATATCTGGTATCAGGCCACCTGTCAGGGGCACCCGTTTCTCAGCCCGGAGCAGATCGCGCAGCAATATGCTTTGGTGCGGGACCACTATATGCCGGTGGCCGAGCTGTGGGCGGCAGAAACTGAAGACGGAGTGATCGTCGGGTTTATTGCTTTGCTCGACAGCCTGATCGGGGGCCTGTTTGTTGATCCGGTTTTTCACCGCTGTGGCATCGGCACCCGGTTGATCCAGCATGCCCGGTCCCTGCGCGGGACTCTGTCGCTGGGGGTTTATGCCCAAAATGAGGATGCCCGCCGCCTGTATGGCCGCCTTGGGTTCCGCGAGGTCGGACGGAGTCCGCAGGATGATGCCGGATTGCCGTTTGAGGTGATCGCCATGGACCTTGACCTGACGGCCCCATAAGAAACCGCAAAAGAAGAAGCGGCGCAGGGAGGCCCCGCGCCGCTTCTGAAGAGAATGGACGGTTGGATCAGACCGCCCGGATTTTCACATACCGCCCCGGGGCCGGTTCAATCACTCCCAGCGGGCCGTCCTCCGGCCTGCGGGCCGGAATCTGCGCGCCAAGAGACGGTTTCAGCCAGTTGACCCAGTCAGTCCACCAGCTGCCGTCATGCTGCTCGGCCCCCTTCAGCCAGGTGTCGGCGGTCTTCACCTTCTTGGGGTTGGTCCAGTAGCAGTACTTATTGGCAACCGGCGGGTTGACCACCCCGGCGATATGGCCGCTGGCCCCCAGCACGAAGCGTACCTTGCCGGAAAACACCTGCGTGGCGGCAAAGGTGGATTTCCACGGGGCGATATGATCTTCGCGGGCGGACAGCATATAGACCGGGGTTTTGATGTCCCGCAGGTCGATCGGCTGGCCGTTCAGGGTGATGCCACCGGGTTTGATCAGATTGTTTTCCTGATACATGTTGTGCAGGTAGAAGCTGTGCATCGCGGCGGGCATCCGGGTGGAATCGCCGTTCCAGTACAGCAGGTCGAAGGGGAAGGGTTCCTTACCCAGAAGATAGTTGTTGATGACGAACGACCACACCAGATCGTTTGACCGCAGCATATTGAAGCTGTTGGCCATGTCGGAGCCATCAAGGTAGCCGGTGCGCTGCATCCGCTCATCCAGCGCCTTCAGCTGTTCATCATCAATGAACACGCCGATCTCGCCGGGGTCGGTGAAGTCGGTCAGGGTGGTCAGCAGGGTGCCGCTGGCCAGCCGGTCATCACCGGTGGCGGCCATATAGGCCATGGTCGAGGCCAGCAGGGTACCGCCGAGGCAGTAGCCGACAGCGTTGACCTTCTGGGATCCGGTCTGGCGGATAATCGCCTCAATGGCGGCCAGACTGCCTTCCAGCATGTAGTTTTCGAAAGACTTGGCGGCCAGTGCCTCATTCGGGTTGACCCACGAGATGACAAACACCGTCAGCCCCTGATCAACGCACCATTTGATGAAGCTGTTCTTTTCCCGCAGATCGAGGATATAGAACTTGTTGATCCACGGCGGCACGATCAGCAGCGGTACGGTGCCGACGGTTTCGGTGGTCGGGGTGTACTGAAGAAGCTGGATCAGATCATTCTCGAACACCACGCTGCCGGGAGTGGTGGCGACGTTGCGGCCGACCTCGAACGCGGTTTCGTCGGTCATGGAAATCCGCAGGCGGCCGTGCCCGCGTTCCAGATCGCTCAGCAGGTGTTCCAACCCCTTCAGCAGGTTCTCGCCGCCGGTTTCGGCGGTGACCCGCAGCACTTCCGGGTTGGTCAGCACAAAGTTGGACGGGGCCATCGCATCAATGAACTGGCGGGTATAGAAATCCACCTTCTGGGCGGATTTATCGTCCAGCCCGTCCACATCATTGACCAGAGACTGGACCCAGCGCGAGGTCAGCAGGTAGGACTGCTTAATGAAGTCAAAGACTTCATTGTCCTTCCACGCGTCATCCTTGAAGCGGCGGTCGGATTTGTCCGGCTCCACCACCGGGGAGGATTCCTCCCCCATCATCCGGCGGGCGGTGTTCTGCCACAGGTTCATATAGTCCTGCCACAGCGACACCTGTGCCTCCACCAGCTTGGCCGGATCGGCCATCAGGCGGGTGGTCATCTCCAGAAACGCCCCGGCGATGTTCAGCGGATCAAAGCTCGGGGTTTCCGGCTGGGCACTCTGCCGGGAAAGGAAATCGTTGATCAGGCGCTGGCTGCGTTCGGCGATATTGGTCATTGCCGCCGAAACTTCGGCGGGGTCCGGCATCTTGATGTCCGGGGTTTCAGGCTTGCCAGCATGTCTGTCTGCCATAAGTACGCCTCTCCTGAATGTTTCTGTCCCGTGGCGACGCATCTATGGTGCGCCGTTTTTTTGGTTTTGCCCACAGATGTTTGCGGATGTCAGGGATGACCGTGACGCGCACCTATGGGTGGATTTTTCGATGGGGATGTTCTTTCCGGTGGCGGGTGTGGCTGCGGGGCATGTGCCTTCCCCGATCTTTCCCTGCACGGTTCCCCTGTGTTAAGCGTATACCCGTTTTTCAGCAGTCTGTTAAGCCGGAGCACGGTCCGCGTTTTCTATTGGTCCGGGGCATCCGGCGCGGCTGGTCTTTTTCTCCGATATCGGAAAAATAGTGTATGGTTCGCCGCAGGCACGTTTTATTTTTGTGGCGGTGCCAAACGGATTTGACCGCCGCCGCTGTGTATGTCATGGGCTGTGGCGCGGTGGGTTGCCACCGGTTTCCCGGTTTTCTTAGTTCCCATGCTTTCTTAAGTTCTAAGGTATCCCTGCCCGGTTAAGGTATCCCTGTAGGAGTTTCAGCGTGATCACCGAACGTTTCCGTCTGTTCCGGCTGTTTCCGGCACGCCCCGGCTGCCGCAGTGCGATCCTGTTGGCGGCGGCGCTGACGGTCAGCGGATGTTCCTCGGTCGGAGGCGCGTGGGATTCGATCGTCGGCGCTGATGACAAGGCCCCGGTCTCGGAAGGCCGGGCGGCGGCGGATGCCGCCTCTGACGGGCTGATCGCGCCGTCGCAGACCCCGGGGTATGCGACCGGAAAAACCCGGAAGGAACCGACCACCGCCCGCGCCCTGACGGAACCGAAGGCGAAGCCGGAACCGCGGACGGCTCCGGCCCCCGAGCCCGCTCCTACACCGGCTCCCGCTCCCGCCCCGGCCCCCGAGCCGGTTGCTGCGGCCCCGACCCCGGTCGTTCCGCCCGCCCCTGAGCCGGTGCCGACACCTGAACCGGTCCCGGTTGCTCCGGCCCCGTTGATGGGGATGCCTTATGGCGATGAGACTGTGGTGATCGGTGGCGATGGCCGCAGCTATACTCCGTCCGCCTCGGCGTTGATGGATGATGCGTTTGATCCGCTCTCAGCGGTCAGCGGCGGTGCCGGGCAACTGGTGGCGACCATTCAGTTCGCCAATGGTTCTTCCTCGCTGTCGGCGGTGGACGAAACCATTCTGCGGCAGGTGGCGACCCTGCAACGCCAGCGTGGGGCCCGGGTGCGGGTAATCGGCCATGCTTCCGGCCGGACCGGTGATATGGATTTCGTCCGGCAGCAGGCGGTTAATCTGGAAATCTCGCTGCGTCGGGCCAATGCCGTGGCGCAGGCCCTGAGCGGGTTCGGGGTGCCGCGCCGCTCGATCTCCACCGCTGCCGCCGGGGCATCCGATCCGGTGTATGTGGAAACCATGCCTGCCGGTGAAGCCGGAAACCGGCGCACGGAAATCTATCTCGACTATTAACAGGCCACCGGGCGCAGGGCCGGTGGCCCGGCCTGCGTAAAAACGGTGCGACAGAACAACTGTTTAAGGCGCCGCGTCTGAACCGGGTTTCAGGCGCGGTGCCTTTCTTTTTTGCTCTGAAAGGGGGCGGATTGCTCCCCTGTATTCAAAATAGCAACAGGATGCGGCTGTGTTTTGGTTTGTTCGAAGAATCTTCGAAAAATAGGTTCATTCATTAAATCTGGTGGAATGATCTGCGGACCGGTGGCGGGTTTGGCTGAAACAAACTGTCGCATTTGCGCGGCAGGCGGGGTAAACAAGCCACTGGCCCCTTCCGTGACTGTTGCGGGCCGTCAGCAATTGTGCTGTTTGTTTAACCCCTCTGTCTCGGGAAAATATCATGGAACAGGAATTCCATCGTATTAAGCGTCTGCCGCCGTACGTCTTCGCTGAAGTCAACGCGATGAAGGCACGCGCCCGAGCTGCCGGCGAAGATATCATCGACCTCGGCATGGGGAACCCGGATCAGCCGACCCCGCAGCATATTGTTGACAAGCTGGCCGAAGCCGCCGCCAACCCGCGTGCGCACGGCTATTCCACTTCCAAGGGGATTCCGGGGCTGCGCAAGGCCCTGTGCGGGTATTATGAGCGCCGCTTCAACGTGACGCTGGATCCGGAGACCGAGGTGATTGCCACCCTTGGCTCCAAGGAAGGTCTGGCCAATCTGGCGCAGGCGATCACCAGCCCGGGCGACATTATCATGTCGCCGAACCCCAGCTACCCGATCCACGCCTTTGGCTTCATCATCGCCGGTGGCTCGGTGCGGTCCATTCCGGCCGCCCCGGATGAGGATTTCCTGCGGGCGCTGGACCGTGGCGTGCGCCACAGCGTGCCGAAGCCGGTGGCGGTGATCGTCAACTTCCCGTCCAACCCGACGGCGATGGTGGCGGATCTGGCCTTCTACAAGGAAATCGTCGATTTCTGCCGCCAGCACGAAATCTACGTTCTGTCCGACATCGCCTACTGCGAGATCTACTTCGATGGCAATCCGCCGCCGTCGATCCTGCAGATCCCGGGTGCCAAGGACGTTGCGGTCGAATTCTCCTCCATGTCGAAGAGCTACAACATGGCGGGCTGGCGTGTCGGCTTTGCGGCGGGCAACCGCCGTCTGATCTCGGCGCTGGCGCGGGTGAAGAGCTATGTCGATTACGGGGCGTTCACCCCGATTCAGGTGGCGGCCAGCGCGGCGCTGAATGGCCCGCAGGACTGCGTGGAGCAGATCCGCAACACCTACAAGGAACGCCGCGACGTGCTGATTGAAGGCCTGCATCAGATGGGCTGGATGGTTCCGCCGCCCCCGGCGTCGATGTTTGCCTGGGCTCCGATTCCGCCGGCGTTCCAGCATCTCGGCTCGGTGGAATTCGCCAAGCTGCTGATGCGGGAAGCGAATGTGGCGGTGGCCCCCGGGCTTGGCTTCGGCGAGCAGGGTGACAGCCACGTCAGGATCGGTCTGGTGGAAAACAAGCACCGGATCCGTCAGGCCTTGCGCAACATCAAGGGCTTCTTCCAGAACTACGATCAGGTTCTGGCCAATTCCGAAGAACATCGTCTTAAAGCGAACGAGTGGTGGGTGAAGTGAACAGCGTTGCCAAAAACCCCCTGAAAGTCGCCGTCGCCGGTCTTGGCACGGTGGGCGCCGAAACGGTCAAGGTCCTGCAAAAGCAGGCGAATCTGATGGCGGCCCGCTATGGTCGAACTATCAAGGTGGTCGCGGTGTCGGCCCGGTCCCGGCGGGACCGGGGCTTCGCCATGGAGGGCATCGACTGGTACGATGATCCGGTGCAGATGGCTGCCTCCGCCGATGTGGATGTGGTCTGCGAACTGATCGGCGGGTCCGACGGAGTGGCGAAGGCGGTGGTCGAAGCCGCCCTTGCCGCAGGACGGCATGTGGTCACCGCCAATAAGGCGCTGCTGGCCCACCATGGCGTGGCGCTGGCGAAGACGGCGGAAAGCAAGGGCCTGACCCTTGGGTTCGAGGCGGCGGTGGCCGGGGGCATCCCGATCATCAAGGCCCTGCGCGAAGGTCTGGCCGGGAACACCATCAGCCGCGTGTACGGCATCATGAACGGGACGTGTAACTACATCCTGACCACGATGCGGGAATCCGGCCGCGATTTCGCTGACGTTCTGGCTGATGCCCAGCGTCTCGGCTATGCCGAGGCCGATCCGTCCTTCGACGTGGATGGGGTGGACACCGCCCACAAGCTGTCGCTGCTGACCAGCCTTGCCTTTGGCACCCAGGTCAACTTCGACAGCATTCATATCGAAGGCATCCGCCACGTCTCGGCGACCGATATCGCCTTTGCCGAGGAACTGGGCTACCGGATCAAGCTGCTGGGCATTGCCCGCAAGACTGCCTCCGGCGGGATTGAGCAGCGCGTGCACCCCTGCATGGTCCGCAAGGATGAACCGGTTGCCACCGTAGAGGGGGTGTTCAACTCCGTCGTGGTGGAAGGGGATTCCGTGGGCCGGTCGGTGTCGATCGGTCGCGGTGCCGGGGCCGGTCCGACCGCGTCGGCGGTGGTGGCGGACCTGATTGACATTGTTGCGAGCCGCCAGACCCCGACCTTCGGGATCCCGGCGGATCTGCTGGAACCGCTGCCGGTGTGGTCGATGGACCAGCATGTCGGTGCCTATTACATCCGCCTGATGGTCGAAGATCATCCGGGTGTGTTCGCTGATATCGCCGCCGCCCTGCGGGATTCCAACGTCTCGATGGAAGCGGTGATTCAGCGCGGCCGCTCCCCCGATGAGGTGGTGCCGGTGGTGCTGACCCTGCACGAGACCGAAGAGGTCCGGCTGAATGATGCGCTGGCGCGGATTTCGGCGATTGCGGCGGTGGTGGAACCGCCGCGCGTGATCCGTATCGAAACCCTGTGATGACCGGGCCGGACCGGGGCAGGATACGCCCCGGTCCGGCTTTTTCTGTGCTTGCGGCTTTTCAGCGCAGCCTGTAAACGCGGTGCCGCAGGCGATACCAGCCCAACCAGAGATAACAAGCACGTACTGAAGGGGATCTCCATGTCCGACCAGACCGAAACCAATCTGCTGGAACGCAATCTGGCGCTGGAAATGTGCCGCGTGACCGAAGCGGCGGCGCTGGCATCGTCGCTGTGGATGGGCCGTGGAGACGAGAAGGCCGCCGATCAGGCCGCCGTGGATGCCATGCGCCGGGCTCTGAATGCCCTCAACATCGACGGCACCGTGGTGATCGGCGAAGGCGAGCGGGACGAAGCCCCGATGCTGTACATCGGCGAGAAGGTCGGTTCCGGCAGCGGCCCGAAGGTTGATATTGCGCTGGATCCGCTGGAAGGCACCACCATTACCGCCACCGGTGGCCCGAACGCGCTGGCCGTGGTGGCCTGCGCCGAAAAAGGCGGTTTCCTGAATGCCCCGGACGTCTATATGGATAAGATCGCCGTCGGCGGCGGTCTGCCGGACGGCGTGGTTGACCTCGACAACAGCGTCGATACCAACCTGAAGAATCTGGCGGCTGCCAAGAATGCGGAAATCTCCGATCTGCTGGTCTGCATCCTCAACCGTCCGCGCCACGAAGAGCTGATCGCCCGGGTGCGGGAAGCCGGGGCCCGCATCATGCTGATCCCCGATGGTGACGTGTCAGGCGTGATTGCCACCTCCACCCCGGAATCCGGCGTGGATCTGTACATCGGCTCCGGCGGGGCACCGGAAGGCGTTCTGGCTGCTGCGGCGCTGCGCTGCATCGGTGGCCAGATGCAGGGCCGTCTGCTGTTCCGCAACGACGATGAGCGTGGCCGCGCTGAACGCTGGGGCATCAAGGATCTGAGCCGTAAGTACACCCTGTATGACATGGCCCGGGGCGATGTGATGTTCGCCGCCTCCGGCGTTACCGACGGGGCGATGCTGCGCGGGGTGCGCCGTTGGCACAACGGTGCCAAGACCCACTCGCTGGTGATGCGGTCCAAGTCCGGCACCGTGCGCTGGATCGAAGCGCAGCATAACTTCGACCGCAAGGTCATGCTGCCGAAGGTCTGATCCCGACCGGAGAACACAGGGCAATGACGGCAGGATCCTTCCTTTCGGTGGATCACTCCTACGGCGGGCGGCGCTGGACGCTGCGCGGCGGGGATGAGCGGCAGGCGCTGGCGATGAGCCAGCGTCTCGGCCTGCCGGAAATTGTCGGCCGGGTGCTGGCGGCGCGGGGGGTGACCCCGGACGAGGCCGACCTGTTCCTGTCGCCGACCCTGAAGGCGCTGCTGCCCGATCCGTCCCATCTGCGGGATATGGACCGGGCAGTGGAGCGTCTGGTTCAGGCCCTGAAAGAGGATGAGACCATCGCCGTTTTCGGCGACTATGACGTGGACGGAGCCACCTCTTCAGCCTTGCTGATGCGCTTCCTGCGGGCGGCGGGGGCTGATCCGGTCCTGTATATCCCCGACCGTATGACCGAGGGCTACGGCCCCAATGCCCCGGCACTGCTGGGCCTGCGGGAACGCGGCGTCACCGTTGCCATCACCGTGGACTGTGGGATTACGGCCTTCGAGCCGTTGCAGGCGGCGGCGGAAGCCGGGCTGGATGTCATCGTGGTTGACCATCACGAGGCGGAGCCGCGCCTGCCGGCGGCGGCGGCGGTGATCAACCCGAAGCGGCTGGATGATGCCAGCCCGCACAAGCACATGGCGGCGGTCGGGGTGGCCTTCCTGCTGGTGGTGGCGGTCAACCGCGCCCTGCGGGCGATGGGATGGTTCGGATCGCACCGGGCGGAACCCAACCTGATGGACTGGCTGGACATCGTGGCGCTGGGCACGGTCTGCGATGTGGTGCCGCTGACCGGCGTCAACCGGGCGCTGGTGACGCAGGGCCTGAAGGTGATGGCCAAACGCGGGAATCCGGGCATTTCCGCCCTGTCCGATGTGGCGGGGGTGAAGGAGCGGCCGGATGCCTATCATCTGGGCTATGTGCTGGGGCCGCGTGTCAACGCCGGGGGGCGGGTCGGGCAGTCCGACCTTGGCAGCCGCCTGCTGTGGACCGACAGCGCGGAAGAGGCAACGGCGCTGGCGCTGCGCCTGCATGAATACAATCTTGACCGTCAGGAAATCGAGGCGGCGGTCCTGTTCGAGGCGATTGAACAGGCGGAAAGCTGTGCCGATGACGGATCCCCGCTGATTTTGGTGTCAGGGGAAAACTGGCATCCGGGCGTGATTGGCATTGTCGCCAGCCGGCTGAAGGAACGCTATGCCCGTCCGGCCTGCGTGGTGGCACTGGATGGCGGTCTGGCCAAGGGCTCTGGCCGCTCGGTGGCCGGGCTGGATCTCGGGCGGGCGGTGATCGCGGCGCGGGAAGCCGGGCTGCTGGAGGCCGGGGGCGGCCATGCGATGGCAGCCGGGTTCTCCCTGAAGCCGGAAAAGCTGCCGGAGTTCCGGGCCTTTCTGGCGGAGCGTCTGCGCACCCAGCTGGATGGCGGCGATCTGTCACCGACGCTGGAGGTGGATGGTGCGGTTGCCCTGTCCGGGGTGACACCGGATCTGCTGGCCCTGATTGAACGGGTCGGGCCATTCGGGGCAGGGAATGAACAGCCGCGCTTTGTGATCCCCAATGTCCGGGTCGGCAAGGCCGATGTGGTCGGCAGCGGCCATGTCCGTGCCTTCCTGACCGGCCCGGGCGGGGGTCGCCTGAAGGCGATTGCCTTCAAGTGTATCGATACCGATCTGGGCGTGGCGCTGTTGAGTTCCGCCGGAATGGCGATGCATGTGGCAGGGACCCTGCGGCTGGATACCTGGAACGGCCGCAATGAATGCCAGCTGGTGATTGACGACGCTGCCCCGGTGGCATCCTGACCGGTCTGCGCACAACTGCGTGAGGGGCCGTTTCCGGCCTAGGCGTCGCGGTGACGGTTGCGTATGGTGACGCCGTGCCGGGGCCGGAGCCTTGGCAGGGACCTGCTGGGGGCATCCATTCCATGACATTGCCGGTTGAATTTCATGACCGTCTGCATCGTGTTGCTTTCCGGCAAGGGGTGACGCCGGAGCAGGCCGAGGCCTTCACCCGCGCCTATGCGACGTTGTCCCCGCTGGAAGCGGCGCGGATCAATCCGCCGCTGCTGGCGCGGCGGGCCGGGCTGGCGGAAGACACCGCCCTGACCCTGCTGGTGGCCGGGGCGCGGGACGGGCTGTTCAGCTTTGAATGGGGTCTGGTCTGTCCCGGCTGTGGCGGCTTTGCGCACACTATGGATACCATTTCCGGTGTCACCGACGATTTTCATTGCGGTTTCTGTGACATGACCACCGCCACCACGCTGGATGAGACGGTGGAGGTCACCTTTGCCTGCCCCAGCACCAGCTTTGACCCGCTGGCGGATCTGCGGGAACACGCCTGCTACCACACCTCGCAGAGCTATCCGTATCAGGCGGAGATGGCGGCCTACCACGAGCGGAATACGGTGGCCGAGGCCCGGATCGCGCCGGGGCAGACCGCCGAGCTCCGCTTTACCGCCCGGCCCGGCGAAACGTACCGGCTGATCACACTGGAAAACCATTCCTCCTATACGCTGGAAGTTGCAGAGGGCGGGGAAGCGGTGCTGGATGTTGTGGCTGACCACAGCGGCTTCTGCGGGGTCAACCCAATCCTGAAACCGGGGCCGGTGCGGCTGGGGCTGACCAACCGTCTGGAAGACCGGGTCTGGGTACAGGTGATCCGCCGGGCGCCAGAGGAGATCGCCGCTTATTCTTCGGCAGGTCTTCCGCCGCAACCACGCCTGAGTGGTAAAAGCCTGCTGACCAACCAGACCTTCCGCGATCTGTTCGGGATTCAGGAACTGATCCCCGATCTGCACATCCGGGTGCAGGCGATCACCCTGCTGTTCACCGACCTGAAGGGCTCAACGGAACTGTACGACCGGGCCGGGGATCTGCCCGCCTACGATCTGGTCCAGAAGCATTTTCAGATATTGCGGCAGGCGGTGCAGGCCCATTCCGGGGCGATTGTCAAAACCATGGGCGATGCCATCATGGCCGCCTTCTCCGATCCGGTGCAGGCGGCGCAGGCCGCTGTGGCGATGATGCAGGGGATCCGGGCCCTGTCGGAAGACTGGAAGCCGGAACAGCCGGGCCTGAAGATCGGCCTGCACACCGGCCCGGCCCTGACGGTAAACACCGGTGGGGCGCTGGATTTCTTCGGCCAGACCGTCAACATCGCGGCCCGGGTGCAGGGGCTGGCTGATGCCGGGGAAATCGTCCTCAGCACGGCGGTGCAGGCCGCCGGGCCGCAGATCCCGGCATTGCTGCGCGACAGCGGGTATCACCTGACCCCGGAAACCTCCCGCCTGAAAGGGGTGGCGCAGGCGCATGGGGTCATCCGCTGCCGCCCCGGCGATGCTCCGGCGGCGGACAGCGGGCGGACCGGCGGTTTCCTCAGCCGACTTCTGCGAGGAAAGTAAGCAGGTGTTCGGTGAAGGCGGCGGGCTGCTCGGCATGGGGCCAGTGGCCGCAGCCGTCCATCACTTCCAGCCGGTGATCAAGGAACAGCCGCTGCATGGCCGGGGCCGCGTCGGGCTGCACATAATCTGATGCTCCCCCGGCGAGGAACAGGGTCGGGTTGCCGAACGGCTCCATGCTGGCTTCCAGCGGGAAGTCCATCAGGTTGCCCATGTTCTCGCCCAGTGCCGCCAGATTGATCTGCCATTCCAGATGGCCGGTAGCGTCGTTCTGCACCAGATTCTGCATCAGGAACTTGCGGATCGCCTCCAGCGGGATGGCCTCAACCAGTTCGGCTTCCACCTCGGCACGGCGGTTGAAGCGGGTTAGGTCAACGCCCTGCATGGCCCGGATGTAAGAAAGATGTTCCCGCCCGGTGTAGCTGACCGGGGCAATGTCGATCACCATCAGGGCATCAACCCGGTCGCCATGGTTCAGGGCCAGCTGCATGGCGGTTTTGCCGCCCATCGAATGGCCGAGAACCAGCGCCGAGGCCATGCCCTGCGCATCCATCCACTCCCGCACCGCCTCCGCCATCTGCGGGTAGGTGACGGTGTCTGCCCATGGGCTGCGGCCATGGTTGGGCAGGTCAAGCGCATAGACCCGGTAGCTGTTGGCGAGCCGTTTGGCGATGGCGCCCCAGTTGCGGCCGGACCCGAACAGGCCATGCAGGATCAGCAGCGGCTGGCCGTGGTCACCGGTCTGGATATGGGCGAGGGGCATCGTCAGGTCCTTACATCAGGCAAAAGAAGGTGGGAAACGGGGGTTACAGCAGCCCGAGGGCCCGCAGCTGCGCCGCCATTTCCGGCGGGGGCGGGCTGTGGGCGGCATCGCCGCCGACATCGGGCGGGGCCTCGTCAGGCTTCAGGTAGCGCCAGCCCTGAAACGGCCGGCGCGGATAGGCGGCAACCGTCACCGCCGGGCCGAGGATGATCAGGCAATAGGGGCGGCCTTCCTCATCCCGTTCAAACATCTCAATGTCGAGGATCGGCTGGCGGACCCCGGTGAAGCCCTTGATCACCCAGTAGAGGGAACCGCCGTCCAGCAGTTCCTCCACCCGCTTGGGGATCATCCGGGTATGGGCGAACAGGCGGCCATGGGTCCGCATCCGTTCGGCGTGGCGTTCCTTCAGGTGTTCGGCGCTGTCGATGCCGACGCAGAGTTTGATCAGGTTCAGGGCCATGGCCGGGGCGTCCGCTCAGGGCTGCGGGCGGGCAAACACCCACACGCTGTCGGTGGATTCTGCCGGGCGGAAGGCATAGCCGCCATCACTGAACTGCTTCAGCGCCTCGGGGGCTTCCAGACGGTTGAGGATGATGTGGCGGGCCATCATGCCCCGGGCCCGCTTGGCCATCAGGCCGATCACCCGGACCTTGTCCCCGCGTTCCTCGTGGAACACCGGGGTGATCACCCGGCGGGTCAGCAGGCCGTCATCGGCGGCCTTGTAGTATTCCGAGGAGGCCAGATTGATGATTACCGGATGGGCGTGCCCCTCGACGGCGGCATTCAGGACGGTGGAGATCCGGCCTTTCCAGAAGGCATACAGATCCTTCCCGCGCGGGGTATCCAGTTTGGTGCCCATTTCCAGACGGTAGGGCTCCATCAGGTCCAGCGGGCGCAGGGCACCATACAGGCCGGACAGGATCCGCAGATGATTTTGCGCCCAGATCAGGTCCTCGGCGGCCATGTCCCCGGCACGGAGGCCGATATACGTATCCCCGGCGAAGGCCAGTGCCGCCTGTTTGGCGCTGGCGCGGGACCCGGCACTGCCCAGCACCTGAAACCGGGCATGGTTCAGGTCGGCCAGCTTGTCGGAAATATCCATCAGCCGCCGCAGGTCAGCCGGGGTCAGGCTGCGGGTCCGTTCCGCCAGTTCGGCGGTGTCGGCGGCCAGATCGGGCAGGGTGTGGGGCAGGGCCGGATCGGCGGCGGCAAAGTCAAGGTTCTTGGCGGGGGACAGAACGGCAAGCATCGGGGCGGATCCGGTCGGTTGTTCACGGGTGTCTCCCCCGATATCTGGACCGATCCGGGCGCGGGCGCAACCCTTGTTATGGTGGGGGAAACCGGGGTGGTGTCAGATCCCGGTTTCCAGCGCGTCAGCCAGATCCTTGGCGGAGGGGATGGTGATGGTCGCCCCCTGTGCATCCACCCCCATGTCTTTCAGCTTGGCGAGGGCGCGGGAGAAGCTTTCCGGCGTCATCCCCAGCCGGGCGGCGATCAGGGCCTTGTCATAAGGCAGGCGCAGGCTGATCTCGCCGGTTTCCCGGGCCAGATCGGGGTCGGCCTTGATCAGGTCAAGCAGGAAGGCCGCCACCCGCAGCGGCGTGGACAGGAACTGGCGGCGCTCGGTCTCGGCGACCATCGCATTCAGCCGCTGGGCGAAGACCCCGATCAGCTTCAGGGCCAGACCGCTGTCCTGCTCCAGCGCGGTCTTCAGGGCGGAGCCGGGCACCGCCAGCAGGCGGCTGTCAGCGGCGGCCTCGGCAGAGGCCGGATACCGGCCCAACCCGAACACCGCCGGTTCGGCAAAGCTTTCCCCGGCGCGGAAGATGTGCAGAACAGTCTGTCCGCCCTCGGCGGTCAGCCGGAAAACCTTGATCCAGCCTTCCAGAACAATGAACAGCCGGTCTGCACTGTCGCCCTGCACGAACAGGGTTTCCCCCCGGCTGAGGGACAGCACGCTGCTGCGGTCCAGCACCGTGGCGCGCACCGGGTCGGGCAGGCCGGACAGCAGGGGGATCCGGGCCAGCTGAAGCTGATCGTGGCGGGTCAGGATGGTCATGGCGGCCGTCATGTCTCCGGCAGGAAGGGGACTGGATCTCCGCAGGCAGGTCCGGTGCGGACCGTCGGTCATTCCGCCGGTCAGGCCCCGCGCAACAGGGGAATGGGACGGAGGGGGCTCCGACCAAAGGGGGATGAGTGCAGACTGCCGTGTCGGCCCGGCAGGGGCAAGAAAAAAGGTCCGGAGCCCGAAAACCGGTGCCGCCGCGTTGCGGGACGGAAAAACATCAACGGCGGTTCGTGTGTTTTTCCGGATCATCAACCTTGGGTTAGATCGGGCGGATCCCTCTGGCCGGTGCCCGGCATTTGCCTACTCTCGGCAGGGGATTGCCGGGGCATTCCTGATGACTGCAACTCTGGAGACTGATGATGACCGAGACCGTTGACCCGATCGCCAAGGCCCGTGCCGCTGCCGTGCAGACCCTGCTGGACCGTGCGGACAGCGATGCCACGTTCCGGGCGCTGCTGCTGAGTGACCCCCGTGCAGCGGTGGTGCAGGTGTTTGGCACCGATCCGCTGCCGGGCGTGACCTATCGTGTGGTGGAAGAGCAGGCCGGGGAAGTGGCGATCGTGCTGCCGCGCCGTCTGGATGAGGGCGAGCTGCCCGATACTCTGCTGGATCTGGCCAGCGGCGGCACCCTGTTCTCCGCTTTCATCGAATACCGGAACGGCCGCCCGGCCCGCAAGGGTGAGTAATCGGCGCTGATGGGGACCGGGCCGGTCACGACACACCGGCCCGGTTGCTTCTCTGCAAGAATTTCCGAGGGCCTTCCCTCACTGATGGAGACTGATGATGACCGAGACTGTTGATCCGATCGCCAAGGCCCGCGCCGCTGCCGTGCAGACCCTGCTGGACCGAGCGGACAGCGATGCCCCGTTCCGGGCGCTGCTGCTGAGTGACCCCCGTGCAGCGGTGGTGCAGGTGTTTGGCACCGATCCGCTGCCGGGCGTGACCTATCGTGTGGTGGAAGAGCAGGCCGGGGAAGTGGCGATCGTGCTGCCGCGCCGTCTGGATGAGGGCGAGCTGCCCGATACTCTGCTGGATCTGGCCAGCGGCGGCACCCTGTTCTGCGCCTTTCTTGAGTATGGTCCCGCCCGCCCGCCGAAGAAGCGTTAAGGGCGTTCTGCTCCGGATGGGGACTGCACCGGGCCTGTCAGGGGAAACCTGACCGGCCCGGTTTCTTTTGCCGGCCTTTGCCTCAGGGCACCGGGTGCCGACTGCTCATCAGGCGGTCGACGGTCATTCCGTTCAGGTGGGAATGGGGGACAAAGTGCCGTTCCAGCAGGGACCACATGTCCGGGGTGTCATAGGATGTCTCAAAGGCGGCAATGGCGTCCGGCCCATGATCCCGGTGCAGGCGCAGGGTGACATCCGCCAGTGTCAGCATCAGGATCCCCCGGTTGGTCAGGTCGGGCCGGACCCACCCCAGCGGGAACAGCCAGCGCTGCGGGCTGGTGTGATGGATACAGGTGATCCAGCCGCCGATGCCCCCGGCCTCCGGCCCGGTGCGCAGCAACAGGGCGTAAGGGGACGGGGCAACCGTCAGTGCCGGGCGCGGATCAGCCCAGCCGGGCAGGATCCCCGCAGCGTCCCAGCCGTCGCAGGCGGTTGCCAGATCGGCTCTGTCCTGCGCTGTCAGCTCCGTCCACGGGGTCAGGGTCACGCCGTTGCGGGCGGCCCGGGCCAGCATCGCTTCCCGCCGGGGGATCATCAGGGGGGTGTGGCGGACCGGCCCCTGAATGCGCAGCAGGACGGCGCGGGGCGGCGTCCATCCGGCAGCGGTCAGGGTGGCGGCGAAGGCGTCCCGCGCCGGAAGGCGGTCTGACCACTCCGTCCGCAGCGGCCAGCCGGGCTGCATCGGCGGCAGGGTCAGGGTGGCATCCAGCAGGGCCCGGCCAAGGCCCTGACGGCGGAACGGGGCACTGACCATCAGGGAATGCACCTGAAGGCCCGGTCCCTGATTCAGCGGTGGCCCCAGCAGGATCAGGCCGACGATCCGCCCGGTGGCGGTCTGCTCCACGACGGCGGCGGCGCAGGGGAAGGGGCGCTCCTGTACCGGCAGGCAGGCGGCTTCCAGCAGGGAGGCCAGGGCCCGGAAGGTCAGGGACAGGCAGGCAGGGCTGTCTGCCGGGATTGCCGGGCGGATCTGAAAGCCGGGATGGGGAGACGGGAAAGGCATGGCATCGGCAGACCGAGAACAGGGAGAGGGACCCTGTTTTACCGCGTCGCCGGGCACTGGAAAACGGATGTATCCGTCATTCCGGCAAATCTCAACCCTTGGTCAGGAACGGCCGGTACCCCCTGATCGTCTGCTCTGAGATGCAGAAAGAGCCATCCTGCCTTCCGTACCCGGCGATGTGCCAGCGCGGAAGGCAGGATGGGCGGTCTTACCCCAGCACCAGTTTCCGGGTGTGGCGGGCGATCATCAGTTCCTCGTTGGTGGGGATGGCCCACACCCCGTAGGCACTGTCCGGCGCGCTGACCTTCATCGCATGGCCGTCGTTGGCGGCGGCATCCAGCCGTACCCCGGTCCAGCCCAGCAGGTCGCAGACCCGCTGCCGCACCGCAGCGGAGTGTTCGCCGATCCCGGCGGTGAACACCAGCGCATCGATGCCGCCGATGGCGGTGGCCAGCGCCCCGACTTCCTTGGCGACGCGGTAGATGAACAGATCGACCGCCTGTTTCGCTTCCGGTGCGTCGCTGTCCATCAGCACCCGCATGTCGTTAGACAGGCCGCCGGAGACGCCGAGCAGGCCGGATTCCTTATAAAACAGCTTTTCCAGTGCCTTGGCGTCCAGACCGTCCTGCTGCATCAGGTGCAGCACCACGCCGACGTCGAGGGATCCGCAGCGGGTGCCCATCATCAGGCCGTCAACGGCGGTGAAGCCGATGGAGGTATCCACCGACCGGCCGTCTTTGATGGCGCACATGCTGACACCGCTGCCCAGATGGGCAACGATCACCCGGCCCCTGGCCGCCTGCGGATCAAGGTCTTCCAGACGGTGGGCGATGTATTCATACGACAGGCCGTGGAAGCCATAGCGCTTGATACCGGCGTCGTAATATTTGCGCGGCAGGCCGAACATCTCCGCTTCCAGCCGCTTGTGGGCATGGAAGGCGGTGTCAAAGCACACCACCTGCGGCAGGTCGGGGTGGAGTTCCGACAGGGCGGCGATCGGGGCCAGATTGTGCGGCTGGTGCAACGGGGCCAGCGAGGTCAGCGCCCGCAGGTCATCCAGCACGCTTTTGTTTACCAGCACCGGCGCGGAATAGCCCGATCCGCCATGCACCACCCGGTGCCCGGCGGCGCGCAGGGTGGCATCGCCCAGATGATCCTCAATCCAGTCAATCAGCCGCCCGAGCAGGGCCGACTGTTTGCCGACCTCCACCGGCGGCCACAGGTCATCGGCCGCCACGGTGCCGTCGGCATCCTTGGCGAAGAAGTGGGGGGTGATGCCCACCCCCAACCCTTCCAACTGGCCGTTACAGGTCAGGCGCAGGTCGCCGTTGTCGGTGACATAGACCGAAAACTTGATCGACGACGATCCGGCATTGATGACAAGAAGTCCGTCAGACATGGGTTATTCCGCCCCTCCGCCGGTCATCAGCTTCTTCTTGCCGGTGCGGCGGGCCTGCGCATACAGCGCGGCGACGGCGCAGGAGGCAAGGCGGGCCTTCACGGTATCGGCGCGGCTGGTCAGGATGATCGGCACCCGGGCCCCGAGGACGATCCCGGCGGCTTCGGCTTCGGCCAGATAGCACAGCTGCTTGGCCAGCATGTTCCCGGCTTCCAGATCCGGCACCAGCAGGATGTCGGCATTGCCCGCCACCGGGCTGGTGATCTTCTTGATCCGCGCCGCTTCCGGAGAAATGGCATTGTCGAAGGCCAGCGGACCGTCAAGGATCGCGCCCTTGATCTGGCCACGGTCGGCCATCTTGCACAGGGCGGCGGCCTCGATGGTGGAGGTGATCTTCGGGTAGACCGTTTCCACCGCCGACAGGATCGCCACCAGCGGGGTGGCAACGCCCATTACCTGCACCAGATCAATGGCGTTCTGGCAGATGTCGACCTTGTCTTCCAGCGTCGGATAGATGTTGATGGCGGCATCGGTGATGAACAGCGGCTTGGGGTAGGTCGGGGTATCCATGATGTAGACATGGCTGATCCGCCGCCCGGTACGCAGGCCGGTGTCACGCTTGGCGACCTCGTGCATCATTTCGTCGGTGTGCAGGCTGCCCTTCATCAGGGCTTCGCACTCCCCGGTGCGGCACAGGGCCACCGAGACTTCGGCGGAGCCATGGGAGTGTTCAGTGTTGATGATGCGCAGGCCGGTCAGGTCCTGCCCGAACTGCTCGGCGGTTTCGCGGATCTTGTCTTCCGGCCCGACCAGAACCGGGGTGATGATGCCGTTCTGATAGGCATCCAGCGCCCCGGTCAGCGAGATTTCGTCGCAGGGATGGCAGACCGCCACCGACACCGGCGGCATCGACTTCACCTGCGTGATGATGTCTTCGTACACATGCGACCGGCGGCGCACCTTGGCTTCCGGGACGAAGGCCCCGGCGATGCGGACCTTCTCAGTCGGGGCCTCGACCACCGCCTGACCGTCAATCACGGTTTCGCCATGCTGGTTGATGGCCAGACAGGCCAGCGTGATGCTGTTGGTGGCGTCTTCCTTGGCGGTGACGGTAATGGTCAGGGTCAGGGTATCACCCAGTTCCACCGGACGGTGGAAGGTGAAGCTCTGGGTCTTGTAGACGCTGCCGGGGCCGGGCAGTTCGTTGCCGAGCAGGGCGGAGAACAGGGAACCGCCCCACATGCCATGGCCGCTGATCTTCTGGGACTTCAGCAGGCGGGTGGCCCATTCCTCGTCCAGATGGGTCGGGTTGTAGTCCGCCGACAGGGCGGCGAACATCTCGGTATCTTCCTTGGTCAGGGTCCGCACCAGCGAGGCCTTGTCTCCGATCGAGATCTCGGCATAGGTCCGGTTTTCGATACTCTGCATGGTTTACTCCCCTAAAGCGTCCGGCAGCGGGCCGGGCAGCGGTGTGGACGGTTCCCCGATACCGTCTTTTCCTAAGCCATAATACTAATATGGATTTTTGCAACAGCGAAGGAGAAAGCGGAAAAAGGATTTATGACAGTTCCCTGATGCACCGGGGCAGGCAGCGCCACCGTTTGCCAAGCCTCCGGCCCCATGGCAGGATCGGCCGCAGGGTTCTGGCAACGGTGAGTGGGTTCTGACATGAGACCGGCAGATGACGACGTTCTGGTATATCAGCCCGAGGCCGAAACGGCGGCGGAGCAGGAAACCGGGGTGGCGTGGAAAGTGCTGGTGGTGGACGACGATGCCGAGATCCATCATGTGACCCGGATTGTGCTGGATGGTTTTGTTTTCCGCAACCGTCCATTGAAAATCATATCGGCATTCTCCGCCCGACAGGCGAGGGAACGGCTGGCAGAGCACCCGGATACGGCGGTGATGCTGCTGGATGTGGTGATGGAAACCGACGATGCCGGTCTGGCGCTGGTGTCGGAGGTGCGCGGCGCGATGGGGCTGGAAGCGCTGCGGATCGTGCTGCGCACCGGTCAGCCGGGGCAGGCACCGGAGCGGGATGTGATCCTGCGCTATGACATCAACGACTATAAAAGCAAAACCGAGCTGACCGCCCAGAAGCTGCTGACGGTGACGGTGGCAGCCCTGCGGGCCTATGAAGGGATTTCCAGCCTGCACGACAGCCAGCGGATTCTGGCCGATACCAATGCGGAGCTGGAACGGCAGGTGACCCAGAGAACGCGGGATCTCGCCGCCTCGGAGGCGCATTACCGGGCGCTGCTGGAAGGGATCCCGGAAGGGGTGATCGCGGTTGATGGCTGGGGGCTGATCCGCTCCGTCAGCCCGTCGGCGGAAGCGGTGTTCGGCATGACGGCGGAGAACCTGACCGGAAAACCTTTTCCCCTGCTGTTTGACACCGCCACCGCCGCCGATCTGAAACCGCTGTGGGGACCCCCGGCGGACGGTGCGGCGGCGACGGCCTGCCTGATTGGCAGGGGGGCGATGGAGGTGCGGGGCCGCCATGCGGACGGGCGTCTGTTTCCGATGGATCTCTCGATCAACCGTCTTGAGTATGCCGACACGGTTCAGTACGTGGCGACGGTGCGCGATGTCACCTCCCGCCACGATTATCAGGAGGCCCTGCGGCAGGCCAAGCGTGACGCCGAGCAGGCCGCCCGCGCCAAGTCGGAATTTCTGGCGGTGATGAGCCATGAAATCCGCACCCCGCTGAACGGCATCATCGGTATGGCGCAGATCCTCAGCGACAGTCTGGACGACGAGGGGCAGAAGGATTTCGCCCGCATCATTCTGTCGTCGGGGGAAAGCCTGCTGAAAGTGCTGAACGATATCCTCGATTTTTCCAAGCTGGAGTCAGGGCGCGTGACTCTGGAGGACCGGCCGTTCCATATCGCCGGAATGGTCGAGGAAACGGCGGCGCTGATGGAAACCACGGCGCGGGACAAAGGCATTGTCCTGACCACGCTGCTGCGCGGCGATGTGGCGGTGCAGGTGACCGGTGATGAAGGGCGCCTCCGGCAGGTGTTGCTCAACCTGCTGTCCAATGCCGTCAAGTTTACCGAGCGTGGGGAGGTGCGGGTGGAGATGACCTGCCAGACCGCCGAGGATGGGTTGTCCGCCTCGGTCGATCTGGCGGTGGTTGACACCGGGATCGGTATCGCCCCGGAGGATCAGGCCCACCTGTTCCAGCATTTCATTCAGGCCAACAGCACCATTTCCCGCCGCTTTGGCGGTACCGGGCTGGGGCTGGCGATCAGCCAGAAGATCATCGCGGCGATGGGGGGCACCATCGGGGTTGACAGCACACCGGGGGCCGGGGCGCGGTTTACGGTGCGGGTGGCCCTGCCGGTGGCCGGGGCCGATCTGGCCATTTTTGATGAAGCGGCGCTGGATGTGTTGACCATGGCGCTGGGGCCGGAAGGGGTGACCGACCTGATGCGGCTGTTCCTGAACGATGCCGACCGCCTTCTTCAGGTGATCGGAGACTGTCTGACCGGCGAGGACGGCGGGTTTGTGATGACCCCGGCGATGGAGCTGGCCCGGACCTCGGACCGGCTGGGTTGCACCATGCTGGCGGCACAGGCGCGGCAGCTGTTGGTGGAGGAGGATCCGGCCCGGCTGGCTTCCCATGCCAAAGGGCTGTGGCTGGTGATGGCGCGCACCCGGCAGGGACTGGTGGCCCGGTTTCCTGACCTTGACGGAGACAGCGGCTGAACCCGCCTGTGGCTCTGGCGGTTGGGGCCGATTACCGTGACCGGGATAACAGATGCGTGAGGAGGATGGGCCTCACGCGGCTGTGAGTTCTCAAAATCTCCGTTGGTTGGTACGGTCATTTCAGAGCCGGGGATTGATCTCTCTCAGAAAACAGGAAATGATTTTTCTCTGGGGGAGCAGAACAGATCCGGTTTTTGATTTGGGAGTGTCTCTCGTCACTCTCCTTTTTTGAAAATGATCCTGATCATGATTGTCTGTCAGGAAACCGCAGGAGTTATTCCCATGACCGTCACCACGCTGCGTCCGCTGTCTCTGGCTGCTGTTGCCCTGTCTGCCGCCCTTGGCTCCGCTGCCCTGTCTGCCCCGGCCTCCGCTGCCGGAGAGATGGAAAAGTGCTTCGGCATTTCTGCCGCCGGAAAGAACGACTGCGCCACCGCCACCTCGTCCTGCGCCGGGACCTCGAAGGTGGATCGTCAGGGGGATGCGTTTGTTGCCGTCCCCAAGGGCACCTGCACCAAGATTTCCGGCGGCAGCCTCGAACCGAAGAAATAAGCGGTTCCGATCCACAGGACTTCCGGCTGGCGGAGGGGGGATGCCTTCGCCGGACCGGCTGGCCGACCGCCAAGGGAAGACTGACCGATGATTTCCGCTGACGCGGCCCCCGGGCTGCCGCGCCGGGCTGGTATTGGCCTGAAGCCGCAGCATTATGCCGATATTCTGCGGGCCGGGCCGCAGGGTTTGAGTGTCGGCTGGTTCGAGGCTCATCCTGAAAACTATATGGGAGCAGGGGGGCCGCCGCACCGTTGGCTGACGGCGATCCGGGAGCATTGGCCGCTGTCGCTGCATGCGGTGGGCTTGTCCCTTGGCTCGGCGGAGGGGGTGGATCCCGCCCATCTGACCCGGCTGAAAGCCTTGGTTGACCGTTATCAGCCGCAGATGGTGTCCGATCATCTGGCGTGGAGTCAGGTGGATGGCCTGTATCTGAATGATCTGCTGCCGGTGCCGTTGACGGCGACGGCGCGGGATGTGTTTGCCGATAACATTGACAGGGTGCAGGCGGCGCTGAAGCGCCGGATCCTGATTGAAAACCCTTCCGTCTATCTGCGCTGGACCGGGGCGGAGATGACCGAGACAGATCTGCTGGCCGATCTGGTCCGCCGTACCGGCTGCGGTCTGCTGCTGGATGTGAACAACGTTGCGGTCAGCTGCGGCAATCTGGGGGCTGATCCGGTGGCCTATCTGCGGGATTTTCCCATGCAGGCGGTGGAGGAAATCCATCTGGCCGGTCATGCGGTGCGCGTGGTCGAAGGGCAGATGATCCGCCTTGACGACCATGGCAGTCCGGTCAGCCCGGATGTCTGGGATCTGTTTGCCCTGACACTGCGATGGATGCGGGACCGGGGACTCCCCCCTCCGCCAACCCTGATTGAATGGGATACCGATGTGCCATCCCTGTCGCGCTGGCAGGAGGAAGCGGTGCAGGCCAATCACCTGCTGTCGTCTGTCTGGCAGCAGGAGGGGACCGATGACCGATAACACTGTGGCCGGACTGGCGGCGCTGCAACAGCGTTTTGCCCGCTGGGCGCTGGGGCAGACTGAGGAGGTTGATTTTGTCGGCCTGATTGAGGGGCCGGGGCTGTGGGTCCACCGCAATACGGTGCGCCTGACCCTCGGTGATGCCTTGGGGGATCTGTTTCCGGTGACCCGGCAGGTGGTCGGCGATGACTTTTTTCTCCGGGCGGCGAAGGATTTTCTGCGACAGGAGCCGCCACGGGCGGCAACCCTGCTGCACTGGGGGGGCGGCTATCCCGCCTTTCTGGAGCAGTATGCCCCGGCGGCTGATCTGCCCTATCTGCCCGACCTTGCGCGGCTGGAATGGCGGCGTCATCTGGCCCTGCACGGGCCGGAGGCCACCCCGCTGACGGCGGCGGATCTGGCGGCGCTGCCGCCGGAGCAGGCGGATGACGTGACCCTGTGCCTGCACCCGACCGCGCATCTGCTGGTCTCGGACTGGCCGGTGCTTGATCTGTGGCAGGCGCATCAGACCGAAAACGGTCTGGACAGACTGACGTTTGCAAGAGGCCGACAGGAGATCCTGATCGTCCGCCCGCATGCGATGGTTGAACTTTACGCCCTGCCTGCCGGAGGATCCGGCTTTCTTGCCGCGCTGGATCAGGGGTTGGCGGCGGCGATTGCCGCAGCGATGGTAGAACACCCCACCTTTGATGCCGGGGCACTGCTGGGGCTGGCCCTGAGTCAGGGATGGTTCCGCAGCCCTGTCCCTGAAACCGGAGCAGAATGACAATGGCCGTTTCTATCCGCACGTCTGACCGCATCCTGTCCCGTCTGCCTGAGGGACTGCTTGTTTTACTGGCCCGTCTGGGTATGGCCGGGGTGTTCTGGCGGTCCGGCCAGACCAAGGTGGATGGCTGGACCGTGACCGATGCCACGGTCTTTCTGTTCGCCGAGGAATACCGCCTGCCGCTGTTGCCGCCGGAACTGGCGGCATGGCTGGCGGCGGGGGCGGAGCATCTGTTCCCGGTCCTGCTGGTGCTCGGGCTTGGCAGCCGCTATGCCGCTCTGGCACTGGCCGCAATGACGCTGGTGATCCAGATTTTTGTCTATCCGGGTCTGTGGCCGGACCATCTGACGTGGCTGGCGGCGCTGCTGCTGATCGTCGCCCGTGGCGGCGGGCCGCTGTCGCTGGATGCCCTGCTGGCGTCCCGGCACCGCTGACCGTCTTACTTCAGAAATGATTTAAGCGCGGAAGAAAACTGTACGGCCAACCTCTGATCAGATTATGGTGATCACGGAGTGTAACGGGGGCCGGTCCGGTGCGTGATTACAGGTCTGTATTGTCGATTTTTGCCATTGCGCTGCTGGTTCTGGCGGCGTGGACGTCATGGTTCGAGTGGCAGAACCGTCAGAACATCCGCCAGTCGGCACGGGTGGAGCTGGCCGCCCGGGCGGATGCGCTGACCGGAACCTTCCTGTCGGCTTTTCAGGTGGTGGAAAACACGCTGGTGGCCGTCGTTGCCCGGCGGCAGGAAAATCTGCGCCGCAATAACGGTATTGACCCGGAAGCACAGTCGACAATCGAGGCCCTGAGCCAGTTCACCGGCCAGATCCGCAGTCTGGTGGTCTTCGATCAGGCCGGGAACTCAGTCTATGATTCCACCGGCTTTCCGGCCCCGCCGGTCAACGTTGCCGACCGGGATTACTTCGTGCATTTCTCCCGCACCGATCATGGCAATGGCCGCGATACCTTCCTTGGGTCGCCGGTGATCGGCCGCACCAGCGGAACATGGTTCCTCAGCATGAGCCGCGAGGTGGTCAATGCCGACGGCCGCTTCTCCGGTGTGGCGCTGGGGGTGATGGATATCGGCTTCCTCCAGCGGCTGCTGCGGGAATCGCGCCGGCATGAGGATGCGGCGCTGGCACTGGTGACGGCGGACAATGTGATTGTCGCCGCCTATGTGCCGGGGGATGAGACCTCCCTGACCGGAAAGCGGCTGGACGAGACCCGGATGTTTGGCGATGTCGCCGCCCGGGTTGCCGCTGCGGCGTCCCCCTACGGGGTGTTTGATGCTGACGACACCCTGACCGCCGTGGCCGCGGTTTCAGGGATGCCGGTGCGGGTGGTGATGATGCGCACCTGGGACAAGGCCAACAGCCAGTGGCATGCCTCGCTGTCCCGCCAGCTGTTCCTGCTGGCCGGAACCCTGATCGTGCTGTTTCTGGTCTGGGCCCCGGTGTCACGGGTGATTCGCGACCGGGACCGGCTGTTCACGCTGTCACCGGATCCGGTCTGTGTTCTGGAGGCCGACGGGCGGTTTCTGTCGGTCAATCCGGCGTGGGAAACCACCCTTGGCCTGCCACGGACGGAGATCATCGGGCAGTCGGTGCTGGACTTCGTCCACAGCGAGGACCGCAACCGGCTGGCCGATATTCTGCTGCGGCTGTCGGTCGGTGGACGGGTGGAGGAATTTACCCTGTGTTTCCGCGACCGTGCCAACGGGCAGGTGTATCTGTCGATGGTGGCGGTGGCGGAAAACAGCCGGGTCTTCGCCATTGCCCGCAATGTGACCCAGCGCCTGCTGTCGGAGGAGGCCCTGCGCCGCAGCGAGCAGCGCTTCCGCGATGTGGCCGAAGCCTCCGGTGAATTCATCTGGGAGACCGATGGCAGCGGTATGCTGGTGTTCGTCACCGACCGCGCCCGCACCGCGCTGGGGGTGGCGGCGTCGGAGCTGATGGGCCGGGCGCTGGCGGACCTGATCGGCGAGGCCGACCGCCCCCGGGTGGCGGCGGCCCTGCGGCGTTACAGTCCGTTCCATTACGAGGTGGAAACCCGCCGTGCCAACGGTGGCCGGGTGATCCTGCGGCTGTCCGGGGTGCCGGTGGTGGATGGCAGTGACCGCCTGACCGGGTTCCGGGGGGCAGCGCTGGATGTAACGGAGCGCCGTCAGGCCCGTCAGGCCCTGCTGGAAAGCGAGGCGCGGTTCCGCAGCATCGTCAATACCGTTATTGATGGCATTCTGACGGTTGATGAATACGGCATCATTGAGTCAGTCAACCCGGCAACGGAGCAGATGTTCGAGTACTCCGCCCGGGAGATGATCGGCCGCAATGTTTCGATGCTGTTTGCCGGGGATGCCGCCCTGCCGCATCAGGATTTCATGGCGCTGTACAGCCATTCCGGTGAACAGGGCGTACTCGGCAACGGGCGGGAAATCCTCGCCTGCCGCAAGTCCGGGCAGGAATTTCCGCTGGAGCTGGGGGTCAGTGAGGTCTGGTTCGGCGGCAAGCGCCTGTTCATCGGCGTCTGCCGCGATATTTCCGAACGCAAGCGTATTGACCGCCTGAAGGATGAGTTCGTCTCCACCGTCAGCCACGAACTGCGGACCCCGCTGACCTCAATCCGTGGGGCGCTGGGCCTGATCAATGGCGGGGCGGTGGGCGAACTGCCGCAGAAGGCCCGCAGTCTGGTCAGCATCGCCTATTCCAACAGCGAACGGCTGATCACGCTGGTCAACGATATTCTGGATATGCAGAAGATTGAGTCCGGCCGGATGGTCTATGACATGCGTCCGCTCGATCTGGGGGTTCTGCTGCGCCGGGCGGTGACGGAGATCAACGCCTTTGCCGTTCAGTACGGGGTGCGGGTTGATCTGGCGGCACCGGACGAAAACGGTGCTGAGCCGGTGATGGTGCAGGGCGACGCCGACCGTCTGGTGCAGGTGTCGATCAATCTGCTGTCCAATGCCATCAAGTTTTCGCCGGAAGGCGGGACGGTTACGGTTTCCCTGCACCGGCGGAATGGCCGGGCGGAGGTGCTGGTCAGCGATCAGGGGCCGGGGATTCCGGAAGAGTTCCGGCCGCATATCTTCCAGAAGTTCTCACAGGCGGATGCCACCGATACCCGGGCCAAGGGCGGCACCGGTCTGGGGCTGTCGATCGCCAAGGCCATCGTTGATCATCATCACGGGATGATCACCTTCGAGACCGCCGCCGGGCAGGGCACCACCTTTGTCCTCAGTCTGCCGATGCTGGAACCGGCCCGTAACAGCGGGACGGAGGATGGTGTGACCGACCCTGCCGGTGCTGCCGGGGCGTCTGAGGCTTCCTCGCCGTGTACGCTGCTGGTGGTGGAGGATGATCCGGTGATTGCCGATCTGCTGACCGATTATCTCCAGCAGGACGGGTATCAGGTCTCTGTGGCGGCATCGGTGACGGCGGCCCGCGATATGCTCAAACAGGGTCGCTTCGACGGGATTACGCTGGATCTGATGTTGCCGGATGGCGACGGCCTGACGCTGGTGGATGAAATGCGCCGTCAGGGCAGTCTGGGGCAGGTGCCGGTGGTGGTGGTCTCGGCGATTGCCGATGACCGCCGGGTGCGGGGCGAGGCTTTGGGGATCCATGACTGGGTCCGCAAGCCGATTGATCCGGATCTGCTGATGGCCAGTGTGCGCCGGGCGGTTCCCGGCGGCAGCCGCGCCAAAGCCCTGTATGTGGAGGATGACACCGATCTGCGCCAGACCCTGAAGGCGGTGCTGTCGGCGCAGGTGGATCTGACCGGGGCCTCGACGGTGCAGGATGCCCGGCGGATTCTGGCGCAGGGCGGGGACCTTGATCTGGTGCTGCTCGACCTCCAGCTTCCCGATGGCCGGGGCGAGGAACTGTTCCCCGATATCCGGGCCCATCCGGCCCATCCGGCGGTGGTGATCCTGTCCGGGCTGCCGGGGTCGCCGCCGACGGATGAAATGATTGCGGCGGCTTTGGTCAAAAGCCGGGTCAGTAACGAAGAGCTTGTGGACATTGTGCGGACGCTGGTCCGTGGTCGCCGGGACAGAACCGCCGCAGAGGGTGCGGCGGACACCGGTGAAAACAGGAGTGATACGGTATGACGGCGCCTCTGGAACGGGTCCTGTATGTCGAGGACGACAGCGATATTCAGGAAATCGCCCTGATGGCTCTGGTCGATCTGGGGGGGCTGGCCGTCAAGGTCTGCTCCTCCGGGATGGAGGCGCTGAAGATCTTCCCGGAGTTCTGCCCGCAGATGGTGCTGCTGGATGTGATGATGCCGGGGATGGACGGCCCGACCACCATGGCCTCGCTGCGGACCCTGCCGGGCGGAGCGGCGATGCCGGTCGCGTTCATGACGGCGAAGGTTCAGTCGCATGAGGTCAGCCGCTATCGGGACATGGGGGCGATCGGGGTTATCAGCAAGCCGTTTGACCCGATGACGCTGGCGGATCAGGTCCGGGCTCTGTGGGCTGAGTGGCGGGAAACGCAAGGGGGGACCGATGCTGAATGAAAAGCTGCGGGGGCTGCTGACCCGCTACTGTGATTCCCTGCCGGACCGACAGGCCAGCCTGACGGCGGCGTTACAGGCGTTGTCTGCGGCGTTGGACACCGATTTCCGGGCGGGGGAGGCGTTTGCCCTGTTCCGTCGGGATGCCCACCAGCTGGCCGGGTCCGGCGGCAGCATGGGCTTCCCGGAGATGGGGCGGGTTGCCCTGTCGCTGGATGTGGCGCTGGTGGCACTGGCCGAGGCGGAAGCGGCCCCCGGTGCGGCGGATCTGGCCCAGCTGCGGCTGCTGACCGGGGCGGTGCTGAAGCGCCTTGCCACCCTGAAGCCGGAAGACAGTTCCCTGTTGCAGCCGGTCGATGAGCAGGCCGAGGCGATTCTGATGGCCGGGGATGTGGCACCGGGATTTGCGCCGCCGGGGATACCGCTGCGGCAGTCGCTGCGGCTGGGGACCGAGATCATTCTGGTCTCGCAGGATGATGTCGTCATCGGCCACCTGCAAAGAGATCTGGCCCCCTATGGTCTGGCGCTGACCGTACGGCGGGATCTGGCGGCGCTGCCGTCCTCGCTGTCGGGGATGACCACGCTGGTGATCGTGGACCGCGCGGTCTGCGGGGAAGACGGTCTGCTGCCGCCGAGTCTGACCGCCGGACTGGCGGCCGATGTGCCGGTGGCGGTGATGGACCATGATGACAGTCTGGACCGCCGGATCGCCGCCCGGGCCGCCGGGGCTGCCGCCTTTGTCGGCAAGCCGGTCAACGCGGCGGTGGTGGTTGACCTGCTCGACCGGATTCACCACATGCCTGACCCACGTCCTCCGACAGTGGTCATCGCCGGGAACGGCGGCATGGACCGGGCTCTGTGTGCCCATGCGTTGCAGGCCGCCGGGATGACCTGTGCCCTGCCGGAAGAGCCTGATGATCTGTTGGGGATTCTGGCGGAAACGCGCCCTGATCTGCTGATCCTGCTGCGCCGCTGGGATGGCCTGTCGGCCGCCGATATTCTGGGGGCGCTGCGTCAGCATCCGGCTCATACCAGTCTGCCGGTCCTGATCCTCGGGGGTGGCGACGGAGATGGGCAGGAAGACAGTGTCGCCGGGGCCGATCTGGCCCTCAGCCTGCCGTTTGATCCCGATGCGCTGGTGCTGTCGGTCTGGCACCGGGTGCAGCGGGCCCGGGAGATGCAGGCCCTGATCACCCGGGATTCCCTGTGCAACCTGCTGACCCATGGTGCCTTCATCAATCAGCTGGAGCGGGAACTGTCACTGGCCCGGCGCAGCCGTGCCGACCTGACCGTCGCCCTGCTGGATATTGATGGCCTGCGGGAAATCAACGAACTGTGGGGGCACCAGACCGGCGATGCCGTTCTACAGGGTTTTTCGCGGCTGTTGCGGCAGCGGATGCGCAAAACCGATATCATCGGCCGTCTGGGTGGGGAAACCTTCGCGATTATCCTGCCGGGGGCGTCGAAGGCGCAGGCCCGTCAGGTGATTACCGATATCGCCGGGGCCTTCCGCAGCCTTGAGCAGCCCTGCCGCGACGGGGTGTTTCAGGCGACCGTCAGCGCCGGGATTGCCGATTTCGCCGATGGGTCCGGTACGGTCCGGGATTGTCTGCGGGCGGCGGATTCTGCCTTGTTTGCCGCCAAAAACCGGGGGCGGGATCAGGTGTGTCTGGCCACCCCGGTGCGGGTGGAGGCCTGAGGGCCCCCGATAACAGGACGACAGCAGGAGTATGCACACGGTGGCAGTCAGTCCCGCGGTTTCGGCGGACCGGATTCTTGATGCGCTGGGCGATATGGTGGTGGTGGTCGATCCCCGCTGCCGGATTGTCTATCAGGGGCAGGGGGTGTCCCGGTCTCTGGGCTATGCCGATGGTGCGCTGACCGGCCGTCTGCTGCCGGAATTCGTCCATGTTGACGATCAGGATACCCTTCTGGCGGTGCTGGATCCCCTGCTGTCCGGGCAGGGAGAGGAGGCCCGCTGCTCCGTCCGCGGTGCGACGGTGTCGGGGGACTGGCGGACCGTTTCAGTGGTGGCCCGCCGGTTGTCCGGCAGTGACCATGTGGTGATTGCCGGGCGGGATGTGACGGCAAGCCATCAGCGGGAACAGGGGCTTCAGCAGGCGCGGGAGCGGGCGGAGGAAAGCGGGCAGGCCAAGGCCGACTTTCTGGCGATGATGAGCCATGAAATCCGCACCCCGATGAGCGGGATTATCGGCCTGATTGACCTGTTACGGGGGACGGAGCTGAACGCCCGCCAGCAGGATTACGTCCGGGCGCTGGTTCAGGCCGGGGAACATCTGTCGGACCTGCTGAATGATATTCTCGATTTTTCAAAGATCGAGGCCAACCATCTGGAAATCGAGGTGGTTGCCTTTGACCTGCGGAAGCTGGCCGGGGCGGTGATGGATATTTTCCGGGCCCGGGCCGAAGCCAAAGGGCTGGCCCTGCGCGGCAGTGTCGCCCCGGGTCTGTCGCGGTGGTGGAAAGGGGATTCCCGGCACCTGCGGCAGGTGTTGGCCAACCTGATCGGCAATGCGGTGAAGTTCACGGACAATGGCCACGTGGAGGTCAAGGTGACCGCCCGGGGGGAACCGGGGCCGGATGGCCGCCAGATGCTGGAGTTCTCAATCTCCGATACCGGCATCGGGATTACGGAAACCCAGAAGGCGCAGCTGTTCCAGCCGTTTGTTCAGGGGGACCTCAGCAGCACCCGCCGCCATGGTGGCACCGGTCTGGGGCTGGCCATCAGCAAGCGTCTGGTGGAGGCGATGGGGGGCAGTATCTCTCTGACCAGCCAGCGGCATGTCGGATCGACATTCCATTTTTCGGTCCCGATCCTGCCGATTGAGGCCCCGCGCGGGCAGGTGCTGCCACTGGATCCGGCCCGCCCCTTCGAAGGGCGGATTCTGATTGTCGATGACTCCGACCTCAACCGGATGGTGCTGGGGGATATGCTGGAACGCTTCGGTCTGGCAGTCACGACCGCCAACAATGGCCTCGAGGCGTTGGAGAAGGTCCGGAAGGAACCCGGGTTTTCCCTGATCTTCATGGATATCCAGATGCCGGTGATGGATGGGTTTTCGGCGATGGAAGCGATCCGGCGGCAGGAAGCGGCCACCGGGGGACCGGCAACGCCGATTCTGGCCCTGTCGGCAACCGCCCTGCGGGAAGACCGGGAACGGGCGCTGGCGCTGGGCTGCAACGATTATGTGGTCAAGCCCCTGCGCAAGGATGTGCTGCTGACCCTGCTGCGCACGTACTGTCAGTCAAAGGACAGCAGCCGGTCGTTGTCAGACCTTGAGATGCAGCCCCCGGAGCCGGCCTCGGAGACGTCTCCGGCGGCACTGGCGGTGGAGCCGGAACTGGCGGCGCTGATCCCGGTGTTTCTGAACGGGGTTGCCGATGATCTTTCCGCCCTGCGACGGGCGGTCTCTGCCGGGGATGGTGCCGGGGTGCGCCGGGCGGCACACACCATGAAGGGAAATGCCATGCTGTTCGGGCTGGCCGATCTGGTGGAGTGCCTGCGGACTCTGGAGGCGGCGGGAAATGAACAGGTGTCCGGGGCCAGTTCCCCCGAAGTCTTGCAGCGGCGCTGTATGTCTCTGGTCGCCCGTCTGGAAGGGTTGCTGCACGATCTGGGCCGGGGGGCCGCCGGATCCGGGCCGGGCTGACTAAATCTGTTTGTGCTGTGATGGAAAAGGCTTACTGTCACCTGGACCGTACTGAGTTCTGATGCGGGAAGCAGGGCAGGGTCAGGGGTAACGAATTCGGGTGTTCTCAGCCAGCAGGGTCCTGTGTGCCCTGCCGGGAATGCCACAGTCCGGTGGGCAGGAAGAGAGGGACAACCGTGAAGCACGACAGGATCATTGAAATCCTGCTGGTCGAGGATAATCCGGGAGATGCCCGGCTGGCGGCCGAGGCTTTCAAGGAGGGAACGATCCCGACCCATTTGCATGTGGCGTCTGATGGTATTGAGGCGATGGCTTTTCTGCGCCGTCAGGGGCGCCATGAGTCGGCACCGCGGCCTGACCTGATTCTGCTGGATCTGAACCTACCCCGGAAGGATGGGCGGGAAGTGCTGGCGGAGATCAAGGAAGACCCGGCGTTGCGGCGGATTCCGGTGATTGTTCTGACAACCTCGCAGGCGGAAAGCGACGTATCCCGGGCCTACGATCTGCATGCCAATTGCTACATCGTCAAACCGGTTGATTTCGACCGCTTTATTGATGTGGTGAAGGGGATTGAGGATTTCTGGTGTTCATTGGTCAAACTGTCCCCGGTGTGAGTCCGGCATCTATCCGTGGTTAAAAAAAGCCCCCGCTGCGGGGCTTTTTTGCTGCCTGGCGGGGAAGGTTTAACGTGATACATATTTTCAGGCTTAAATCTGAAAATTGAAACACTATTAATTTTGCGGTATTGTGATCCCTGACAGAAAGCCGTGGCAGGGTTGCATCGTTGCCAGATCACGTCCTGCCCGGTTTGCCGGGCTGGCGGAACAGACTGGCGGTGCAGCGGCATAACCGGCGAGGCCGCCCTGCCGCTGGGGGCCGCTACCGAGGGAACGACAGGGATCATGCGGGAATCGCTGCATATCATTAAACAGGAGCACCGCAATCTGTTCCGCATCGTCAATATGATGGATCAGATTCTGCGGGGCCTGAAGCCGGGCGATACGCCGGATTTTGCTTTTCTGGATGATGTTCTCGATTACATCGAAACCTTCACCGATGTGTATCATCATCCGAAGGAAGACCAGTTCCTGTTCCGGCTGCTGCGCAACCGGGATGCCGGGGCGGTGGCGATCATCGAGGAACTGGAGGAAGAGCACGAGCGCTGCCCGGTATCGCTGAAATCCCTGAAGGAAGGGCTGGCGGCCTTCCGGGCCACCGGCCCGCAGGGGCTGGAGACCTTCCGGGCGCAGGCGTCGGAATATCTGCGGTTCCAGACCAAGCATCTTCAGAAGGAGGAAGGGATCGTGTTGCCGCTGGCGATGCGGGCCCTGACCGATGAAGACTGGGAAGAGATTGACGCCGCTTTCCGCGATAACAGTGATCCGGTGTTTGGTCCGCAGGGGCGGGCGGAAACCCGGTCGCTGTACAGCCGGATTGTCAACGAGGCCCCGGCTCCGTTCGGATTTGGTGACTGATCCGCCTGCTGCGGACCATGCCAGACTGTTGTTTCGCGCCCTGCGGGGAGGATACTCCGGCGGGGCGCGTTGTTTTGTGGCAAAAAAGGACTTCTCATAACAGCACGAATCATAATATCACAATTTGTGACGTTATTGAGAAGGGGCTTACGATGCATTCCCGTTTTGATGAGTTTCGGGCGACGCCGCTGGGCCAGCAGCTGGAGGCCCTGATTGATGCACCGGGGCGTTATGCCGAATATGCGGCACTGTCCCGCGCCGGGGTTCCGGCAGTGGCGGCGGTGGTCCACGATCTTCAGTCCCGGTTTCCTGAAGTGGTGGCCAGCCATACCGCCCGGCAGTTCTGTGGGGCGATGGTGGCGGATGTGATGCGCCGTCATCACCATGAGATTCTGCGGCCGCGCGGGCGGGTGCCGGGGGATCTGCTGACCTACGGCGCGGTGTGGACGCCCCTGCCGGAGGTGATTCCCTTTCCGGCCCTGCTGGAGGCCCTGCGGCGGATGCCGGAGGAAATTGCCGCCCTCTACGCGCGAATTCCCACTGGGCAGAGTGGTCAGCGTCCGCCGGGGTCCGGACTGGCGGCGGGCGAACATCTGTGCCATCTGCGCGATCTGGACGAGATCTACCGCACCCGCGTGGAGCGGATCCTGCGGGAGGATCTGCCCGATCTGCCCTCGGTCAACGGACAGGTTCTGGCGGATGAGCGGAACTACCGGGCGCAGGATCCGATGCAGGCCCTTCAGGCGTTCCGCGACGGGCGGCAGGCTTTGGTTTCGGTGCTGGAGGAGGCAACGCCGGATCAGCGGTGCCGGACCGGTCTGCGGGACGGAGTCCGCCGGGTGACCCTGCTGGAGGTGGTGGAGGATATCCACCACCACGATCAGACCCATGTGCAGGAACTGCACGATCTGATGGCGGAGTTGCAGGACCTGCCGAAGGGGCACGGCCCGGAACCGACGCGGGCCTGAACGGACAGAGGGGCCGGGAAGGGATCCCGGCCCCGTCCTTTATCCCAGACCCTTCACCGATTTCTGGTAGGGCACCCGGGCATCATGGCCTTCGCCGTCAACGGCAAAGCCGGACACCAGCGCGTATTTCAGTTTGGCCGCTTCCCGCAGATCCTCGTCATCCCGCAGGCCCCAGGCGTAGCGCAGGCGGGGCAGGCGGCCCCGGCAGACGGTGGCCAGATTGGCAAAGTCCTGCAAGGCGCGGATCCTCTGCTCGGAGGAAACCCCGTGGCGGCTGAGGTCATTCAGGTCCATGCCGACGGCATCAGCCCGTCCGGCATGGGGAGCGATCCGCTCCAGATGGCTGAGCAGGGAGCGGACAAACACCCCGCCACAGACACTGCGCAGGTCAGAAATCACCTGCGGCAGGTCGGACAGCGGAAAATTGTCCAGCACCCCGACCAACTCAATCCGCAGTTCCATCTGCCGGTCAGCCGGAACGGCCTTCTGAAGCTGGGCCACCATCCGCTCGCGGTTTTTGCCAAGCATGGACCGGAAGTGCAGCGGCAGGATGAACACCGGCCGCTCCTTCCATGGCTGGGTTGCTTTCAGCTGGGCTGACAGGCTTTCGAGACCGTGCATGTCCACCGCCACGGTCAGCGGATCATCATAGCCACCGTTCAGCACCCACTGGCCGCTGCGGCGTCCGGTTTCCGTCTCGCGGCGGGCGATGGACTGCATGCCCTGCACCATGCCGCTGTCCAGCGTCAGCACCGGGGCATAGACGGTGGACAGCTGATGGTGCAGCTTGGCGAGGATCTCGTTGCTCTGACTCTGGGCCTGCGCGGCGGCGCTGGGGCGCTCGAACATATGGGCGACAGCGTTGTCGACCAGTTCGGACAGGGAGATTCCCTTTACCTGCACCCCGTTACCCTTCAGGGTCACCGGCTGGCCGGACAGCAGGCGGTCACGCATATCGGTGGCAATGGTGGTGGCCCGTTGATCGGCTTCGCCGGAGCGGTTCTGGGCCAGAAAGGTGACAAAGGAAACATCGCCCTGGCGGCTGTAGGCATCACGGCTGCCCAGCCAGCCCTGTAGGATCCGTTCCGCTGCCAGCACCGTTCCTTCCGCAACAGCCTGCCAATGGCTGCCGAAGGCTTCGCGGAACTCCTTCAGGCTGAAGACATACAGCCGGGGCAGGCCAACGGTGGCGGCGCAATATTCCCGCACCACATTGGCCAGCCCCATCTGCGGAAAATCATCGCCCTGATCCGTGCTCTCTTGCAGGGAGCGCAGCGTCACAATCGGTTCAGTCATGGCAGAATTCCCCCAACCCTATGGAATCCTTTTGGACAGACAGCAGTCTTATGATGAAGGCTCCCGTTATCCGGGAATCTTTTGCTGCCCTGTTCCTTCAGGGTATACCCCATTGTGCTTGAAAGAAAAGCCTGTGATGCAAATCACCGTGCGTATCAGATATCCCTGTTTTTCAGGGCTTAGGGGGTATACTGGCCGACCAGCAGGAATTCGACATTCCCTTCCGGCCCCTTGATCGGGCTTTCGGTGATGCCGTCCACCCGCCAGCCGGGGCGGTTGCCCAGCCAGTCGCGCATGGTGTCGCAGACCTCGGCATGCAGGGCGGGGTCGCGCACCACACCACCCTTGCCCAGCCGGTCCTTGCCGACCTCGAACTGGGGCTTGATCAGCGCCACCAGCCAGCCGCCGGGTTTCAGGAAGGTCAGCGGCGTTTCCAGCACGGTGCGCAGGCCGATGAAACTGGCGTCGCAGACCACAATGTCCACCGCCTCGGGGATCTGCTCCGCCGTCAGATGGCGGGCATTGGTGCGTTCCAGCACCACCACGCGCGGATCGGTCCGCAGCTTGTGGGCCAGCTGCCCATAGCCGACATCCACCGAATAGACCTTTGCCGCCCCATGGGTCAGCAGCACATCGGTGAAGCCGCCGGTCGAGGACCCCACATCCATCCCCACCCAGCCGGTGGGGGTGATGCCGAAGGTGGTCAGCCCCTTCTCCAGCTTCAGGCCGCCGCGCGAGACCCACGGATGGTCCTGCCCCTTCAGCTCCACCGTGCGGTCGGTGGGGATTTTGGTGCCGGGTTTATCCATCTTCTGGCCGTTGACGAGGACCAGACCGGCCATGATCAGGGCCTGCGCCCGGGTGCGGCTTTCAGCCAGACCGCGATCGACCAGAATCTGGTCCAGCCGGTCTTTCCCGATCTTTTCAGCCCCGCCCTTTGCCGGTGGGGTGCGGTCACTCTCACTCACGGTACGCTGTCCTTCAGGGTTGCCATGTATTGGGCCATGCCGTTCATCAGCATCTGCACCGCCACCACCACCAGAATCATCCCCATCAGGCGTTCCATCAGGTTCAGGCCCTTATCCTTCAGCCAGCGGCGGCCGAAGTCAGCGGCAAAAATGATCGCCCCGCCGATCAGCCACGCCACCAGAACGGCGGTCAGCCAGTCGGTCATCCGGCCGGGTTCCTGGGTCGCCAGCAGCATGACAAAAGCCATGCTGGACGGGCCCGCCACCAGCGGAATCGCCAGCGGCACCAGCCACGGGTCAGCCTCTCCGCTGTTTCCGGCAATGCCGCCATGGCGGCCGGGGAAGATCATCCGCAGCGCCACCAGAAACAGCACCACGCCCCCGGCGACCGACAGGGCCGGGGTGGAAATGCCCAGCGAGGTCAGGATCACCTTCCCGAAGAACAGGAAAATCATCAGGATCACCAGCGCGAACGACAGTTCCCGCAGGATGGCGAGGCGGCGTTTGCGGTTTTCCAGCTTACCGAGCACGGACAGGAAAATCGGGGCGTTGCCGAGGGGATCCATCAGCAGAAACAGGGTGATCACCGCAGATGTGACGGTCATGTCAGTGCTCCTGCCGGGTCATGGGAAAACCGCCCCGGAGCCGGAAAAGGGCACCGGGGCGGAGTGGGGGAGAAGACTGCGCCGGTCAGGCCGGAGTGGCAGACCCGGTTGAGGCGGATCCGGTTTCCGGCTGGGCATGGCCGAGAATATCCAGCACCCGGGCGGCAATCTGCCGGGCGGTCAGGCCCGCCAGTTCCAGCTGCTTGGCCGGGCTCTCATGCTCAATAAAGCTGTCGGGCAGGCCGAGGGTGCGCACTTTCAGGCCGCCGTCCAGCGCCCCGGTGTCGGACAGATGGGTCAGCACCATCGCCCCGAACCCGCCCCGGGCACTGTCTTCCACGGTGATCAGCACGTCATGGCGGCTGGCCAGATCGGCCAGCAGGGCGGCATCCAGCGGCTTGGCAAAACGGGCGTCGGCGACGGTGACCGACAGGCCATGCGCCTGAAGATCATCGGCGGCAAGGGTACACTGGTGCAGGATCGGCCCCAGCGCCAGCAGGGCGACGCCGCGCCCGTTGCGGACGATGCGGCCCTTGCCCAGTTCCAGCACCTCGCCGGTTTCCGGCAGCGGCACCCCGGTGCCTTCCCCGCGCGGATAGCGGAAGGCGATCGGCCCGCTGTCATGGGCGGCGGCGGTGGCGACGGCGTGGACCAGTTCGGCCTCATCCGAGGGGGCCATCACCACCATGTTGGGCAGGCAGCACAGGTAGCACAGATCGAACGAGCCGTGGTGGGTGGCCCCGTCGGCCCCGACCATTCCGGCGCGGTCGATGGCGAAGCGAACCGGCAGGTTCTGGATCGCCACGTCATGCACCACCTGATCGAACCCGCGTTGCAGGAAGGTGGAATACAGGGCGGTGAACGGCTTGTAGCCTTCACAGGCCAGACCGGCGGCAAAGGTTACGGCGTGCTGTTCAGCGATGCCGACATCAAAGGTGCGGGCCGGAAATTCGCGGGCAAATACATCCAGCCCGGTACCGGCCGGCATGGCGGCGGTGATGGCGACAATCCGGTCATCGGTGCGGGCGGCGGCGGTCAGGGCCTTGGCGAACACCCCGGTGTAGCTCGGCGCATTGGGCTTGCCCTTTTCCTGCGCCCCGGTGACGACGTTGAAGCGGGCGACGCCGTGGTACTTGTCGGCGGCGGCTTCGGCGGGCGGATAGCCCTTGCCCTTCTGGGTCACCACGTGGATCAGCACCGGGCCTTCGCCGTGGTCCCGCACGTTTTTCAGCACCGGCACCAGATGGTCCATCTGGTGGCCGTCGATCGGGCCGACGTAATAGAAGCCGAGTTCCTCGAACAGGGTGCCGCCGGTGACCATGCCCCGGGCGTATTCCTCCGCCCGCTGGGCCGCCCGCTTGACCGGGCCGGGAAAGCGGGACGACAGATCCTTCAGAAGATGGCGCAGCGAGACATAGGATTTGGAGGAAATCAGCTTCGACAGATAGGCGCTCATCGCCCCGACCGGCGGGGCGATTGACATGTCGTTGTCATTGAGGATGACGATCAGGCGGCTGTCCATCGCCCCGGCGTTGTTCATCGCCTCATAGGCCATCCCGGCGCTCATGGCACCGTCCCCGATTACGGCGATGACGTGGTTTTTCCCCCCGGCGAGGTCGCGGGCCACCGCCATGCCGAGACCGGCGGAGATCGAGGTGGAGCTGTGCCCGGCCCCGAACGGGTCGTATTCGCTTTCAAAGCGGTTGGTGAAGCCGGACAGTCCACCGCCCTGCCGCAGGGTGCGGATGCGGTCCCGTCGCCCGGTCAGGATCTTGTGGGGGTAGCACTGATGCCCGACATCCCAGATCAGGCGGTCCGCCGGGGTATCGAACACGTGGTGCAGTGCCACGGTCAGTTCCACCACGCCCAGCCCGGCCCCCAGATGGCCGCCGGTGGTGGAGACCGCGTCAATCATCTCCTCCCGCACTTCCTGCGCCAGTTGCACCAGCTCCTCAGGCTTCAGGGCCTTGAGGTCAGCGGGGGAGCCGATGGCGTCAAGCAGGGGGGTGACCGGGCGCGGAGTGGCGGGAGTGGACACGGGCAGACTCTATGGCTTCAGAAAAAGATCACCGGTCTGGCGGGCAGGGCCCGGCCGGTCCGGAGGGGGGAATGAATCCGACAATAGCAGATCCCGGCAGCCGGAACGAAGTCCAACCGCCGGAAAGACATATTTCGATCAGGATTTCCGGTCCAGAACATACTGCACCACATCGCGCAGCAGGTCGGCCTCACCGTCAAACACCTTCAGGTGGGAAATCGCCTGATCCCCCAGAATGCGGGCGTGATCCCGGGCCCGGTCCAGCCCCAGCAGGGTGACAAACGTCACCTTGCCGGAGGCGGCATCCTTGCCCTGCGATTTGCCCATGGTGGCGGGGTCGCCTTCCACATCCAGCAGGTCATCAACGATCTGGAAAGCCAGCCCGAGATCATGGGCATAGGCCTGCAACGCCTGCCGCAGCTGCGGCGGAGCCTTGCCGAGGATCGCCCCGGCCATGCAGGAAAAGCCGATGATCCGCCCGGTCTTCATCTGGTGCATGCGGGTGATGGCGGCGACATCCAGCGCATCGCGGGTGTCGCCATGCCGTTCGGTCAGCAGGTCAAACATCTGTCCGCCGACCATGCCGTGCGGTCCGGCGGCGCGGGCCAGTTCGCTGACCAGCTGGCAGCGGACGGAGGGGTCGGCGTGGGTGGTCTCGGCGGCCAGCACCTCGAACGCCCGGGTCAGCAGGGCATCCCCGGCCAGAATGGCGGTGGCTTCGTCATACTGGCGGTGGCAGGTCGGGCGGCCCCGGCGCAGGTCATCGTTATCCATGGCCGGAAGGTCGTCATGGATCAGCGAATAGCAGTGCAGCATTTCCACCGCCGCCGCCGTCCGCAGGGCGGAGCGTTCCGCCACCCGGAAGATTTCGGCGGTGGTCAGCACCAGAAACGGGCGCAGGCGCTTGCCGCCGCCCAAGACGGAATAGCGCATCGCCTCGAACACCCGGCCTTCCGGGTCGGTGATCTCGGGGATCAGCAGGTCGAGGGTGCTTTCAACGGCGTCGGCGCGGTCGCGCAGCGCCGCCTTCAGGGCGTCACTCATGCCGGGCATGGCGGGGTTCCCTCTCAGACCGGATCAAACGGGGTGGTACCGGCGGCGGTGCCGTCGGCGGAGATCATGATCTTTTCCACCTTGGTCCGGGCTTCGGCCAGACGGCGTTCGCAGTGGCGCTTCAGGTGCGACCCGCGTTCATAGGCGGTGACGGCCTCGTCAAGGCGGACCTGACCGCGTTCCAGCTGCTGCACGATCTGTTCCAGTTCGCGCAGGGCGTCCTCGAAGCTCAGGGCTGCGATGTCGGCGGGCAGGGCGGCGGTATCGGTCATGCTGTCGGGCTTCCCCAGAAAGGACGGGTCCGGGTTACGGACGGGCGGAAAGGCGGCCAGAATATAGTCCGCCGGTCCCTGCTGGCAAGCCGACACCGCAGGCGGGGGATAAACAGCCCCTGCCTGCGGTGGTCCGGCGGTGTTATTCCGCCGCCTGCGGGGCGTCGGATGACCGGTTCAGCCCCTGTAGCCACTGGCTCAGCCGTTCAAAGTACAGGTACAGCACCGGGGTGATGAACAGGGTCAGGGTCTGCGACACCACCAGCCCGCCGACCACCGCCAGCCCCAGCGGGCGGCGCAGTTCTGCCGCCGCCCCGAAGGCGATGGCAATCGGCAGGGTGCCCATCAGGGCGGTCATAGTGGTCATCATGATCGGGCGGAAGCGCAGCAGACAGGCCTGCTCAATCGCCTCACGCGGGGACAGGTTCTGTTCCCGCCGGGCGGCCACCGCAAAATCGATCATCATGATGGCGTTTTTCTTGACGATCCCGATCAGCATCAGCAGGCCGATGATGGCGATGACGCTCAGTTCTTCCTTGAACAGGATCAGCGTTGCCAGCGCCCCCAGACTGGCTGACGGCAACCCGGAGAGAATGGTGATCGGGTGGATGAAGCTTTCATACAGGATCCCCAGCACCACATAGATCACCAGAACGGCGGCGGCCAGCAGCACCCCCTGATTGGACAGGGTCTGCTGGAACACCTGCGCCGTTCCGGCAAAGTTGGTGGTGATGGTCACCGGCATCGCCAGCGCCCGTTCGGCTTCGTGGATCAGGTCCACCGCGTCGCCCAGCGACACGCCGGGGGCAAGGTTGAACGACAGCGTCACCGCCGGCATCTGCCCCTGATGGTTGACCGACAGCGGCCCGACGGTCCGGCGGACGGCGGCGAAGGAATCCAGCGACACCAGCGCCCCGGTGGAGGACCGCACGTAGACCAGCGACAGAGCCGACTCATCCTGCTGATAGCGGGGATCCAGCTCAATCAGCACCGCATAGTCGTTGGACGGGGTATAGATGGTGGCGGCTTCCCGCTGCCCGAAGGCGCTGTAGAGGGTGGAACGCACCTGATCGACGTTGACGCCGAGGCTGGCCGCCTTTTCACGGTTGATGTCGATGTAGACCTGCGGGTTGTTGCGTTCCAGATCCGATGCGACGTCCTGAAGCTGCGGGATCCGCCGCATGGCGTCCTGCAATTTATCCGACCAGTCGTAGAGGTCGTTCAGATCCAGCCCCTGAAGGGTGTACTGATAGGTGTTCTTCGAGGAACGGGCACCGATGCGCAGGTTCTGCACCGGGTTGAGGTAGACGGCGATCCCGGGGATTTTGCCGACCTCCTTCCGCAGGTCCTGAATCACGCTTTCGACCCCGGCGCGTTCGCTGCGGGGCTTCAGGGTGACGAACATACGGCCGGAACTGATGACCGAACTGGCCCCGCCGCCGATGGCCGAGGTCGCGCCCGCCACCGCCGGATGGGCCTGAATGGTGGCGGCCACCAGTTTCTGCTTTTCCACCATGGCGTTGAAGGAAATATCCGGCGCGGCCTCCACCGAGACGGAAAGCTGGCCGATATCCTCGGTCGGAAAGAAGCCTTTCGGCACCTCGCGGAACAGCAGCACCGTGCCGACAACGGTGGCGATCATCACCAGCCCCATCACCGCCATATGGTCCAGCGACCACAGCAGGCCGCGTTTATAGCCGCGCAGCAGGGCATCAAATCCGGCCTCCAGCGCCCGGCCCAGCGGGCCTTCCTGCTCGCCATGTTTTTCCCGGGTCAGAAACCGCGAGCACAGCATCGGCGTCAGGGTCAGCGACACCACCGCCGATACCATGATGGCGATGGTCACCACCACGGCGAATTCGTGGAACACTTTGCCGACCACCCCGCCCATCAGCAGGATCGGGATGAATACGGCGACGAGGGACAGGGTGATGGACAGGATGGTGAAGCCGATTTCCCGCGCCCCCTTGATGGCGGCATCGAACGGTTTCAGCCCTTCCTCAATATAACGGACGATGTTTTCCAGCATGACGATGGCATCGTCGACCACCAGACCGACTGACAGCGTCAGCGCCAGCAGCGAGATGTTATCGACCGAGAAGCCGAGCAGATACATCGCCCCGGCGGTCGCCACCAGCGAGATCGGCACCGCCAGCGTCGGGATCAGGGTGGCCGCCGCCCGCCGCAGAAACAGGAAGATCACCATCACCACCAGCACGATGGTCAGGATCAGGGTGAATTCCACGTCCTCCACCGCTTCACGGATGGAGGTGGAGCGGTCGTTCATCAGATCAATCGATACCGACGGCGGCAACTGGGCGCGGAAGGCGGGCAACTGCTGGCGGACCAGATCCACCACTTCCACCGTATTGGCTTCCGGCTGGCGCTGCACCGCCAGCACAATGGCGCGGGTGCCGTTGTACCAGCTGGCGGTGCGGGCGTTCTCGACACTGTCGAGGACCGAGGCGACATCGCCCAGCCGCACCGGGGCGTTGCCGCGCCAGGCGATGATCAGGTTGCGGAAGGCATCAGCATCGGGCAGCTGCGGGTTGGAGGTCAGGATCATCTGCTGCCGGGCACCGCTGAGGCTGCCGACCGGGGTGTTGGAATTGGCCGAGGCCAGCGCTTTCTGCACATCATCCAGCCCGATGCCGCGCAGGGCCAGCGCATTGGGTTCCACCTGTACCCGCACCGCATATTTCTGCGATCCGTAGACCAGCACCTGCGCCACCCCGGACAGAGTGGCAATGCGTGGCTGCACCACGGTTTCGGCAAAGTCGTTCAGCTGCGACAGCGGCATGGTCTCGGAGCTGAGGGCCAGCAGCACGATGGCGGCATCCGCCGGATTGACCTTGCGGTAGCTGGGGGGCGTCGTCATTTCCGACGGCAGGCGGCGCAGGGTGCGGTTGATCGCCGCCTGCACATCGGCTGCCGCACTGTCGATGTTGCGGTCCAGCACAAACTGGATGGAGATGGAACTGGAGCCGAGGTTGGAGGAGGAGGTGATGCTTTCCACCCCGGCGATGGTGGAGAATTCCCGCTCCAGCACCGTCGCCACAGAGGCGGCCATGGTTTCCGGGCTGGCACCCGGCAGGCTGGCGGAAACGTTGATCACCGGAAAGTCGACGCTGGGCAGGGCGGCGACCGGCAGTTTCTTGTAGGCAAACAGCCCCAGCACCACCACCGCCGCCGACAGCAGCAGGGTCATCACCGGGCGGCGGATACAGAGTTCGGAAACATTCATGGCGGTCAGCTCCCGCTGCCGGTGGCGGCGGCCTTTTTGGTGGCCTCGACCACGGCGCTGCCGGGGATCAGGCGGGAAGCGCCGTCGCGCACCACGCGGTCCCCTTCCTTCACGCCGTCGCTCAGCACCGCCAGACCATCGGTCAGACGGGCGACGGTGACCGGGTGCATCCGGGCCTTGCTGTCGCCGTCGATGACATACACAAACGGCCCCTTCTGGCTGGCCTGTACGGCTTCCACCGGCACGGTCAGGGCATCGGCATCGGTGCGCAGGATGGCGGTGACATCAACAAACTGCCCCGGCCACAGCCGGGTGGTTTCGTTGGCGAATTCGGCCTTGGCCAGCACGGTGCCGCTCTGCTGTTCGACCTGACTGTCGATGAACACCAGCTTGCCCTGTTCCGGCGGAGTGGCGGTATCCCCCGGCACCTGAGCGGCGACACGCACCGCCCCCTGCGCCATGGCCTGCCGCAGGCCGGGCAGATTGCGTTCGGCCACCCGGAAGGAAACCTGTATCGGGCGAAGCTGGGTCAGCGTTACCAGTGGCGTGGAATCCCCGGACCGGACCGAGGCCCCGGGCTTGACCGTCACCTCGCCGGTGCGGGCAGTCATCGGGGCGGTGATTTTGGTGAAGCTAAGGGCGGTACGGGCGCTTTCGATGGCGGCCTGATTGGCTTTGATGGTGCCTTCCAGCGCATTGGCGGTGGCGATGGCGGTATCATACTGCTGGCGGGGGGCCGCATTCTGGCGGACCAGCTCGGCATAGCGGGTGACGTCGCTGCGGCTTTTCTCCAGCTGGGCGCGGTCCCGTTCCAGATTGGCCTCGGCCTGCGCCAGCTGGGCCTTCAGGCTGCGGTCATCCAGCGTGAACAGCAGGTCTCCGGCCTGAACCTCCTGCCCCTCGGTGAAATGCACCTGATCAATCACACTGTCGATGCGGGCGCGGACGGCGACGGTGGCCACTGGCTGGGCAGTGCCGATGGTGGTCAGCTTCAGGTCCACCGGCTGGCGGGTGACCGGGGCCAGAGTCACCGGAACCGGGCGCTTTTCACCGGCCGGTTTTGCCTCCGGGGCGGTGCCCTTGGCGCCCGATCCCCCCTGAGACCACCACACGGCGGCGGCTGCCACGGCCACAAGGGCCACACCGGTCAAGATTGTGCGACGCTGCATCTGCACCCACTCTGCTGTTCTGTGCTGACCGACGCCATCTCGGCCGGTGCGGTCTCTCGCCATGTCCGCAACTGTCAGGGTCCGCGACCGTCAGGCCGGTCAGGCCGCCTGTATTAGAGTCGGACTTTGCAACAAGATGCGCGTTCCGTGGCTGATTGCAACGGTTGACGGCGGTTAAATTTTGCGCACGGCGGTGTTCCACGCTATTTCCTTGTCCGGCTGCCCGAGGGGGTGGTGCGGAGTCTGCGGAACAAGGGACGAGTGCGATGACCGTGCAGGACAGTCAGCTGCTGTGGGATGGGCCGGAGGATGCGGCGGCGGTGGTGATTCTGGCGCACGGTGCCGGGGCACCGATGGACAGTCCGTTCCAGGCGGCGTTGGCCGCCGGATTGGCGGCGCAGGGCCTGCGGGTGGCGCGGTTTGAATTTTCCTACATGGCGCGGCAGCGGGCGGGGGAGGGGAAGCGTCCGCCTGACCGGGAACCGGTGCTGCTCGACCGTTGGCGGGCGGTGTTGGAGCAGGTGCGCTGCGCTTACCCCGGGGTGCCGCTGGTGCTGGCCGGGAAGTCGATGGGGGGCCGCATGGCAACCCTGCTGGCGGCGGAGCACCCGCCGGGAGCGGTGGGGGTGGTGGCACTGGGCTACCCGTTCCATCCGGCGGGAAAGCCGGAGGCGGCGGAAAAGCGCCTGAAGGCCCTGATGGCGCAGCCGCTGCCGATGCTGATTGTGCAGGGCGAGCGGGATGCGCTGGGCGACCGTGCCTTTGTGATGGCGCAGACCCTGCCGCCGCAGATCCGCCTCCACTGGCTGCCCGATGGCGATCATTCCTTCAAGCCGCGCCGCAGCTCCGGCACGACCGAGGCTGCCAACTGGCAGGCGGCGGCGGATGTGGTGGCGGAATTCATCCGGGCTGTCACCGGCAGCTCAGGGACATGATCCGGACCGTTTTTTATCTGACGACATTTGCCTGATGACATTTGCCCGACGACGTTTGTCTGGCTGTTGGTTTTGGTGAAAGCCCCTCGCCGGATGCTGAGGGCTATGGCATAATATCCACGTTATAAATATGGAAATATTACAAACAGTACGGCAATAGCAAACAATGCAAAGGATCCGGCTGTTTTTGGCAGGGACAGCAAAGAGATCCGGCTGATGTCTCAGGATGGGAAGGGGGCTACCCCGTAGGAAGGTTACATGAGCAGTCACAGTGAAATGGGGGGCGGGTCCAACGCGGTGATCAAGCGCAGCGTCCGGATTGCCCGGCATTCGACATCAATCTCGCTGGAAGACAGTTTCTGGGATGCTTTGCGCGATATCGCCATGGCCCGGGGCCTGAGCCTCAATGCCCTGATCGCGGAAATTGACTCGGCCCGGGCCGGGGATGATCCGGGAAACCTGTCCAGCGCAGCCCGGGTTTATGCTCTGCAATGGTTCCGTCAGCAGGCGCAGCCGGTTGCGGCGGGGCCGGTGCCGCGGGGGGCCGGTATCGCCAACGCGGCGCAGGCCCGGGCCTGATAGCCCGGCTGCCGGAAAGCCGCTCGTAAAGCCGGGCGGTCTGTGTTCCGGCTTGGCCCGGCAGGGGGGCAGGGCTATAAACATGGCAACGGCGGGGTGTTCCCGGGGTCTCTCCGGGCACCGCCGGTCTGCCTGTTTCTAGGGTTTTCCGCCATGCCCCGCATTGATTTCTACCATCTGCACCTGTTCCGTCTGGAGCAGGCCTTGCCGCGTCTGCTTGACCGGGTGCTGAAAAGCGGTCAACGGGCCATGGTGCTGGCCGGGTCGGAAGACCGGGTGGAGGATCTGGCCCTGATGCTGTGGGAGGACCGGGCCAGCTGGCTGCCGCATGGCACCAAACGCGATGGCCGTGCCGCCGAGCAGCCGGTATGGCTGACCGATGATCCGCTGGACAATGCCAATGCGGCAACCGTGCTGGTGCTGTGTGACGGCATGGACAGCCCGCTGGCCGACTCGCTGCCCCGGACGCTCGACCTGTTCAATGGCCGGGACGAACCGGCGGTTGAGGCAGCCCGGGGCCGATGGCGACGGCATGATGGGCTGGGGCACTCCCTCTGCTACTGGCAGCAGGAAGACAGTGGCCGTTGGATCGAGAAAATGGCGAAAAATATGGCCCATGAGTCGTAACACCAAAAAAGTGGATTGGCAGTGAACATATCAGATGCGACTGTGGGGCCTGAGCCGTCCTGCGGCTGATTGTTTAACCCGAGGGCAGAAGCTGGGGTTTGCCGTGGCACCAAAATTTACGTACGAGGTCAAGGTTTCCCGCGAGAAACGCTGGATCGTTGACCGTATTTTCATGACTGAGAGCGAAGCGCTCCAGCATGCCGAAAAGCTGGTGAAGACCAATGCCGCCGATGCGGTGCGGGTCGAAAAGGAACGGGAGCGCCACGACGGCACCTATTCCAGCACCGTGATCTTTGACCGCACCTGTGACGGTAAGCGCAACATACAGGTTGCGATCGTCGCCATTGAATCGGCCCCGCCCTGTGCCGGGCCGGATGAACTTTATGGTCTGGATGCCCGCCTGACGATGTGGCGGATCCTGCGCAAGTATTTCGACAACGTCACCCTCAGCCCGTCAGAGATTCTGTACAACTATAATGCTCTGGCCAAGCTGATGGACAATGACCCGCCGGTCTATCCGGCGGCGGTTGACAAGATTGCCTCGCTACAGGCTCCGGCGCTGAATGTTGACAGCCGGGTCCGCCGGGATGAGCTGTATAAGTGGATGGACGAGATTGCCCGCCGTGCCCGCAGCGCGGAGAAGGAAAAGCGTCTGTTCAAGGAAAGCCTGAAGGATTACGGCGCTCTGGCCGAAATGGCCACCCTGATCAGCGGTGGCGGCGAGGAGCGGGACCATCTGATCCGCTGCGCCATCGCGCGGGAGCTGTACACCAACCGCAACTGGCTTTCCAAGCTGGAGATTTTGCTGTCGGCGGTTGCTCCGGGCATGAGCCATGAAGATCTGGCGATCATCGACGGTTTTGTGGCGGATATCCTTGGGTCCGCGCAGGTGATTCAGGAAATCATCGGCAGCCGGTCGACGCTGTTCAACGCCCTGATGGGGCTGATTGACCTGATGGAAGGCCGCGAGGAAGACTATCCGCCGAAGGATATGCCGGAAGTGGCGCAGGTGCTGCGGCGGATGATTGCCGATGGCAGCCTGCCGTCGGGCAGCAACGTTCTGCTGGACCGGATCAAGGCCCAGATCAGCAGCAAGCAGCCGCTCAACCGGGTCAATCCGGATAAGGAGCAGGAATCCTTTGTCACGCTGATGTCCCGCCTGTCCGGGGTCAAGGGGTTCCGGGGCGGGCCGGAAATGGCCGAGGTGCTGACCGGGCGCTGTAGCCTTCAGTTCAAGGAAGGTGGCGTGACCGGCCGCAAGCTGGCGGTCGGGGCGATGATCAATATGATCCGCGATCCGCTCCAGAAGATCCGCTACATGATCTCGATCTCTGAGACGGAAACCGGGGTGGTCTGCGCCGATGTGGTGCACAAGGCGATCCACCAGCTGAAAGATGCCATGACGGACATCAACAAGCTGGTGCCGGGCAACCTGTCGGCGACCCGCCGCCTGATGGCGGTGACGGAGATTCAGAAGGCGCTGATGGAGTCGGTCCTGACCGACAGTGTCCGTGATCAGCTGGTTGGCATGCTGGATGAGGTTCTGGTGACTTTCATCGAGCGGGAAGGCTTCATTGACCGTCTGGATGATCCGGAACTGGGGCTGCGGGAGCGGTCGGTCCGGCTGATCAAGTTCTGTTCGTCCGGTCTTCTGCTGGAAGGACGGGCGCTGGAACTGGCCCGGCAGCGCATTGCCGCCCATCTGCGGCAGCCGAATTTTGTTCAGCATTATGTGGAAGGTTGCCAGACGCAGGCCGAGGCGGATGAGATTCTGCGGGACCTGCATAAGCAACTGGCGATGGCCGGATTCCGCGGGTAAGCCTCGCTGGAATTTTCGTTTATTCTCCTTTCCGTATCCCACACTCTGCCGGGTGGCAGAATGTGGGATCCGGCAATAAAATTCATCAAGGTGTCGCAAGGGGGACGTGCGCGCGGATGCTATGCAGGCGGTCAAATTCGCCTGCGTGGTTCCCGTGGGCGTATGGCAACCCGGGCAGGCTGTGCCCTCCTCTATGGTGACCCCGATGAAGCAGAAAAAGCTTTCTGTTTACCTTGCCACTCTGGTCGCGGTGATGGCGGTCGGCACCGTCGCCACCTCAGCCTTCGGTCTGTACCTGAAGCGGGAACAGATGATCGGCGACCGTGTCGCCAGCGTCCGCCACATCGCCGACGGAACGGCAGAGATGATCCGCAGGGCTGCCACCGGCGGGGACGCCAGAACGGTTCAGCAGGCCCTGAAGGAAACCCTGCGAAACTTCCGGTTTGATAACGGCAACTACATTTTTCTGATCGACTATGACCATTGCATGATCCTTGATCCTGCCGATCCGGCCGGGGAAGGGGAGTGCAAGCCGAACTCCGAGGTCCGGAAAAAACTGGTGGCCGCCGGTGTTGCCGGCGGCGGGACGGTGTTCTACCGGACCAAGCGCGATGGGCAGGAGGTCCCGAAGGTGGCCTATGTCGCGCAGGTGCCGCAGTGGCGGTGGACTGTCGGCGTCGGGGCCTATCTGGATGACATCAACCGTGACTTTCTGGTTGGCCTGCTGATTGAGGTGGCGGCCATCGGGGCCGTTATTGTGCTCGGCGGTCTGGCGGCATGGGGGATTTCCCGCCGGGTGCATGCCGATGTGGCCGATCTGTCAGGGGAGATGGACCGGCTGGCCGGGGGTGACCTGACGGAAGGCCGCCAGCGGGCCCTGTCGGTGCGGGAAATCAGCGGCATGGCCGACAGCCTCGGGCATCTGCGGCGGCAGCTTCAGGCCGCCCGGGCGCTGGAAGAGGAAAAGCAGCGGCGGCAGGAACAGGATCTGGCCCGTATGCAGCGGCAGACGGTGCTGACGGCTGAGTTTGACCGCCGGATGTCGGGGATGCTGGCGGTGCTGTCCGACAGCGTCACCCGCGCCGGAAAGGCGGTGACGGAACTGCGCGATGTTGCTGACCTGACCGGGCGCCAGAGCACGCAGGTCAGCACGGCGGCGGATACCTCGACCCAGAATGTGCAGGCGGTGGCCAGCGCGGCGGAGGAACTGGGGGCCTCGGTGCAGGAAATCACCCGGCAGGTCAGTGATTCCAGCCGCATTACGGCCGAGGCGGTGGCCGGGATCGAACGGGCGGAGCATGTGGTCAGCGGGCTGGCGGAGAGCGCGGCGCGGATCGGGGAGGTGGTCGGGATGATCACCGACATTGCCAGCCAGACCAACCTGCTGGCCCTGAATGCCACCATCGAGGCGGCGCGGGCCGGAGAGGCCGGAAAGGGCTTCGCCGTGGTGGCGAATGAAGTGAAGACACTGGCGTCCCAGACCGCCCGGGCGACGGCGGAAATTGCCGGGCAGGTGCAGGCGGTACAGGCCGCGACACTGGACAGCCGGGCGGCAATTCAGGATGTTGTGGAAACGATCCGCCGGGTCAACGCGGTGATCTCCGGCATTGCTGCCGCTGCCGAACAGCAGAGCGCGGCGACATCGGAAATCGCCCGCAGCGTCCAGAGTGCGGCGGATGGCAACCGGTCGGTGTCTGACAGTATTGCCGATGTGGCCGCTGCCGCTGGCCGGACCACCGGCAGCGCATCGGAACTGGCCGAGGTGACGGAGGCGCTGGAGCAGGAAGCCCGGTCTCTGCGCAGCAATGTGGAAACCTTTCTGGCGGATATGCGGACAGCATGAGGATAACGGTGTGGGGGTGCGGGATGGTTCTGGTGGCCGGTCTGTCCGGCCCGGCGCAGGCCTGTGCGGTGGCGCTGGATACCGGCCATTCCCGCGACCGGATGGGGGCCACCAGTGCCCGTGGGGCCGGGGAGTGGTTCTTCAACCGCGCACTGACCGAGACCATAGCTGCCGCCCTGACCGCACAGGGGGTGAGGGCCGTTCTGATCAATCCGGAGGGCGGGCCGATTGGCCTGACGGAGCGGACGCAGCAGGCCGCCGCCCTTGGGGCGGACCTGTTCCTGTCCGTGCATCATGATTCGGTGCAGCCGCAGTACCTGACCCCGTGGCAGGTGAACGGAAAAGCGTTGGCTTATTCCGACCGCTTCGCCGGGTTCGGGGTGTTCGTTTCCGGCCGCAACCGTGCCTTCGCCGCCAGTCAGCGGTTTGCCGCCGGGCTGGCCGATGCCCTGATGGCGGTGCGTCTGCGGCCCAGCCTGCACCATGCCGAGCCGATTGCCGGGGAAAACCGTCCGCTGCTGGATGCCCGGCGCGGGCTGTATCAGTACGATGGTCTGGTGGTGCTGCATTCCGCCCCGATGCCTGCCGTGCTGCTGGAGGCGGCGGTGATCGTCAACCGGGCCGAAGAACAGACGGCCACCACGCCGGAATTCCGGCAGCGGGTGGCCGGGGCGGTGACGCAGGCCGTCACCGCCTTCTGCCGGTCCCCTTGAAGGCCGGTCCCTTAAACCCGGGGGCCTGTGTCCGTCAGGCCGGTCTGGTGGACTGAATCAGGGCCTTGTACCAGTCATAGGAGGACTTCGGCGTCCGGGTCTGGGTGGTGTGGTCAACATGCACCAGCCCGAAGCGCGGGCCGTAGCCGCTGCCCCATTCAAAGGCATCCAGCAGCGACCACACGAAGTAGCCGCGCACATCGACCCCGGCATCCAGTGCCTCGGCCATTTTGGCGGTATAAAGCTCCAGATACTTGATGCGGCGGGGGTCTTCGACCCGGCCCTCGGCATTGACCGCATCGTCCCCGGCGCAGCCGTTTTCGGTCACCACCACCGGCAGTTTATAGCGGCGATGCAGCTCCAGCAGTTCATCCCGGAAGGCATCCGGCCAGACCGGCCAGCCGATGCCATGGTCCGGCGAGTCCGGCGGGGAGTCGCCCCAGCCGAAGCCCCAGGTGCTGTTGAGGTCTTCCTTGGCGAAGATCGGGCCGTAGTGGTTGAGGCCGAAGAAATCGACCGGGCGGCAGATCTGCGCCATGTCGCCACCCTGAATGTAGGGCTCCATGTCGCGGGCGATCAGCGGCGGGTAGTGGCCGAGGATCTGCGGGTCGGGGAAGGCAAGGTTCCAGTGTTCGTTCAGCAGGGCGGCGGCGCGGCGGTCGGCCTCGGTCTCCTTTTCCGGCCACACGGCCTGACGGTTGTGGACCGCGCCGATCACCGCACCCTTCACATGGCTGCGCAGCACATCCACGCCCTTGCCGTGGGCAAGGTTGACGTGATGGATCGCCCGCAGGTGGGTGGCGCGGTCGGTGATGCCTGGGGCGGCCCAGTCAATGGCGTAGCCGAACAGGGTGAAGACGGAAAATTCGTTGAAGGTGATCCACTTTTTCACCCGGTCGCCGTAGCGGCGGGCGCACAGGGTGGCGTAATCGGCAAACCATCCGGCGCAGTCGCGCTGCGCCCAGCCCCCAAGATTATGCAGGCCCTGCGGCAGATCCCAGTGGTACAGGCAGGCCCATGGTTCGATCCCGGCTTCCAGAAGGCTGTCAATCAGGCGGTCGTAAAAGTCGAGGCCCGCCTCATTCACAAAGGTCCGTCCGGTCGGCAGGATGCGCGGCCACGCCAGCGAAAAGCGGTAGGCATCCACCCCCAGCCCCTTCATCAGGGCGATGTCTTCGGGGTAGCGGTGGTAATGGTCACAGGCGGTTTCGCCGCTTTCGTTTTTGTAGACCTTGTCCTTGGTGATGGCGCGGATATCCCAGATGCTGGGGCCGCGCCCGTCTTCGTGCGCGGCCCCTTCGATCTGGTAAGCGGAGGTGGAGACCCCCCAGGTAAAGTTTTCCCGCCAGCCGTTTTTGGGGAGTGCGCCGCTCATCGTTGCCTCTTCACACTGTTCCTGTGGTCTGAAACCACTGTGAAACGAGGCGGTTACGGCGTCAAGAGATGCTCCGTCAGCGCAGGGCGGCGGCGTGGTGTTTCAGGTGGTCGTCGATGAAGGAGGCGATGAAGTAATAGCTGTGGTCATAGCCCGGCTGCATCCGCAGGGTCAGCGGATAACCGGCAGCCTCAGCGGCCTGCGTCAGCAGATGCGGCTTCAGCTGGGTGATCAGGAAGCTGTCGGCGTCGCCCTGATCGACCAGCAGCGGCAGTTTTTCCGTCGCCGACTGGATCAGCGCGGCGGAGTCCCAGTCTTTCCAGCCGGAGCGGTCGGCCCCCAGCAGGTGCCCCAGGGCCTTCTCGCCCCACGGGCAGCTCAGCGGGCTGGCAATCGGGGCGAAGGCTGAGACCGAGGCGTAGCGCCCGGGATTGCGCAGGGCGCAGACAATGGCGCCGTGGCCGCCCATGGAATGGCCGGAAATCCCCCGGCGGTCGGTGACGGGGAAGGTGGCCTCAATCAGGTCCGGCAGTTCGCGGGTGACATAGTCGTGCATCCGGTAATGCCGGGCCCATGGCTCCTGCGTGGCATCAACGTAAAATCCGGCCCCATGGCCGAAGTCCCAGTGCTTTTCCGGGTCGGCGGGCACATGGTCGCCGCGCGGGCTGGTGTCGGGGCAGACGATGGTAATCCCCAGTTCCGCCGCCAGTTTCTGCGCCCCGGCCTTCTGCATGAAGTTTTCGTCGGTGCAGGTCAGGCCGGACAGCCAGTACAGCACCGGCACCCTGCCAGTTTCTGCCTGTGGTGGCAGGAAGACGGCGAACACCATGTCGCAGCCAAGGGTGCGGGAGGTGTGGCGATACCGTTTATGCCAGCCGCCGAAGCTGCGGTTGGTGGAAACGATGGTCAGGTCAGCGGTCATGCCGGGCGGGCTCCGTCAGAAGGAGAACAGGACAACGCCGCCGCCCCGGGGGGGGCAGGGCGGCGGCGTTGTGGTCATCAGTACAGGATCACCGAGCGGATGCTCTTGCCTTCGTGCATCAGGTCGAAGGCGGTGTTGATGTCCTCCAGCCCCATGGTGTGGGTGATGAAGGTGTCCAGCTCGAAATCACCGCGCATGTACTGCTCGACGATGCCCGGCAGTTCCGACCGGCCACGCACGCCGCCGAAGGCGGAGCCACGCCAGACCCGGCCGGTGACAAGCTGGAACGGGCGGGTGCTGATTTCCTGCCCGGCCCCGGCGACGCCGATGATCACGGACTCGCCCCAGCCTTTGTGGCAGCATTCCAGCGCCGACCGCATGACGTTGACGTTGCCGATGCACTCGAAGGAGTAATCGACGCCGCCGTCGGTCATATCGACCAGAACCTCCTGAATCGGACGGTCGAAATCACGCGGATTGACGCAGTCGGTGGCCCCCAGCTTGCGGGCGATGTCGAACTTGTCGGGGTTGATGTCGATGCCGATGATGCGCGAGGCCTTGGCCATCACCGCGCCGATGATCGCCGACAGACCGATGCCGCCGAGACCGAAAATGGCGACGGTGGCACCGGGTTCGACCTTGGCGGTCTTCAGCACCGCGCCCATGCCGGTGGTGACACCACAGCCGAGCAGACAGATCTTTTCCAGCGGGGCGTCCTTGTTGACCTTCGCCAGCGCGATTTCCGGCAGCACGGTGTATTCGGAGAAGGTCGAGGTGCCCATGTAGTGGAACAGCTGCTTGCCCCGGGCGGTGAAGCGGGTGGTGCCATCGGGCATCAGGCCCTTGCCCTGCGTGGCGCGGATCGCCTGACAGAGGTTGGTCTTGCCGGACAGGCAGAATTTGCACTTGCCGCATTCCGGGGTGTAGAGCGGGATCACATGGTCGCCGACGCTGACGGAGGTAACCCCCGGCCCGACCGCTTCGACCACGCCCGCGCCTTCATGGCCGAGAATGGCGGGGAAGATCCCTTCCGGATCATCGCCGGAGAGGGTGAATGCATCGGTATGGCAGACCCCGGTGGCGACGATGCGGACCAGAACTTCCCCCTGCTGCGGCGGGGCGACGTCGATCTCTTCGATTTCCAGCGGCTTGCCGGCGGCCCAGGCAACAGCGGCACGGGATTTGATCATGGCGGGGAGACTCCGGTGAAAACAAGGTCATGCAGAGTAACAAAGGGGACTGGATTGGATAATCCGGTGATTTGTGCAAGGATTGTTGCAAATAGGGGATAATCGGATGCCCCCGCCCGGCGTGTGAGGGGCAGATAACGGAAGCCCGGCGAGCAGGGCTGACTGGGCCATTGAGGCCCCGCGCGACCATTCGCGCGTAAGCCAAGGGCGCGGACGCGCCCGCCCGGCGTCTGAGGGGGAGATAACGGAAGCCCGGCGAGCAGGGCTGACTGGGCCATTGAGGCCCCGCGCGACCATTCGCGCGTAAGCCAAGGGCGCGGACGCGCCCGCCCGGTGTCCGAGGGGGAGATAACGGAAGCCCGGCGAGCCGGGCTGACTGGGCCATTGAGGCCCCGCGCGACCATTCGCGCGTAAGCCAAGGGGGCGGATGCCCCCGCCCGGCGTGTGAGGGGGCAGAGAAAAGGCCCTGAAAAGGGCCGGGCGGATGCCCCCGCCCGGCGTTTGAGGGAATGCAAAAATGAGCGGTTGGGATGGTCTGGAGGAATTTCTGGCGGTTGCCGAAACCGGCGGCTTTACCAAAGCGGCGGAGCGGCTGCGGCTGTCGCCGTCACAGGTCAGCCGGGCGGTGGCGCAGCTGGAGGAACGGCTTCAGGCCCGTCTGTTCTTCCGCACCACCCGCAGGGTGGCGCTGACCGAAACCGGCCAGATTTTGCTGACGCATTGCCAGCGGTTGCAGGAAGAACGGGAGGAGGCGTTTCAGGCGATCGGTGATGTGCAGCAGGGCAGCCCGAAAGGGGTGCTGCGGATCACCTGCTCGGTGGCCTATGGCGAGCAGTTTGTGATGCCGTTGCTGAATGACTTTCTGGAGCAGCATCCGCAGGTGCATCTGGATATGGAGCTGACCAACCGGACGGTGGATCTGGTGCATGAACGGTTTGATCTGGCAATCCGGCTGGGGCGGCTGGGGGATTCGGCGATGGTGGCGCGGCAGATCGCGCCACGCCGGATGTTTCTGGTGGCGGCCCCGGCCTATCTGGAACAGCGTGGCACCCCGCACAGCCTGTCGGAACTGGCCGGGCACCGCTGCCTGATCGGCACCAGCGAGACCTGGGTGTTCAGCAATAACGGGGCGGACTGGCTGTTCCGCCCCCGCCAGCACTGGCGCTGCAACAGCGGTCATGCCGTGCTGGATGCCACCCTGCGCGGCTTCGGGCTGGCGCAGTTGCCGGATTATTACGTGCGGGATCCCCTGCGCAGCGGGCGGCTGGTCCCGTTGCTGCCGGATCATCAGCCGCCGGGGCATGGGGTGTGGGCGCTGTATCCGCAGCGCCGCTATCTGTCCAGCAAGGTGCGGCTGGTGGTGGACCACCTGCGCGCCGGTCTGGCACGTTGCCCGGAATATCAGGAGGACTGAGGGCCAGACCGGGCGGGGCAGGGTGGCCTCCGCCCGGTCTGGCCGGAAACAGGGCCGGATCAGTGTTTGACCGTGACCGCGTTCAGGTCATCGACCTTGCGCAGATCGGGGAACATCCACGCCCACAGGCCGACCACGGCAATGGTGCCGATGCCGCCGATCACCACCGACGGGACCAGCCCGAAGAAGGCGGCCATCACGCCGGATTCAAACTCGCCGAGTTCGTTGGACGCACCGATGAACAGCAGATTGACGGCGCTGACCCGGCCTCGCATTTCGTCCGGCGTGGCCAGCTGGATCAGGGTGCCGCGCACGTACATGCTGACCATGTCGGTGGCGCCCATCACAAACAGGGCGGCCATCGACAGGATCAGGTTTTCCGACAGGCCGAAGACGATGGTGCCGACACCAAACCCGGCAACGGACAGGAACATGATGGCCCCGGCGTTACGGCGCAGCGGGCGCTTGGCCAGCCACAGGCCGGTCAGCACCGCGCCGACGGCGGGGGCGGAGCGCAGCAGCCCCAGCCCGGTCGGTCCGGCATGCAGGATATCCTGCGCATAGGCGGGCATCATCGCCACCGCGCCACCGAGCAGAACGGCGAACAGATCAAGGGAGATCGCCCCCAGCACCACCGGCTGGTTGCGCACATAGCGGATCCCGGCGGTCAGGCGCGACAGGGCCGATCCGGTGCTGGCCGAGGCCGCCGGGGCTGCCTGTTTGGTCAGGGTGCGGATGAACATCATCGCCACCCCGGTGACGGCGAAGCCGACCATGCAGGCGGTGTAGGCAAAGGCCGCCCCGAACGCCACCAGCGCGCCACCGGCGGCCGGGCCGACGATCACCGCGGTCTGGAACGCCGAGGTGTTGAGGGCAACCGCCCGGCTGAGGGCGTCCCGTGGCACCAGCAGCGGCAGGAACGATTGCCCGGCCGGACCGGCGAAGGCCCGGCTGACCCCGAACACCGCCAGCAGGGCGTAATAGGCCCCGACATCCTGAATGCCTTCCAGTGTCAGGAACAGGAAGCCGCCCGCCACCGCCGCCTGCAAGGCCGAGGTGGCAAGAATGATGAAGCGGCGGTTGACCATGTCGGCAATCTGTCCGGCAGGCAGGGTCAGCAGCACCATCGGCAGGAACTGGGCCAGACCGACATAGCCGAGGGCCAGCGGGTCGCGGGTGATCTCATACACATGCCAGCCGACGGCGACCGACAGGATCATGGTGCCGAGAACGCCGAAGAAGCGGGCGCTGAGGAACAGGGGAAAGTTGTGGCGGGGCAGGGGGGAGTGCGGTTGAGAGTCTGGGGCCGGTGTCATGATGAAGTGGGGAGTCCTGACAGGCTGAAATAAAGCCGGGATAAATCCGGCATAAAGGGAAAACATCTGACGGCAGTGCCGCAGCGCTGGCAACACCAGATTTTACGAGGGGTTAGGGTGAGTTTATCTGGGGCTGTACAGGCTGGCGGCTTTGCTGGCCTGTGTTCCCGGGTCTGCGTCCGGCGCAACCCAGACCAGCGCCCGGCGCGCAGGGATGTCGTGGTTCTGTTGCTTGGCATACGGCTGTTTCTGTGTATGATGGCGCGCACCTTAGAGTCTGGCCCCGTCGCCGGACCTATAGCCTACAACCCAACGCATCCTGTTCCCGCCCCGGAGTCTGCCGCCAGATCCGCCGGGTGGAGCATACCTCCGCAGGATGGCTGACCCAGAAGGTGCACTGATGCAGATTGCCGAAGCCCTTACCTTTGATGACGTGCTGCTGGTTCCGGCGGCGTCCGATGTGCTGCCGGCGCACGCGCTGACGGCAACCCGCTTCACCCGCGGTGTCAGCCTCGGCATTCCGCTGGTGTCTTCGGCGATGGATACCGTGACCGAAAGCGCCATGGCGATTGCGCTGGCGCAGGCGGGCGGCATCGGGGTGATTCACAAGAACCTCGGCATCAGCGAACAGGCGGAGGAAGTCCGCCGGGTGAAGCGTTATGAATCCGGCATGGTCGTCAACCCGCTGACCATCACCCCGGAACAGCCGCTGGCCGATGCCCTGAAGATGATGGCGGATTACAAGATCAGCGGCATTCCGGTGGTTGACCGCAGCAGCCAGAAGCTGGTCGGCATCCTGACCAACCGCGATGTGCGCTTTGCCAACGATATGGCCAAGCCGGTCGCCGCCTATATGACCAACGGCAACCTGATCACCGTGGGTGAAGGCGTGTCGCAGGAAGATGCCAAGGCCCTGCTGCACAAGCACCGCATTGAAAAGCTGCTGGTGGTTGACGATGCCTACCGCTGCATCGGCCTGATCACCGTGAAGGACATGGAAAAGGCCCAGACCTATCCGGCCGCCTGCAAGGATGACAAGGGCCGCCTGCGCGTTGCCGCCGCCTGTGGCGTCGGTGCCGACGGGGCCAAGCGGGCGGAAGCCCTGCTGGAAGCCGGGGTTGACGTGCTGGTGATCGACACCGCTCACGGCCATTCCTCCGGCGTGATTCAGGCGGTGAAGGATATCAAGTCGATCTCCTCGCTGGCGCAGATCGTCGCCGGGAACATTGCCACCCCCGAAGCCGCCGCCGCCCTGATCGAGGCCGGTGCCGATGCGGTGAAGGTCGGGATCGGCCCGGGCTCCATCTGCACCACCCGCATCGTTGCCGGTGTCGGCGTTCCGCAGCTGTCGGCGATCATGGAAGTGTTTGAGATCACCCGTCAGGCTGATGTGCCGCTGATCGCTGACGGCGGTCTGAAGTTCTCCGGCGATGTCGCCAAGGCGATTGCCGCCGGGGCGTCCTGCTGCATGGTCGGCTCCCTGCTGGCCGGAACTGACGAAAGCCCGGGGGAGGTGATCCTGTATCAGGGCCGGTCCTACAAGTCCTACCGGGGCATGGGTTCGGTCGGGGCGATGGCCCGTGGCTCGGCGGACCGCTACTTCCAGGAAGAAGTGCGCGACAACCTGAAGCTGGTGCCGGAAGGCGTTGAAGGCCGGGTGCCGTACAAGGGTGCCGCCGGGACCGTCATCCATCAGCTGATCGGCGGCCTGAAGGCGGCCATGGGCTACACCGGCAACCGCACCATTGCGGAGATGCAGACCAACTGCAAGTTCCGCCGCATCACCAGCGCCGGGTTCCGCGAAAGCCACGTCCATGACGTGACCATCACCCGCGAAGCCCCGAACTACCGCGTCGGGTCGTAACGCCGGTTCCCGCCCGGCCTTCCGCCGGGTGAATCTGACAGGCCACAGGGCTTGCCTCCGTACCGGTTCGCCTGTACAGGGGGCAGGCCCTGTGGTTTGATTTTTGTTCTCCTGTATTTTTGTCCTCCCGTAATGTCAGAGACCGCACGTGACTCCTGCCGCCCGCCTGCAAGCCGCCCTTGATCTTCTGGAAACCATTGCCCTGTCGCCGCGCCCGGCCGACGGGGTGGCGTCGGAGTTTTTCCGCTCCCGGCGCTTTATCGGGTCGAAGGACCGGCGGGAGATCGCCGACCGGGTGTGGATCATGCTGCGCAACTGGGCGCGGGCGGGCTGGCAGGTGCGCCATGCTGCCCTGTCCACCTGGCCGGTGGGAGATGTGCCGGAATGGGCCGATGTCACCCCGCGTCAGCGCCTGCTGGCCGATCTGGTGCAGCGGGAAAAGGTGACGCTGGAAGAGCTGGAAAGCCTGTTCAACGGCGAAAAGTTCGGCCCGGCCCGCCTGCGGGAACGGGAACGGTCGCTGATCCGGGCCCTGAAATCCAACCGTGTCGCCAAGGCCGATCTGCCGGACTGGGTGGCGGGGGAAATGCCGGGCTGGATTATTCCGCGCCTGCGCACCGTCTATCAGGACCGGTTGCCGGAGGTGCTGGACGCCCTGACCGTCGAAGCGGCGGTGGATCTGCGGGTCAACACCCTGAAGGCTGATCTGGAGACCGTGGTCGACCGTCTGGCCGAGGAGGAGGTCGATGTCGGCCCCGGTACGTGGTCGCCGCTGGCGCTGCGGCTGATCGGCCGGGCCAATCTGCCCGCCACCGCCGCCTTCCGCGATGGTCTGGTTGAGGTGCAGGACGAAGGGTCCCAGCTTCTTGCCCTGCTGACCGATGCCCATCCGGGGCAGTCGGTGGTGGATTTCTGCGCCGGGGCCGGGGGCAAGACCCTTGCGATTGCCGCCACCATGCAGAACAAGGGCCGTCTGGTCGCCTGTGATGTGTCGGCCGGGCGTCTGGAGCGGTCCGCCGTCCGCCTGAAGCGGGCGGGCGTGCATAACGTCACCCGCCATCTGCTGGAAGGCGAACGGGATAAGTGGGTCAAGCGCTCCGCCGGGAAGTATGACCGGGTGCTGATTGATGCCCCCTGTTCCGGCACCGGCACCTGGCGTCGTAACCCGGATGCCAAGTGGCGTCTGCGGGATCAGGATGTGCGGGAACTGGTGGTCAAGCAGGCCTCGATCCTCTCCAGCGCTGCCCGTCTGGCGGCGGTCGGTGGCCGGGTGATCTACGCCACCTGCTCCCTGCTGCCGGAAGAGAATGAGCGGCAGGTCGATGCCTTCCTTGCCGCCAACTCCGGCTTCCGGCTGCTGCCGGTGGCGGAAGTGTGGGCGCAGGTGTTCGGCCCGGACCGTCCGTGCCCGGTGGATGGGCCGATGCTGCGCCTTGATCCGGCCGCCCATGGCACCGATGGTTTCTTCGCCGCCATTCTGGAGCGGGTCGGGGATGCGGCAGCGGGTGAGGCTGTGGCTGAAGACTGATACCGGCTGCCTGTGCTCTGCAAAGGCCGTTAAACAGAAAAGCCCGCGATCCTTGAGGAAAGGACGCGGGCTCTTTCTTGTCAGGTGGGATGTTTACCCCGCCGCCACCGCCAGCATTTCGGGGATGGAGGTCAGCTTTTCACGCGGTTTGCCGTCGCTGGCCCGGGCCTGTTCGGCGGCATTGATTTTCTGCCAGCCATCGAAATCGACGCGGGCGGCGGCGCGGGTGGCCAGCAGGGCATCCAGTCCGTCCGGGCCGGTTTTGCCGCCGGAACAGGTGTCCAGCCATGCCAGCACCTGATCGGCGACGGCGATGGAGTCGCTGCGGTTGGACGGAATCACCCCGGACGGGCCGCGTTTGGCCCAGCCGACAGTGAAGATGCCGGGGGCGACGCTGCCATCCGTATTGGCGATGATGCCTCTGCGGTCGTCCAGTGGCACACCGTCGATGGTGGCGCTGCGGTAGCCGATGGCGCTGATGATGGTTTCAACCGCCAGATCGAAGGTCTCTCCGGTCGGTTCGGCCTGACCGTTAACCAGCCGGGTCCGTTCCAGCCGCAGCCCGGAGACTGCGCCGTCAACCCCGAGGATCTCTTTCGGAGCGGCACAGAACAGCAGATGCACCCGCACCGGTTTGTCCTGATCGGCGGTGACGAATCCGGTCAGGATCTCCAGGTTCTTTTCCTTGACCTTCTGGTCCTTGGGGTCAGCCACGGCTTCGGCGGTGACACCGGCGAGGACGGTGGGATCAATCACCGGACAGGCGCGGTTGAGATGGCCGAGTTCCCCCAGTTCCGGCGGGGTGAAGCTGGCTTCCAGCGGTCCCCGGCGGCCGATGATGTAGAGATCGGTGATCGGGGCGGCCTCGATGGCATCCTGTGCATGGGCGCACAGGTCGGCCCCGGTCATCTCCGCCCGGGTCTTGGCGAGGATGCGGGCGACATCCAGCGCCACGTTGCCGTTGCCGATCACGGCGATGCCCCGGCCAAGGCGCGGGGCCAGCGTGGCGTGATCGGGATGGCCGTTGTACCAGCCGACGAAGGCGGCGGAGCCGTAGACCCCGGCCAGATCCTGCCCGGGAATGCCGAGGGGACGGTCCAGCGGGGCACCGGTGGCGTAAATCACCGCGTCGTACAGGTCGGCCAGTTCGGCGGCGGAAACATCCTTCCCGACGCTGATATTGCCAAGGAAGCGCTGGCTGCCCTTGGCAAAACCGCGTTCAAACTGGCGGACGATGTTCTTGGTGCCCTGATGGTCAGGGGCAACCCCGGCGCGGACCAGCCCGAACGGGGTCGGCAGGCGGTCAATCACATCAATCCGGCAGTCCGGACGTTTGCGGGCAATGTGGTCGGCGGCATACAGCCCGGACGGGCCGCTGCCGACCACGCACACCGCCAGCGGCGTGGTGTCGGTCATGGGGATGTTTCCTCTTTGATGCTGTTTTTTGTGTTTTGTTGTATCGGGTCTCAGGGGGACGGAAAAACCGGGTTCAGGCGGCGGAGTCGATCAGCCCCCCGAAGCGGTCATAGAAATAGGTGGAGGCATCGGGCAGCGGGCCGTCGGCGGTTTCCAGCAGGCCGGTCAGGTGGCGCTCTGCCGGTTCCTGAATCAGCCGGTACAGGTTGCGGCACAGCAGGCGGGAGGCCGCACCCGGCCAGCCCGGCGGCAGCACTTCTTCCGGCAGCATCGGATCGCGCAGCAGAATGCGGCGGTAATCGTGAATCAGCAGGGTGCGGATGACGAAACAGGCCTGCGGGTCCAGCGCATCCAGGGCTTCCAGCGTGCGGTACACCGGGCGGAAGCGGTCAAGGAAGCCATTATAGTCTGCCACCAGCTGATCCAGATCCCAGCAGGAGCGCACCAGCGCCTTCAGGCTGCCGGGGCTGGTCAGGCGGTCGGCGGAGGCCCGCAGCAGCACCACTTTCTCGGTGGCGTCCAGCTCAGCCAGCGTCAGGCGCAGGGCTTCCTCATCCGGGGACGGATGGGCCAGAACGGTGGGGGCCAGCGCCCCGAAGCCCTGCCACGACAGGTCGCGCTTCAGGGTATCGCGGGCGTCCTGATCCAGTTCTCCGGTGTTGGTGTGCACCAGCAGCCATTCGCCGTCCCACGGCTGTTGCGGGGCGGCATAGATGCGGCGGTGGGCGGCCTCAAACCGCTGCCGTCCGACATCGGTCAGGGCGTAATAACTGCGCCGCCCGATCTGGGTGGCTTCCAGCCACTGGTCCTTGGCCAGCCGGAACACGGCGGTCCGCACCATCCGTTCGCTCTGGCCGAAGGGCTCAACCAGACTGATCAGGCTGCCCAGCCATGTTGACCCGCCGTGCACCAGAATGGCATCGCCGTAAATGGTCACGATCAGGGATTTGGCCCGCAGGGTGATGCTGCCAAGCAGGGTGTCGATCAGGTCGTCAAGGCGTTTGGATCGTGCCATTGGGTCCTCAGGAACGGGCCGGTCATCAGGCCGGGGCAAGGGGCGCCGCAGTCAGGTGCGGGGTCTGTCTCCCCCGGAAAGTTCCCGGTTCCGGCGCTGCCGTCAAGCAATTGGCGGGCCCGGTGCCGGGCGGCGAACTTTTGTTACGTCGCCCCGGTCCGCAATCGTTTTAAGTGTAGCATCAGATCCAGTCCTGTCTGTGGGGCGGGCTCAGGCCCCGGAAGCATCCTGATATTGCAACGCACACAGGTTTTGTGCGCTTTTCCGCTGATTCTCACGATTATGATGATTCTAACCTATCGCGGCTTCTGGCTTCAGAAAGCGTTTGACAGGTCAAAACGTGTTACACTAATCTTCAATTCGACGGTAATTCTGTGTCACTTTTGATGCCGGGTCAAGATGCCCGTTCCGCCAGCCCCCGCCGAAGAGTCGGGATCGTCCGGCAGCGGGAGCCGGTAGCGGGAGAATGGGCCGGAACGTCATCAGTCAATAATGCCACCGGCCAAAAGGCCGGGGCGGTGCCCCCGGAAAACGGGCGGCGCAAAAGCCTCAAAGCGGATCCCGTCCGGGCAATGTCCGGCGGATTCAGGAGTTGCCTCAGGGCCGGTGGCCCCGGGGGACGTCACAAAAAGGGATTTTAGGGAGAGTTCTGATGTCCAAGTGGAAGACCTACGACAAGGGCGATGCGCTGCCGGAAGATTACAAGGCGCTGCTGCTGAACCTGATGGCGTTTCAGGCCGATTCCGAATACGCCGGGGCGCAGCGGGTGGCGGAGAACATGCGGTTTGCCCCGCGCCCGGAAGAGGCCTATCGCCTGTCGAAGAAGGTGATGGAGGAGATGGGCCACGGCTATTACGTCTGGAACCTGATGCAGGATCTGGGTGTGGACGTGGATGCCCGCCTGCAGGAACTGGTGCAGAACCCGGACAGCCCCGATCCGAAAAAAGTTAATGTCATCAATGGGTTCCGCAAGGAAAACTGGTCGAAGTGGTTTGAGGACTGGTACGACGTCGGCCTGTTCTCCACCGTGGTGACCCCGGCGGCGGTGGCGTTCCTTGGTCAGTACCGCGAATGCTCCTACCTGCCGTGGGCCCGCGTCAACGTGCGCATCCACAAGGAAGAGCACGGCCATCTGGCCTTCGGTGTGTGGTGCACCAAGCGCAACATCGAGTTCGGTGGCGAAAAGGCCCGCGAGATCTGCCAGTCCAAGGTCTCCAAGTTCATGAAGGTCGGTCTGGGTTTCTATGGCCGTCCGTCGGCGGGGTCCAACGCCTCGGCGATGTTCGACAAGTACTATGAATACGGCATCAAGACCCGCACCCCGGAAGAGCTGACCGCTGAATATCTGGAGCTGCTGGAAAGCCGCCTGAAAGAAGTCGGGCTGGAACTGCCGAAGGATGTGACCCCGGACTACGACATGCGCATGGGCTACGACGCCGGTGACGTGCAGGTGTCCAAGGCGGCGGATGCGGTGGATGCGGCCTGAGGCCTCCTCTGACTGCTCCTGAAATCCATCACCCTGAAGCCGGAAACGGCTTCAGGGTTGATGTGCCCTTAGGGGAAAGTTTCCGTAAAAAATAAAGGGAAAAGCCGGGAAGCCTGAACTCCGGTGTCCTGAGGATCCGTTTCTGGGGAGAGATCTGATGTCGGCATTGCCGGAATTGCCCAACCGCCTGTTTTCCAATGGCCGCAGTGTGCTGGCTCAGTTCGGCTACCGCCCGGTGGATGCCGGAGAGGTGCGCGAGGACTGGGCGGAAATGTGGGATCATCTGCGCGGTGACTTCGCGACTGCTGCCCGTCCGCTGGTGCCGGGGTATGCCGGGCTGACCGCCGACCAGCAGGCTGCCGCCCGCACCTATATGAGCTGTCGCCTGATTGCCGACCGCAATCTGGAAACCTGCGAAGATCTGCACGTCCGCCTGTTCTCCGGCGGAATCAACACCGATCTGGTGGAACGCTATTCCGTGGCCCGTGAGGCCTATGAGGACTCGGTCGAAGCCTTCGGCGATGCCGGGGAGGCTCTGGCCGGTCTGTTGAGCCGCTGACGGTGTCTGTCCGGCGGGTCATCCCGGCAGGGGACGGCCCGCCAATTTGGTTTGATTTACATCAAAGAGGGTTTTGTTGCCGGGCAAGATGCGGTATTAGTTACATTTGAAACGGTTTGGAAATTTTCCGGCAGGAATGTTGCGCACAGCGCGGTCCGCCGGACAGATCCCCGGCCCTTTCAGAGACTGATATGACACCGGTCCCGTCCTGAGATCAGATATCTGTGTATCACTGTTTCCGTGCCGGAATGTCCCACGGTCCCACAAACGGGGCCACCACCATAAGGGGACACGGCACCGCCCCGCGACCGGGGCAGGCCCGCGCTGTGCGGGTAACCATAAGGGAGGAAACCTATGACTTCTGTGATTTCCCGGCGTACCCTGCTGGCCGCTGCGGCGGCGTTCGGCATGCTGTCTGTCTCTGTTGCCCCGGCTTCGGCAGCGGATACCATCAAGGTCGGCACCTTCCTGGCCGTCACCGGCCCGGCGTCGTTCCTGGGTGACCCGGAACTGAAGACTCTTCAGATGTACGTCGACAAGATAAACGACTCCGGCGGCGTTCTGGGCAAGAAGCTGGAACTGGTGCATTACGACACCGCAGCGGATCCCAACAAGGCCGTGACCTTCGTCAAGCGTCTGCTTGATCAGGATGAGGTTGATGTGCTGCTCGGCGGGTCCGCCTCCGGCGAGACACTGGCGGTGATGCCGATGGTCGAAAAGGCCGAGATCCCTTACATCTCCTTCGCCGGGGCCCGCAAGATCGTTGATCCGGTCCAGAAGTGGACCTTCAAGACCCCGCATACCGACACCATGGCCTGCCAGAAGATCTTCGAGGACATGAAGAAACGCGGCCTGACCAAGATCGGCATGATTTCCGGCACCGACGGCTTCGGCGCGTCGATGCAGGCCGAGTGCAAGGCGGAGGCCGGAAAGTACGGTGTGAATATTCTGGTCGATGAAACCTACGGCCCGAAAGACACCGACATGACCGCCCAGCTGACCAAGATCAAGGCCACTGCCGGTGTGCAGGCGGTGCTGAATCCCGGCTTCGGTCAGGGCCCGGCGATCGTCACCAAGAACTTCAAGCAGCTTGGCCTGAATGTGCCGCTGTACCAGAGCCACGGCGTCGCCTCCAAGAAGTTCATCGAACTGGCCGGGGATGCCGCCGAAGGCGTGCGTCTGCCCGCCGCCGCCCTGCTGGTGGCCGACAAGCTGCCGGACAGCGACCCGCAGAAGAAGGTTGTCACCGCCTACACCGCTGAATTCGGTGCCAAATACGGGGCCGAAGCGGTTTCCACCTTCGGCGGCCATGCCTATGACGGCCTGATGCTGATCGTGGATGCCTACAAGCGGGCCGGGTCCACCGATAAGGCCAAGGTGCGGGACGCGCTGGAAGCCACCAAGGGCTATGTCGGCACCGGTGGGGTTGTCACCTTCTCCGCCACCGACCACATGGGTCTCGATCTGTCGGCCTTCCGGATGCTGGAAATCCGCCACGGCGACTGGACTCTGGTGAACTGAGCCGCTGAGGCCGCCGGGCAGGGGGGACCCTTCCCAGCCCGGCGGCGGATGCGACCCTGACCGGCATGGTCCTCACCGGACTGCCGCAGCCCGAGTGCCGCGCGGTGAGGCCTGCCGTCACGACCCCCTGATAAGGCGGCAAGAGACGATGCTGGGAGAATTTCTCCAATACCTGTTCTCCGGCCTGACCAGCGGCGCGATCTATGCGCTGGTCGGTCTGGGTTTCGCCCTGATCTACAACGCCAGCCATGTCATCAACTTCGCCCAGGGCGAGTTTGTGATGCTGGGCGGTATGGGCACGGTGTTCATTGCGGCGGCCGGGGTGCCGCTGCCGCTGGCCGGTCTGCTGGCCGTGCTGCTGGCCACCGTGGTCGGTTTCGCGCTGGAAAAGCTGGCGGTGGAACAGACCCGCAATGCCTCGGTGGTGACGCTGATCATCATCACCATCGGCGCGTCGATCTTTGTGCGCGGCGGGGCTCAGGTGGCATTCGACAAGCAGTTTCATACCCTGCCGTCGTTCTCCGGCGATACGCCGATCAACATTCTGGGGGCGACCATCACCCCGCAGTCGCTGTGGGTGCTGGGCATCACCGTGGTGATCGTGCTGCTGTTGCAGTACTTCTTCACCCGGACCCTGCTGGGCAAGGCCATTCTTGCCACCAGCCATAACCCGATGGCCGCCCGTCTGGTCGGCATCAACGTCAACGCCATCCTGCTGATGTCCTTCGGGCTGTCGGCGGCACTGGGGGCGGTGGCGGGCATCCTGATCACCCCGATCACCTCCACCAATTACGAGGTGGGGATCATGCTGGGCCTGAAAGGCTTCTGCGCCGCCATCCTCGGCGGTCTGGGCAGCGGCTTCGGGGCCATTGCCGGGGGGGTGATCCTGGGGGTGGCCGAGGCGCTGGGCGCGGGCTACATCTCGTCGGAATACAAGGATGTGATTGCGTTCGTGATCATTCTTGCCGCGCTGTTCTTCATGCCGAGCGGTCTGTTCGGCAAACGTGGCACTGACCGAGTCTGATGGCCGGGTCTGAGGAGGCAAGGATGCGTTCTGTTCTGTCGTCCCGCTGGGCCGGGTTGCTGCTGCTGGCAGTGGTGATCGCGCTGCTGCCGCTGGGGCTTAAAAACAATTTCCAGTTCGATATCGCCGTGCGGATCGGCTTCAACGCCATCGTGGTGATCGGGCTTAACCTGCTGATCGGTTATGCCGGGCAGATTTCCCTCGGCCATGCCGGGTTCCTCGGGCTGGCGGCCTATTTCTCCGCCATCACCGTCACCCGCTACGGCTGGCCGCCGCTGGTGTCGCTGCTGGCCGCCGCCACGCTGGTCGGGCTGCTGGCCTTCATCATCGCCCGCCCGGTGCTGCGCCTGAAAGGCCACTATCTGGCAATGGCGACGCTGGGGCTGGGGATCATCATCTCCATCGTCCTCAATCAGGAAGCCGGACTGACCGGCGGCCCGGATGGCATGGCGGTGGATCCCTTCACCATCGGCGCCTTCAAGCTGGTCAAGGCGCGGGAATGGTACTGGCTGGTCGGGGCGCTGCTGTGGCTGGCGGTGTGGCTGTCGCTGAACCTGATCGACAGCCCGGTCGGCCGGGCCCTGCGTGCCGTTCACGGTTCTGAGGTTGCTGCCGAGGTGGTGGGGGTCGATACCACCCGCTACAAGGTGATGGTGTTTGTGCTTTCCGCTGTGTTTGCCTCGGTGGTCGGCAGCCTTCAGGCCCATTATGTCAGCTTCATCAGCCCGCAGCAGGCCGGTTTCTTCCAGTCGGTTGAATGGGTGATCATGGTGGTGCTGGGGGGCATGGCCTCCACCTACGGGGCGGTGATCGGGGCGGTGATTCTGACGGCGCTGCCGCAGGTGCTGACCGCGCTGGAAGATTATGAACACATGATCTTCGGCCTGATCATGATGCTGGTGATGATCCTGCTGCCCAAGGGGATCGTGCCGAGTGCCGGTGCCCTGCTGCGGCGCGTCTCCTCGAAGGCGGAGGGCGGGAAATGACCCTGCTGAACGTTGAAAACCTGTCGAAGGAATTCGGGGGCGTCCACGCCATCTCCGACCTGACCTTCACCATCAATCCCGGCACCATCCATTCGATCATCGGGCCGAACGGGGCGGGCAAGACCACGCTGTTCAACCTGATCACCGGGGTTTACACCCCCAGTGCCGGGCGGGTGCTGTTTCAGGATCAGCCGGTGACCGGGCTGCGCCCGAACGAGCTGGCGGCGCGCGGCATGTCCCGCACCTTCCAGAACCTTCAGATCTTCATGAACATGACAGCGCTGGAAAACGTGCTGGTCGGGCGGCATCTGCACCTGAACACCGGCATCCTGCCGTCTCTGTTCCGCTGGCCGGCGATCGGCCGGGGGGACCGGGCGGCCACGGTCATGGCGAAGGACCTGATGGCCTTCGTCGGGCTGGAGAAATATATCGGCTGGGATGCCGATGCCATGCCCTACGGGGCCCTGAAGCGCCTTGAGATTGCCCGGGCGCTGGCGGCGGAACCGAAACTGCTGCTGCTGGACGAACCGGCGGCGGGCCTGAACGCCACCGAAAGCCGCGAGATTGACGAGGTGATCAAGAAGGTGGCGGCTCAGGGGGTGACCGTGGTGCTGGTCGAGCATGACATGAAGATGGTGATGGAAATCTCCGACCATATTCTGGTGCTGGATTACGGGCGCAAGCTGACGGAAGGGACCCCGGCGGAAGTCCGCCAGAACCCGGACGTGATTGCTGCCTATCTGGGTCAGGTCGGGTAAGGGGAGGACCACAGATGCTTCTTGACGTTAAAGGCCTGAAAAGCGGCTATGGCCGGATTGAGGCCCTGCACGGCATCGACCTGTCGGTGAATAAGGGTGAGCTGGTGGCGCTGGTCGGTGCCAACGGGGCGGGAAAAACCACCTTCCTGCGGGCCCTGTCCGGGGTGCAGGGCGTCACCGCCGGAACCATCCGCTATGCCGGGGAGGACATCACGAGGGCGTCTCCGCAGAAGCGGGTGACGCTGGGGATTTCGCAGGTGCCGGAAGGGCGGCAGGTGTTCGGGCCGCTGACGGTGGAGGATAATCTCCGCCTGGGCGCCTTCAAGCGCCGGGGCGAGGATCCGGCTGCCGATCTGGAACGGATGTATGGCCTGTTCCCGATCCTGAAGAAAAAGCGGCTGGATGCCGCCGGAACCCTGTCCGGCGGTCAGCAGCAGATGCTGGCCATGGGCCGGGCGCTGATGGCCCACCCCGATCTGCTGCTGCTGGATGAGCCGTCAATGGGGCTGTCGCCGCTGCTGGTCGGGGAAATCTTCAACATCGTGCAGATGCTGAAGGAACAGGGGGTGACCATCCTGCTGGTGGAGCAGAACGCCTATGCGGCACTGGCGATTGCCGACCGTGGCTATGTGCTGGAAACCGGCACCATCACCCTGACCGGTGCCGGAACCGACCTGCTGGCCAACGATCAGGTCCGCGCCGCCTATCTGGGCATGTAATACAGAAAACCGCCGGGCATGCGGAATGCCCGGCGGTTTCCTCTGACAGGTGGAGTCAGGGGTAAAGTCAGAGCTTATATCCCATCCGGAATCCGCCCCAGTGCCGCCCGCGCAGGAAGATCGGCACCGACAGATCCTTACACATGACAAAGGTGCCGCCGCCCATATCGCGGCGGTAACTGGTCAGCCGGAACGGCTTGGTGTTGCGGGCAGCGGCCAGACCGGTCGGATCATTGAAGATCCGGCGGTTGCGGCAGTTGGCGGCATTCCACACCGGATCCTTGCCCTGTGGCTTGGAGTAAACGGTATTGTGGGTCGGCAGATAGGCATTCCGGTCAATGCCGACACAGAACAGGATATTGGCATTCCGCTTCAGGATCGGCTCCTGAATCGGCGGCAGAACGCGGTCGGTGAACTCGGTGAAGCGGGTCATCACCTGCTGGGGATCACTGCCGGGGATCGGGCGGTAGGTCTCGTCAAACAGATCGGCCTCGGTGATCTCGCCCCGGCTCAGGGCGGCCTCAAAGGCGGCGGTGATGGCGGTGGCACCGTCCCGGACCAGATCGAGGAACACGCTGTCCGGCGTTGTCAGTCCGGCCAGCATGGCTTCTTCCACCACTTTCTGGCTTTCCCACATCACTTCGGCGGTGTGGCGGTTGGCATCGGACAGGGCGACGGATTCCGTCTCCAGTTCCTGCATCACGCCGCTGATGATTCCGGCGACGCTGCGGCAACTGGTTTCGTTGCGCTCGGCCTCCTGCACGATCCCGGCCACCTGCTGCCCCATGCTGCTGATCTGCACGCACAGCCCATCCATCACCGTGCCGAGGGTGGTGGTGGCGGATTCAACGGCGGCGGCGCGGTCGCGGCTGTCCAGACTTTCCCGGGCCAGTTCGCTGACGATGCCCCCAAGCTGGCCGACCGTCTCGCCGATATGCGCAGTGGCATTGCTGGTCTGCTGCGCCAACGCTTTGACCTCGCTGGCGACCACGGCGAAACCTTTTCCGGCCTCCCCGGCGCGGGCGGCCTCGATGGTGGCGTTCAGGGCCAGCAGCCGGGTCTGGCTGGCGATGGTGTCGATCTCGCGGGAGACTTCCGTCACCCGCCCGAGGGTGGAGGACAGGTTGTTCAGGAACACCTCGATCCGCTCCACCGATCCCAACAGCTCGCGGATCAGGCCGGTGGCCTCGCGCAGGCTGGATTGCGAGCTGTCGGCTTCCTGCACTACGGTGCGGGCCAGTCCGTCGGCGCTGCGGGCGGCGCTGCCGATTTCCGCGTTAACGGTCAGCATGGATTCCGTGGCGGCGCGGATGTCCCCGAACTGGGTGACATGGTGGCTGACCTTGCCGCTGACGCTGTCCAGCTCACCGGAAACGGACGCCAGACGGTTCCATAGGTCCCCGACGGTTCCCGCCATCGATTGGGCGGTGGCCTCCAGTCCGGTGGTGCCGGATGATGGGGCTGCAATACCTTCACCTCCGCCACCGGGCTCCCGGCTGGCGTATAGATCCTTACTCATGCACGACCCTCCCAGAACACAACCCGTCGATGCCGGGTGAAGCCTCTGGTTGCTTGTTGTTATGATTCGGACCTTATTGCGGTCCTGATTGGCAATTTTATTGCCTTCGCAAGGATAGCAGGCAGGGCGGGTCAGCCAAAACAGAAAAAACAGATAAACCCGCCCGGATGGGTGGGTATGGGGAGGGAAAAAAGATTAATTGAGATAAATTTTATATATGGAGCTGGCTACCGTCAGCGGGTCAGCCAGTCCACCAGCAGGCGGACCCCGAACCCGGTGGCCCCCGCCGGAGCCCACGGCAGCGGGCGGCGGATTTCTGACGGTCCGGCGATGTCGAGATGGGCAAAGGGAATGCTGTCCGGCACAAAGCGCGACAGGAACCGCGCCGCGTGCAGGGCATCGGGGATCAGCCGCGCAGCCGGGGCGCAGTGGCGCAGGTCGGCGGCGTCGGATTTCAGGGCCTCGTCCCAGCGGTCGCTGAGGGGCATCCGCCACAGGGCATCGCCGGTGCGGGTGGCGGAGTCGGTCAACGCCGCCGCCAGAGCATCCCCGGTGCTGTCATGGCGGCTGAACAGTCCGGCGTGATCGTGGCCAAGCGCAACGATGATGGATCCGGTCAGGGTGGCCAGATCCACCACCGCAGACGGTTTCTCGGTGGCGCAGCCCCACGACAGGGCATCGGCCAGCACCAGACGGCCCTCGGCGTCGGTGTCGATCACCTCGACGCTCAGGCCGGAATGGGACGGCAGGATATCGCCGGGGCGGTAGGCATTGTCGCCGATGGCGTTTTCCGCCAGCGCCAGCAGGCCGGTGACGGAGACCGGGGCCCGTTGCCGGGCCAGCGCATGCAGGGTGCCGATCACGGCGGCGGCTCCGCCCATGTCGCCCTTCATCTCCTCCATGCCGCCCGCCGGTTTCAGGCAGACGCCGCCGGTGTCAAAGCACAGGCCCTTGCCGACCAGCAGGGTCGGGGCAACGCCCGCCGGTCCGCCGCGCCAGCGCAGCACCGCCAGCGCCGGGGGCGTGACGGAAGCCTGACCGACCGCCAGATGCAGGCCCATTCCGGCAGCGTGAAGATCCTTGGGGCCAAGGATTTCCACCTCCACCCCCAGCGCGGACAGGGCGCGGGCGCGGTCAAGGAAGGCCGGAACGGTCAGAATATTCGCGGGCAGGGTCTGAAGGTCGCGGGCCAGTTCCACCCCTTCGCACACCGCTTCCGCCGCCTGCCACAGGGCGGTGAGGGCGGCGGGGCTGCCGGTGCGCCAGTGCAGCGTGGTGACGGTCGGCGGCAGCGGGTCCGCCTTGGTGGCATAGGTCGGGGCCTGCCACAGCCGCAGGCGCAGGGCGGACAGGCATTCCACCGCCGCCTCCGGCCCCAGCGGCAGGTCGAGATCCGCCCCACCGTCGCCAAGGCCGCGCAGGGCGACGGCCAGCGCCCCGCCCAGCGTGCGGGCCTGTGCCGGGGAACAGCCGCTGTCGGTGCCAACAATCAGGGTGGCGGCGGTCTGCGGCAGCAGGGCGGCGGGCAGGGCCACCACCTGTCCGGCCTTCAGCGGCAGCGGCGTGCCGGATTGGCGCAGGGCGGCGGTCAGGGCCGCCTGTTGATCTAAGGTGACAGAGGGCGGGAACTGTCCGTCGCTGCCGACCCCGATCACGGCAATCGCCGGGGCATCAGCCAGCGGGCGCGGGCTGCGCCGGGGCAGAATACGGACGGTCGGACGGATCGGGGTGGGAAGCATCGGCAAGACCTGCGGATCAGGGGAGGGGGAAAGGAATGGGGGCGACCGAAGCCGCCCCCATCGTCATCGACGGTCAGCCTTCGTAGTGTTCGGCGACCAGATCGTTCAGCAGGCGCACACCGAAGGCGGTTGCCCCCTTCGGCACCACCGGCAGGTCCTTATTGGTCCAGGTGGTCCCGGCAATGTCCAGATGCGCCCACGGGGTATCGTTTTCGATGTAGCGCTTCAGGAACTGGGCGGCGGTGATGGAGCCGCCGTTACGGCCATCCCCGACGTTCTTCATGTCGGCGATGTCAGACTTGATCAGCTTGTCGTAGGCATCGCCCAGCGGCATGCGCCAGACCTTCTCACCGGTGGCCTGCCCCTTTTTGAACAGCTTGTCGGCGAGGTCGTCGCTGTTGGTGAACATCCCGGCATGCTCGCCGCCGAGGGCAACGATGATGGCGCCGGTCAGGGTGGCGAGGTCGATGATCGCCTTCGGCTTGTGCTCACGCTGGGCGTAGGTCAGCACATCGGCCAGCACCAGACGGCCTTCGGCGTCGGTGTTGATCACCTCGATGGTCTGGCCGCTCATGGAGACGACGACGTCGCCCGGGCGCTGGGCATTGCCGGACGGCATGTTTTCCACCAGACCGATCAGGCCGACGACGTTGGCCTTGGCCTTGCGGCTGGCCAGCGCGTGCATCAGGCCGGTGACGACCCCGGCACCGCCCATGTCCCACTTCATGTCTTCCATGCCACCGGCCGGCTTCAGGCAGATGCCGCCGGTGTCAAAGCACACGCCCTTGCCGACGAAGGCCACCGGGGCTTCGCCCTTGGTGCCGCCGGTCCATTCCATGATCACGGTCTGGCTTTCGCGGACGGAGCCCTGACCGACGCCGAGCAGGGCGTGCATGCCCAGCTTCTTCATCTCTTTTTCGCCGAGGACCGTCACCTTGACGCCCAGCTTTTCCAGCTTCTGGCATTCCTTGGCGAATTCCTCTGGCCCGAGGATGTTGGCCGGTTCGCTTTGCAGGTTGCGGGTCAGGAACACCCCTTCAGCGACGGCGTCCAGCGGGGCGAAAGCTTCCTTGGCATCCTTGCCGATGTCGCTGGCGACGGTGAAGGTGGTGACCTTCGGCTTGTCGTCCTTCTTCTCGGTCGCTTCGGAGCGGTACTTGTCGAAGCGGTAGGAGCGCAGCAGCGCCCCGAACCCGATCCGGGCAGCGGCTTCGGCGGTGGTGACGGCGGCACCGTCGATACCGTCGAGGGCGAACAGCACTTCGTCATCCTGGGTGGCGACGGCGGCGGCATAGGCCGCGCCGCCGATACGTTCCCACGCCGCGACATCGGCCTTGGCGGCATCGCCCAGCCCGACGACGACCAGACGGGACAGGGTGGTGCCCGCCGGGGCAAGGACGGTCAGGGTCTGTTCGGCCTTGCCGTCAAACTTGGCGGCCTCCAGCGCCCGCGACAGCGCGCCGTTTCCGGCGTCGTCAAGGGATTTGGCGGCGGCGGTCAGGGTGCGGTCGGCCAGAACGCCGACGATCACGGTGCCGGTGGCGGGCAGGCCGGATTTGGCAAAACGGATTTTCATGGTCGGGAAGTCTCCTCAGTGGACCGGCGGCAGAACGGGCCGGTCGGGACACGTCCGGCAGATCTGGCGGTCTGCCGGAGAAAAACAGCTCGGACAGGACTCTAATGCTTTTCCCGACAATGAAAAGGGGGCGCGAAGCATAACAGCATCGCGCCCTGCACCGGGGATCTGGGCGGAAACCTATCCGAAAGGTTAGTTGAGCAGGGCCGACACCGCCGACAGGGTGGTCTGTTTGTCGGGATTGGCGATCATGTAGACCGCCTGAAGGTGGTGCCCCTGCGCCATAAAGCCGAGGATGTCGGTGCGGTCGGGGCGGATCACCACCGCGCCGGGGGCGCCGTTGATCAGGCAGGGCACCACGCGGGCCCCGGCCCCGGCCTTGCGGGCCACGCCAAGGGTAAAGCGGCTGATGGCATCGGGGCCGTGGATCGGGTTCAGGGCGGCGATCACCTTGCCGCCGCCATCGGACAGCAGCACCGCGTCGCTGGTGAACAGCCGCACCAGCCGGTCATAATCGGCGGTGTCCACCGCCCGGGCGAATTCCTGCGCCAGATGGCCGATGGTGCGGGCCTGCACCGGCGACACGGTGGCCGGTTCGGTCCCCACCTTCAGGCGGGCGCGGTGCACCAGCTGGCGGCAGGCGGTGGCGGTGGTCTGAAGCACCGGCGCGATCTCGGCGTAATCCATGTCCAGCACATCGCGCAGCAGGAAGGCGGCGCGCTGGTCCGGCGTCAGCCGTTCCAGCACCACCAGAAAGGCATAGGACAGGGTTTCGCCCCGCTGATCCGCCGGAAGCGGGCCGGGGGTGGAGAGGGGGGACGGCAGAGGGGCGAGGTCGGGTTCCGGCAGCCAGTGGCCGACATAGTCGGTGGCGGCCCGTTTCCGCGCCCGCAGCCGGTCCAGCGCCAGACGGGTGACGATGGTGGTCAGCAGCGCCTGCGGCGACCGGACCGGCTGATCCCCGTCCGCCGCCACCGCCCACTTCAGCCAGGCATCCTGAAGGACATCATCAGCGTCACTGAAGCTGCCGAGCAGGCGGTAGGCCAGCATCCGCAGGCGTGGGCGTTCCTGCGTATAGGTGGTCAGGGCGGGGACGGCGGGGGACATGGCGGGCTCCGGTGTCAGGACTCAGGCGGCGCTGTGGTCCGGCTGGGCATGACTGTACCCGGCCCGGCCAACCCGGTTCCAGGCATTCATCATGGCGGTGATCATGATCAGGGTGCCGATATCCTGTTCCGGGTAATGCAGCCGCAGCCGGGCCAGACGGGTATCGGTTTCCGCCTCGTCCATGCCCCGGGTCAGGCCGTCGGCCCAGCCGATCGCCTCCTTCTCGGCATCGGTCAGCAGCGGGCTGGCCTGCCAGTCATCCCCGGCCATCAGGGTCAGGGTTTCGGCAGGGATGCCGTCTTCGGTGCCTTCCCCACTGTGCTTCTCAATGCAGAACAGGCAACCGTTGAGGTGAGAAATCTTCAGGTCCATCAGGTGCTTCAGGCGCTTGCCGAAGCGGGTTTTGTCCAGCATCAGGGTCACGGAATACAGGGTGGTGGCCAGCACCGGATTGGTGGCGCGGATGTCAAAGCGGGTGGTCAGGGCAGTCATCGGGGATGATCCTTGTGACAGAGGAGACCGCCGGAGGAAGCGGCCTTTCACCGGTCAGACGCGCCGGGCAGGGCCGGTGTGACAGGCCCGGTGAAAAAAACGGAAATTCCCTGAAAAAATCATGAGCATACTGCCGGAGAGTGCGGTATCCGGGGGCACCGTGTGCTATACTGAAACCACCGGACGTAAGGAGGTATACCGTGTCCAAGGTCTTGAACCGGTTGCGGATGGGCGTGGCTGTGGCCCTGCTGGCGCTGGCGGCGGGAACAGCCGGGGCGCAGGCCGCTGACTACACCTGGATCAACGATCCTCCGCCGGGTCTGGTCGGAACCTGGGTGATCCGTGGGCAGTCGTGCGCGGATGAGAACAGTCAGGTGCTGATTTTCTCCGACGGCGGATACCGTTGGCGGCAGACGCGGACGGAATGGGGCTTCGCCCGTGGCCGCTTCAGCTGGGACCGGGGCAGCCCCAACACCTTCTTCCGGGTGCAGCGCTTCGTGCAGCAGGAAGACCCGGACTTTCAGTTTATCGTCACCGGGCCGGAAATGCGGAAATACACCTTCGGGTCCGGCAAGGTGACCTATTATGACCGCTGCCCGGACCAGAAGGGCTGAGCGATGTCCTTCCGCACCCTGCGGACCTTCCGGGCGATTGGCCGGTGTGGCAGCTTTGCCGCCGCCGCCCGCCAGCTTGGCCTGACCCAGTCAGCGGTCAGCATGCAGATCCGGGCGCTGGAAGAGCATGTCGGCACCGATCTGTTTGACCGCAGCCATCACCGCCCGCGCCTGAACAGTGCCGGGCGGCTGGTGCTGGAACGGGTGGAAGACCTGCTGGATGCCTACGACCGGCTGGGGGATGGACTGGGCGGTCAGGCGGTGCCGGATGGGCCGCTGCGGATCGGGTCGATTCAGACCGCGCTGGTGGAGGTGATGCCGCTGGTGCTGCGCCGGGTGCAGAGCGATTATCCCGGCATCCGCCCCACGGTGTTGACCGGCCTGTCGGCGGAACTGGTGGCGCGGCTGGATCAGGGCGAGTTCGATATGGTGGTGGTGACGGAACCCCCTTCGCCGCCGCCGCAGTGGCTGGAATTCACCCGGATCCGGCAGGAGCAGTTTTATGTGCTGGCCCCGGCCGGACACCCGGAACCGCCGCTGGCGGACGGGCCGGAGGATGCCCGCTGGCTGCGGTCTTTGCCTTATCTTCAGTTCGACCGCTCCGCCTGGGCCGGACAGCAGCTGGATGCGGTGATGCGCCAGCGCGGGCTGGATGTGCAGGCGACCATGCAGTTTGATTCCCTGACCGCCGCATTGGTGATGGTGGAAGCCGGACTTGGGGTCTCGGTGGCGCCATTGTCGGCGCAGCGGGTGCAGGCGGTACAGGGGCGGGTGCGGCTGATTCCTTTCGGGGATCCGCCGATGATGCGGCATGTCGGCGTCATGCAGCGGCGTGACCACCCCCGCCAGCAGGCGGTTGCGGTGGTGACGGGGATCCTGCGGCAGCTTGAGGCCGATCTTCAGAAAAATTGACGATAACCTTCATGATTATGAATTTTGCATGAAGTCTGTTCCGGCCCATAGTGGGGCATCCGGGCGGTGCCGTCCGGCTCCGTGGCCTGTTGCGAGACTCCCCCCATGATCGCCGTTCTGAATGCCCTGATCCCGATTGCCGTGCTGATCTTCTGCGGCTGGCTGCTGAAAAGCCGGTCCCTGCTGCCGGACGCCTTCTGGGGTGGTCTGGAAAAGCTGACCTATTATATTCTGACCCCGGCGCTGCTGGTGCATGTGCTGGCCGGGCCGAAGGCCGGGGGCAAGGCGGTGCTGCCTGCCCAGTGGGCCGACCTGATGACGGTGGTGTGGCTGACCCTGATCGGCTGTGCCGCCGGGCTGTGGGTGCTGGCACTGGTGTTCCGGCGCTGGAACCGGCCGACCTTCACTTCGGTGTTTCAGGGCGGGGTGCGGTTCAACACCTTTGTCGGGCTGGCGGTGGCCGATGGCCTGCTGGGGCGGGACGGCGTGGCGATGACCGCACTGGCCGCCGGGGCGATGATCGTGCTGATCAATGTGCTGTGCGTTGCCACCCTGACCCTTGCGGTCGGCGGCGGCGGCAGTCTGGCCACCCGTCTGAAGGTGATCCCGAAGGAACTGGTGCGCAATCCACTGATCATCGCCTGCCTGATCGGGGCGGTGTTTACCGCCACCGGTACTACGTTGCCGGTGTCGATAGACGGGGTGTTCAAGATTTTCGGCGATGCCGGATTGCCGATGGCGCTGCTGGCGGTGGGGGCGGGCATCCGCTTCGGGGGCGAAGCGCGGGCGGTGGGGTCGGAGATTTTGGCCTCGGCGGTGCAGTTTATCGCCAAGCCGCTGATTGCCTATGCGCTGGGGACCAGCTTTGGCCTGACCGGAACCGCACTGGTGGTCGTGGTGCTGCTGATGGCGCTGCCGACCGCTCCGTCGGCCTATATTCTGGCGCGGCAGATGGGGGGTGATGCCCCGGTGATGGCGCGGATCATTTCTGCCCAGACCGTCGGGGCCTTCCTGACCCTGCCTGTAACCCTGTGGCTGCTGGGGTTGACCTGACTGGGATGGGGGTCCGGTTAGGCCTGTTCCTCGCAGGTCCGGCGGATGCCATCGCGGTAATGCGACTGATAGTGCAGATGCAGGGTCAGGATGCCGCCGAAGATCAGAGCGGGGATGCCGATCGACATCAGGCCATGCGATGGCAGCAGCGACAGCATCACCACTGACAGGCTGATGCTCAGCGGCATTGCCAGCGCCAGCGCGCCGAGAAGAAGAACGGTCAACAGGGGCATGATACCTCTCTTTCGCGGGGGAACCGCTGCCCGGTACATGCAGGGCCGTGTACATACGGTGCGCCTGATTATGTCATCCTGCAAGCACGCTGTGCGTGTCACCCTGATGACATTTGTCAGTCTGTTGTTTTCGTGGAAACGCCTGAAGGCATGGGGTACCGTCAGCGGCACAGGACGGTGTCCGGAACAGGAGACGGCAGATGGGGCGATTCGGTTTTGGGCAGGCACTGCGCCGGGTGGAGGATGACCGGTTCCTGACCGGGCAGGGCCTGTATACCGATGATGTGACCCTTCCCGGGCAGGCCATTGGCTATGTCGTACGCAGCCCCTATGCCCATGGCGATATCACGGCGCTGGATGTGTCCGCCGCGCGGGAGATGCCCGGGGTGCTGGCGGTGCTGACCGATGCCGACCTGACGGCGGCGGGCATCGGCGGTCTGCCCTGTGTGGTCCGCCCGACCGGAACCAACGGCCAGAAAATGCCGGTGCCGGACCGCCCGGTGCTGGCCCGGGGCCGGGTGCGCTACGTTGGCGAGCCGGTGGCCTTTGTGGTGGCGGAAACGCTGGAGCAGGCCCGTGACGCCGCCGAACAGATTTTGCTGGATGTTGAGATCCTGCCCGCCGTGGCCGATCTGGTGGCGGCAGTGGCCCCGGATGCCCCGCTGCTGTGGCCCGATCACGCCCCCGGCAATGTGCTGACTGATTTCGCCCTCGGCGATGCGGCGGCGGTGGAGGCGGCTTTTTCCACCGCCGTGCACCGGGTGTCGCTGGATCTGATCAACAACCGGCTGGCCCCGACCCCGCTGGAACCGCGCGGGGCGCTGGCGGCCTACGATCCGGCTGACGGCAGCTATACCCTGCACACCGGCAGTCAGGGCTCGCACACCCTGCGGGACTGGCTGTGCCGTCTGGTGCTGAACCTGCCGCCGGAAAAGCTGCGGGTGGTGGCCGGGGATGTCGGCGGCGGCTTCGGCATGCGGCTGTTCCTGTACAATGAACAGGTGCTGGTGCTGGCGGCGGCGCGGCTGACCGGCCGCCCGGTCAAGTGGATTGCCGACCGGGGCGAAGGCTTCCAGTCCGACACCCATGGCCGCGACCAGCGCAACCATGCGGAACTGGCGCTGGATGCCGACGGGCGCATTCTGGCGCTGCGGGTCCGGTCGCTGGGCAATGTCGGGGCCTATCTTTCGCAGATGGGGGCCTTTGTGCCGACCATGGCGGGCACCTCGATGCTGACCGGGGTCTATCATGTGCCGGTGGCCTATGCCCATGCGCAGGTGGTGGTGACCAATACCGCCCCGGTGGATGCCTATCGCGGGGCTGGCCGACCGGAAGCCGCCTATGTGATCGAGCGGCTGATGGATGCGGCGGCCCGCCAGTTGGGCCTGCCACGGGATGAGATCCGCCGCCGCAATTTCCCGGCGGTATTGCCGTACAGGACCGCTTTCGGTCATGTCTATGACAGCGGCGATTTCCCCCGCCTGCTGGAAACCGCGCAGCTCCGCGCCGACTGGGCCGGGTTTGAGGCCCGGCGGGCAGAAGCCCGGCAGCGGGGCCGTTTGCGCGGGCTGGGGATCAGCTATTACGTCGAGGTCTGCGGCGGTGGCGGCGATGAAACGGCGCATCTGGAGCTGCACGCGGACGGCACGGCGACGGTGCTGATCGGCACCCAGTCGACCGGGCAGGGGCATGAAACCGCCTATGCCCAGATGGTGGCGGCGGAATTCGGCATCAGCCCGCAGGCGGTGCGGGTGAAACAGGGCGATACGGCGGTGGTGCCGACCGGCAAGGGCACCGGCGGCTCCCGCTCCCTGCCGGTGGGCGGGGCCTCGCTGTCGCAGGCGGTGGATACGGTGATTGCATTGGCCCGGCCGCTGGCCGCCGCCCGTCTGGGGGCGGCGGAAGACAGCGTGCGGTTCGAGGACGGGGTGTTTCTGGCCCCGGCCTCGAACGAAGGGGTGCGGCTGACCGATCTGGCGGTGGAGGCTCCGGCCGGGACCCTGAAGGCGACTTCGGCATGGAAGCCCCCGGCGGGCACCTATCCCAACGGCTGCCATCTGGTCGAGGTGGAGATTGACCCCGACACCGGCGCGACGGAGGTGCTGCGCTACACCATCGTCGATGATGTCGGGGTGGTGATCAATCCGCTGCTGCTGAAGGGGCAGGTGGTCGGTGGGGTGGCGCAGGGGCTGGGGCAGGCCCTGTGCGAAGGCGTGGTTTACGAGGCTGACAGCGGCCAGCTGCTGACCGGCAGCCTGATGGACTATGCGTTGCCCCGGGCTGACAATCTGCCTGACATCGACTTTTCCACCATCGAAATCCCCTGCACCACCAACCTGCTGGGGGTGAAGGGGGCGGGGGAGGCCGGAACCATCGGCTCCACCCCGGCGGTGATGAGCGCGGTGCTGGACGCGCTGGCTCCCTGTGGTATCACTCATCTCGATATGCCTGCCACGCCACTGGCGGTGTGGACTGCCCTTCAAACTGCGGGAACCCGTCCCTGATGTCTGCCTTTACCCCCACTGCCGCCACCCTGTCGGCCCTGACCGAAGCCCTGATCCCCGTGGTGTACGAGGCCGGGGCGGCGATCATGGAGATTTACGCCTCTGATTTCGCGGTGGAGCGGAAGGATGACCAGTCCCCGGTGACGGCAGCGGATGCGGCAGGGGAAAAGATCATCGTTGCCGCCCTGTCACGGCTGACCCCGGATCTGCCGGTGGTGGCGGAAGAGGCGGCAGCGGCAGGCGACATTCCGGATGTCGGCACCGGCCCGTTCTGGCTGGTCGACCCGCTGGACGGCACCAAGGAATTCGTGCGCCGCAACGGCGAGTTCACCGTCAACATCGGGCTGATCGTCAACGGTCAGCCGGTGCTGGGGCTGGTGCAGGCCCCGGCGCTGGGCACCCTGTATGCCGGATGGGTGGCGGAGGATGGCAGCCGTGCCAGCTTCCGGGAAACCTCTGCCGGGCGCGGTGAGATCCAGTGTCGGGTGCCGGGAGCGGAAGGGCTGGTGGTGCTGTCCAGCCGCTCGCACGCCACCTCGGAAGCGCTTCAGGCCTATCTGGCCGATAAGACCGTGGCCTCAATCACCAATGCCGGAAGCTCCCTCAAGTTCTGCCGGATTGCGGAAGGGGAGGCCGATCTGTATCCCCGCTTCGGGCCGACCTGCGAATGGGATACCGCCGCCGCCCATGCGGTGCTGCGGGCCGCCGGAGGCAGCCTGACGCAGGTGGATGGCAGCCCGTTCCTCTATGGTAAGGGTTCCGGGTTCCGTAATCCGCATTTCATTGCCCGTGGGGCGGTGTGATGGGCGCGGCGGTGGTCAAGGCAGCCAGCCCGGCTGTGCTGGAAGAAGCCGCAGCCCTGCTGCGGGACGGGCGGCTGGTGGCATTCCCGACTGAAACCGTCTACGGGCTGGGGGCCAATGCCCGCATCGATACGGCGGTGGCGGGGATCTTCGCCGCCAAGGGGCGTCCGCACTTCAATCCGCTGATTGTCCACGTGCCGGATATGCCTGCGGCGCTGGAACTGGCGGAGTTTGACGACCGCGCCCGGCGGGTGGCGGCCCGGTTCTGGCCGGGGCCGCTGACGCTGGTGCTGCCACGCCGGGCCGACAGCGGGCTGTCGCATCTGGTGTCTGCCGGGCTGCCATCGGTGGCCCTGCGGATGCCAGCCCATCCACTGGCGCAGGATCTGCTGCGCCGGGCCGGGTGCCCGGTGGCAGCTCCTTCGGCCAACCGGTCCGGCAGCATCAGCCCGACACAGGCGGCGCATGTGGCAAACAGTCTGGGGGACCGGGTTGACCTGATCGTTGACGGCGGTTCCTGTGCGGTCGGGGTGGAAAGCACGGTGATCGACCTGACCACGCCGCAGGCGGCGCTGCTGCGCCCCGGCGGCATCGCGCGGGAAGATCTGGAAGCGGAGCTTGGCCCGCTGGTGCTGTCCACCGATGCCGAGGACGCCCCGAAAAGCCCGGGCCAGCTGCTGTCGCACTATGCGCCATCCTGCCCGGTGCGCCTGCTGGCGGAGCGGGCGGAACCGGGCGAGGCCCTGCTCGGTTTCGGCGGAACGGCGGGCGCGGTACTGGATCTGTCTCCCGGCGGAAACCTGCTGGAAGCGGCGGCCAATCTGTTCGCCATGCTGCATCGGCTGGATGCTGAGGGTTGGCAGGGCATTGCCGTCGCCCCGGTTCCCGATGTCGGGCTGGGGCTGGCGATCAACGACCGCCTGCGCCGGGCGGCGGCACCACGGGGGTAAGCCATGGCAGAGGACACCCCCACCAGCCTGTGCCACCTGTTTGTAATGGTGGCCCCCGATGCGCCGGAGCGGACGGCGCTGGAAGAGGCCGGGCTGCGGGAGTCCTTCCGTCGGGAGCATCCGGGGCAGGGCACCCGCAATGTCTGCTACTGCTTTGACAATGCCTATCTGGAACTGTTGTGGGTCGAGGACCCGACTGCGGTGCAGTCCGCAGCGATCCGGCCCACAGGCCTGCATCTGCGGGCAGACTGGCGGCGCAGTAGGGCGTCTCCGTTCGGGGTTGGGCTGCGGCGCGGTCCCGGAGACCTGCCGCTGCCGGTCTGGGATTTTGCTCCGCCCTATCTGCCGCCTGGGATGACCATTCCGGTGGCGCAGGCCAGCTCTGATCTCCGTCAGCCGTTTGTTTTTCTGTCCCCCGGAGCCACCCGCCCGGATCAATGGACAGACGGCGGGGCCGGGCAACGGCAGGGGGCTGCGCAGATTACCGAGATTGGCGCGGTGGAGCTGACTGTCACGGCACCTCCGGATCCGGGGCTGGTTGACCTGCTGATGGCTGCGGGGATTCACCTGCGGCAGGGGCATGAGGCTGCCCTGCGGATGAGGTTGACCGGGGACGCGGGGGCAATCCAGTTGACGCTCCCTGATTTCAGGATAGCGCCAGTCCATCTGGAACAGGGCCGAAATAGGGCCGGATAGGGGGATTGGATTTCCCCCTCTTGTCCCGTGTTCGGTAAATGCCCTTAATCCTCGCGCAGGGTGGCGATGAAGGCGGCCACTTCCTGCTGGACATCGTGGGCCTGCCGTTCCAGCGATGACGCAAGGCTGAGCAGTTCGCTGGAGGCCTGACCGGTCCGGCGGGCGGCATTCCCGATCCCGTCCACACTGCTGGAAACCCGGGTAATACTGCCGCTGGCACCAAGGGCACTGTCGGAAATGGCGGTGGCAACCTCCCGCTGATCCCCGACACTGGCGGAAATGGCGCGGCTGCTGTGGTGCATGGTGCCGACGGTGCCGACAATGTGGGAGATCGCAGAGACCGCCTGCCCGGTAGCGGCCTGAATTTCACCCACTTTGCTGGCGATCCGCTCGGTGGCGTCGGCAGTTTCCAGCGACAGCTGTTTGACTTCTCCGGCGACCACGGCGAAGCCCTTTCCGGTCTCACCGGCGCGGGCGGCCTCGATGGTGGCATTCAGGGCCAGCAGATTGGTCTGCCCGGCGATGCTGCGGATCAGGTTGACGACTTCGCCAATCTGGTAGGCCGCCTCGGCCAGTCCTTCAATGTTCTGCTGGGTCAGTTCCGCTTCGCGGGCAGCCTGTTCCATCACGATACCAGACTGGCGGGCCTGTTCGGAAATGGCATGGACGGATGCCGAAAACTGGGCCATGGAGGCAGAGACGGTTTCGACATTGTCAGACGCCTCCTGCACCGCCGTTACCCCGATATTGGTCTGAAGGAAGGTGTCCTCGGCCGTTTCGGCCAGAGTACGCGCTGCTTCGGAAACCTGATCGGCAGACTGCACGAAGGCGTTGGCCAGAGCCCCCATCCGCTGCTGGAACCGGTCAGCGATGGCTTCCCGTTGTGCCCGCATCTGTCCGGCATGGGTGGCGGCGTTCTGTTCCTGCTCCTGCCGCAGATGCTCGCCGGCACTCAGCCGGTCGCGGAAAATGCGCAGGGTTTCGATCATGGTTCCTATCTCGTCACGGGAGGTCGCCTGCGGCAGGGCTGAGGTATAATCCCCATCGGTCAGACTCCGCATGCCAGAGGTCACCCGCTGGATGGCCAGAAGGATGCCCCGCAGGACCACAACGGACATCAGGGTCGTGACGAGAACCGTCAGCAGGGTCACTGTTCCAAGCTGGACCGTGGCGGCAGAGATGGCCTGCTGAACAGCGGTGATGCTGCTGCTTTCCTGCTGCGAGGAATGGCGCAGGCGCTCTTCCAGATCAGTCCGGATGATCTGATAGGCATTGTCCGCCGCCCGGTAGTATCCGGAGGCTGAGGCCGGATCATCGATCAGGTCAAAGGCATCGGCGACGCTTTTGCGGTAGCGGTCGTATTTGGTGGCCAGACTTTGGGTATCGGCGGTGGCGGTGGCGGTGTCGGCAGGGGGCAGGGCGGCGATAAGCGGCAGGGCCTGATCAAGAGTGCTGAGGGTTTTAGCGGCAAGATCGGCAATCCGTTTCTCCTCGACTCCGGCAGCCTGCCACATGGATGTCCGCAGCATGCTGGCGTTGGCGGTTTCTGCCAGATCAAGGATCTGCTGGATGCTGCGGTCTTTCAGGGCAACTTCGGTGACAAAGTCCATACGCTGCCCGATGGAGGAAAAGCTGTTGAGGGCGAGGGCGACAAGGGCCACGGCGCCGAGAAGTCCCGCTGCCGGAATTGTTATCAGTTTGAGGAGGAGGAGCTGTCTCATCGCTATGTTCCCTTCCCGTTCCGGGGGTGGTCCAGACATGGGGATCTGGTCACCTGTTCCTGTGATGCAGGGACAGATGGGTAAGGCCGGACTGGGGAATGTCTGGCGTGCAGGGTGACGTTAGGGGGACCACAGCGTTTTCAGCAAAAGTGGTTGCCGGTTTTGCGGCTGAAAACGCTTCAAACCTTTTAAACAGGGCGTTTTCAGCAAAAGTGGTTACCGGTTTTGCGGCTGAAAACGCTTCAAACCTTTTAAACAGGGCGTTTTCAGCAAAAGTGGGCACCGGCTTTGTGGCTGAAAACGCTCCGATTTCTTAAAGAACGGCCCCTGTCTCCGGCTGCGCGGTGCCTGCCTGAGGAGGAGCCATCTTGCCAATAACGGACAGGATCAGGTCAGGGCACGGCAGGTCTGAGCCGTCAGCGGGTGTAGACCCCGCAATAGACGATGTAGCCGGCATGGGGCTCGAAGTAGGATTCTTTCGGCAGGACCTTTTTGGTGACGGGGTCGGAAAATTTGTAGTCAACCCAGCCGGTCTGACCCGCATTGGCTTTACTGACGATTTCCTTGCCATAGGGCTTGCCGTCAACATCAACGCTTTCTGCGATGTTCTTGCCGATCAGCTTGGCATTCTGGCCATGGGCAACACGGGTGCCGGTTTTGTCGGTGACGATCAGATACAGGTCACGGTCAACGAAGGCACCGCCCTTGTCGGAAAAGTCGGAGAAGGCTTTTTCCGGGCCGACGGCTTTGATGTGTTCGATGCCCTTTTTGACCAATGCCACCGCTTCGTCCTTGGTGCCGAAGTCCGATGCCTGGGCCGGGGTCAGATCCGGTGTGGACAGGAGGGCCGTGAAAGCCAGGGCGGCGGAAAATGCCAGAGTGCGCAGGAAGCTCATCGACGGTCTCCTCATTCGGGGGCGGAACACGGTATTCTGCCCTTAGGGATTATGGCCGGTGCTGACGGCAATGGCCCTGCACCTTTTCCTTAAGGCCTATTAGAGGCTGTTTTACGGGTTGTCTTCAATAGTCCATGCAGACTACGGCAGGTGGGGAATAAAGGTCTCCGCCGGATATAAATGCAAAAAGGCGGCTCCCCAAAAGAGGAGCCGCCTGCCCGGAAATGATGTGTGCATTCAGTTGTAGTGGCGGACTTCCCGCAGGAATTCCTGTACGGAGGTTGACAGTTGTTCCGCCTGACGGGACAGATCTCCGGCGGATGATGTCAGTGTATGGACTGATTCCACACTTTGAATGGCCGTTTCGCGGACGCCGACAATGGTGCGGGTGACATCGCCGGTGCCGGTGGCAGCATGCTGGACGTTGCGGCTGATCTCGGCGGTGGCGGCGTTCTGCTGTTCCACCGCTTCGGCGACATTGGCGGTCTTGGCATCGACCAGACCGATCTGGTCGAGGATGTCGTTGACCGACAGAATGGTGTCGCGGGCGCTGTGCTTGATGTGCTCCACCCGTTTGGCGATTTCCTCGGTCATGTCGTGGGTGCGGCTGGCCAGCGTCTTCACTTCACTGGCAACCACCGCGAACCCCTTTCCGGCATCCCCGGCGCGGGAGGCTTCGATGGTGGCGTTCAGGGCCAGCAGGTTGGTCTGGCGGGCGACGGTGTCAATCGCCTGAATCACGGTGTCAATGTCATCCACCGCCTGCTGAAGGTCCTCCAGCTTTTCCGCCGACTGCTGGGCGGCGGCGGCGCAGGCCTTGGCGGTGCTGGCGGTATCGCTGACATTGCTGGTGATGGTCTGGAGGGAGGCGGACATTTCCTCTGCCGCCGCCGCGACGGTCTGGACGTTGCCGGAGGCGACCTCAGCGGCGCTGGCGACCGAGGCACTCTGATCGGCGGCCACGCCGAGGGATCCGGCAAGCTCGGACGCCATGCCGTTCATGGTCCCGGCGGAGGCCGACAGGCTGCTGACGATGCCTTCTATCCGCTGTTCAAAGTCACGGACGGCGGTGCCGACCGCTTCTGACCGGCGCAGACGCTCCGCCTGTTCGGCTTTCTGTTCATCTTCCAGACGGCGGGCTTCCTTGGCATTGCGCAGGAACACCTGCATCGCCCCGGCAATTTCGCCGACTTCATCACGGGTTTTGATCTGCGGGATCTGCACCGACAGGTCCCCTTCGGCCAGCTCCAGCATGGTGGCGGTCAGCGGCTTCAGCGGGCGGACCGACCGGATGATCCAGAAGGCGAAGGCCCCGCCCAGCAGCACCGACAGACCGGTGACGATTTCCATCAGCACTTCGAACCGGGCGGCGATGGCACGGGTCTCGTCAGTGATGGCCTTGTTGCGGGCTTCCTGAAGATCGATAAACCGGTTGATCGCGGCCAGCCAGTCCACGAAGGCGGGGGCGGCGGTGCTCATCAGCGCGGTTTTGGCCGGGTCATTCTGTCCGGCGTTGGCACTGGTCAGAATCTGGCTGACCGAGGCGAGGGTCCGGGTTTCGATGGCAGCGATGTCATCGAGGATTTTCTTTTCCGCCGCATCCGCCGGGTGGAGGGCCAGCAGATCAGTCATACCCTTGGCGGAGGTGGCATAAGCGGCGGCCAGACGGTCAATATCCGCCTTCAGGGCCTGCCGCCCGGCCGGAGTTTCGGTGAGAATATAATCACGGACGGCGATCGCCCGGTCATGGACGCTGCCGCGGAAATTGATGGCATAGCGCTGTTTGACGCTGTTCAGATCGTTGATCGTCGTCAGGCTGGCGTCAATCTTGCGCACTTCCATGATCCCGACCAGTGTCGTGACCATCATCAGCAGCAGGATCACCCCGAAGCCAAGGATAAGTCGGGTAGTGATTCTGGCGTTTCTCATCATATCCTCCGATCAGGCATTGCCCTACAGGTAGGGCAGCCTTCTTCCTTCGGCAACATTACGCCGGAGGACTGGCATGCGTCCAACGGCATATAGTTTACGGAGAAATCGTAAAATCCGATCAGCGGTCGGGCTGAGAGATCAGTCTGAATAGGGTTATCTAATGATAGTAATTTGATTTTAATGCCTTTTTATTGATTTTGGTCCAGAAAAAAACCGCCGGACCTTTCGGACCGGCGGTTTTCACAAGATCGTGATCTGCTCCGGTTTGCGGGCGGATCATACTTTGGTATCAGACCACGCGTTCGATCATCTTCTTCTTGATGTCGGCGATGGCTTTGGCCGGGTTCAGACCCTTCGGGCAGGTATTGGTGCAGTTCATGATGGTATGGCACCGATACAGCTTGAACGGATCTTCCAGATCATCCAGACGCTTGCCGGTGGCTTCGTCGCGGGAGTCCTGAATCCAGCGGGCCGCCTGCAACAGGATGGCCGGGCCGAGGTAACGGTCACCGTTCCACCAGTAGCTGGGGCAGGAGGTGGAGCAGCAGAAGCACAGGATGCATTCCCACAGACCGTCCAGCTTGGCGCGGTCTTCCGGGGACTGGAGCCGTTCGCCGCTGGGCGGGAACGGGGTGTCAGCCTGCATCCACGGCTCGATCGAGGCATATTGGGCGTAGACATGGGTCAGGTCGGGGACCAGATCCTTGATCACCGGCATATGCGGCAGCGGGTAGATCTTGACGTCACCCTTCACGTCGTCGATGGGCTTCAGGCAGGCCAAGGTATTGGTGCCGTCGATGTTCATCGAGCAGGAGCCACAGATGCCTTCGCGGCAGGAGCGGCGCAGGGTGAGGGTGGAGTCCACCTCGTTCTTGATCTTCAGCAGGGCGTCCAGCACCATCGGGCCGCAGGCGTCGAGATCCACCTCGAAGGTGTCAACGCGCGGGTTCTGGCCGCTGTCCGGATCATAGCGGTAAATCTTGAACTTCTTGACGCGCTTGGCGCCGGCCGGAGCCTTAAAGGTCTTGCCTTCGGTCACCCGGCTATTGGCGGGAAGGTTGAATTCAGCCATGGGTTTATCCTCTCGGCGTCCGGATTAGTACACGCGCTTCTGCGGCTTGATGTACTCGACTTCGTCGGTCCACGTGTAGGTGTGAACCGCACGGTAATCGAGGGAGACGTTGTACTTGTCATCCACATAAGCCAGGGTGTGCTTCATCCATTCGGCGTCGTCACGCTCCGGATAATCTTCGTGGGCATGGGCACCACGGGATTCCTTGCGGGCTTCCGCCGACACCATGGTGGCGTTGGCGCAGGCCATCAGGTTTTCCAGCTCCAGACCTTCGATCAGGTCGGTGTTGAACACCAGCGAGCGGTCGGTGATGCCCATGTCCGGCATGGAGGCGGCGATCTTCTTCAGATTATCGACGCCTTCAGACAGGGACTTGGAGGTACGGTACACCGCCGCATCCAGCTGCATCGCCTTCTGCATGTCCAGACGGATATCGGCGACACGGCGTTCGCCCTTGGCGTTGCGCACGCGGTCCAGACGGTCCAGCGCGTTCTGACCGGCATCGGCCGGCAGGCCCTTGTGCTTGGTGTTCGGCTTCACCAGTTCGGCAGCGCGGTGGGCGGCAGCACGGCCGAACACCACGAGGTCGAGCAGCGAGTTGGTGCCCAGACGGTTGGCGCCATGCACCGACACGCAGGCGGCTTCACCGACGGCCATCAGGCCGCCACACAGGTTGTCCGGGTTGTCCTTGGTCGGACGCACCACTTCACCGGTGTAGATGGTCGGAATACCGCCCATGTTGTAGTGCACGGTCGGCAGAACCGGAATCGGTTCCTTGGTGGCATCGACGCCCGCGAAAATCTTCGAGGTTTCGGTGATGCCCGGCAGACGGCTGTGCAGGGTTTCGGCGCCCAGATGTTCCATGTGCAGGAAGATGTGGTCGGCACCCTTGCCGACGCCACGGCCTTCGCGGATTTCCATGGTCATCGCGCGCGACACGACGTCGCGGGAGGCCAGATCCTTGGCGGTCGGGGCATAGCGCTCCATGAAGCGTTCACCGGCGGAGTTGGTCAGATAACCGCCTTCGCCGCGCGCCCCTTCGGTGATCAGACAGCCGGAGCCGTAGATGCCGGTGGGGTGGAACTGCACGAATTCGTGGTCCTGGAGCGGCAGGCCGGCGCGGGCGACCATGCCGTTGCCGTCGCCGGTGCAGGTATGGGCCGAGGTGCAGGAGAAGTAGGCACGGCCATACCCGCCGGTGGCGAGAACGGTCTGATGGGCCTGGAAGCGGTGGATGGTGCCGGTGGCCATATCCAGCGCGACAACGCCCAGGCATTCGCCGGTCTGCGGATCCATCATCAGGTCCAGCGCGAAGTATTCGACGAAGAATTCCGCCTTATGCTTCAGGCTCTGCTGATACAGGGTGTGCAGGATGGCGTGGCCGGTACGGTCGGCGGCGGCGCAGGCGCGCTGCACCGGGGCCTTGCCGTAATCGCGCATGTGGCCGCCGAACGGGCGCTGGTAGATCTTGCCTTCCGGAGTGCGGGAGAACGGAACGCCGTAGTGTTCCAGTTCGTGCACGGCCGGGATGGCCTCGCGGCACATGTATTCGATGGCGTCCTGGTCACCCAGCCAGTCCGACCCCTTGACGGTGTCGTACATGTGCCACTGCCACCTGTCTTCCGCCATGTTGCCCAGCGCGGCACCGATGCCGCCCTGTGCCGCCACGGTGTGGGAGCGGGTGGGGAACACCTTGGTGATACAGGCGGTCTTCAGACCGGCGGCGACCATGCCGAAGGTGGCGCGCAGACCGGCCCCGCCGGCCCCGACGACAACCACATCATACTTGTGGTCGACAAACGTATAAGCGGCCATCTGTCTCAGCCTCCAATCGCAACGAACAGCACCGACACCACGCCGAACACGCCGAGGGCGATGCTCAGCAGCTTGATCGCCACGATGCTGGCGGTCTTCACGGCATGGCAGTGCACATAGTCTTCAATCACCACCTGCAACCCGAGCTGGGCATGGTGGAACACCGCCGCCAGCAGCAGGACCAGCAGGGAGGCATTCAGGGGGTTCTTCAGCCAGGCATGCATGGAGGCATAATCGGCGCCGACATTGGCGGCGATCGACACCACGAACCAGAACACCAGCGGCACCATCGCCACGGCGGTCAGGCGCTGCTGCCACCAGTGATGGACGCCTTCCTTGGCGGAACCGAGGCCGCGGGCGCGGCCAAGCGGAGTACGCAGGCTCATTTCTCTCTCTCCCGCAGTCGTGTTAGAGGGCCAGGCCAAGGATCCACGCCAGCACGGTCAGGGCCGCGGCGGCGGCCAGAACGATGATGCCGGACTTGTAGATCTCTTCTTTCTCGAACAGCTTGCCAGCGTCCCAGAACAGGTGACGGATGCCGTTGCACAGGTGGTAAAACAGCGCGAAGCTCCAGCCCAGCAGCAGCAGGCGGCCGAACCACGACCCGATCAGGGATGCGGCGGTGGCATAGGCCTGCGGACCGGCGGCAGCCGAGCCCAGCCAGTACAGCAGCAGCAGGGTGCCGACCACAAGGGCGATACCGGTGATGCGATGGCTGATCGACATCGCCATGTGCAGCTTGAAGGAGTAAATCTGGAGATGGGGGGACAGGGGCCTGGAGTCAGGTTTCATGGCGCGGGCCTCTCGACAGCTTTCCGATCACCCGGTGCGGATCCCTTGTTTTGTCGGGGTTGGTCCGGGGGCACGATGAGTCCATAAAATGGCGATGCGGGCTTGGTTTAGCCCCTGACCGCCGGGGTTGTCAACGTTGCGATGGGGCGGTTGTGTGGTTTTTCCTACCCTCTCGGGTGGGTGACTGGCTGGACTCTTTCAAAATGAACGGGTTCTCTTTGCAAGTCATAATAATCACCGTCCGGCCAATTGCCCGAATAGTTTGGGAAAGCGCACCGTATCCTCCCCCGAACGGGGAGGGGGTTGCCTTTTTTACGCCCCACTCCCCGGTTTGGATCAGGAGTCGTGTGCGCCGCAGCAGCCCCCGGCCGGAAACGGGGATGACGGAGGGATGTGACGTAAGGGTGTGACGCATGGGTGTGACGCAGGGGTGTGACGCAGGGGTGTGACATAGACACTTGACTTTGCCCCCCCTGATGTCCGAGTCATCACGGCCGCCCGTGACCGGTGGTCCTGTCAGCCGGAGCTGTCCGGCCTGACCGCCGCAGCCACCGGGGCGCAGGATCCGCCCGGACCCCGGGCTCAGAACGGCTTCAAGGCAGGCACAGACGCATGACGGTCATGATCGAGATGGGAAAAACGCAGAGTGGGACTCCGGCGTTGCTCGATCTGGAAGAGCTGCTGGCGACGCGTCTTCTGGTGCAGGGCAATTCCGGCTCCGGCAAGTCGCATCTGCTGCGGCGGCTGGTGGAACAGAGCGCCAGTCAGGTCCAGCAGGTGTTGATCGACCCGGAAGGGGATTTCGTCACGCTGGCCGAACAGTACGGCCATGTGGCGATTGATGCCGCCGAGCATACGGAAAACGGGCTGGTGCAGGTGGCAGGACGGGTGCGGCAACACCGGATCTCGGTGGTGCTGTCGCTGGAAAATCTGGAGATGGACCGCCAGATGCGGGCAGCCGCCGCTTTCCTGAACGGCCTGTTCGATGCGGCGCGGGAATTCTGGTACCCGGTGCTGGTGGTGGTCGATGAGGCGCAGCTGTTTGCCCCGGCGGCAGCGGGCGAGGTTTCGGACGAGGCCCGCAAGTTTTCCCTCGGGGCGATGACCAACCTGATGTGCCGGGGCCGTAAGCGCGGTCTGGCCGGGGTGATTGCCACCCAGCGCCTTGCCAAGCTGGCGAAGAATGTGGCGGCGGAAGCCTCCAACTTTCTGATGGGCCGCACCTTTCTGGATATCGACATGGCCCGCGCCGCTGATCTTCTCGGGATGGAACGGCGGCAGGCCGAGGCCTTCCGTGATCTTCAGCGCGGGCAGTTCATCGCCCTTGGCCCGGCGCTGTCGCGGCGTCCGCTGCCGATCCGCATCGGCTCGGTGGAAACCTCCGGCCGGTCGTCCAGCCCGAAACTGGTGCCGCCGCCGCCGTCGCTGGAAGATGCCCGTGATCTGCTGATGGCCACCGATGCGCCGGAAACCCCACGGGTTGCCGTGGTCCGCCCGTCGCCGACCGCCACCGACGAAACCCTGCGCTCGCTGGCGGCGGCCCTGTCGGCGGCGGCACAGGCCCCGGCCCCGGTGCTGGCGGCGGTACCGTCTTCCGTGGACGGGGAAGAGGCTGAGGATGACCTGTTGGCGGCCTGTGATGTTGACGCCGCTGAGGAAGACGGGACTGACAGGGACGAAGTCGCTGGGACTGAGGCCCCGGCTCTGGAGGCTTCCCCGGTTTCCGTGGCTCCGGCGGTCAGTCTTCCGGCAGACCAGACCCTGCCGCAGATCGGCACCAGTGCTTTCTATGATGCGATCCTGCGCGATCTGCTGCTGGATCCCGATGCGCCTTACCGTTCGGTGCAGGTGCTGTATCAGGAGTTCATCACCCGCTGTAAGTCCTACGGCGTCAGCGGGCGCGGGATTGATCTTAATGGGTTCCGGCGGCGGCTGGCGACGGCCCGGGCCGGGGTGGATGAAGCCCTTGCCCAGACCCCGGAGTGGGGTGAGGCGGAACAGGTGGCCGCCGGATTGCCGGAAGACCTTCAGGCCCTGTATCTGCTGCTGGCCCGGGCGGCGCTGGCCGCAGAGCCGTGCCCGTCCGACGCCGCCATTGCCAAGGCGCGCGGCAGCCGGTCCGCCCGCCGGGCCCGGGGGCTGCTGAGCTATCTGGAGCAGCGCGACATGATCCGCATCCGCGATGATGTCTACGGCAACCGCTGCATCCTGCTGACGGCTCTGAACTGGGAAACCGCCCCGGGCAACCCCGAGGCCGATCTGTCAGCGGAAGCCTGCTGAAGCCGGTGGCGGCGGCTATTCCATCCATGTGCGGATGATCAGGGTCTCCAGATTGATCTCGACAATCCGGTGATTGCCGCTGTCGCTGACCAGCAGGCGGCCGTCTCCGGCATCCCACACCCCGGCGGGGTCCCGCAGGGGGCGGCACAGGGCATCGGTGCAGACCAGCGTGTCGTCCTTCAGGGCGGTCAGCAGGCCGTCTTCCCGCGTCAGCAGGCGCAGGGTGCCGTTATAGGTGTCGGCAATCATCAGATCCGGCATAAGATCCGGCGTCAGGTCCGCTTCCGGGCCAGACCCCGACAGGCACAGGCCGAGCGGGTGCTGTAACAGGGCGTCCGCCAGCGGCCCGTCGTGCAGGCCGAATTCGAACAACCCCTGTCCGCACAGGGTGGTCACCGTTTCCGCCTTCAGGTCCAGACAGCGGATGGCGGAACTCTCGGCGTCGGCAAAATACAGGTGGCCCGCTTCGGCCAGCAGGCACAGGCCGCTGGGCTGGGCCAGCAGGGCTTCCTCCGCCGGGCCATCGACCAGACTTTCGCCGCCGGTTCCGGCCAGAGCCCGCAGTTGCCCCCGCCCCAGCTCCAGCCCGCCGATCTGGTGGGTTCCGGCATTGGCGAACATCAGGAAGCCCCGGTGGATCTCCACATCCCATGGCGAGGCCAGCGCCGTCCGCTCCCCATCCCGGGCAAGAAAGGGCAGGGCATCCCCGCGTTTCCCGGTGCCGCCGATGGTGGTGACGATGCCGGTGACGCGGTCAATCCGCCGCAGGGCATGGTTGCCGGTATCGGCCACATATAGGGCGGCAGCATCGGCGGCCACCCCCTGCGGGGCATTGAAGCGGGCACGGTGGGCCGGTCCATCGACCAACCCGGCGGTGCCATGGCCGAAGCGGGTCAGTTCCTGCCCGCTGTCATCGGCCAGCACGATCTGGTTATGGCCGGTGTCGGCAATGGCCCAGTGGCGGTTGGTTTCCGGGGCCACCAACGGCAGGGGGCGGATTTTTCCGGGAAAGCGCAGCCGCCCGCCGCCGGGGTCCGGGGTGGCCAGAGGGATCGGGGTCGGCGACAGCTGCCCCCGCCCGGCCAGTGTGCCGAGCAGATCATGGAACCCCTGCATCATCCGGTCAGGATCGGGTTCGCCGGACATCTGCCCGACAATCCGGCCATCCGGGGCGACCACCACCAGTGTCGGCCAGGCGCGGATGGCGTATTGCTCCCACAGCACCCGCTGCGGGTCGTGGATCACCGGGTGGCGGATGCCATGGCGGGCGATGGTATCCGCCACCATGCCGGGGTCCTGTTCCGCCGCAAATTTGGGGGAATGGATGCCGATAATGGTGACACGGTCGGCGAAGACATCCTCGATCCGGCGCAGCGTCGGCAGAATCTGCACGCAGTTGATACAGCCGCTGGTCCAGAAATCCAGCAGGGTGACGCGTCCGCGCAGATCGGCCAGCGTCAACGGTGCGGGCACGTTGAACCATGTCAGTCCGGGGTGGTCGAAGCCGGGGGCGCGGGTGGGGCCGAACATGGGGGGCGTCAAACTCCGGGGTGCGGAAGCGGGCTGGGAAGCAGTCTGGCAGACTACCATATCAGAAGTGGCATGCCCGCCCTGCATTTATGGATATTTCTTCCCCTGCGCGGCGTGCGGTATTATCATCCTCTAATGGTGCTACATCAAAAGGCAATTGGTCTTTTCCGGCGCAGGATGCAACAGCCTGTGGCGGTCCGCACCGGAAAACCGACAACAGCCGGATACCATGGGGTTCCGGCGTCCGGTCGGCAACGGCAGTTGAGGAGGAAATCATGGCGTTCCGGGATATTGTGGTGCTGGTGGACTCTGCGGCGAAGAGTGAAAAGGCGCTGGATCAGGCGGTGCGGCTGGCGCAGCGCCACGATGCGCATCTGATCGGTCTGCACGTCCGTTCGCTGCCGCAGATGCCGAATTATGTGGTGACGCAGCTTGGCCCCGATGTGCTGGACATGCAGCGCCAGTGGAACGAGGAAGCGGCGGTGGCGGCCAAGGCCCTGTTCGACCGGAAGACGGTGGGGATGGAAGCCCGCTGTGAATGGCGCGACGTGGAAGGCCCGCTGCTGGATCAGGTGACCCTGCATGCCAAATACGCCGATCTGGTGGTGACCACGCAGTACGAGCCGGGCTCGGACAGCATTGACGGTCAGGCCGAGGTGGTGGACCAGCTGGTTCTGGGCAGTGGCCGCCCGGTGCTGGTGGTGCCCTATGCCGGAACCTTCGCGGAAATCGGCCGCCGGGTGATGGTGGCGTGGAACGGTACGCGGGAAGCCACCCGCGCCGTGGCCGATGCCATGCCGTTCCTGAAGGCGGCGGATGCGGTGGAAGTGGTGTCGGTCAACGGCGGCAACGGCCATGGCCGGGACGGTCACGGTGATATTCCCTCGGCGGATATCTGCCTGCATCTGGCCCGCCATGGCGTCAAGGCCGATGCGGAACACATCATGGCGGTGGATCTGGCGGTGGGCGATGCCCTGCTGTCCCGCTGCGCTGATGAAGGCACCGATCTGCTGGTGATGGGGGCCTATGGCCGGTCGCGTCTGCGGGAGCTGATCCTTGGCGGGGCGACCCGCGAAATTCTGAAGCAGATGACGGTGCCGGTGCTGATGTCGCACTGAGGCTGTCCTGTTATTTCTGTCCGCAGGCGTCTCCGGTGATTCCGGGGGCGCCTGTGGTGTTTCAAGGGGGTAATCGCCGTCAGTCATGAAAATGCCGCATTTGTTTTACGCAGGTTTCATGTTGATGCGGGCCGCCCGCAGGTAAAGTCCGGCCAGTCCCAACCCACCCGATACTGGGGGTATAGTGCCGTGACCGCTGATATCAACCGTACTGATCTGACCTGCGAAACCGCCTGTACCGAGCAGGCTCCGGCGCTGAACGCGCTGATCGATGCCCGCCTGTCGCGTCGGGCTGCCCTGCGCGGTCTGTTCGTGTCCTCCGCTGCCGTGGTCGGTGGCTCGATGGTGTCCCACTTCGCCATGATGCAGGACGCCGAAGCGGCGACCGCCATGGTCAATCCGGGGGTTGCCGGGGGCAAGTCCACGCTCGGGTTCACCGAAATCGACAAGACCATCACCGACAACCACCGTGTGGCCCCGGGCTACACCGCGCAGGTCCTGATCCGTTGGGGCGATAAGGTTGAGCCGCGCGCCGAAGCCTTCGATCCGCGCAACCAGAGCGCCTGGGCCCAGGCCAAGCAGTTCGGCTACAACAACGACTACGTCGGTTATCTGCCGCTGCCCGCCGGTTCGAATAATTCCGACCATGGCCTGCTGTTCGTCAACCACGAATATACCAACACCGAGCTGATGTTCCCGGGCCTGACCGAGAAGGACGCCCAGGACAAGGTGACCAAGGCGCAGGTCGAAACCGAGATGGCTGCCCATGGCAACTCGGTGATCGAAGTGAAGAAGGAAAACGGCAAGTGGCGTGTGGTGCAGAACAGCATCTATGCCCGCCGCATCTCCTTCCTGACCACCGAAATGATGCTGAGCGGCCCGGTCGCCGGTCATGACCGCGTCAAGACCAAGGCTGACCCGACCGGCACCCGGGTGCTGGGCACCCTGAACAACTGTGCCGGTGGCAAGACCCCGTGGGGCACCGTGCTGACGGCGGAAGAAAACTTCCACCAGTACTTCTCCGGAACCGCTGCCGGGACCAAGGAAGCCGAAAATCACAAGATGTACGGCATTGAAGGCAAGCCGGCCTATGGCTGGGGTAAGCACTTCGACCGTATGAACGTCGACAAGGAACCGAACGAGCCGAACCGTTTCGGCTGGCTGGTTGAAGTCGACCCCTATGATCCGACCCTGATGCCGCGTAAGCGGACCGCCATGGGCCGCTTCAAGCATGAAGCTGCTGGCTGTGCGGTCAATCCGGATGGCACCGTCACTGTTTACACCGGCGATGACGAGCGCTTCCAGTACCTGTACCGCTTTGTCACCAAGGGCAAGTATCACCCGGAAGACCGTCAGTCCAACCTCGGCCTGCTGGACGATGGCACCCTGTATGTTGCCAAGTTTGAAGCCGACGGCACCCTGCGCTGGCTGCCGATGATCTATGGTCAGGGTCCGCTGACCCCGGCCAATGGTTTCCACTCTGTCGCCGATGTGCTGATCGAGACCCGCCGTGCTGCCAAGCTGGTCGGCGCCACCTCGATGGACCGTCCGGAAGACGTCGAAGTCAACCCGGTCACCGGCAATGTCTACGCCATGCTGACCAACAACACCAAGCGCACCGCCGAACAGGCTGACGCCGCCAATCCGCGTGCCAAGAACGCCTATGGTCACGTGATGGAAATGATCCCGCCGGCGAAGAACGGCAAGGCTGATCATTCTGCCCCGGCCTACCAGTGGGATATCTTCCTGCTGGCCGGGGATCCGTCCAAGCCGGAACATGGTGCCAAGTATCACCCGGATGTCTCGACCAACGGCTGGCTGGCCTGCCCGGATAACTGTGCCTTCGATCCGAAGGGCCGTCTGTGGATCTCCACCGATCAGGGCTCTGAACAGGCGAAGAACAAGATCTCCGACGGTATTTATGCCGCCGATGTCTCCGGCCCGGGCCGTGCCCTGACCAAGTTCTTCTACGCCACTCCGAGGGACGCCGAAATGTGCGGCCCCGAGTTCACCCCCGATGGGAAGACCCTGTTTGTGGCGGTGCAGCATCCGGGTGAAGGCAAGGACTCCACCTTCGATAAGCCGAGCACCCGCTTCCCGGACTTTAACGAGGCGATGCCGCCGCGTCCGTCCATTGTTGCGATTACCCGCAATGACGGCGGCGAAATCGGCGGCTGAGCGGATCCTTGAGTTTGATCCCTCAGTTTTAAGGGAAAAGGGCGGATCTTCGGACCCGCCCTTTTTCTCTTCTGCCTGTGTCGCTGGCCGCTGTTACCGGCTGCGCCGCCCGTAGACGGTGGCAAGGATCGCCGACAGCACAATCAGCACCACCCCGCCAAAGGCCACCGGATCGGGCAGCAGGCGGAACACCAGCGCATCCAGCGTCAGCGCCCACAGCATCGAGGTATATTCCAGTGGTGCGACAACAGAGGCCGGGGCGCGGGCAAAGGCTTCGGTCATGGCAATCTGGGCGGCGCCGCCGAGCAGGCCGACACTGACCAGCAGGATGGTGGTGGACAGGCTGGGCATCACCCAGTCCCCCAGAAACCACGTTGCCGCCCCCAGCACGCTGCTGGTCAGGGTAAAATACAGGGCAATGGCACCGGGTTGTTCGGTATGGGTCAGGCGCTTCAGCTGCGACATGGCGCTGGCGGTGAAGGCGGCCCCAAGGATCCCGGCGGCGGTGCCGATCAGAGTGGCACGGTCAATCTCCGGCCCCTGTAGAGCAGGCAGAACGGTCAGGAGGATCCCGCCGAACCCGATTGCTCCCGCGGCATAGACCAGCGGATGCGGCTTTTCCTTCAGGAACAGCCCCCCGGTGATCATCAGGATCAGCGGGGACAGGAACGACAGCACAGTGGCATTGGCCTGCGGCAGATAGGCCAGTGCGGTGAACGCCAGAAACATCGCGCCACAGCCGAACAGGCTGCGCAGGGCATGGGTGCCGGGGCGGCGGGTGGCCAGACCGGAGGGGAACTGTCCGCGGATGGTCAGATACACCACCAGCGGCAGCAACGCGAACACACTGCGGAAGAACACGATCTGCCCGGTCGGGACGTCCACCGTCGACAGGCGCACGCAGGTTGACATCACGGCAAACAGCAGCGTCGACAGAATCTTCAGGATGATGGCGTCACGGTAGGCGGTGGCGGTCATGGTGGGGAGACAGTCCGGCCGGAGAGAAAAAGAAGGGGGAGGGTCAGGCGGTGCGGGCCCGTCGGCTGAAGACGGTGACCAGCGCGGCGGAGCCGACGATCACGGCGGAGCCGATCAGGGTCATCGTGCCGGGGAACAGGTTGAACAGCACCAGATCAAACCCGACGGCCCACAGCATGGCGGTGTATTCCAGCGGGGCCACCACGGTGGCCGGGGCGCGGGCGAGGGATTCCGTCATGGCGATATGCGCCAGTCCCCCGGCCAGTCCGGCAGCCAGCAACAGGCCGATGGTGGCCGGGCCCGGCATTACCCAGGGGGTGAACAGCGACGACAGCAGCCCGGCGGTGCCGCAGGACAGGCAGAAGTACAGCACGATGGCACCGGGGTTTTCGGTGGCGGTCAGGCGTTTGATCTGGGTCATCGCCGCAGCGGTACAGGCGGCACAGCCCAGCCCGCTGAGGGTGCCGTACAGCACCGTTATATCGGTGGAGCCCTGAAGGGCGGGCAGGACCATCAGCAGAATTCCGCCAAACCCCAGACCGGCGCCGACAAACACCATCGGGTGCGGCCGTTCCCGCAGGACCAACGGACCAAGGCCCATCACCAGCAGCGGGGCGACGAAGGACAGGGCGGTGGCATTGGCCTGCGGCAGCAGGGACAGAGTCAGGAACGACAGATACATGCTGCCGATGCTGAACACCCCGCGCAGCAGATGAGCGCGGGGGTGACGGGTGATAATGCCCGAGGGAAACTGACCCTTGGCGGCCAGATAGAGCGTCAGCGGCAGCAGGGCCAGAGTGCTGCGGAAGAAAACGATTTCTCCGACCGGCATATCCCGGGCCAGCAGCCGGACGCAGGCACTCAGCAGGCTGAACAGCAGTGTTGACAGCAGGTACAGCAGGATCGCGCTGGGCAGGCGGGCCGTCATGGACAGTTCTCGGGGCAGACCCGTCCGGGGCAGGAAAAAGCCGGGGAGGGGGACACAGACTTCGGTCGCTGGAAGCAGTCTCCGGGGCAGGGGAGGCGGAAGGGGGACCGCATCGACTGCCCCGGAGACCACTCTGAAGGGCATCGTCGGCGCAAAGGCGGCTCAGGTCGCCGCGCGCGATGCTCTGGAGGCTGGGGAGCCCGTGGATCCAGTATGCGTGGACTTTCCGGTCAGCCGTGAGAGAAAATCTCTCAAGGCGAGGGTAACGAAAAGTCATCCTCACGCATCTGGCTTTCCGGGATGGTATTCTACGGGGGTCGGCTGGAAAAAGCGCCTGCTGCCGGTTTCCCCCGGTTGCAACCGTAGAAAGGCCGTGCAATTGTGACCCCATGATGACACGGCACTGCACTGATTTCTGGGTTTTTGGCTATGGGTCCCTGATGTGGAACCCCGGCTTTGCCTTCGAGGAAGCCGTTCCGGCGGTGCTGGACGGATACTACCGCAGCTTCTGCATCTATTCCCACCATTACCGGGGCACCCCGGCCCGGCCCGGTCTGGTGCTGGGCCTGAATGAGGGCGGGCAGTGTTCCGGCCTTGGCTTCCGCATTGCCCCTGATCAGGTCAGCGCCGTACAGGATTATCTGCGGGAGCGGGAGCTGATCGGCTATGCCTACCGCGAGGCCACGCTGCCGCTGGCCCTGCGTGATGGCCGCACCTGCGATGCCTATACCTTTGTGGCCGATCCCACCCACGGCCAATATGCCGGGGAACTGGGGCTGGAGCGCTCCGCCGAGCTGATCATGGATGCGGTCGGCTGTGCCGGGCTGAACCGTGATTACCTGATCCAGACCGTGCGGCGGCTGGAGGCACACGGCTTCCATGATCCACACCTGTTCGCGCTGCTGCGCGAGGTGGAAATCCGCACCGGCACCATTGAGGCGGGCAGCGGCATCTGATCCGGGCGGAACCGGCAGCGGAGTCCACTGCCGGTTCCGGTCCTTCCGTCAGCGTCCGGTCCGCAGGTAGCCGATAAAGTCACCGACCTCTTTCTGAAGTTTTCCGGACTGGTCAGACAGTCCCTGTGACAGGGATTTCAGGCTATCCGCAGCCTGACCGGTATCCTGCGCCGCCTGCGACACTGAGCTGATGTGGTCGGTTACCGAGGTTGTGCCGCTGGAAGCCCGCTGGGTGTTCACGGCGATCTCCCCGGTGGCTGCCCCCTGTTCCTCCACCGCCCCGGCGATGGAGGCGGTGACTTCCCGGATGGTGTCGATGGTATCGACGATCCGGCTGATGGACTCGACGGTCTGGGTGGTTGCTCCCTGAATTTCCGCGATCTTCAGACCGATTTCATCGGTTGCATGGGCGGTCTGGGAGGCCAGCTGTTTGACCTCCGACGCCACCACCGCGAAGCCCTTTCCGGCGTCTCCGGCCCGGGCGGCCTCGATGGTGGCATTCAGGGCCAGCAGGTTGGTCTGCCCGGCAATGGCGCGGATCAGTCCCACCACCGCGCCGATGGATTGGGCGGCGGCGGACAGGCTGAGGATGTTGTCGTTGGTCAGGCGGGCTTCCTCCGCCGCATCGGCGGCGATGGAAGCCGATTTTGCCACCTGTACGTTGATTTCGCGGATCGAGGCGGACAGTTCCTCGGCTCCGGCGGCAACCGTCTGCACGTTGGCGGCGGCGGCATTCGCCGCTTCGGAAACGGATGTGGCCCGGTCCGAGGTGGCTTCGGCGGTGCCCGCCAGCTGATCGGCGGCGGCGGCAACCGTATGGGCGGTGCTGGCAAACTGATCGGTCAAGGCCCCCATCCGGCTCTGGAACTGGCTGGCCAGTTCCTCCCGCTCCTGCTGGAGGCGGCTGGCCTCCTCGCGCTGACGGTCCTGCTCGTGGCGTGCTTCCTCTTCGGCTCTGGCTTTCAGGCCATCGCGCAGGCGCACCACTTCCTTGCCGATACTGCCGATCTCGTCATCGCGTCCGGCCTCGGGGACATCGGCTTCATAATGCCCGCCGGCCATGGTGGCGAGGGTGCGGCCCAGCGCCTTCAGGGGGCGGCCGACCCCGGTCTGCAACAGCACCAGCACCAGAAGTGCGGCCAGAAGAACAATGGTGCCGCCAATCAGCAGCATACGGGTGCGGATGCTGTCGGCGGTGGCGGTGATGACCGCCGAGGGGACGGAAGCCATCACCACCCAGCGTTCCTGCGTGCCGTCAGCACTGATCGCCCGGGCAATGTGGCGGAGCGGGCCGCCATCGGTGCCGGGGATGGCGGCGGAGTCCCCGCTGACCATCGCGTCTGTCTTCAGGGCAGCGGCAAAGGTCGCGGCCAGTTCGGGGGCTGCCTCGGCCACCGGTTTGCCGATTTTGGCGGGGTCGGGGTGGGCCACCAGCAGTCCGCCACCGGAAATCACGGCGACAGTACCGACGCCGAAGGGCCGGTCCTGCTGGATTTCCTGGGAAATGATTGCCAGATCGAGATCAATCCCGACTGTCCCAGCATATTTTCCGTCTATTTTCAAGGGCATGCTGATGGTGGTGATCAGCAGTTCCTTTCCGGCCACCGGGTAAAGGTACGGCTCGATGGCGATTTTGCGGCCTGTCTGCTTCGGCAGCAGATAGTAGTCCCCGGCCCCCGGTTTATCGTAATCAACCAGAACTTCGCGCAGGAGTGTGCCGCTGCCACGGTTCCAGTACGGCATGAAGCGCCCGCTGGCATCATGGTCCGCTTTCCCGGCGAAGGCGGCGTCCTGCCCGTCGAAGGCATTGGCTTCCCATCCCATCCACGCCGCCAGAATGTTGGTATTATGCGCCAGTCCGGCCTTCAGCAGCTGGTCATAGGCGGCACGGTCGGTGATACCGCTGGCTTTCAGGGCCTCGGTGGCGGCAGCAAGGCTGTCAGGAACCTTGGCGGCAAGGGAAAGCCGGGCATCAATCCGGCTGGCATAGGCATCAATGGTGGTTTTCTGAAAGTCCTCGGTCAGCGTTTCCAGCGCGGTTTCGGTATGGGCAATGATGGTGTAAGCACCGGCTGAAAACAGGGTGCCGAGCAGCACCATCGCCAACAGGGATACTTTCAGAGATATGGATTTTATGATCATCGGGCCGGTTTTCCCCCTGCCTGTTTCTGGCACCCCCCTGTGTCCGGCATCGGATATGCCAGACACAGGGGAAAGGATGACCATTTTTCAAGCAGATGGGAACTGAAAGATGAAAATTAGTACTTAATGTTCATGTAAAGAGAGTTTAATTCAGTTTATCGGTGTAATTATAAAAAAAATCCCGGCAGCAGCCCATCAGCATGGGCCAGTACCGGGATTTTTCATACGGGGTTCTACCGCAGGCAGGGCTGGAGCGGATTACTCGGCGCGGCCGCCGTGGCTGGCCGACCAGCTGATCGGGTCATGCAGGAAGGCACGCACTTCATTGATGGTGTTCTTGTCGAAAGTGCCGGAGGTTTCGGCGACTTCCAGAACATCCCACCAGGTGGCGAGGAAGTGCAGCTCCAGACCTTCTTCTTCCAGCGCCTTCAGGGCTCCGGGGAAGACGCCGTAGTAGAACATCACCAGCGCGTGTTCGCACTTGGCCCCGGCGCTGCGGATGGCGTTCATGAAGTTCAGCTTGGACCCGCCATCGGTGGCAAGGTCTTCCACCAACAGCACGTTCTGGCCTTCCTTCAGGTCGCCTTCGATCTGGGCCATCCGGCCGAAGCCCTTCGGCTTCTTGCGCACGTACTGCATCGGCAGGTCGAGGCAATCCGACACCCAGGCGGCATAGGGGATCCCGGCGGTTTCGCCACCGGCGACGGCGTCGATCACCTCGAAGCCGATATCGCGCTGCACCTGCTGCACGGCCAGATCAATGATCTTCCGGCGGGCGCGCGGGAAGGAGATGATCTTGCGGCAGTCGATGTAGACCGGGCTGGCCCAGCCGGCGGTCAGGGTGTACGGCTCTTCCGGGCGGAAGTTGACAGCCTTCAGTTCAAGCAGAATGCGGGCAACGGTCAGGCCAGCCTGCTTTTGTTCGGGGCTGCGGGAAGCGGTCTGCATCGGCGCGGGTCCTATCGAGTTCTGTGCCAGAGGGACGGGCGGCACGGGGGCTGCCCGGCCGGAATTTGGCTGCGCAGAACCGCCGGGTCCGTAAGACGAACCTGATGTTGCACTGCACAGTCAGCTTGAATGCGATTGGCCGTTTCTTTACGGTCTATCGGCGGCGGGCACAACACTAAACAGCACGGCGGGGCCAACTGCGGACAGCGGCATGGATCCCCGCCCGGATCCAACCCCCTTTTCCCCGCCGCGCAGGAGGAAGCCCAGCAATGTCCACGCCTGAAACCGCCCCGATTCTGGTCAGCCGCGACGGGGCCGTCGCCACTGTCACCCTCAACCGGCCGGAAAAACTGAACGCCATGGATCTGCCGATGTGGCAGGGGCTGGCTGATGCCTTTGCCGCCCTGAACGCCGACTCCGGGGTCCGGGCGGTGGTGCTGCGCGGGGCCGGGGGGAAGGCCTTTGCCGCCGGGGCCGATATCGCCGAATTTGATACCGTCCGGGCCACGGCGGAGCAGGCGAAGGACTATGACCGCATCATGCGCGGGGCGCTGACGCTGGTGCGCGACTGCCCGCACCCGGTGGTGGCCCGCATTGACGGGGCCTGCGTCGGCGGCGGGCTGGAGCTGGCCTGTATGGCCGACCTGCGGATCTGCGGCGAAAGCAGCCGCTTCGGCGTGCCGATCAACCGCATCAGCGTGGTGATGGCCTACCCGGAACTGGCGGGGATCCTCAATCACATCAACCCGGCGGCGGTGCTGGAAATCCTGCTGGAAGGAAAAATCATCGGCGCAGCCCATGCGGAACGCATTGGACTGGTGAACCGTGTCGTCGCAGACGATATGCTGGAGCAGGACGTGGCCGACACGGTCCGGCGGATCACCGCCGGGGCGCCGCTGGTCAACCGCTGGCACAAGGCATTCGTGCGGCGGCTGACCGGTCATCCGGCCCCGATTTCAGACCGCGAGCTGGACGAATGCTATGAGTTTCTGGCGACAGAAGACTACACCGAAGGCCTCGGTGCCTTCCGGGACAAGCGGAAAGCCGCCTTCACGGGCCGATAAGGCCGCCGCTGGGGGGACGACTCCGGTGTCGTCCCCCGGCCCGGTGCCGCGTCTGGGGCAGATGCCCGAGGATCGTGATCCGGTGGTGTGGGTGCTGTCCGATGACCGGGCCGGAAACACCAGTCAGGCGCTGGGCGTGGCCGAGGCGCTGGGCTGGGAATTCATCACCAAGGATGTCCGCTACACCTGGGCCGGGCGGCTGCCCAACCTGCTGCGGCAGGCCTCGCTGATCGGGGTGGATGCCGCTTCCGGGGCGGCGATGGTGTCGCCGTGGCCGGATCTGGTGATTGCCGCCGGGCGGCGCACCGCCCCGGTGGCCCGCTGGATCAAGCGGCGGAATCCGTCCGCTTACCTGTGTCAGATCATGTGGCCGGGCGCGACCGGCCTGAAGGATTTTGACCTGATCGCGGTGCCGTCGCATGATCACCTGCCGGGCCTGCGCGACAATGTTATGCGCGTCACCGGGGCTCCGCATCGGGTGACGGAAGGCCGTCTGGCGATTGAGGCCGCCCGCTGGCATGGGCGTCTGGGCAGCCTGAAGCGGCCACTGTTTGCCCTGATCGTCGGCGGATCCACCAAAAACCGGACGTTCACCACTGAGATGGCCCGGGATCTGGGCGAACAGGTCGGGGCGATGGTGCGGGCCAACGCAGGGTCTCTGGTGGTCACCACCTCCCGCCGCACCGGGCGCGAGGCGGAAACCGCGCTGATGGAAAGCCTGCCTGCCCCGGCCCATGTCTTCCGGTGGGGCGACAAGGGCGAGAACCCCTATTTCGGCTATCTGGCCCATGCCAGCGCGGTGATTGTCACCGGCGATTCCGTCAGCATGGTGTCGGAGGCCTGCGCGACGCAGGCCCCGGTCTATGTCTACGCGCCACCGGCCCTGATTACCCCCAAGCATGCCCGCCTGCACCAGAACCTGTATGCGCTGGGTCTGGCGGAACCGCTGTCGGGCCTGTACCGCCCGTGGGTGCATCCGCCGCTGAATGCGGCCAGCGATATCGCCGCCACCATCCGCCGGGCGTTGGTCGGGGACCGGGTATAGGATGTTTCCGCCAACGGAAGAGTGGCCGGAAGCATAAGAAAATCCCCCGTACCGAGGGTGACGGGGGATTTTTTCCGTGCCTCAGGGCGTGGATCAGCCCAGCAGCAGCTTATCGTCGTCCAGTGCTTCGTTCCGCACCCGGGCGAACTGGTCGAGCAGGTCCTGCACGGTCAGGCCCTTACGTTTGTCCCCGGCAATGTCCAGCACGATCCGGCCTTCATGCAGCATGATGGTGCGGTCGCCATGGTCCAGCGCATGGCGCATGGAATGGGTGACCATCAGGGTGGTCAGCTTCTGGTCCCGCACGATGCGGTCGGTCAGGCCCATCACCATGGCGGCGGTCTTGGGGTCCAGCGCGGCGGTGTGTTCGTCCAGCAGCAGGATCCGTGACGGCTGGAGGGCAGCCATCAGCAGGCTGACCGACTGGCGCTGACCGCCGGAGAGCAGGCCCATCTGGGCCCCAAGGCGGTTTTCCAGCCCCAGCCCCAGATCCCGCAGGGTGTCGCGGAAGCGGTCGCGGCGTCCGGCATCCAGTGCCAGACCGAACCCCCGGCGGTTGCCGCGCCCGGCGGCAAGGGCTAGGTTTTCTTCCACCGTCATATCGCCGCAGGTTCCGGCCAGCGGGTCCTGGAACACCCGGGCGACCAGACCGGCGCGGCGGTGCGACGGCCATGCCGTCACGTCCTGCTCGTCGATGGTGATGGCCCCGCTTTCCGGCTGGTAATCCCCGGCCAGAGCATTCAGCAGGGTGGACTTGCCGGCACCGTTGGAGCCGATGACGGTGACGAATTCCCCGGCCGGGATATCCAGCGTCACGCCGCGCAGGGCAAGGCGTTCGGTCGGGGCACCGCGGTTGAAGGTCAGATGCAGATCGGAACAGCGGATCACGGCTTGTCTCCGGCGGTCGGGCTGGCGGCGGTCGGGCGGGCTGTCTGGGTCCGCTTGGCGCGGCGGCTGGCAGCTTCCCGCTTCAGGCGCGGCAGGATCAGGGCCAGACCAACCAGCAGGGCGGTCATCAGGTTAAGGTCGGAGGCGGTCAGCCCCAGCACGTCGGCATTCAGCGCAAAGCCGATGGCCAGACGGTACATCACCGATCCGGCGAGGCAGGCCAGCAGCATCCACAGCACCGACCGGGCGGGCAGCAGCGTTTCGCCGATAATGACGGCGGCCAGACCGATGACGATGGTGCCGATGCCCATGGTGGCGTCGGCAAAGCCGTTGGCCTGTGCGAACAGCGCCCCGGCCAGCGCCACCAGCCCGTTGGACAGGCCCATGCCGAGGTAGGTGGCGGCATCGGTGGAAATGCCATTGGCCCGGGCCATGCGCGGATTGCTGCCGGTGGCGCGCAGCGCCAGACCGGACTCGCTGTTCAGATACCGGGCCAGCAGCAGGGCGACCAGCACGGTGATCACCGCAAACAGGATCGGCTTCATCCAGTAATCCGGCATCCCGAAGCCCTGAAACGGCGTCAGGACGGTATCCACCATCAGCAGCGGCACGTTGGGGCCGCCCATCACCCGCAGGCTGACGGTGTACAGCGCCGTCATGGTCAGAATGCTGGCCAGCAGATGCAGGATGCCGAAGCGCAGGTTCAGCACGGCGGTCACCAGACCGGCGGCAGCCCCGGCCAGTACGGCGGCAAAGCTGGCGATAAAGGGATCAACCCCCTTGGTGATCAGGGTGGCGGCCACGGCGGCCCCCAGCGGAAAGCTGCCGTCCACGGTCAGGTCGGGGAAGTTCAGCACCCGGAAGGACAGATAGACGCCAAAGGCGACCAAAGCATAGACCAGGCCGATTTCGACCGAGCCCAGCAGGGCAATCACGGACATGGGGGGTAACTCTCGGTTCCGGTAAAACAACCGGCCTCCGGCGGGTGCCGGAGGCCGGGCCTGTCAGCAGGGGATGATCAGTCGATCACCTTGGTGGCACGCTTCAGCACGGCATCGGGAATGGTGACGCCCTGCGCGGCGGCGGCCTTCTTGTTGACCGACAGCTTGGAGGAGGAGGCGGTGCGGGTGGCGATGGAACCCGGCTTTTCGCCCTTCAGCACCCGCGCCACCACGGTGGCGGTCTGAATGCCGAGGTCATGGTAATCGAAGCCGACGGCGGCGACGGCCCCGCGTTCCACGGAGTCGATGTCGGCGGCAAACACCGGGATCTTATTGTCGTTGCCGACCTTGACCACGCTTTCCAGCGCCGAGACGATGGTGTTGTCGGTCAGGGTGTAAATGGCATCGACCTTGCCGACCAGACTCTGGGTGGCAGCCAGCACGTCGGACGACTTGTTGGCGGCGGCGGTGACGATTTCAAACCCGGCGGCCGGACCGGCCTTCTTCAGGGCGTTGATCAGCGACACGGCGTTGGATTCACCCGGATTGTACGGCACGCCGATCTTCTTGGCATTCGGCAGGAAGGCGCGGATCAGGTCCAGATGTTCGTCCAGCGGCAGCATGTCCGACAGGCCGGTGACATTGGTGCCCGACGGATCCAGCGACGGCACCAGCTTGGCGCTGACCGGGTCGGTGACGGCGGAGAAAATCAGCGGAATGTCGCGGGTGGCGGTGGCCACGGCCTGCGCCGACGGGGTGGCGATGGCGACGATGGCGTCCGGCTTTTCGCCCACCAGCTTGCGGGCGATCTGGGCGGCGGTGGCCGGGCTGCCCTGCGCGCTTTCGTAGGTGAACTTCACGTCGGGGAAGCCCTGCGCCTTCAGGCCTTCCTTGACGCCGTCGCGGATGGCGTTCAGGGCCGGATGTTCAACAATGGCGGTGACGGCGACGTACTTGGACTCAGCCAGCGCCGGGGTGGCGAGGACGGACGCCGACAGCAGGGCGGCGGACAGCAGGGCGGCAGGGCGCCCGGAACGGAACATCGACATGGAGCCTCCGAAGGCAACTGCCCCGGGGTGGGGCGAAATCCAGTTGGCTGTCCGGTTGTAAAAGGTTCATCCGCCCCGGTCTACCCCGTCGTGCTATTCCCCCATGCGGCAACAGGGGGCGGTCACAGCGTCAGCCCCAGCAGCACGGCGGTCAGCGGGCTGTCCGGCTGTGCCAGCGGGGCAATCACGTCAAAGTGGTTGTGACCGTCAGACTCCAGCGCCAGCGCCGCCTGCCCGAACCCGGCCCACATCTGGGCCAGCAGCAGGTTCTGGCGTCTGAACTCCGGCAGTTCCGCCCCGCCACACCACGCCACCACCGGCACTTCCGGCAGCGGGGTCAGCAGGGCCGGGCTGAGGTTGCCCGCCGACTCCGGGGTCAGGCGCAGGGAATCGTTCAGCCGGGTACCCAGCAGCGGGCGCAGGTCGTGCAGGCCGCTGATCGAGACCACCCGTGACAGCCGGGCCCGTTCCCCGGCCCCCAGCGGCCCTTCGTCGCACATCATCAGGCTGACCAGATGCCCTCCGGCGGAATGGCCGGTCAGGATCAGCGGCCCGGCGACGTCCCGCGCGGCGGTGGCGATGGCGGCGGCAATCTGGCTGGCAATCTGCTCCACCGTCACCGCCGGACACAGGTCATAGCTCGGCATCGCCACCGCCCAGCCGTGGGCCAGCGGCCCGGCGGCGAGATGGCTGGCCGTCGATTTGTCGAAGGACACTCAGTAGCCGCCATGGATGAAGACAATGAGCCCCTGCGGGGTGCCGTCCGGCAGGAACAGGTCAAACCGGTGGCGCGGGCCGGGGCCATAGGGCAGATCCAGCCGGGCCCGGTCGCCGCAGGCCCCCCGGAAGGCGGCGGCGTCGCGCGTCCAGCCTTCAAAGATCGCGGCATGGTCCGGTACGGCGGCCCGGTTGGAATAGGCGGCGTCCCAGTCGAGGACCATCGGCCAGAAAGCGCTGACGGTATAGGGCGGACGGGCGGCCTCAGGGCTGCCGGAGGTGCCCCCGCTGCCGGATTTCTTGGCGGACGCGGCGGGGGAACGGCTCATGGTGCAGACTCCTGATGCGGTGGGATTTCCATCCCCTCTGTCTGGGGGCAGTCTGCCAGCAATTCAAGGGTCCGGCAATTGTGCAGGACAGGGCAGGGGCTTGGTGCGGTGCAGAAATTTTAAGTTTGAAATTTTAGGCTTGAAATAGTTTCCCGGTTGCGGTGTCATCGTTGCAGAACAGATGACTGCCCAGACCCGGCCCGCCGATGGCCGCCGGGCGGGCGAGGAGCGGAGGCACCCATGAAAGTAGCCTGTCTTGGCGGTGGTCCTGCCGGATTGTACTTCGCCATCAGCATGAAGCTGCGGGACCCCTCGCACGAGATTGTGGTGGTGGAGCGCAACCGCCCCTACGATACCTTCGGCTGGGGCGTGGTGCTGTCGGACGAAACCCTCGGTCATCTGGAAAAGAATGACCGGCGCAGCGCGGAGATGATCCGCGATGCCTTCGCCTACTGGGATGATATCGCCGTCCATCACCGTGGGCAGGTGGTGCGCTCCGGCGGGCATGGGTTCTGCGGTATCGGTCGCCGGAAGCTGCTGAATGTTTTGCAGGACCGCTGCGTCGAGCTGGGGATCGAGCTGCGCTTCGAGACCGAGATCAACGGCGCCGAAGAGTTTGCCGGTTATGATCTGGTGGTGGCCTGCGACGGCATCAATTCCAGAATCCGCAGTCAGTACGCCGATGTGTTCAAACCCGATATTGAACAGCGGGCCAACAAGTACATCTGGCTGGGCACCCACCAGAAGTTTGACGACGCCTTCACCTTCATCTTCGAGGAAACCGAACACGGCTGGGTGTGGGTCCACGCCTATCAGTTTGATCCGGAGACGGCGACCTTCATCGTCGAATGTTCGGAAGCGACCTGGCGTGGTCTGGGCTTTGATCAGATGGATGGCCCGCAGACCATCGCCGCCTGCGAAAAGCTGTTTGCCAAATACCTCGGCGGTCACAGCCTGATGTCCAACGCCCGCCACCTGCGCGGCTCGGCATGGCTGAACTTCCAGCGTGTGCTGTGCGAGAAGTGGTCGCATGGCAATGTGGTGCTGATGGGCGATGCCGCCGCCACCGCCCATTTCTCCATCGGCTCCGGCTCGAAGCTGGCGGTGGAAAGTGCGATTGCGCTGGCCGACTACCTGCATTCCGAACCGACCCTTCAGGCAGCGTTTGACCGTTACGAGGCCGACCGCCGGGTTGAGGTGCTGAAGCTGCAAAGCGCGGCCCGCAACTCCACCGAATGGTTCGAGGACGTGGAACGCTACCTGCATCTGGATCCGGTGCAGTTCACCTATTCGCTGCTGACCCGGTCGCAGCGCGTCAGCCATGAAAACCTGCGCCTGCGTGATGCGGCGTGGCTGGAGGGGGCAGAAAAGTGGTTTGAGCAGCAGGCCACCGGCACCGTCCCGGCCACCGCCCGCCCGCCGATGTTCACCCCGCTGACCCTGCGTGGCGTCACCCTGCCCAACCGCATCGTGGTATCGCCGATGGCGCAGTATTCCGCCACCGATGGCCTGCCGGGTGACTGGCATTTTGTGCATTACACCAGCCGGGCGCTGGGCGGGGCCGGGCTGGTCACCACGGAAATGACCTGTATTTCCGCCGATGCCCGCATCACGCCGGGATGTACCGGTCTGTATAGCGATGCGCAGGAAGCCGGATGGGCGCGCATCGTTGACTTCATTCACGCCGAAACCCCGGCCAAGATCGCCATCCAGCTGGGGCATGCCGGGCCGAAGGGATCGACTCAACTGGGGTGGGAAACCATGGATGCGCCGCTGGCGGAGGGCAACTGGGGCCTGATTGCCCCGTCAGCCGTGGCGTGGTCGGACGGCAACCAGACCCCCCGCGCCATGACCCGCAACGATATGGACCGGGTCCGTGATGATTTTGTCGCCGCTGCCCGCCGTGCTGCCCGGGCCGGATTTGATGTGCTGGAACTGCACTACGCCCACGGCTACCTGATGTCGGCCTTCATCACCCCGCTGACCAACCGGCGGGAGGATGAATATGGCGGGTCGCTGGAAAACCGCATGCGCTTCCCGCTGGAGGTTTATCATGCGGTGCGGGCGGTGTGGCCGGATGACCGCCCGGTCAGCGTCCGCATCTCCGCCAGTGACTGGGTCGGTGACGACGGGATCCGCCCGGAAGACGCGGTGCAGATTGCGGCGATGCTGAAAGAGGCCGGGGTGGATATCGTTGATGTCTCCGCCGGGCAGACCAGCACCAAGGCCCGCCCGGTCTATGGCCGGATGTTCCAGACCCCCTTCGCCGACCGGGTGCGCAACGAAGCCCGGGTGGCGACCATGGCGGTCGGCAACATCTTCGAACCCGATCATCTGAATTCCATCCTGATGGCGGGCCGTGCCGACCTGTGCTGTCTGGCCCGCCCGCATCTGGCTGATCCCTACTGGGGCCTGCATGCGGCGGTGAAGCTGGGGTACGAGGCGATGCCATGGCCGAAACAGTACCGCTCCGGGCGGGATCAGGCCTACCGGCTGGCGGCGCGCGGGCCGGAACAGATGACCGGAAAGGTGTGATGTGATGACGGGTCTGGCCGGAAAACATGCGGTGGTGACCGGTGGCGGCACCGGTGTCGGGGCGGCGATTGCCCGGGCGCTGGTGGCGGCCGGGGCCACTGTCACCGTCACCGGGCGGCGGGAACAGCCGCTGCGCGCTCTGGCGGCAACCGTTCCCGGCCTCGACTGGGTCAGTGCCGACAGCACCGATGAGGCGGCGGTGGAGGCCCTGTTTGCCACCGTCCGCCAGCGCCATGGCCGGGCCGATATTGTGGTGGCCAATGCCGGGGCGGCGGAAAGCCGCCCGTTCGGCAAGACCTCGCTGGATCTGTGGACCCGGATGCTGACCGTCAACCTGACCGGCAGCTTCCTGACCTGCCGCGCCGCCCTGCCGGATATGCAGGCGGCGGGCTGGGGGCGGCTGGTGATGGTGGCCTCCACTGCCGGGCTGAAGGGCTATCCCTATGTCAGCGCCTATGTCGCCGCCAAACACGGCGTGGTCGGCCTGACCCGGGCGCTGGCGCAGGAAACCGTGCGCAGCGGTGTCACCGTCAATGCCGTCTGTCCCGGCTTTACCGAAACCCCGCTGCTGGCCGAGGCGGTGCAGACCATTGTCAGAAAAACCGGGCGGACCGAGGCGGACGCCCGGGCCGAACTGGCCGCCAGCAACCCGATGGGCCGCTTTGTGCAGCCGGAGGAAGTGGCCGCCACCGTGCTGTGGCTGTGCAGCGACGGGGCGGCTGCCGTCACCGGACAGGCGCTGTCGGTGTCAGGAGGCGAGATATGAGCCGGATTGAACTGTCCCCCAGCAAGCAGCGCCTGCGCTTGTGGCTGAAACTGCTGCGCCTGACGCGCGGCGTCGAGGCCGAGCTGCGGGAGCGGCTGCGGGTGAATTACGGGGCGACGCTGCCGCGGTTTGACGTGATGGCCGCGCTGTTCCGCGCCGACGAGGCCCGGGCCGACCATGGCCTGACCATGACCGAGCTGTCCCGCGCCCTGATGGTGTCCAACGGCAATGTCACCGGCATCATTGAACGGCTGGTGGAAGACGGGTTCGTCCAGCGCCGCCCCGATGAGACCGACCGCCGCACCACGTTCGTGCAGTTGACCGAGGCCGGGAAAGCCGCCTTTCAGGACATGGCGAAGGCGCATGAGGGGTGGGTCAATGATCTGCTGTCGCCGCTGGCCCCGGCGGAGGTCGATCACCTGATCGAGGTGCTGAACGCCCACCGCGCCGCCCGCACCACCCCGGAATAACCAGAGGAATGCCCCGATGAGCCGTGCGACCGATTTCAACCCCGTCACCTATACCCCGGACCATTTCCGCTGGAGCTTCGGCGACGATGGCGTTGCCGTGGTGATGCTGGACCGTCCGGACCGCAAGAACCCGCTGACCTTTGAGTCCTATGCCGAGCTGCGCGATCTGTTCCGCACGCTGGTGTACGCCGATGCGGTCAAGGCGGTGGTGTTTGCCTCCAACGGCGGCAATTTCTGCTCCGGCGGCGATGTGCATGACATCATCGGCCCGCTGCTGGACCGCGACATGCGTGGCCTGCTGGAATTCACCCGCATGACCGGCGATCTGGTCAAGGCGATCCGGTCATGTCCGCAGCCGGTGATTGCGGCGGTCGATGGCATCTGCGTCGGGGCCGGGGCGATGGTGGCGCTGTTTTCTGACCTGCGGATCGGCACACCCCGCGCCAAAACCGCCTTCCTGTTCACCCGGGTCGGTCTGGCCGGCTGCGACATGGGGGCCTGCGCCATGCTGCCGCGTGTGATCGGGCAGGGCCGGGCGGCGGAACTGCTGTACACCGGGCGGGTGATGACGGCGGCGGAAGGGGAGCACTGGGGCTTCTTCAACCGCGTGGCCGCCCCTGAAGCCCTGTTGGACGAGGCGCTGGCACTGGCCCGCAGCCTCGCCGCCGGGCCGAATTTCGGCCACATGATGACCAAGACCATGCTGAATCAGGAATGGTCGATGACGCTGGATCAGGCGATTGAGGCCGAGGCGCAGGCGCAGGCCATCTGCATGCAGACCCGTGACTTCGGCCGGGCCTATGAAGCCTTCGTCGCCAAACAGCAGCCGGTGTTCAAGGGGGACTGACCGCCATGGCCGATACCACATTCCTGCACTGGCCGTTTTTCGAGGACCGCCACCGCACGCTGGCGGCGGAGCTGGACCGCTGGGCGGCGGACCATCTGGCGGCGGTGGACCACAGCGATACCGACACCGCCTGCCGGGATCTGGTGCGGCGGCTGGGTCAGGATGGCTGGCTGCTGCACTCTGCGCCCGATCCGCAAGCTGAAGGGGCGCGGCTGGATGTCCGCACCCTGTGCCTGATCCGCGAAACGCTGGGCCGTCACGATGCGCTGGCGGATTTCGCCTTTGCCATGCAGGGGCTGGGGGCGGGGCCGGTTTCCCTGTTCGGCACCCCGGAACAGCGCCGCCGCTGGCTGCCGCTGACCCGGACCGGCAAGGCGATTTCCGCCTTCGCCCTGACCGAGCCGAAATCAGGGTCTGACGTTGCCACTATGGAGATGGCAGCGGTGCGTGATGGCGACAGCTACGTGCTGAACGGGGAAAAGACATGGATCTCCAACGGGGGTATCGCCGACGTCTATGTGGTGTTCGCCCGCACCGGGGCGGCTGCCGACGGGGCGAAAGGGCTGTCGGCCTTCATCGTGCCCGCCGATACGCCGGGCCTGACGGTGGCGGAGCGGTTGCAGACCATCTCGCCGCATCCTTTAGCCCGGCTGGCCTTCACTGACTGCCGGATCCCGGCGTCGTCCCTGCTGGGGGCGGAAGGGCAGGGCTTCAAAATCGCCATGGCAACGCTGGATGTGTTCCGCTCCACCGTCGGAGCGGCGGCGCTGGGCTTTGCCCGCCGGGCGCTGGACGAAAGCCTGTCGCGGGCCAGCCAGCGCCACCTGTTCGGCAATCCGCTGGCCGACCTGCAACTGGTGCAGGGCATGCTGGCAGAGATGGCGCTGGCCGTCGATGCGGCGGCGCTGCTGGTTTACCGCGCCGCCTGGACCAAGGACAGCGGTGCCCCCCGGGTGACGCGCGAGGCGGCGATGGCCAAGCTCTACGCCACCGAAGCGGCACAGGAGGTGATCGACAAGGCGGTGCAGATCCACGGCGGCGACGGCGTGCGCTCCGGCCATCCGGTGGAAAAGCTGTACCGAGAGATCCGCGCCCTGCGCATCTACGAAGGGGCATCGGAAGTGCAGAAAGTGGTGATTGCCCGGCAGGCCCTGATGGGCTGATCCGGGCAGGGCGTTTGCTGAAAACCGGGACCGACCAAAAAATCAACCGGCCCGGAACAAGAGTCAGGTCAGAAGCGGGAAAAACGGGCGGAACCGTCCAAAAAAACAAAAACGATGATGAACAGAGGCTTGACCATAAGGAGGCGGACATGCTGGGTCCCACCGCGCATGTCGATACCTTTACCCGGGACAATCTGCCGCCGCTGGAACGCTGGCCGCAGCTTGATCTGAGCCGGGAAGCGTATCAGTACCCGGAGTATCTGAATGCCGGGGTCGAACTGACCGACCGGCTGGTGGAACAGGGCTTCGGCGACCGGATTGCCCTGAAGAGTGATACTGAGGCCATTTCCTACCGTGACCTGTCGGCGCTGACCAACCGCATCGCGCAGGTGCTGGTGGAAGACCTGAAGGTGGTGCCGGGTGAGCGGGTGCTGATCCGCTCCGCCAACAATCCCCGGATGGTTGCCTGCTGGCTGGCGGTGATGAAGGCCGGAGCGGTGGCGGTCAACACCATGCCGCTGCTGCGGGCGGTGGAGCTGACCAAGGTGGTGGACAAGGCGGAAATCCGCGTTGCGCTGTGCGACCGCCGTCTGGAAGAGGAAATGCACCTCTGCGCCGCTGCCAGCCCGTTCCTGAAAAAAGTGGTGTACTTCGACGGGACCGGCACCGGCGCGGATGATCTGGAACGGCGGCTGGCCGGGAAGGATCCGGCTTTTGCCCCGGTGCGGACCGGGCGCGATGATGTGGCGCTGCTGGGCTTTACCTCCGGCACCACCGGGGCCCCGAAGGCCACCATGCACTTCCACCGCGACATCCTGATCATTGCCGACGGCTATGCGCAGGAAGTGTTGAATCCGCAGCCGGAGGACGTGTTCATCGGCTCCCCGCCGCTGGCCTTTACCTTCGGGCTGGGCGGTCTCGTGGTATTTCCGCTGCGCTTCGGGGCCACGGCCTGTCTGGTGGAGGATGCCCGCCCGGCCAGCCTGCTGGCGTCGATCCAGCGGCATCAGGCGACACTGGTGTTCACCGCCCCCACCGCCTACCGGGTCATTCTCGCCACCCTGCAACAGCAGGGCAGCACCGATGCCGTGGCCAGCCTGCGGGCGGCGGTGTCGGCGGGGGAAACCCTGCCGCCGTCCATCTGCCAGATGTGGATGGAACGCACCGGCAAGCCGATCCTCGACGGGATCGGGGCGACGGAAATGCTGCACATTTTTATCTCCAACCGCTTCGGCGAAATCCGCCCCGGCTCCACCGGGCGGGCGGTGCCGGGCTATACGGCGATGATCGTCGATGATGCCATGACCCCGCTGCCGCCGGGATCGGTCGGCAAACTGGCGGTGCGCGGGCCGACCGGCTGCCGCTACATGGCTGATGACCGGCAGGGCACCTACGTGCGCGATGGCTGGAACCTGACCGGCGACGCCTTCCGCATGGATGAGGACGGCTACTTCTGGTTTGCCGCCCGCACCGACGACATGATCGTGTCAGCCGGGTACAACATCGCCGGGCCGGAGGTGGAAGACGCCCTGCTGACCCATCCTGATGTCGCCGAATGTGCGGTGATCGGGGTGGAGGATGAGGACCGAGGCCAGATCGTACAGGCCCATGTGGTGCTGAAAGATGGGACCGGGGCCGGACCGGAGAAGGTGAGGGAGTTGCAGGATTATGTGAAAAGCCGGATCGCGCCGTACAAATACCCGCGATCCATCGTTTTCACCGATGCCCTGCCGAAAACCGCCACCGGCAAGATCCAGCGCTTCCGCCTGCGCGATGCAGCAGCCTGATCAATCCTGTACTTTCTAAAAAAAGTGTTCTCGTTTCAGGATGATGCACGCCAATAATGGCAGCGACGCCGCGCCACGGAAACAAATCGGTGGGCGGCGAAACAGGGAGAACAAAACCATGACCTTGCGGAAGATCCTTCTGGGGGCGGCGGCCGCCACCACGCTGGCGCTGGTGTCCGGGGCTGCCTCGGCGGAAGGGACCAAGATCGGCATGATCACCACCCTGTCCGGCAGCGGTGCCGGTCTGGGGATTGATGTGCGCGACGGCTTTATGCTGGCGGTCAAGCAGGGCGGCGGCAAGCTGGGAGGCAAAGCCGTCGACGTGCTGATCGAGGATGATGCGCAGGCCCCGGATAAGGCCAAGCAGATCGCCGAAAAGTTTGTGAAGAAGGACGAGGTCAAGGTGATGACCGGCATCATCTGGTCCAACCTTGCCCTTGCCGTGGTGCCGGGAGTCCTGAAGGACGGCGTCACCTATATTTCCACCAATGCCGGCCCCAGCCAGCTGGCCGGGGAAAAGTGTGATCCCGGCTACTTCAACGTGGCATGGCAGAACGACAACCTGCATGAAGGCACCGGCAAATACGTGAACGATGCCGGATTCAAGAATGTCTTCCTGCTGGCCCCCAACTATCCGGCGGGCAAGGATGCCATTGCCGGCTTCCAGCGTTACTACAAGGGCGGGGTGGCCGGGTCGCTGTTCACCAAGGTCGGCCAGACCGATTATGCTGCCGAAATCGCCGCCATCCGCGATGCCAAGCCGGATGCGGTCTACTTCTTCCTGCCCGGTGGCATGGGCATCGCCTTCATGAAGCAGCTTCAGCAGGCGGGCCTGAAGGTGCCGGTGTTCGGTCCGGCATTCTCCTTCGATCAGGATGTGCTGCCCGCCATCGGCGATGCGGCGCTGGGCGTCAAGAATGCCTCCCAGTGGTCGAAGGATCTGGACAACCCGGCCAACAAGGCCTTCGTCGCCGCCTTCCAGAAGGAATATGGCCGTCTGCCGTCGCTGTATGCCTCGCAGGGGTATGATGCGGCGCACCTGATCGGCTCTGCCCTGAAGAGCACGGACCCGAAGGATGCCAAGGCGTTCCAGGCGGCGGTGAAGAAGGCGGACTTTGCTTCGGTGCGCGGGGCCTTCGTCTTCGGGCCGAACAACCACCCGGTGCAGGACATTTACGTCCGCGAAGTGGTGAAGGAAGGCGACGTGCTGACCAACAAGGTCATCGGTGTCGCCTTCCGTAACCATCAGGATGCCTATGTCGACCTCTGCAAGATGCAGTAAGGCCGCCCTCGGGCTTCCGGGCTGATCCCGGCGGCGGGGCACCGCGCCCCGCCTCCGGGATCCCCCACCCGTTTTCCTTCCAGACAACCGGGGATACCGACATGTCAGCTGCGTTCCTGCTGGAGCAGCTTCTCAATGGTGTTCAGTTCGGGGTCATGCTGTTCCTGATGTCAGCCGGGCTGACACTGGTGTTCGGCGTGATGGGGCTGATCAATCTGGCGCACGGCTCGCTGTATATGGTCGGGGCCTTTGTCTGCGCATGGGTGGCCGGGGCGACCGGATCGTTCTGGCTGGGTCTGCCCGCCGGGCTGATTGCCGCCGCCGCCGCCGGGGCCGCCGTGGAAGTGCTGGTGATGCGCCGCCTGTATGACCGCGATCACCTTGATCAGGTGCTGGCAACCTTCAGCCTGATCCTGATCTTCTCCGAAGGCACCCGCTGGATCTTTGGCAACCAGCCGCTGTACCTGAACATTCCGCCGCTGCTGTCCGGGGTGATCCCGCTGCCCGGCGACGGGGGCTATCCGCTGTACCGGGTGGCGATCATCGCCGTCGGCATTGTGGTGGCGATCGGGCTGTACCTGCTGATTTCCCGCACCCGGCTGGGCATGCAGATCCGCGCCGGGGAAGCCGACCGCGAGATGATCGGCGCGCTGGGGGTGGATATCAAGACCCTCTACACCGTGGTGTTCGCGCTGGGGGCGATGCTGGCCGGGGCCGCCGGGGCGCTGGTCGGGGCGTTGCAGTCGGTGCAGGTGGGGATGGGGGAATCCGTCCTGATCCTTGCCTTCGTCGTGATTGTCATCGGCGGGATCGGCTCCATCAAGGGGGCGCTGGTGGCGGCGCTGCTGGTCGGGTTGGTCGATACGCTGGGGCGGGCCTTCCTGCCGCGCCTGCTGACGCTGGTGATGCCGGCGTCGGATGCGGGCACCACCGGATCGGCGCTGGCGTCGATGGCGATCTATCTGGTTATGGCGGCCATTCTGGCATGGCGGCCCAAGGGACTGTTTCCGGCCCATGGATAACTCACGCAGCAACTCATTCCTCCGCAGCCGCGAAGGCGTGCTGACCGTGGCGGCGCTGGCGGTTCTGCTGGCCGCGCCGCTGGTGGCGCAGGCAGCGGGGCAGACCTACTTCATTTCCCTCGCCTCCCGCGTGGCGATTCTGGCGCTGGCCGGGGTCGGGCTGAATCTGGCGCTGGGCACCGGCGGGATGATCAGTTTCGGTCATGCCGCCTTCTTCGGGCTCGGCGGCTATGTCGCCGGGGCGATGGTATTCCATGCGCAGGAAGGCGGGCGGTTCCTCGGCCTGCTGGAGGGCACCCAGCAGGCGCTGGTGTCGTGGCCGCTGGCACTGGGGATCGCGGGGATTGCCGCCCTGTTCATCGGGGTGATCAGCCTGCGCACCAGCGGCGTCTACTTCATCATGATCACGCTGGCCTTCGCCCAGATGTTCTATTACCTCGGCCTGTCGTTCCCGACCTATGGCGGGGAAGACGGGATGACCCTGTACGAACGCTCGACGCTGGGCGGGCTGTCGGTGTCGGGGGATCTGCCGTTCTTCTTCGTCTGCTTCGGGGCGCTGCTGCTGGCGCTGCTGCTGTGTTCCCGCCTGATCAGCTCCCGCTTCGGGGCGGCCCTGATGACGGCGCGGCAGAACGAGACCCGCCTTGCCACCGTCGGCATCAATCCGTTTCCGGTCAGGCTGACCGGGTTCGTGATCTCGGCGATGATCACCGCACTGGCCGGGGTGCTGCTGGTGGAACAGAACGGCTTTGCCAGCCCGTCGCTGCTGTCGTGGCACCGCTCCGGCGAGATCATGATTTTCGTCATCCTTGGCGGGGTCGGGCGGCTGATCGGCCCGGTGCTGGGGGCGGCGGTGTTCATCCTGCTGGAAACCGTGATCGGCGGCTACACCGACCGCTGGCAGCTGGTGCTGGGGCTGGTGCTGCTGGGCATCGTGCTGTTTGCGCGGGGTGGTCTGGTCGGCCTGCTGGCGGGGAGGGCGCGCCATGACTGATCTTCTGGTTCTCAACGGCTTGCAGAAGCATTTCGGGGCCCTGCGCGCCACCGATGATGTCTCGCTGTCGGTGCGGCCCGGCACCCTGCATGCGCTGATCGGTCCCAACGGGGCGGGCAAATCGACCCTGATCGGCCAGATTGCCGGAACCATCACCCCCGACCGTGGCACCATCACCTTCCGGGGCGAGGATGTCACCCCGCTGACCCTGCCGCAGCGGGCCCGGAAAGGACTGGGGCGGACCTTCCAGATTTCCTCCCTGATCCCGGAATTTTCGGCGCTGCGCAATGTGATGCTGGCGGTGCAGGCCCGGCAGGGCAGCAGCTTCCGCTTCTGGGGCCGGGTGATGGCCGACCGCAGCCTGACCGGACCGGCGCAGGCCTGTCTGGAGCGGGTCGGTCTGGCCGACCGCGCCCGGGTGCCGGTCAGCGATCTGTCGCACGGCGAACGGCGGCAGCTGGAACTGGCGGTGGCGCTGGCGCTGGAACCGGTGCTGCTGCTGCTGGACGAGCCGATGGCCGGTCTGGGGCCGGAAGAGTCCCGCAAAATGACCGATCTGCTGCATACCCTGAAGCGGGAAACCGCCATGCTGCTGGTTGAACACGATATGGACGCGGTGTTTTCACTGGCGGATGAGGTCTCGGTGCTGGTCTACGGGCGGGTGATCGCCAACGGGCCGGTGGCGGAGATCCGCACCTCCGCCGCCGTGCGCGAAGCCTATCTGGGGGAGGACGCGTGATGCTGACCGTCAGCGGTCTGGAAACCTTTTACGGCCCCAGTCAGGCCCTGTTCGGGGTCGATCTGTCGCTTCAGCAGGGGCAGGTTCTGGCCCTGATGGGCCGCAACGGCATGGGCAAGACCACCACCATCCGCTCCATCATGCGGCTGACCCCACCGAAGCGTGGCACCGTCCACTTTGCCGGGCAGGATCTGGCCGGGTTGCAGGCTTTCCGCGTGGCCCGGCTGGGGCTGGGGCTGGTGCCGGAAGGGCGGCGGGTGTTTGCCCCACTGTCAGTGGAGGAAAACCTGCGCGCCACGGCGCGGGAGGCGGAGGACACCGGCGGCTGGACCCTGCAACGGGTCTATGCCCTGTTTCCGCGCCTGCGGGAGCGGGCCGGGCAGGCGGCGCGCACCCTGTCCGGCGGCGAGCAGCAGATGCTGGCGGTCGGCCGGGCGCTGATGACCAACCCGCGCCTGCTGATCCTCGACGAGGCCACCGAAGGGCTGGCCCCGCTGATCCGGGCGGAAATCTGGTCGGCGATTGCTGCCCTGAAGGCGGAAGGCCTGTCGATTCTGGTGGTCGATAAACACCTGAAGGATCTGCTGCCGCTGGCCGATGCCTGCGTGGTGCTGGAAAAGGGCCGCTCCGTCTGGGCGGGCAGCCCGCAGACCCTTCAAGGGGACGCTGACCTGCAACACCGCTATCTGGGGGTGTGAGATGGCAGCCTTTGTGACCACCCGCAAAATCCTGTTTCAGCACTGCGATCCGGCGGGGATTGTGTTCTATCCCCGCTATTTCGAGATGATCAATTCGGTGGTGGAGGAATGGTTCGAGGATGTTCTCGGCCACTCCTTCGCCAGCCTGCACATGGACCAGAAGAAGGGCGTACCGACGGCGGGGATCTCGGTGGATTTCCGCGCCCCCAGCCGTCTGGGCGAGGTGCTGACCTTTACCCTGACCCCCGGCCCGCTGGGCCGCTCGCGCATCCCCTGCCGGATTGAAGCCCATGGCGGCGGACAGTTGCGGCTGGAAGGGGCGCTGACGCTGGTCTATGTCGATGGCGTCACCCTGAAGTCGGAACCCCTGCCTGCCACCTTGGCACAGCGGATTGAACAGTCCTGACCTGATCCCCGGTTTTACCCGTCGTCCGTCTGTGGATCTGCCTGTGGCGTCCGCGCCGGGCGCCTGATGAGAGAGTTGATGACATGCACGATCTTCTGCACCCCAAGACCTGGAAGCCCGCCATCGGTTATGCCAATGGCATCAAGGCCACCGGCACCACCCTGTATCTGGGCGGTCAGATCGGCTGGAACGGTCAGCAGGAGTTTGAGACCGACGACTTTGTCGGTCAGGTTGAACAGGCCCTGCGCAACATTGTCGCCATTCTGGAAGAAGGCGGGGCCGGGCCGGAGCATCTGGTGCGGCTGACCTGGTATGTCACCGACAAGCGGGAATACCTCGACCGCCTGAAGGATGTCGGACAGGCCTACCGCACCGTGCTGGGCCGCCACTTCCCGGCGATGACGATGGTACAGGTGGCGGCGCTGGTCGAGGACCGCGCCAAGGTGGAGATCGAAGCCACCGCCGTTCTGCCGTAACGCTTTTTACCCTTTGCGGAACCGGGCCACCGCCGGGGCGATGCCGTAATGGATTGCCCCGGCCACCGCCAGCCCGGTGGCCAGACCGCCGATCCCCGCCGATCCGGCGGAGACCAGCCAGCCGAGCACGGCCCCGATGGCGGGCACCGCCTGTGCCGCTCCGGCCGCCAGTCCGGCAATGCCGTGGCCGAGGGCATCAGCCCCGTACTGTTCCAGCCCATGCACCAGAATGCCGCCCCCGACCCACAGCATGGCAGCGGTGCCAACGATGCTGAGCAGTTTCAGGAATTTCGGCATGCCGGTGACCAGTCCGCGCCCGATCACCTGCAACAGGCGGCTGCGGGTGCGGGCCAGCAGCAGACCGGCATCGTCCGCCTTTACGATTATCGCCACCGCGCCGTAAACGACAAGGGTGATGCCGATACCGACCACTGCCAGAATGGCGGCCTGCATCCAGAAGGACGGGGTTTCCGCCGCCACGGTGGACAGGGTGATCGCCATGATCTCGCCGGACAGGATCAGGTCGGTGCGGACGGCACTGCGGATTTTTTCCTCTTCCAGCTCCTTGGCGGTGCGGGCAGCGGAAACATCGGCGGTATCGTCCCCGGTCGCATGGTGGAACAGCGCCTCGATCACCTTTTCCGCGCCTTCGTAACACAGGAACAGCCCCCCGGCCATCAGCAGCGGGGTGATCGCCCACGGGGCAAACAGGCTGAGCAGCAGGGCGGCAGGCAGCAGGATCAGCAGCTTGTTGCGCAGCGACCCGACGGTGATGCGGGCGATGATCGGCAGTTCGCGGTCGGCGGTGAAGCCGACCACATAGCGCGGGGTGACGGCGGCGTCATCCACCACCACCCCCGCCGCCTTGGCCCCGGCCTTACCCGCCTGCGCCGCAGCGTCATCCAGACTGGCCGCCGCCACCTTTGCCAGCGAAACCACATCATCCAGCAGCGCCAGAAGCCCCTGCGACATCGGAAAATCCTTCCTGAAACCCTGTTGCCGCCAGTTAACGGAAGCCGGGACCGGGATGCAAGACGTGGTTTGAAGAAAACGGACAGGCGGAAACAGGGCTGGGCGTCTGGGGGAGGAGGAAAACACGGATCCGGGCGGACTGTTTTCTTCTGAAATGCAGGCTCCCCCATCAGAATGAGGTCAAGGAGCCCAAGGCTTTTGTCGGGTGTGGGGCCAAGCCCCATGGGGTGGGGTGTGGGGGCCGCTCCCCGGTCAGAGAGCCAAAAGAAACAGGGCCGGTCTCTGCAACCGGCCCTGTCTGTCAGGGGGTTTATTCAGCCGCCGCCTTCAGGGTCGGCGGGGAGCGGAAGGCTTCCAGAAGCTGGGCCTCCTTGTGCTTGGCCTCTTCCACGTTTTTGTCCAGCACATGGCCGTAACCGCGCATGGTCATCGGCAGGGCGGCCAGATCGACGGCGATGGCGTGATTGGCGACGGACAGAGACGGCAGCAGGCCGGTGATCATTGCCTCATACTCGGCGATCAGGCGGCGCTGCATTTTGCGTTCGCCGGTGTAGCCGAAGATGTCGAAGGCACTGCCGCGCAGGCCCTTCATCTTCGCCAGAACCTTGAACGCGGTCATCACCCACGGGCCGAAGGTGGACTTCTTCAGGCGGCCGGTCTGCGGATCGCGGTTGCCCAGCAGCGGCGGTGCCAGATGGAAGGTCAGCTTCAGGTTGCCTTCAAACTGCTTCTTCAGGGCGGTTTCGAAGGTGCCGTCGGTATACAGGCGGGCGACTTCGTATTCGTCTTTATAGGCCAGCAGCTTGAACCATGCCTTGGCGACAGCCTCGGTCAGGGCGGTGCTGCCGGGCAGGGCTTTCTGCTCCGCCGTGCGGACCGCGCTGATCAGGCCGGTGTAGCGGGCGGCATAGGCGCTGTCCTGATAGGCGGTCAGGAACCCGGTGCGGCGGGCGATCATCTCGTCCACGCTTTCCGACAGGCGGTGATGGGCGGCAACCGCACCCGCCACTGGCTTCAGCAGGGTATCAACCCGGGCGACGTCCACGGCGGCGCGGCGGCCCCACAGGAAGGCCTGACGGTTAAACTCCACGGCGGTGCCGTTCAGTTCCACCGCCCGCATCAGGGCCTCTTCCGACAGCGGCAGCAGACCCTTCTGCCAGGCATACCCGACCAGAAACAGGTTGGCGGCGAGGGAGTCCCCCAGCAGCCCGGTGGCAAGGCGGGTGGCATCGATAAAGTGGGCGGCATCCCGGCCGACCGCATCGACGATCACGTCCTCGATTTCCCGGGCCGGGAACCTGACGTCCGGCTTGCGGGTGAAGTCGGCGGTCATGGTACGGTGGCTGTTGATCACCGCATGGGTCTTGCCCTGCTGCATCTTGCCAAGGGTGTCATAGCCCCCGGCGGTCAGGCTGTCACAGCCCAGCACCAGACGGGCATTCCCGGCGGCAACGCGGACGGCGTGGATGTCATCCGGGGTGCGGCCGATGCGCAGGTGGCTGACCACCGCCCCGTTCTTCTGCGCCAGACCGGCCTGATCCAGGGCGGAAACGCCCCTGCCTTCCAGATGTGCCGCCATGCCGATCAGGGCGGAGATGGTGACGACGCCGGTGCCACCGATGCCGGTGATGACGATGTCATAGGGATCCTTGCCGATCACCGGGATCGCCGGGGCGGGCAGGGCGCCGAACTCCACACCGGTTCCGGCGTTGCCGCCCTGCTTGCGGACCTTGCCACCCTCGACGGTGACGAAGGACGGACAGAAACCGTTGACGCAGGACAGATCCTTGTTGCACGACGACTGATCGATGGCGCGCTTGCGGCCGAATTCGGTCTCCACCGGCTCGACGGCGACACAGTTGGATTTCACGCCGCAGTCGCCGCAGCCTTCACAGACCAGATCGTTGACGAACACGCGCTTATCGGGATCGACCATCTTGCCGCGCTTGCGGCGGCGGCGCTTTTCGGCGGCACAGGTCTGGTCATAGATCATCACCGTCACGCCGGGGATCTCGCGCAGGTCCTTCTGCACGGCGTCCAGCTCGTCGCGGTGGTAGAACTTGATCCCGGCCGGGAAGCCATAGTTGATCGGGTACTTGTTGGGCTCGTCGGAGACCACCACCACCTTGACCACGCCTTCGCCCAGCACCTGCTGCGCGATCTGCGGTACGGTCAGCGGGCCGTCATGCGGCTGGCCGCCGGTCATCGCCACCGCATCGTTGAACAGGATCTTGTAGGTGATGTTGACCTTGGCGGCGATGGACTGGCGGATCGCCAGCAGGCCGGAGTGGTAATAGGTGCCATCGCCGAGGTTGGCGAAAATGTGGGTCTCGTCGGTGAACGGGGCCTGACCGACCCATGGCACGCCTTCCCCGCCCATCTGGGTGAAGGTGGCGGTGGAGCGGTCCATCCACGTCACCATGTAGTGGCAGCCGATGCCGCCGACCGCGCGCGACCCTTCCGGAACGTTGGTGGAGGTGTTGTGCGGGCACCCGGCACAGAAGTGGGGAATGCGCTTGGCTGCCACCTTCGGTGCTTCCAGCGACCGTTCCTTGGCTTCCAGAAAGTCCAGACGCTGCTGGATCGAAGGGGCGGTGACAAAGCGGCTCATCCGCTCCGCCAGCACGCGGGCGATACGGGCCGGGGTCAGTTCCCCTGCGGACGGCAGGGTCCAGGTGCCCTGTTCGTCAAACTTGCCGACCACGCGCGGGCGCACGTCTTCCCGCCAGTTGTACAGCTGTTCTTTCAGCTGGTTTTCGATGATGGCGCGCTTTTCCTCGATGACGACGATCTCTTCCAGACCCTCGGCAAAGTCGCGCACGCCCTGCCGCTCCAGCGGCCACGGCATGCCGACCTTGTACAGGCGGATGCCGATGCGGGCCGCCATCTCGTCATCAATGCCCAGATCGTCCAGCGCCTGCCGGACGTCGAGGTAACTTTTGCCGGTGGTGACAATGCCAAGGCGCGGGTTGGGGGTGTCGATCACCACCTTGTTCAGCTTGTTGGCCCGGGCAAAGGCCAGCGCCGCATACAGCTTGTGCCGCATCAGGCGCAGTTCCTGATCCAGCGGGGTATCCGGCCAGCGGATGTGCAGACCATCAGCCGGGATCTCGAAATCAGTCGGGATCACGAACTGATGGCGGGCCGGATCGACATCGACGTTGGCGGAGCTGTCCATCACCTCGGCCAGACACTTCAGCGCCACCCAGCAGCCGGAATAGCGGCTCATGGCGGTGGCGAGCATGCCGTAATCCAGCACTTCCTGCACGTTGGCGGGGTGCAGCACCGGGATCTGAAGGTCCATGTAGGCGTAATCGGTCTGATACGCCACGGTGGACGACTTGGCGGCGTGGTCATCGCCGGAGAACAGCACCACCCCGCCGTGCTTCGACGTTCCGGCCATGTTGCCGTGACGGAGCACATCGCAGGAGCGGTCAACGCCGGGGCCCTTGCCATACCAGTAGGCAAACACGCCGTCGTATCTGGCCCCCTTGAACAGGTTGACCTGCTGGGTGCCCCAGACGGCGGTGGCGGCCAAATCTTCGTTGATGCCCGGCTGGAATTCGATGTGGTGCGACTTCAGGTGTTTTTTGGCCTTCCACAGGGTCTGATCCAGACCGCCGATCGGCGATCCCCGGTAGCCGGAGACGAAACCGGCGGTGTTCAGGCCATTGGCAAGGTCATGGTCACGCTGCATCAGCGGCAGGCGGGCAAGGGCCTGAATGCCCGATAAGTAAATCCGCCCGGAAGATAGGGTGAATTTGTCTTCCAGTGTCACGTTGACATCGACGGTCATTGTAACTCTCTCCCTGATGCTGCGGTGCGCAAGATATTGTGCAGGGCAATATGGCGCGGAACCGGACCAGCGTTGGTTCTGGGGCTGTGCAGTTTTTACGGTCTGCGGATTTTTACAGCACCACTATTGATCATGGGTCCGACCATACGCCGGGGCAAGGGGGCTGCCAATAGGTCAGTTTTGCTGACCTAGATTTCGCAGCAATATTCTTGCGTTTCCGGAAAACGTGAAACAAGCTTGCTGATGGGATAGGTTTTTCAGACCATTCCTTACTCAGCCCGTCTTTCAGTGCATGGCTGTGCCGCGCCGGAAGAATGGATCAGCCCGACTCCCACCCCAGACCGGAGGTTTCCGATGCCCCAGCCCGACCACATCATCCGGATTGATCTGCCGGAGGCCCCGGTCCTGCCAGAGGACATGCAGACCTATTTCGACAAATGCCGGGATAAGCTGGGCATGGTGCCGAATGTGCTGACGGCCTACACCGGTAACCCGGAGAAACTGCGGGTGTTTGCCCAGTTTTATAACCAGCTGATGCTGGCACCGTCAGGCCTGAGCAAGTTGGAGCGGGAACTGATTGCGGTGGCGGTCAGCTCGGCCAACCGCTGCTACTACTGCCTTGTCGCTCATGGGCAGGCGGTGCGGCAGATGTCGGGGGACCCGCAGCTGGGCGAGATGATGGTGATGAATTACCGCGTTGCCGACCTGCCGGAGCGCCAGCGCGCGATGCTGGATTTTGCCTGGAAGCTGACCGCCACCCCGCACGAGATCGGTGATCTCGACCGCGACCGCCTGCGGGATGTCGGTTTTGGCGAGCAGGATATTTTCGATATCGTCGATACGGCGGCGTTCTTCAACTACACCAACCGGATGGCGCATGGGCTGGATATGATGCCCAATGCTGAATACCACCGGATGGACCGGTGAGGACTGCCGGAAAATGAAAACGCCGCCTGTCTGGGGCGGCGTTTTTGTGGGATCAGCACTTGCGGGCGATCGGGGTCCGCAGATCGGTCAGTGTTCCCCGCAGGGTAAAGTCGCCGAAGTCCTGAAGGATGCTTTCGGCGACACCATTGTCATGGTAGCGCAGGGTCACCTCGAAATCCGGGGTGCCGGTGGTGTTTTCCGGGGTGAAGAACGCCAGTACCACCGGCCAGCCGGGGGTGTTGAGCAGCAGGTTGGGCAGGGCGGAACCGGAATCACCGGGGAAGCGGGCCCCGATGGCGGCGCTGACGTTGACCGCCTCGCCGATGGCGGAGCCGTCGAACACCTTACGGGCAAAGAACCGCTTGCCGTCCCGGGCCTGCCGGATCAGGGATTCGGTATGCGAGGTGGGGAACAGGGTTCCGGCCGTCAGGTCAAACACCACGGATTCCGCGCCTTCGCCTTCATCGCGGAAGGTGGCGGAGCCGACCCCATCGGGGCCGAGACGGGCATCGCCCTCATAGGAATCAACAATCTCACCGTCGCGGTGGTTGCGGACCTTAAAGCGGTAAGAGCTGCCGTCCTTGGCTTCCCACGACACGAAATCCCAGACAGTGCTGGTCGCCCCGCCAGAGGTCTGCCACAGGGTCAGTTCGGTATGGGTCTCAACGGTCCAGCCGTCACAGCTGTCGGAGAAGGTGTAGCGCATGACCCCGTTGGCACCGACAATGCCGGAGGACGGCTTGGCGCTGTTCAGGCGCATGCTGTATTCGGCTTCATGCGGGGCAAGGGGACCGGCTGCATCGGCGGCGCTGGCCGGCAGGGCCATCAGCAGAGCCGGCAGAAGAATCACCAGACTGCGCGCTGCGGTCAGCAGATGACGCTTAAAGCTCCGCAGGGGAACAGGCGATGGTTCCGCAACAGCGGCTTCAGAGGCAAGAAGACTCTGAAACTCTTCGGAAACTTTAGCGATGTTGCCAATATGGCACACGACGCCCCCCAACGAGAACACAGGATCAGCAGACTGGATTTGGGAATTAAAATGAAGAAGATCAAGGCGTTTGGGAAGCGCCATCCCGCATTGCGGAACAGTTTCCTGTAACACTGTGGCAAAAAAGCCCCGTTTTCGGGCGGCAGGGGTGGCTTCATTCGGATAAGGCGATGAAAGGGCAGGGCTTTCCGGGGCGTGCAGGGTCGGCACAAAGAAAAACCGCCCGCGCGAGGGCGGGCGGTTTCCTGTTACTGGAGTCAGGGGCAGGGCTCAGCCCTTGCTGACTTCCACCTTCTTCGGCAGATCGAGCTTAATGTGCAGCTCTTTCAGCTGGCGGTCGGTGACATGGCCCGGCGCGCCCATCATCAGGTCCTGCGCCTGACCGTTCATCGGGAACAGGATGACTTCACGGATGTTCGGCTCGTCGGCCAGCAGCATCACCATGCGGTCGATACCCGGGGCAGCGCCACCGTGCGGCGGGGCGCCGAACTTGAAGGCGTTCAGCATGCCACCGAACTTCTCTTCCACCACTTCCGGCCCGTACCCGGCGATTTCGAACGCCTTGTACATGATTTCCGGCAGATGGTTCCGGATGGCACCGGACGACAGTTCAATACCGTTGCAGACGATATCGTACTGATAGGCCTTGATGGTCAGCGGATCCTGATTCAGCAGCGCGTCCATCCCGCCCTGCGGCATGGAGAACGGGTTGTGGCTGAATTCCACCTGCCCGGTGTCTTCGTTCAGCTCGTACATCGGGAAGTCGACAGTCCAGCAGAACTTGAAGATATCCTTCTCGCGCAGATCCAGATCGTCGCAGACGCGCTCGCGGACCTTCCCGGCGAACTTGGCCGCCTTCAGTTCCTTGTCGCAGACGAACATCACGGAATCGCCGTCCTTCAGGCCGCAGGCATCCTTGATGGCCTGCACGCGGTCGGCTTCCAGATTCTTGGCGATCGGGCCCTTCGGGCCGTCTTCGGCAAACTGGATGTAGCCCAGACCGCCCTGACCCTCTTCGCGGGCCCATTCGTTCAGCTTGTCGTACCAGCCACGCGGACGACCGGCGGCACCCGGGGCCGGAATGGCGCGGACGACGGAACCGGCCTCGACACCACGGGCGAAGATGCCGAACCCGGAGGCACGGAAGGCTTCGGTGACATCGGCGATGATCAGCGGGTTGCGCAGGTCCGGCTTGTCGGAGCCGTACTTCAGCATCGACTCATCGTAAGGAATGCGCACGAACGGCATCGGCGACACCGCCTTGCCATTGGCAAAGTCGGTGAACAGGCCGTGCAGAACCGGCTCGATGGTCTGGAAGACATCTTCCTGCGTCACGAAGCTCATTTCAAAATCGAGCTGGTAGAATTCACCCGGCGAACGGTCGGCACGGCTGTCTTCATCGCGGAAGCAGGGGGCAATCTGGAAGTAGCGGTCAAAGCCCGCCACCATCAGCAGCTGCTTGAACTGCTGCGGCGCCTGCGGCAGCGCGTAGAAGGTGCCGGGGTTCAGGCGGCTGGGCACGAGGAAGTCGCGCGCCCCTTCCGGGCTGGAGGCGGTCAGGATCGGGGTCTGGAATTCGGTGAAGCCCTGATCCAGCATCCGCTTGCGCAGGGTGGAAATGACCTGCGAGCGCAGGATCATGTTGGAATGCACCTTGTCGCGGCGCAGGTCGAGGAAGCGGTAACGCAGACGGGTGTCTTCCCCGGCATCCTGCACCCCGGCAACCTGCAACGGCAGCACGTCGGCGCGCGACTGTACCGTCACGTCGCGCACGCGCAACTCGATTTCGCCGCTCGGCAGGTTGGGGTTGACGGTGTCGCCGGTGCGGGCAACCACTTCGCCGGTGATGGTGATCACGCTTTCAACGCGGACGCCTTCCAGGATCTTGAACTGATCGGAGGACACATCCGTCACGCACTGGGTCAGGCCGTAGTGGTCGCGCAGATCGACAAACAGCAGGTTCCCGTGGTCGCGCTTGCGGTGAACCCAGCCGGACAGCCGCACCTGCTGGCCCACATGCTCCTTGCGGAGTTCGCCACAGGTGTGGGTGCGGTAAGCGTGCATGAGGAATTCCTCTTCGGTTCCGATATGAAAAGGGCGGAGGGCCGCAATGCCGCAGCCCGAACCGCCGAAAAACACACGGTTCGGGGGGCGTTGTCAAGAGAGGGAATGGAAAGGATGCCGCCCCGGACGGAGCAAAAGAAAACGGCACCGGAGAAAAGCTCTCCGGTGCCGTGATCAGGACTGTTGCCTGCCTGCCTGCCGGCGGGGCGGGCAGGAACGCCTTAGTGGTGCTGAATGATCTGGCTGAGGAACTTCTTGGTCCGCTCTTCCTGCGGATTGTTGAACAGCTCGTTGGGGGTGTTGCGTTCCACCACCGAGCCATCAGCCATGAACACCACGGTATCGGCCACGGAGCGGGCAAAGCCCATTTCGTGGGTGACGCAGACCATGGTCATGCCTTCCTGCGCCAGCTCGGTCATCACGTCCAGCACTTCCTTGATCATTTCCGGATCAAGGGCGGAGGTCGGTTCGTCGAACAGCATGATGTCGGGCTTCATGCACAGCGCCCGGGCGATCGCCACGCGCTGCTGCTGGCCGCCGGACAGCTGCCCGGGGTACTTCCCGGCCTGATCGGGGATCTTCACGCGGCCAAGGTAGTACATGGCGGTGTCGATCGCTTCCTTGCGGGGAACCTTCTTCACCCAGGTCGGGGCGAGGATCAGGTTCTCCAGCACGGTCAGGTGCGGGAACAGGTTGAAGGACTGGAACACCATGCCGACATCGCGGCGGATGGCTTCAATCGCCTTCACGTCGTTGGTCAGTTCGGTGCCGTTCACCACGATCGACCCGGCCTGATGTTCTTCCAGGCGGTTGACGCAGCGGATCATGGTGGACTTGCCGGAGCCCGACGGGCCGCAGACGACAACGCGCTCACCCTTGCGGATGGTCAGGTTGATGTCTTTCAGCACATGGAACTTGCCGTACCACTTGTTGACGTTGGTCAGCTTAATGACGGCTTCATCGCCCGGCTTGTGCACCTTGGCAGAGGCTTGGTCGCTCATCGGCGAACTCCCGTGTTCAGGTGGCGCTCAAGATACTGGCTGTAACGCGCCATGAAGTAGCAGAAGAGGAAGTAGATCAGGGCGGTGAAGACATAGGCTTCCACGTAGAACGGACGCCACAGCGGGTCCGTCAGGGCGGTCTTCACGGTATTCAGCAGGTCGAACAGACCGACGATGAACACCAGGGACGTATCCTTGAACATGGAAATGAACTGGTTCACCAGCGGCGGAATAACCAGACGGATCGCCTGCGGCAGGATGATCAGACGGGTTTTCTGCCAGTAGCCGAGACCAAGGGCGTCGGCGGCTTCGTACTGGCCGCGCGGCAGGGCCTGAAGGCCGCCACGGACGGCTTCGGCCATGTAAGCACCGGTGAACAGCACGATACCGATGAAGGCACGCAGCAGCTTGTTGATCGTCACGCCTTCCGGCAGGAACAGCGGGATCATGACCGAGGCCATGAACAGCACCGAGATCAGCGGAACGCCACGCACCAGTTCAATGTACACCACGCTGACGCTGCGGATCACCGGCAGGCTGGAGCGGCGGCCAAGCGCGGCAAGGATGCCGAGCGGGAAGGCCAGCGCAATGCCGAGCACGGAGAGCATCAGGGTCAGCGGCAGGCCGCCCCACTTTTCATTCTCGACATACGGCAGGCCAAGAATGCCGCCCCACATCAGGATGCCGCTGCCGATGACGACCACGGCCCACAGACCCAGCAGCCGGCGCGACCAGAAGCGCGGGTTGCAGCTGACGGCCACGGCCACGATGTACAGCAGGGTGGAAACGACCGGACGCCACTGTTCCTCGTAAGGATACAGGCCGAACAGGATGAAGCGGTACTTGTTCTGCACCACCGCCCAGCAGGCGCCGACGCCGTCAACGCGGCAGGCATCGGGGGTGGCGGACGACCAGACGGAGCTGATGAAAGCCCAGTCCACAATCGGCGGCAGGATCTTGACCAGCAGGAACAGCGCCAGCAGGGTCAGGATGGTATTCGGCACGGAGCCGAACAGGTTCGACTTGGCCCAGCCGAGCAGATCCATCGACTTGGTCGGCGGATTGACCGGATAGACGGTTGCCGGTTCCTCGACGTGGGACAGCGCGTCTTCGGGATGGGGTTTGTATTCGGTGCTCATACTTACCGGCCTCCCCGCAGCGAGATGTGCCCGTTATACCAGTTCATGAAGGCGGAGATGGTCAGCGAGACCGTCAGGTACGCCAGCATGATCATCGCCACACCTTCAACCGCCTGACCGGTCTGGTTGATGGTGGTGTTGGCGGTGCCGACCAGATCGGGGTAACCGATGGCCACGGCAAGCGAGGAGTTTTTCACAAGGTTGAGATACTGGCTGGTCAGTGGCGGAATGACGACGCGCAGCGCCTGCGGCAGCAGGATCAGACGGACGACAAGGCCACGGCGCAGGCCCAGGGCAACGGCCGCCTCGGTCTGGCCCCACGGCACGGCGATGATGCCGCCGCGGACGATTTCGGCGATGAACGAGGAGGTGTACAGGCTCAGGCCCAGCAGCAGCGCGGCAAATTCCGGAGAAATCAGCGCCCCGCCGGAGAAGTTGAAGCCGGTCAGGGCCGGGACATCAAACGCGGTCGGTGCCCCGCCGATCAGCCACCCGACCGTCGGCAGGCCGATCAGGGCGGCAAGGCCGGGGATCAGCACGTTCGGGCGGTTGCCGGTTTCGGCCTGCACCCGGTTGGCGCGGCGGCCAAGCAGGTAAATGGCGATAACGGCGGCCAGCAGGCCGATCACGCCCAGGGTATGCCCGTGTTCCCACACCGGCCACGGGAATTTGAACCCGCGGTTGGACAGGAACCACCCTTCGGCAAACTTATGCGCCTGACGCGGGCTGGGCAGCGATACCGTGATCAGGGCGTACCAGAAGAACAGCTGCAACAGCAGCGGAATGTTCCGCAGGCCTTCCACATAGACTGTGGCCAGACGGGCCACCAGCCAGTTGGAGGACAGGCGGGAAACCCCGATGACAGTGCCGAGGACGGTGGCGATCACCACACCGAAGACCGCAACCTTCAGGGTGTTGAGCAGCCCGACGATGATCACGCGGCCGAACGTGTCGGCGGGGGTGTAGGAAATGACGCTTTCGGAAACGTCGAAGCCGGCTTCGCGGCTTAAGAAACCAAGGCCGGTGGCGATTTGGCGGACTTCAAGGTTATGGATGGTATTGCTGACCAGATAGCCGATCAGCCCCACGAACAACCCGAGAACCACGATCTGTGCAATGATGCCGCGGACACGGACATCATTGAAGAACGACGCGCCAGACCGTCCTTTGTTGGGTTCGGTCATGTCTTACTTTCCCTCATAAACATAACCGCCGGTCCAGAACAGTGTCCGGGACCGGCGATCATATGATCAGGAGTGACGTTTAGCGGACCGGCGGGGCGTACATCAGGCCGCCCTTGTTCCACTGCGCGTTCAGGCCGCGCTCGAGCTTGAGCGGGGTCTTCGGACCGACGTTGGCTTCGAAGCTTTCGGAGTAGTTACCGACCTGCTTAATGACGTTGTAGCCCCACTTTTCGTCCAGGCCGAGGGCGGCGCCCATGCCCGGGGTGACGCCCAGAAGACGCTTCACGTTCGGGTCAGTGGCGGTCTTGGCCACGTCATCGACGTTGGCGGAGGTGATGCCATATTCTTCACCGGAGACCATGGCGTACTGGGTCCACTTGACGATGTCGAACCACTGGTCATCGCCATGGCGCACGGACGGGGCCAGCGGCTCCTTGGAGATGATTTCCGGCAGGATGATGTGGTCATCCGGGGTCGGCACGTCATTGGCGCGGATCGAGGCCAGCTGGGAGGCGTCGGAGGTGTAGGCATCGCAACGGCCGGCGACGTAGGCGGCGTTGACTTCTTCCAGCTTTTCGATGGTGACCGCGTTCAGCTTCATGTTATTGGCGCGGAAGTAGTCAGCCAGGTTCTGTTCGGTGGTGGTGCCGGTCTGCACGCAGACGGTGGCGCCGTTCAGTTCCTTGGCGCTCTTCACGCCCAGCTTCTTGGTGACCAGAAAGCCCTGACCGTCATAGTAGTTCGGCGGGGTGAAGTTCAGGCCGTTGGCGGTGTCGCGGGTCAGGGTCCAGGTGGTGTTACGGGACAGGATGTCCACTTCGCCGGATTGCAGGGCGGTCAGGCGCTGCTGGGCGGACAGCGGGACAAACTTCACCTTCTTGTCATCGCCGAACACGGCGGCGGCAACGGCACGGCAGACGTCAACGTCGAGGCCTTTCCAGTTGCCCTTGTCATCGGGGGCGGAGAAGCCCGCCAGGCCGGTGTGAACGCCGCAGACCAGTTCACCGCGCTTCTTCACCGCGTCGAGGGTCGGGCCCGCGAAAGCGGAAGTGGCGGCGAGAGAGACGGTGGCGACGGCGGTCGCTGCCAGCAGGAAACGTTTCATTAGGTTAGCCTCCGAGCTATACGGACGTGATTAAGGTCGTTTTTGGTTCCCCTCTGCCCTGCACCGGTTGCTCCGGCTCTGTCGGTTATTTTGTTACGTCTGCAACGGTTTAACCGTCTTCAGGGTAACTATACAACCGGGTTACGCAGGGTAGGTGAAGAGGATACTAACCCGGGATGAGGCGTTATGAAATCTCGATTGCAGATTATTTTTTGAAATAAAATTACAATGTTCGATTATTATGCGAATTTAGAATTATTTTTTGGAATAAAATTTCCAAATGGATTGTGTTGCACCTGCGAATTTGAGCAAACGGTCAGGTTTTGGCAGTGGAATCGTCTGGGGACGGCGGAAACCCTCGGATCGCGCCGGAGGCAATGCGAAGACAGAATATTGCGTGTCTGTCATATAGGTCAGCGGTGTTGACATACCCTCCGGTGGCTTCCGGGTTTGTTTATTGCCGTCTTTTTGCCTGTTTTTCCGGTTCCGGTGGCATCCGGCGGGGTGTTGACCGCCATGGTCCTTGACCGGGGGCGGCAGAACGGGAGACATAAAGTATCGTGATGACCGCTGGCCCTGTCAGCGTGTCTTGCGCGTCTCTTTTACTCGCGGTATATCAGCGACATGACTCTGTCCGATCTCCTCATCACTGACACCGATGCCCTGAAGGCCTTCTGCGACCGGCAGAAGGGGGTACCGTTCGTCACCGTCGATACCGAATTTCTGCGCGAAAAAACGTTCTGGCCGCAGGTATGCCTGATCCAGATCGGCGGCCCGAAGGAAGCGGTGTGTATTGACCCACTGGCAGAAGGGTTGGATATGACCCCTCTGTACGGTCTGATGCGCGACCGCTCGGTGTTGAAAGTCTTCCACGCCGCCCGGCAGGATCTGGAAATCTTCCATAACCTGATGGGAGAGATCCCGGCCCCGCTGTTTGATACGCAGGTGGCGGCGATGGTCTGCGGATTCGGCGATTCGGTCGGCTATGAAACGCTGGTCAACAAGCTGGCCAAAGCCCACATCGACAAATCGATGCGCTTCACCGACTGGGCCCGCCGGCCGCTGAGTGATCAGCAGGTGCGCTATGCCCTGTCGGACGTCACCCATCTGCGGGTGGTGTATGAAAAGCTGGCCCGCCGTCTGGAAAGCACCTCCCGGGCGGAATGGCTCCAGGAAGAGATGGCTTTTCTGACTGATACCGCCAACTACCGGGTTGATCCGCTGGAGGCCTGGCGGCGGATCAAGACCCGGACCAAGACTCCGCGCTTCCTTGGCATCGTCAAGGCGCTGGCGGAGTGGCGTGAGGTCGAGGCCCAGACCCGGGATATTCCGCGGCAGCGGATGCTGCGTGATGAGACCCTGCTGGAAATTGCCGCGCATGCGCCGACCACGGCGGATCAGCTGGAACGGACCCGTGGGTTCTCCAAGGGGCAGGCCGAAGGCCGGATGGGCGCGGCGATTCTCGATGCTGTGGCCCGTGGCAAGCTGATGCCGATGGAAGATCTGCCGGACCCGCCTGACCGCAAAGAGATCCCGCCGGGTGTCGGCCCGATCTGCGATCTGCTGAAGGTCCTGCTGAAAATGCGCTGCGAAGAGCACGATGTGGCGCAGAAGCTGGTGGCCTCCAGTGAGGATCTGGAAGCGATCGCCATGGACGATGACGCCGATGTGATGGCGATGAAGGGCTGGCGGCGCGAAATTTTCGGCGATGACGCCATTGCCCTGAAGCATGGCCGTCTGGCTCTCTGCCTGTCCAAGGACGGCAAGCGGGTTGAGGCGGTGGAGATCGAGGACTGAGCCGTTTGCTCTGAGACTGTGGTCCCAAAACAATCGGGCCGCTCCCACAGGAAGGGAGCGGCCCGATTGTTTTGGTATCTTCAGGGCTGCTTCCGGGCGCGGGTCGAGGCTGTGACCTGCGCACCGGAAGGACCTGCCCGGGTGGGGCGGCGGTCACACCGTGATGATCTTCGGGGTCAGTCCCAGCTCCGCCGCCAGCCGCTCAAAGCGCTTGCTGAACAGCTCCGGGTAATAAATCGGATCTCCGGCGGGCAGGCCGAGCATCAGGGTGGTCTCCCCACGCTCCAGCCGGGTGCGGGCCAGCAGGCCGGGCGCGCCGCCGCTGATGGTGTGGCCAAGGCGCAGGGCCGCGCCGATGGTGCGCACCCGGCGGGTGCGGTCCGGGGTCAGCAGGGCCGCCGCTTTGGTCACTAAGGGCAGGTCTTCCTCGGCACTGTAGCGGTGGTAGACCGCCAGAGCCAGACCGGCCCGGTCGGTGTGGCTGAGACCCATGAACGGCAGCCGCAGCACCTTCAGGAATGCCTGCTCGGCCCGGTAATCCGGGTGCTCATCCCAGAAGATATCGCCCAGCAGGCAGGCGGCGCTGCGCAGGCGGGCAAGGTGCGGGGTTTCATCCGGGAACAGCGGGCTCATCCATTCCATCAGTTCCCGCCCGTGCTCGGGGAAGCGCCCGGCGGCGCGGGCCCATTCGGTGGCGGCGGACAGCAGCGGATCGCCGTCCCGCATGGTGTCGGGCAGCGACAGATAAAACTGGCCTTCCCGCATCCCGTAAACGGAGAACACCAGAGACTCCGGCTGGGCTTTCCGCAGCAGCACTTCCAGAAGCTGGGCGGCCAGCGGCAGCTGTGGCGCGCGGCGGCGGGAGACGCCTTTCATCTTTTCCAGACTGCGCGCCGGCTGGCGGCTGATCTGGCCGATCAGCTTCAGGGCCTGCGCATAGGGCAGGGTGAAGTTGTCCAGCACATGAATCGGGTAATCAAGCTGGGCGATGATCGCCTGTGCCAGAGTGCGCCACGACCCACCGACGGCATACAGGTGCCGCCCTTTGGCTTCCGGCAGGAAGTCGACCGATTTCAGGCGGTCTTCCATCATGTCCTGCGCCCGCTGGCGCAGGCCGTGGGAATTTTCCTGAAGGCGGAGCACCCCCAGCGGAACAGTGGTGAAGCGGCCGATGTTCATGCCGGAGACCATCACCAGCTCCAGCGAGCCGCCGCCGAGGTCGCAGACAATACCGTCGGCATCCGGCATCGAACACAGCACGCCAAAAGCGGCGCGGCGGGCTTCTTCCTCACCGGTCAGCAGATCAATGCGGATTCCGCTGCGGCGTTCCACTTCCTGAAGGAAAGCCGGGCCGTCCTCGGCATCGCGGCAGGCGGCGGTGGCCAGCACATCCAGCCGTTCCACCTTCATGGCGCGGGCCAGATGAACGAAACGTTCAATGGCGGCCAGCGCCATCGGGACCCCGTCGGGGTTCAGGCGTCCGGTGCTTTCCAGCCCGGCCCCCAGCGCACAGGTGGCTTTCTCGTTGAACAGGGCCAGCGGAGTCCGGTGCAGGCCGTCATAGACCACGAGGCGGACGGTATTGGACCCGATGTCGAGAACGCCAATGGGTTTGCGGTGGTTGGGGGAAACGAGGGTCATGCCGAGGGAAAACTCCGGCTGTCAGCAACAGAAAGCGAATGAGGCAAAAGTCTTAGCAGATTTTGCCCCGCCCCCGCCAGCAGAAGCCGACCGGGGTTGGAATCACTGTGAAAAGTCTGCGGACGGTCCGGTTTCCGGCTCCGTCCGCAGGGGTGTTCCGGTCAGTCGCGCAGGTAGGCCAGTTTCGGCACCTTCTTTATCTGATGCTGGAGGGCGCTGCCCCGGCCCGACAGCGACGGATTGGTCATGAAGTAGACGTGGGCGGAAAAGGCGCGGTCGTCACATTCAACCCGTCTGAAGGTGCCATCGGGTTGCAGGTACCAGCTCTGCGCTTCGTCCTTCAGGTTGGCGACCATGATCTGGTCCAGAACCTGCGCATGCACGGTCGGGTTTTCGATCGGCACCAGATGCTCCACCCGGTGAATCAGGTTGCGCGGCATCCAGTCGGCGGAGGACATGTAGATCTTGGCCTGACGTCCCGGCAGCTTGCCACCGTTGCCGAACACGATAATGCGGGAATGTTCAAGGAAGCGGCCGATCATCGATTTGACGCGGATGTTCTCGCTCAGGCCCGGCACCCCCGGGCGCAGGCAGCAGATGCCCCGGATCACCAGATCCACCTGTACCCCGGCACAGGAGGCGACATACAGCTTGTCGATCACCACCTCATCGACCAGCGAATTCATCTTCGCCCAGATTGCCGCCGGTTTCCCGGCCTTGGCGTTGGCGATTTCGTCGTCAATCAGGCCGAGCAGGCGGTCGCGCAGGCCGAGCGGGGCAATCGCCAGTTTGTCCATGTGTTCCGGCTTGGCATAACCGGTCATGAAGTTGAAGGCCTTCAGCGCATCCAGACACAGCTGGCGGTCGGCCGAGAAGAAGCTGAGATCGGTGTAGATCTTGGCGGTGATCGGGTGGTAGTTGCCGGTGCCAAAGTGGACATAAGAGCGCAGCTCCGCCCCTTCCCGCCGGGTAACGAGGCTGATTTTGGCATGGGTTTTCAGGTCGATGAAGCCATAGACCACGTTAACCCCGGCGCGTTCCAGATCGCGGGCCCACTGAATGTTGGCCTCTTCGTCAAAGCGGGCCTTCAGTTCCACCATGGCGGTGACGGATTTGCCGTTTTCCGCCGCCTCGATCAGGGCGGCGACGATCGGGCTGCCCTTGGAGGTGCGGTACAGGGTCTGCTTGATTGACATCACCTGCGGGTCGCGGGCGGCCTGCCGCAGGAACTGCACCACCACGTCGAAGGATTCGTAGGGGTGATGGACGATGATATCCTTCTGACGGATCGCGGCGAAGCAGTCGCCGCCGAAATCGCGGATCCGTTCCGGGAAGCGGATATTGAACGGCACGAACTGAAGATCCGGGCGTTCGTCGGTGATCAGCTTGCGGGTGTCGGCCATGCCGATCAGCCCTTCGATGCGGAACACGTCTTCCGGGGCGACATGCATTTCATCGCAGATGATCTTGAACAGGTCATCGGGCATGTCGGCATTCAGGGTCAGGCGGATGCAGTGGCCACGGCGGCGGCGCTTCAGCGCGCTTTCAAACGACTGCACCAGATCCTGCGCCTCTTCGTCGATTTCCATTTCGGAATCGCGGATGACGCGGAAATGACCGGTCTTGACCACATCAAAGCCGGGGAACAGGTGGTCAAGGAACAGCTTGACGCATTCTTCCAGCTGGAGGAAGCGCAGGTCATCGCCCGGCAGGCGGATGAAGCGGTCCAGCCCCGGCGGCAGCGGCACCAGCGCCTGCAACAGTTCCTGATCGGTGCGGCGGGTCAGGTGCAGGATCAGCGCATGGGCCAGATTGGGAATGAAGGGGAACGGGTGGGCCGGGTCAATCGCCAGCGGGGTCAGCACCGGGAAGATCAGGTCCATGAAATGGCGTTCCAGCCATGCCTTATCCTGATCGGTCAGCTGGCTGACGGCGACGACGTGGATGCCGTTGGCATCCAGTTCCTTGCACAGCTCGTTCCAGACCCGGCTCTGATGTTCAATCAGGTTACGGGCCTGTTTGTTGATGGCGTCCAGCTGCTGGGCCGGGGTCAGGCCGTCATGGCTGCGGCTGGTTACCCCGGCATGGACCTGCCCCTTCAGCCCGGCGACGCGCACCATGTAGAATTCGTCGAGGTTGGAGGCCGAGATTGACAGAAAACGCAGCCGTTCCAGCAGCGGGTGGCGGCGGTTTTCCGACTCTTCCAGCACGCGGGTGTTGAACGCCAGCCATGACTGTTCCCGGTTGATGAAGCGTTCCGGGCTGGTCGCGGTGATCGGCTGGGCGGCGGAGGGGGCGGCAACGGTCATGTCGGCATCCTGCTGAGTCGTGGGTGCGGAAAGAGATTCGCCGGTGACAGCCTTCGCGGTCCCGGGGGCGGCACCGGCCTTGGTCCGGGCGGCGGCGCGCCCGGAGTGGGTCCGGGACCGGGGCCCGGGCTTGGTGCCGGACTGCCGGGGGGATCGGGTCGAAGGGGTGTCGGTCATTGAACCTGCTCCGCGTAAGAGGTGATGCCGCAAACCACGGTCGGGAAATCATGAAATTTCCGTGTCAGTTCAACGCGGGGTCGCACCGGCACGGCTCTATCAATAAACTACGCCTGCCCCGGCCCGTCCACAGGGAACACTTACGGCGGGCAGGGGAATTCATTCCACCGGTCCCGCCATCCGGGTGCGGACCAACAGTTTTATGCCGCCAGCGCAGGAGCCCGGCCCGATGAAGCAGCTGTATCTGATGCGTCATGCCAAATCTGAATGGGATGATCCGGAGCTGGATGACCATGACCGTCCGCTGTCGGTCCGGGGGGAGCGGGCGGCGCCGCTGATGGCCGATCACCTGAAAGGGCGCGCAGTCCAGCCGGGGCTGATTCTCTGCTCCACCGCCCGCCGCACCCGCGACACCCTCGGGTTTCTGGCCCCGGTGCTGGATGGGGTGCCGGTGCTGTTTGAACGGCAGGTCTATACCTTCAATCCCGATAGCCTGTTTGACCGGTTGCGCCTGCTGGATGATGGCCTGAAGACCGTGCTGGTGGTCGGTCATAATCCGGCCCTACAGGATCTGATCCTGATGCTGACGGAAGGGCAGGCGGTGACGGCGGCGCGGAAGGCGCTGGAGGATAAGTTCCCGACAGCGGCCTATGCCGAGCTGGATCTGGATATCGGAAGCTGGCGGGATCTGGCGACCGGCTGCGGGCGTCTGGCCCACTTCATGCGGCCGCGTGATCTGGCGTAAGCAGGTAAGCCAAAACAGGCAAAATCACAAAAGAAAGAGGGGGACAGCGCACCGTCCCCCTCTTTCTGCTGTCTGATGAAGCAGGTGGTTTCCGTCAGTGGCGGGGCGCGGTGCCCACACCCGGCAGGCCGGTGGCCAGTACGGTGTTGCCACGCGGATCAATGGCGGTGCTGACCTGTTCCGCCAGACCGAGCACGGGGCCGAGCACGGCTTGCAGCCGGGACAGGGACGAGAACAGGCCCGGCAGCTTGCTGCCCAGCAGGGCCTGTAGCACGGCTTCAAGGCCATGCGGCGGGGCCGGATATGGCACCAGCGACACGTCGGCGTCGTCGGCGATTCCGGCTTCACTGCGGGCGATCCGCACGGCGGTGGAGAAATCGCCGAGCTCATCGACCAGCCCGATCGCCTTGGCATCCGCCCCGGTCCAGATCCGGCCCCGGGCGACCTGATCCATCTGGGCGGCGGTCAGCCCCCGGTTGGCGGCGGCCTTGCCGCTGAAGTCGGCATAAATCGAGTCCAGCATGCGGTCAAACCACTGGCGTTCTGCCGGGGTGAAGGGACGGTTGGGGCTCCACAGGGTGGCGTTGGGGCTGGTCTGCACCGTATCCCAGCGGATGCCCAGCTTCGCCCACAGGTCGGTCAACACCGGTTTTCCGGCGAAGACGCCGATGGAGCCGGTGATGGTGCCCGGCTGGGCAACAATCTTCCGGGCTGGCATGGCAATGAAATACCCGCCGGAGGCGGCAACGTCGCCAAGGGTGGCAATCACCGGCAGGCGCTTGTCTCGGGCGCGCATCAGCTCGCGCCAGATGCCGTCGGCGGCGATGTAATCCCCGCCGGGGCTGTTGATCCGCAGCACGATGGCCTTGACCTTGGGGTCATCAATGGCATTGCGGATCGCTTCGGCGGTGGTGTCGGACCCGATGGAGGAATACAGGCCGCTGCCGTCCACTTCGCTGGTGCCCCGGTGGACATTGCCCTGAGCCTCGATCACGGCAATGACGGTGCCATGCGGCTCGCCGGGTTCCGGCAGGCTGGCGGCGTAATCGTCCAGCCGGAAATGCGACCGGGTGCCGGTGGCGTCCTCGACCGCGGTCATCAGCTCGTCCCAGTATCCGGTGGCATCAACCAGACCGGCGGTTTTTGCCTCGGCGGCAAACATCGGCGGGTGTTGCATCAGGCTGTTGACCTTAGCCTTGTCGATCCTGCGGTCGGCGGCGACGGTCTCGATCACCTGCATCTGCCACGACTGGAACAGCCGGTCGTAGGAAGCCCGCTGCGGCGCACTCATGTCGTCGCGGATCAGGCTGTCCATGGCATTCTTGTATTCCCAGCGCTGCCCGAACTCGGCGGTGATGCCAAGGTCGGTCAGGGCCTTGTGGGCAAACGGAACCTCGGCCTGAAACCCGTTCAGGCCGAGCATGCCGGAGGGTTGCAGCCAGATTTTCTCAAAGGCCGAGGCAAGGTAATACGTGGCCGGGCTGCCGCCCATGTCGCCGAGGGAATCGGCGAAGGCATAGGTCGGCTTTCCGGCGGCCCGCAGGCGGGCAATGGCAGCCCGCAGTTCCTGCGCCTGCGCCATCGGCCGGTCATCGGAGCCAAAACGCCCGATCACCGCCTTGATGCTGTCATCCTCTGCCGCGGCATCCAGGGCGTCAATCACGCCGCGCAGGGTCGGCTGCGCCGGAAACAGGCCGCCGCCGTTGCCATGCCCGCCATCCCGGAACGGGGTGGTGAAGTCCACCACCAGAACGGTGGCGTCCGGCACATCGGGGTGTGACGGTCCGAAGGAGGACACGGCCTTCCACGCCACCACCGCCCCGGTCAGGGCCAGTGCGCCGAGGACGGCGAGAAAGGCGAGAAGGATTTTGCCAAACAGGCGCATAACAAAGCGTCTCCGCTGTGCGGTCAGAGAGGGCGTACACCGAAAGGGATCAGCGGACGACCGGATACCCGGCATCAACCCACGCCAGAATTCCTCCGGCCAGATTGACGCCGGTCAGGATGCCATCATTGGCCAGATGCGAGGCAACGGTCATCGACCGCTTGCCGGAGCGGCACATGAACACCACGGTCGCCTGCGGGTCTTCCGGCAGGGCGGTGACGTCAAACGCCGACATCGGGTTCAGCACCGCTTCGGCGACATGGCCCTGATCCCACTCGTTCTGTTCCCGCACATCAATCAGGTGCAGGGCTTTTCCGTCAGCCAGCCACTGGTGAAGCTGGTCAACACTGATTTCTTCGACGGGCAGAAGGGACATGGCGGCACCTTTTGGCGGCTGTGGCGGGGGGTGGGGCTGCCACCCCGGACAGGGTTCCCTTGACTGATAAGGGGAGGCGGCATGGGGTGCAAGCGCCTTCCCGCATCGCAGCGCGTTTTCCTGCGGATTTCCGGCGGGGGAACCCCGGTCCGCCGGTCCCGCCCAGTGTGCCGGGTCTGTCATGATTCTGCCATAAGCATGTGGTTGTCACAGGATGGGTGTTCAGGGGCAAAAAGGCGCTGTATATGAGGACGGCGCACCCGCTGACCCCGGCGGGGATGTGGCGGCCTTCCGGGCTGCCGACGGTGTTCTGACAGACAGCGGGGAGACGGCATGCTGACGGTTTACGTGCCCGGTCCGAACGGGTTGTTGCCTTATGCCCCGGTGCCGGGGACTCCGGTGCCGCCGGAGGCCGTGTGGATTGACCTGTTCCAGCCCGCGCTGGCCGAGGTGCAGCGGGTGGAGCAGGCGCTTGACCTTGCGCTGCCGACCCGCGAGGAAATGCAGGAGATTGAGGTCTCCAGCCGCCTGTATCAGGAAGACGGTGCGCTGTTCATGACGGCGGTGGTGCTGTCGCAGTCCGATACCGAACACCCGGAAACCACGGCGGTCACCTTTGTTCTGAAGGGGGACTATCTGGTCACCGTCCGCCATGCGGAGCCGAAACCGTTCCGGCAGTTCATCGCCCGGGCCAGCCGCCATTCCGCACTGAAGCGCGGCGATCAGGTGCTGAATGGCCTGCTGGAGGCGGTGATTGAACGCGCCGCTGATATTCTGGAGCGGGTGACGACCCGGGTTGATGCCCTGTCGATGGAAGTCTTCATGCGCTCCGGCTCGGCCACTTCCGGCAAGGCGGTGAAAGAGTTCCGTGATTTTCAGGAAATCCTGTCAGAGGTCGGCAAGACCGGCGATGTCGCCTCCCGCGCCCGGGAAAGCCTGATGTCGATCGGTCGCCTGCTGGCTTTCCTCGGGCAGGGGCTGCCCAAACATTCCAAGGACCCGAAGGCACAGGTCAAGGTGCTGTGGCGCGACGTGCAGAGCCTGTTGGATCACGCCAATTTCGTTGCCGGGAAGATCACCTTCCTGCTGGATGCGACGCTGGGCATGGTCAACATTGAACAGAACGCCATCATCAAAATCTTCTCGGTGGTGTCGGTGGTGTTCCTGCCGCCGACTCTGGTCGCCAGCATGTATGGGATGAACTTCAAGATTATCCCGGAACTGGAATGGACCTTCGGCTATCCGTGGGCCCTGTGCCTGATGGTGGTGTCGGCGGTGGCACCGTTCCTGTATTTCAAGCGCAAGGGGTGGCTGTAACGGCGGCACCAGCGGCGGAACCGGGTCGGATTTTTCTGTCCCGTCCGCCGGGGCGTCTCTGCTATTGTCCGCGCCCTGAGGGTGCCGGGAGAGCAGTATGACGCTGGCACCGGGGTTTTACAGATTACAGAGCAGTACGGAGTTTTCCCGAGCATGAGCGGACGCAAGTATTTCGGCACCGATGGGGTGCGCGGCACCGCCAACACGGACCCGATGACCGCCGATATCGCCCTGAAGGTCGGCATGGCCGCCGGGCGGGTGTTCATCCGGGGAACCCACCGGCACACCGTGGTGATCGGCAAGGATACCCGTCTGTCCGGGTACATGATCGAACCGGCGCTGGTGGCGGGTTTTATCTCCGTCGGGATGGATGTGGTGCTGGTCGGGCCGCTGCCGACCCCGGCGGTGGCGATGCTGACCCGCTCGCTGCGGGCCGATCTTGGGGTGATGATCTCCGCCTCCCACAATCCGTATCAGGATAACGGGATTAAGCTGTTCGGCCCGGATGGCTTCAAGCTGTCGGATGAGGTTGAGGCCGAGATTGAACACCTGATGGACAACGGCCTTCAGGCGGCGCTGGCCGACCCGTCGCATCTCGGCCGGGCCCGGCGTATTGATGATGCCTCCGGCCGCTATGTCGAGGCCGCCAAGCAGACCTTCCCGCGCGGTCTGCGCCTTGATGGCCTGAAGGTGGTGCTGGATTGCGCCAACGGTGCCGCCTACAAGGTGGCCCCGGCGGTGCTGTGGGAGCTGGGTGCCGATGTCATCAAGATCGGTGTCACCCCGGATGGCACCAACATCAACGCCGGGGTCGGGTCGCAGCACCCGGAGGCCCTGAAGGCTGCCGTTCTGGCCCATAAAGCCGATATCGGCATCGCGCTGGATGGCGATGCCGACCGCGTGGTGCTGTGCGACGAACGCGGCAATCTGGTTGACGGTGATCAGGTGCTGGGGCTGATCGCCCGGGCGCTGAAGCGCCGGGGCCAGCTGGCGGGCAATACCGTGGTGGCGACGGTGATGTCCAATCTCGGGCTGGAAACCTTCCTGCGCCGCGAAGGCATCGCGCTGGAACGCACGGCGGTCGGTGACCGTTATGTGGTGGAACGCATGCGCGAGGGCGGCTTCAATCTGGGTGGCGAACAGTCCGGCCATGTGGTGATCGGCGACCATGCCACCACCGGCGACGGTCTGGTGGCGGCGTTGCAGGTGCTGGCGGAGCTGGTGCAGAGCGGCAAGCCCGCCAGCGACATCCTGACCGTCTTCACCCCGTGCCCGCAGCGCCTGAAGAATGTGCGGGTCAAGGACAAGGCCCTTGCCACCGCCCTGCTGACGCTGCCCGCCGTGACCGAGGCGGTGGCGGCGTGGGATGAAAAGCTGAACGGGCAGGGCCGGATCCTGCTGCGCAAATCGGGCACCGAGCCGCTGGTGCGGGTGATGGCGGAAGCCACCGATCCGGCGATGGTTGATGCCATTGTCGAAGATCTGTGCGCCACCATTGAAGCGATCGCCACAGCGCAGGGGTAAGGGCCATGGCCGACACACGCGGGCGGGTGCTGATCATCGCCGGGTCGGATTCCGGCGGTGGGGCCGGGATTCAGGCGGATATCAAGGCGGTGACCTGCCTTGGCGGCTTTGCCATGACGGCAATCACCGCCCTGACCGCGCAGAACACGCAAGGGGTATTTGGCATCCATGCGGTGCCGGAAGACTTTGTGCGCGATCAGATCCGGGTGGTGATGCAGGATCTGGGGGCTGACTGCCTGAAGATTGGCATGCTGGCGACGGCGGGGATCATCCGCTGTGTCCGGCAGGCGATTGATGACTATGCCCCGACGGTGCCGCTGGTGCTGGACCCGGTGATGGTGGCCAAAGGCGGCCATCCGCTGCTGGAGCCGGATGCGGTGGATGCCCTGAAGACCACTCTGGCCCCCCGGGCGACGGTGATCACCCCCAATCTGCCGGAAGCCGGGGTGCTGACCGGTCTGTCCCTGTCGACGGAAGCCGACATGCGGGCGGCGGTGCCGCCGCTGCGGGCGCTGGGGGCGCAGGCGGTGCTGCTGAAAGGTGGGCATCTGGAGGGCGACAGTCTGCTGGATCTGCTGGTGGAAACCACGGGCGAGACTGAATACCGGGACAGCCGTCTGCACACCGCCCATACCCATGGCACCGGCTGCACGCTGGCGTCGGCGATTGCCGCCGGGGTGGCGCAGGGCCTGCCGCTGGAACGGGCGGTGGCCCGGGCCCGTGCCTATGTGCGGGTGGCGATTGAAACCGCGCCGGGGCTGGGGACCGGCCATGGTCCGCTGAACCATGCCCATACGGTGCAGCCGCTTTAACCTTTGGGCATGACGCCCCGGAAAAAGCCGCCCCGGTCTGATGTCGGGGCGGCTTTTGGTTGTCTGGGTGCCATCAGATCCGGCACAGGGTCAGAATCTCCTGCCGGGCGGCACTGTCGGTCAGGAAACTGCCCCGGCTTTCCAGCGTCACCGTATCGGCGGCGGTCTGCCGGACCCCGCGGTGAGCCATGCAGTGATGGCGGGCGACACAGGCCACCAGCACCCCTTCCGGGGTCGCGGCGGTGTTGATCGCATCGGCGATTTCGCGGGTCAGCCGTTCCTGACTTTGCAGCTGGGCTGCCAGCGCCGCCACCGCCCGGGCGATTTTCGACAGCCCGAGGATCCACGGCCCCGGCCGGTAGGCGACATGGACCACCCCGTCCATCGGCAGGATGTGATGTTCGCAGTGGCTGTACAGGCTCAGGTTCCGCAGCAGCACCGGCCCGCTGTGGCGGGGATCGTTGGGTTCCATGGCGGACCGCAGCAGCGCCACCGGGTTTTCGGTATATCCGGCGAACAGATCGGCATGGGCACGGGCGGCCCGCTCCGGGGTCCCGAGAAGATCGCGGCGCTGGGGGTCATCGCCGCTGGCGGCCAGCAGGGTCTGATATACAGCCGGGGGAAAGGTGGGGGAGGGCATGGCAGGTATCCTTAATGTTATAACATAACATTATCGGGATGGCGGACGGATGGCAAGGACCGGTCTGTCCTGACAGCGGTCAGCAGGCCGGGCCGTAAGAAAACTGTCAGACAGCATCCGGAAGGACTATTCGCAAGGCGGGAAACAGCGGCTAGAGTCAGATCAGGCCGCTGTGGTGTGGCCTGTCTGTCAGGTGGGGGTGTCCGATGGCGTCATCCCGGTCCGCATTTCCCCGGCGCGGGGACTGGTCCGTGACCCGCCTGTGGCGAAGGGCGGCGGTGTTTTTTCTGGCTATCGTGATTCTCTCAGGGGGGCTGGCGGTTTCCGCTGCTTCCCCGGCCCAGGCCGCGCAAGAGGTCATCCTCTACGGTGATGATGCCTATCCGCCTTATTCGTATCTGGAGGAGGGTATCCCGTCCGGGGTCTATGTTCAGATTTTACGGGCCGCGTTCGACCGGTTGCCGGAGTACAGCCTGACCATCCGCATGCTGCCGTGGCGGCGCAGTCTGAAAATGCTGGAACAGGGCGAGGCGGTCGGGCTGTTCCCGCCGTATCGCCGCCCGGAGGAAAGACCGTATATCGGGGCTTATTCGGTGCCGATGGCAACAGAATCTCTGGTGGTGTACTGCGCCGCTGATGTGGCGCGTGCGGTTTCCGGCAAGACTTTCCCGGCGGATTATGCCGGGCTGACCTTTGGGAACAATGCCGGGTTCCGGGTCGGTGGCCCGGCGTTTGAGGCCATGCAGCAGGCCGGGATGCTGACCGTCAATGAATCAGCCGGGACCGCCCTGAACCTGAAGATGCTGCTGGCCGGACGGGTACAGTGTTACATCAATGACCGTCTGGCGATCAGGGTTACCCTGAACCGCCTCGGCTCTGACGGTGATGGGGTGATGGAGACGGCGGTGATCCGGGAAGAACCGGCCTATATCGGCTGGTCGAAACCGGCGCTGGAAACCGTGGACTGGCTGCCGGAACTGACCCGCAGGCTGGATGCGGTGTTGGAGGCGATGCAGGTGGATGGATCCATTGACCGCATCATCGGATCATACGGAGGATAGGCAACAGAGTAATGCGACAGGGTAAGACACACTCACCGGCCCGGCGTCTGATGCCGGGGGCTGTGGTGCTGATGGCGCTGATGGGCGGTGCTGCCCCGGCGCTGGCGGCGGATCTTGCCTGTCCGGATTTTGCCCCGTTCAAGATGACCGGTATCCCCAACAGCCGCCCGGGGATTGATGTCGAGGTTTTGGGGGCGGTTTTTGCCAGTGTGCAGGAGCCGGTGCGGTTTCAGCCGGTGCCGTGGAAGCGGGGGCTGGAGCTGGCGCGGGCCGGGCGGGTGGATGGCCTGTGCGGCTGTTCCCGCCGCCCGGAGCGGGAGCAGGAGTTTCTGTTCTCCGATGTGTTGGGGGAACATCATCAGGGCCTGTTCACCCGGGGGAACGGTGCGGACAGCCCCTATAAGGCCCTGACGGACCTGAAGGGGCGGATGGTTGCCGTGGTGCGTGGTTACGCCCTACAGAAGGATCTACAGGACAGTGGTGCCGAGGTGATGGAGGTGGTCGACGATGCCCAGCTGGTCAGGGTGCTGTCCAGCGGCCGGGTCGATGCGGTTTATACCTACCGCGATGTCTTCCGCTACCACGTCGGGCAACTGGGAATCCCGGAGGGGTTTATTTATCACCCGATCCGGGTGGAGTCATATTACCTGTGTCTGTCGCGGGTACTGCCGTCTTCAGCGGATCTGATGGACCGCTTCAACCGGGGTCTGAAGGACCTGCGGCAGAGTGGTGGCTATCAGAAAATCTGGGACAGTTACGGGTCGGGGTCGTGATTTCCCCGTCCGCCCGCCGTGCCGTCAGGCCGCCAGCGGTGTGACCAGCGGCGAGAGGAAGGTGGCGTCATCCTGTTCCCGCAGGGCCCGGGTCGGGTGCCCGGCGTCATCGACCAGCCCGAAACGGTGCAGGTGGCCCAGAATTTTCAGATAATGGGACCGTGCCTGCGGCGTATCGACCCCTTCCAGCCAGTTCTGTTCGGCAAAGGCGCAGATGGCGGGCTGATCCAGCTCCACCTCCCACAGGATGCCGAGCAGGGACGCCAGAGCTTCCTCCATTTCCCGTTCGGCCCCGAAAACGGTCATCGCCGCGTCGGCTTCACCGCGCAGCCCGGTTTCCGGCCCGGCCCCGAGGCCGAAATCCAGCGCCGTCCGCCGTTCCGGTGCGCAGACCTGAAGATGGGCGACGTCGTGAACGATCACCGACGGCTCCATCTCCACCCGCATCACCTGACCATCCCAGGTATAGCCGCCGGTCGGCGGTTCCCACAGGACCCCCATGCCGAAGCTTTCCACCAGGGCCACCGCCTGTTCCTGATGGCGGCGGTCCTGCGACAGGGTCAGCGCCTCATCCGGGGTGTACTGCATGGTGGCCCCGATCCGGGCCAGCACCTGCCGGGCCATCGGCACCAGCGGCGACGGATCTGCCGCAAGGTTGCGGTCGAAACGGGCCAGCAGATCCGGCAGCTCGGACAGGGTGACAGGAGTCAGCATCATGGTGGTGGATACCGGGTCTGGGCGGAAGAGGAGGGTGTGCTACCGCAAATGTCCGGGGATGACAAGACCGGAAGAAAATTATGGAATTAGACTGATTCCTGACTGAGGCCGGAGGCGGGAGGAGGCCTGCCTCCGGCGGGGGATCAGACAGCTTTGACGTTCTGGAGGAAGCCATGGATCAGGCGGTGCATTTCCGTGCTGCGTTCGTTCAGCTCGGTGGCGGCGGTCAGCACCTGCGTGGCGCAGGCCCCGGTTTCCTGCGAGGCCTGATTGACCCCGACGATGGTGTCGGAAACCGTGCGGGTGCCGGTAAAAGCCTCCTCCACCGTGCGGGCGATTTCCTTGGTGGCGGTGTCCTGCTGATCAACGGCGGCGGCAATGGCAACGGACTGGTGGCTGAGGGCGCGGATGGACTCGGCCATATCGCTGATGGCGCTGACCGCCGTCTGGGTCTCCGCCTGCACATGGCCGATCTGTACGCTGATGTCCCCGGTGGCTTTGGCGGTCTGTGAGGCAAGGGTTTTTACTTCGTTGGCAACGACGGCGAAGCCTTTCCCGGCGTCTCCGGCACGGGCGGCCTCGATGGTGGCATTCAGGGCCAGCAGATTGGTCTGCCCGGCGATGGCGGTGATCAGCCCGACCACCGAACTGATCTGTTCCGCCGCCTGCGCCAGCGCCTGCACCTGTCGGCTGACCCGTTCGGCGGTTGCCGTGGCGTGTTCCGCCTGCTGCGAGGAGGTGGCGACCTGACGGCTGATTTCGGCGATGGAAGACGACAGTTCCTCGGTGGCGGCGGCGACGGTCTGCACATTGGCGCTGAGCTGACCGGAAGCGGCGGCCACCCCGTCGGACTGGCGGGAGGTCTCCTCGGCAATCGCCGCCATGTTCTGGGCACTGCCCTGAAGGTCTGCCGCCTGTTCGTACAGGTGCTTAACCAGTGCGCTGGCTTTGGCATCAAAGTCATAGGTCAGGGTCTCAATCCGGCTGGCACGCGCCGTGCGCTCCTCGGCGGTGGCGCGGTCACGGGTTTCGGACTGCTGACGGGCAATGGCGTTTTCGCGGAAGATCATCAGGCCACGGGCAATATCCCCCACCTCGTCGCCGCGCCCGGTGCCGTCAACGGTGACGGTCAGGTCCCCCGCCGCCAGCGCATTCAGGGTGGTGACGCTGCGGCTGATCGGCAGGGCAATGCCATTGCGGGCAATATACACGCCGAAGGTCACGCCGATCAGCAGCCCTCCGGCGGCGGTGGCGATCAGGATCAGCCGCACTGAGATCATGGTTTCCTGCGTTGCCGTTACCAGCGCGCTGCCCTCGTCATCAATGGCGGTGACGAAGGTATCCAGCCGCTGACGCATCTGGGACTGGTTGGCCTGACTGAGGCGGGCCATCTCCAGCACCGCGCGCTGGGCGGCGCTGATATCACCGCCCTGATTGGCCCGGGCGGTGGCAAGGGTGTCATTCAGGCTGCTTTCGTAGGCGGCATAATGGTTGCCGATTTCTTTGAGCAGGACTTTCTGATCGTCACGGGCGGAGTGTTCGGCCGCCGAGAATGCCTGCCGGATTTTATCTTTCTGGGTCTCAATCTGTTTGGAAACGGTGTCGTACAGCCCGGTGTCCGCCGCCAGCTGGTACTCGCCCCGGGTCAGCCGCAGCGAGGCTTTTTCAAGGGCTGCACCGGCCTTCAGCATGGCGATACCGGTGCTGAGGCTGCCGGTTTTGTCCTCGACGATGCTCAGGGCCTGCAATCCGACACCGCTGACCAGCAGCAGCAACGCCAGAAGGACGCCGACCAGCAGGGTTACTTTGGTCACAATGCGCATGGATGACAGGTGAAGCATGATCTGCGGCCTCTGCCCGGTAAGAGGGGAAGGAGACGGCGATCGCGGTCGGGATGTTTCCGATGGGGGTCTTCCCGTTCCGGTCGACCCCTTCATTACGGGGCAGGGGCGAAGGACTGTCATCCAGTGTGACGGAAAAAAGGCAGTTTTGTTGCTGCGCGTACAACAGCAGTGCCGGAGCGGAAACCGGGGAAAAGCGTGATGCCCCCCTTTCTTCGGGGTCCGGTCGGAGGGAGGTGCGAGGGCTTCGTGATCCTTTCCAGAGGGATAGGAGGGCAGGAACAGCCCGGGCACGCGGCGCGGACTGTCCCTGTCCGGGATCTGTGGATCAGACCGCCTTCACCCCCTGAAGGAAGCCGTTGATGAGACTCCGCATCTCCGTGCTGCGGTCACTCAGCACCGTGGCGGCGGTCAGCACCTGCGTGGCGCAGGCCCCGGTTTCCTGTGACGCCTGATTGACCCCGACGATGGTGTCAGAAACCGTCTGGGTCCCGGCGGAGGCCTCCTCCACCGTGCGGGCGATTTCCTTGGTGGCACTGTCCTGTTGCTCGATGGCGGCGGCAATGGTCACCGACTGGTCGCTCAGCAGCCGGATCGCCCCGGCCACTTCGGCGATGGCGGCGACGGCGTTCTGGGTTTCCGCCTGCACCCGGGCGATCTGTACCCCGATTTCGTCGGTGGCGCGGGCGGTCTGGGTGGCCAGCGACTTGACCTCGTTGGCGACGACGGCAAAGCCTTTTCCGGCATCCCCGGCGCGGGCGGCCTCGATGGTGGCATTCAGCGCCAGCAGGTTGGTCTGCCCGGCGATGGAGGTGATCAGCCCGACGACGGAGCTGATCTGTTCCGCCGTCTGGGCCAGTGACTGCACCTGACGGCTGACGTTTTCCGCTGTTGCCGTTGCCTGTTCCGCCTGCTGGGAGGAGGTGGTGATCTGGCGGCTGATTTCGGTGATCGATGCCGCCAGTTCCTCGGTGGCGGAGGCGACGGTCTGCACGTTGGAACTCAGCTGGCTGGAGGCGGCAGCAACACTGTCGGACTGGCGGGAGGTTTCTTCGGCAATGGCGGCCATGTTTTCGGCGCTGCCCTGAAGTTCTGATGCCTGTTCATGCAGGTGTTCGACCAGCGTGCTGACCTTGCGGTCAAAGTCATCGGTCATCGCCTCAATCTGGCGGGCGCGTTCGGCGCGTTCTTCCATGGCGGCCCGTTCCCGCGCATCGGCCTCGCGGCGGGCAATGGCGTTCTCGCGGAACACCATCAGGCCGCGGGCGATGTCGCCGACCTCATCCTTGCGGTCGGTATCGGGGATGGTGACCTCCAGATTTCCGGCGGCCAGACCGTTCAGCGCGCTGACCCCCCGGCCCAGCGGCAGGGCAATGCCATAGCGGGCGATGTAGACGCCGAACACCACACCGACCAGCAGACCGGCGGCGGCGGTGGCCACCAGCGTGACCTGCACGGCTCCGGCGGTGCTTTTCGTCGCCTCGGTCAGGGCATCGGCCTCGGCGGTGACGGCGGCGGAGAAATCTTCCAGCGCCTTCCGCATGGTGGTGGCGTCGGCCTGACTGCTGCGGGTTTCCGTCAGCAGGCGGGACTGGGCCTCGCTGAGAGAGACGCTTGTGATGCCCTCAGCCACGGTCAGGGTGGACTGGAGGTTTTTGGTGTAAGTCAGGTATTTGTCGTGGATATCGTCCAGTGCCGCCTTCTGGGCTGGGGTGGCGACACTGCGGGCATCGGTGAAGGCCGCCTCGACGGTGGTGCGGTAGCGGTCAATATCCTTTTTGGCGGCGTCCAGAACGCTGACATCGGCGGCAATCTGCACTTCGCTGCGGGGCAGGCGCAGCACGGATTTCTCCAGCACATTCACCGCATCGGTCAGGGTACTGGACACCGCCAGTCCCTCCGTCTTGGTTTTTATCATCGACAGGGCCGTCAGTCCGATGCCGCTGACCACGATCAGCAGGGCCAGCAGCACGCCGACCAACAGGGAGACTTTGGTCAGAATACGCATGGAAGCGAGAGAGGCCATTTTCCATGTCTCCGGGCTATTATGTTGATATTCTTTGTTTTTAACGAAGCCAGCAGGATGACGGGGCCAAAGCCCGGCCTGCCTGATCTGCCGGTGGGCGGCGGATCAAGGGCGGGGATGGCTGCTCTTATTCACCTGTGGCCTGTGATGGAAAAATGCGATGGGCTGCATCCGGGGAAAAAGGTATACGCATGGTTGGTCGGCCTCCCGCCTTGGCTGTTCATGGTAAATGGGTGATAAAGGAGGCCGCGTGTGACAGCCGCCCCAGTTGCCGCGCTTTTCCTTTGCGGGGAAATGCACTAGAGCGTTTTCAGCAAAAGTGGACACCGGTTTTGCGGTTGAAAACGCTCTAACTTTTTAAAAAGAGAGCATTTTCTTCGATTGACCGGATTCCACTCAATCGGAAAATGCTCTAGAAGCGGTTCAGGGAAAGTCGGGAGTGCCAGAGATGACCAGTACAGACAGCCCGTTTTCGGTGGTGCATGACCCGGTGGCCGATGCCGCCGACCTGAAAACGGTGCGGGATTTTATCCGCTACGGTGTCAGCCGCTTTAACCGGGCTGACCTGACCTATGGGCACGGCACCACCAATGCTTTTGATGAAGCGGTGTTCATGGTGCTGGAAACCCTGAAGCTGCCGATTGATCAGCTGGACCCGTATCTGGAGGCGCGTCTGACCCGGTCGGAACGGCAGGCGGTGGCGTCGATCATCGATGCCCGGGTCACTACCCGCAAGCCGGCGCCGTATCTGACCAACAGCGCCTATATTCAGGGGGTGCCGTTCTACGTTGATGAGCGGGTGATCGTGCCGCGCTCCTACATCGGAGAGCTGCTGTTTTCCGAGATGTTCGGCGGCGAGGATTTCACGCTGGTCGAGGACCCGACGGACGTGACGCGGGTGCTGGATCTGTGCACCGGCTCCGGCTGTCTGGCCATTCTTGCCAGTCAGATCTTTCCGGATGCCACGGTTGATGCGGTGGACCTGTCGCGGGATGCGCTGGACGTCGCCCACCGGAATGTCAGCGATCATGGTCTGGAAGACCGGATCACCCTGCTGCACGGCGACCTGTTCGCGCCGCTGAAGGGCCGGAAGTACGACCTGATCATCACCAATCCGCCCTATGTTGATGCCGAGGCGATGGCCGCCCTGCCGCCGGAATTCCGGCACGAGCCGGAAATGGCGCTGGGGTCCGGGGTGGATGGCTTTGACATTGTCCGCCGGATCCTGAAAACGGCGGCGAAGCACCTGACCGAAGACGGTGGCCTGATCTGCGAATTCGGGACTGGCCGGGAAGTGCTGGAAGAGGAATTCCCCGATGTGGACTTCCTGTGGCTGGAAACCGCCAACAGCTTTGGCGAGGTGTTCTGGCTGACCCGCGATCAGCTGGCGGATATCCGCTGACGGGATGGTGCCGCCGCGCCCGTGCGGCGGCACCGGCCTTTTGTGCGGATCTGTGATGCTATCTTTCATCGGAACGGCCGCTTCGAGTAGGCTATAGTGGAAAAAGTCCGTTCACAAACGTCTTAAGGCAAAGACGTCTGCTGGCAGACCGCCGGTGTGGCTGTCTGGTCCGGTGTCTGCTGTGGGATGCTGCGTCCGGTCCGGGGCTGGTTCAGCCGGGGCGGGGGGCGGTTTGGCGGTGAGAAACGCTGCGACGCTTTAACAATGGGGCATGCCCTCCGATAAAGCGCCCTGCGCTTGATCAGAAAATGCTCTGGACCTTTACGGTCTTATGGCTCGTGATAGACCGTAAAAGGCGATTTTGGTGCGCTTTGCCCGGCCGGATGACCGAGGGCGGCGCTGTGGAAGAATCCGAATATTTTCTGATCTACGGCTTTTTTAGGCTCTGGTTGTGCGAATGATACGGAAAAAATCAGGGGTCGGCAAGCCTTGACGACAGACTTTCGGATTACTTTTCACAGCATGGAAAAATTCCGTCTGTTGAAGGGGTGGAATGGTCCGAATTAATTCTGATGATCCGGTGATGATGCAGAAAAAAATCCTGTCAGATCAACCGGAACTGGCCCGCCGCATCTCCGAAATGCTGGCCCGTTTTCCGTCCCGGAAAGCGGCGTCCCGGGTTGCCGGTAAAACGCAGGAAACCATCACCGCATGGGGGAAGGGAGAGGGGCTGGCCCAGTTTCTGGCTCTGGCGGCGGTGGCGGCGGAGGTGAATATTTCCCTCGACTGGCTTGCCTTTGGCGGGCCGGTGCCGGACGGGCAGGATAATTCCCCTGCGGATACACCGGATCAGCAGGGGCCGGACTCTCCGCCGGTGCGCCATACGGAATGCGTGCAGCTGGCGGAAATGGCGGTGCGGACCACGTTGGACTGGCTGGCCGCCAACGACATCGATCTGCCGGGGCCGATGCTGGCCCGGCTGATCTCCAAGTCGTTCCGGGCCCTGATGGATGCACCGTCTCTGTACCGGATGTCGGTGGAGGACCAGCAGGCGGTGGTGATACAGATGCTGAACGATGGGCTGGATCTGCTGCGCCCGGCCGGGGAATGAGCGGGGGCTCCTTTATCTCCCGGCCGGTGCCGTTACCCCAGCAGGGCCAGCATCCGTGCCAGTTCCACCGAATTCTTGACCCCCATCTTCTCGAACACATGGGCGCGGTGCATCTCCACCGTGCGCATGGAAATCGCCAGTTCGTCGGCGATGATTTTGTTCAGCTTGCCTTCAATGATTTTATCCATCACCTGCCGCTCCCGCGGGCTCAGCGAGGCCAGCCGGGCAGCGGCATCCTGCCGGGCGCTGTTCTGACTGCGGCTGCTGGCATCCAGCCGCAGGGCCTCGATGATCCGGTCAACCAGTTCGTTGTCGTTGAACGGCTTTTCAACGAAATCATGGGCCCCCTTCTTCAGGGAGGCTACGGCGATCGGCACATCGCCATGGCCGGTCAGGAAGATCACCGGCATGCGGTTTCCGGCGTCGCGCAGCCGGTCGAACAGAGCCAGACCGCTCATGCCGTCCATGCGGATATCCAGCAGCAGGCATCCGGCGGTGTCGGGGGACCAGAGCGTCAGGAACTCTTCCGCCGAGGCAAAGGCCCGGGCCGGAACATCGCGCGATTGCAACAGCCAGACCAGCGCATCGCGGATGGCCTCGTCATCATCAACGATATAAACGCAGGACGTGTCAGACGCGGGCGGGGCGTCGGTGAAAACCGGAACGTCGGGCTGGCTGGTCACGGGGTTTCCTCGGGGATAATGCCGCTGGTTTTTGGTGCGGCCAGATTCTGTTAGGCCAGACTCTGGCAGGGCAGGGTGAAGCAGAAAACTGTTCCGCCCCCGTCCGGTTCCGCCTGTTCATACCACAGATGGCCGTGGTGTGCCTCAATGATGGACCGGCAGATGCTCAGCCCCATGCCCATGCCATCGGGCTTGGTGCTGAAAAACGGGGTGAACAGCTGTGCTGCGGTTTCGGTGGAGATACCGTCGCCGTAATCCCGCACCCGCACCACGATACCGGTGTTTTCCTGTCGGGTGCTGATCACCACCCGGGCATGACCGCTGCGGCCCGGCGGCTGGGGCGAGGCATCGATGGCGTTGCGGATCAGGTTCAGCAGCACCTGTTCAATCTGCACCCGGTCGGCGATTACCGGCGGCAGGGCCGGGGTGGGGTCAATGCTCAGGCGCACGCCGCGCTGCACGGCGTCGCGGCTGATGAAGCCGACGGCATCCCGCACCAGCACCGCCATATCCAGCGGCGAGAAGTTGGGGCTGCTTTTCCGGGCGAAATCATGCATGTGCCGCACGATTTTGCCCGCCCGTTTGGCCTGTCGGTCCAGCTTGTCGAGGGCGTCGGTCAGCTCCGGCACCGTGTAGCGGCCGGACTTCAGGCGGTTGAGGCAGCCGGTGGCGTAACTGGCGACCGCGGCCAGCGGCTGGTTGATCTCATGCGCCAGCGAGGAGGCCATTTCCCCCATGGTGATCAGGCGGGAGGTGTGCTGAAGGCGCTGGTCCTGACGGCGGGCCAGATCTTCCATCTGCTTGCGGTCGCTGATGTCGAGGAACGATCCCATCCAGCCGGTCTGGCGGCCGCTGGCATCGACCAGCGGGGTTTCATGGACCAGCACGTCAAACCGTGATCCGTCGCGGCGCAGGAAGCTGAGTTCAAAGCCCTCGCTGGGGCCGTTTCCGGCCAGCACCGCATCGTGCAGGGCCTGTGCCCGTTCGACCCCGGCCGGATCCCAGTAGGCCATTGGCGGGGTCATGCCGATCAGGTCTTCCGGGGTGTAGCCGACCATCGAGCAGAAGGCCTGATTGACATAGGTGATGCGGCCATCCATATCCCGCGCCCGCATGCCGACGGTCAGGCTGTTTTCCATGGCACGGCGGAAGGCGATTTCCTCGCGCAGGGCCTGTTCGGCTTTCAGGCGGCGGCGGATGTGCCGGGCCAGCGCCACCAGACTGCCGACGGTGGAAACGGTCAGCACGCCGATCGCGGTCAGGATCAGCCACCGGCTGCGCTTGCCCTGCGCCGGGTAGGGGGTGGCCCGCAGATAGAGCCCGCCGCCGGGGGGATCAAACACCATGGTATGGGCGGCAGCCAGACTGATGACATCGGCCCCGACGCGCGAGGTGGAGACAATCGGCACCCCGTCGGTATCGAGAATTTCCAGCCGGTAGTTTTCGGCAAACCACCACGGAATATGCCGGGTCAGCAGGGCATCCAGCGACAGGGTGGCGCTGACCGCGCCGGTGAAGGTCTGGCCGTCAAACACCGGGGCCACCACTTCCAGCCCCATGTCCCCGGACGGCGTCATAAAGGGCTGGCTGAAGGTGGCCCGGCCAAGGGCGCGGACGCTGGCCATCGCCTTCTGGCGCTGGATTTCCCCCCGGGCCATGGCAGCAGGATTGCTGATCGGCGGGATGCTCAGCGTGGCTGCGCCATGGTCATCAAGGACGCGGATCCGGCTGAGTTCACTCTGGGCATTCAGCAGGGCACCGGCCTGACGCTGGAGGCGGTCAAGGTCTCCGGCAGCGGCCAGCTGGGCCAGTCCGGTCATGCGTTCCTGCGTGGTGGTCAGAAGGAATCGGAGGTCCTGTTCCACCCACAGCACGTCCTTGATGGTGCGTTCCTGCTCCGACTGGGTCTCGGCGGAATGGACCAGCGACATAAGCACCGCAACAAGGCCCGCCGTCAGCAGCACCAGCAAAGCGGGTAAAAATGGCAGAAACTGGCGGCCGAAGCGGCGGTCCGGCCAGAGTGTGCGGTGCGAAGACATGACGAATATGCAGCCCTGTTATGCCACCTGCGGATATCCACACATTGCAACGGGGAACAGACCGGCGCAGAACGTGAGGCAGCGGTGCGGAGTCATCGTATTATCACTAAATCAACGGGAGTAGGTCCATGAAGATGTCCCGCCTTGTGTGCGGCCTGGTGGCCGGTATGCTGCTGTCTGCCCCGGCGCTGGCCGCTGATCCGATCGTGATCAAGTTCAGCCACGTCGTCGCCATCGATACCCCGAAGGGCAAGGCCGCCGACAAGTTCAAGGAACTGGCTGAGCGTTACACCAACAACGCGGTGAAGGTGGAAGTCTACCCGAACAGCCAGCTTTACAAGGACAAGGAAGAGCTTGAGGCCCTTCAGCTGGGTGCCGTGCAGATGCTAGCCCCGTCGCTGGCCAAGTTCGGCCCGCTGGGCGTGAAGGAATTCGAAGCCTTCGATATCCCCTACATCCTGCCGGACAAGACCGTCCTGCGCAAAGTGACCAACGGCCCGGTCGGCCGTAAGCTGCTGGACAAGCTGGAAAGCAAGGGCATCAAGGGCCTTGCCTACTGGGATAACGGCTTCAAGATCATGAGCGCCAATAAGCCGCTGGTCAAGGTCGCCGACTTCCAGGGCCTGAAGATGCGCATTCAGTCCTCCAAGGTGCTGGATGCCCAGATGCGCGCCCTTGGTGCCCTGCCGCAGGTGATGGCCTTCTCCGAAGTGTATCAGGCCCTCCAGACCGGTGTGGTTGACGGCACTGAAAACCCGCCGTCCAACATGTTCACCCAGAAGATGCACGAAGTGCAGAAGCATGCCACCGTCTCCAACCATGGCTACCTCGGCTATGCGGTGATCGTGAACAAGGCGTTCTGGGATGGCCTGCCGGGTGAGGTGCGGACCAATCTGGAAAAGGCGATGGCTGAATCCACTGCCTATGCCAACATGATCGCCGAGGAAGAAAACGTGAAGGCGCTGGAAGGCATCAAGGCTTCCGGCAAGACCCAGATCCATGTTCAGACCGCTGAGGAAGCGGCTGAGTGGAAGAAGGCCCTTCAGCCGGTGCGCGAAGAAATGGCCGGCCGCGTCGGCAAGGATCTGATCGAAGCGTTTGAAGCCGAAGCGAAATAATCCGCTTCCCGTTCTCCGGCCCGGTTGTTTTCCTGTAATCCCCCTGCCTTTTTAAAGACGGGGCGCGGTGGAAAAAGCCGGGCCGGACTGTATCGGCCCCCTGCCATACCGGACACCAATCATGAAATTCCTCGACCATCTTGAGGAGTGGCTGATCGCCACCCTGATGGCGGCGGCGACCCTTGTCATCTTCGCGGCCGTCATGCACCGCTACGCTTCCGGCGTATCGTTCCTCTTCCCGATCACCCGGCACATCCACATGGCATGGGCGCAGGAACTGTGCATCTACATGTTCGTGTGGATGGCCAAGTTCGGCGCGGCGTATGGGGTGCGTACCGGCATCCATGTTGGCGTGGATGTGCTGATCAACCGTCTCAGCCCGTCGAACCGCTCCAAGTTCATCCTGTTCGGTCTGTGCGCCGGGGCGCTGTTCACCGGCATCGTCGGCACGCTGGGGGCTGAGTTCGTCTGGAAGATCGGTCACACCGATCAGGTGTCGGCGGACATGGAAATCCCGATGTGGTGGGTGTACATGGCCATCCCCTGCGGGTCTTACCTGATGTGCTTCCGCTTCCTGCAGGTGGCGGTCAACTTCATCCGCACCGGGTCCCTGCCGACCCATGACCACGCCCACGTCGCGGGCATGGAAGAGGAAGAGGGGCAGGATATCAACTGGTTCCAGATGCAAGACGGCCTGCACCCGAAAGATGTCGCCCATAACGAAGGCGCTGGCACCAAAGGGTCCGGGAACCAGAACGGGGAGAAGCACTGATGAACGCCGCCATCATTTTCGGGCTGCTGCTGACCCTGATGCTGACCGGCATGCCGATCTCCATCTCGCTCGGCCTGACCGTTCTGACCTTCCTGTTCACCATGACCCATGTGCCGATTGAGGCCGTGGCCCTGAAGCTGTTCACCGGTATCGAGAAGTTCGAGATCATGGCGATCCCGTTCTTCATTCTGGCCGGTAACTTCCTGACCCATGGCGGCGTCGCCCGCCGCATGATCAACTTTGCCACGGCGATGGTCGGGCACTGGCATGGCGGTCTGGGTCTGGCCGGTGTTGTGGCCTGTGCGCTGTTTGCTGCCGTGTCGGGATCCAGCCCGGCCACCGTGGTCGCCATCGGCTCCATCCTGCTGCCCGCCATGGTCAAGCAGGGTTTCCCGAACCGCTTCGGTGCCGGGGTCATCACCACCTCCGGGGCGCTGGGCATCCTGATTCCGCCGTCGATCGTGATGGTGATGTATTCGGTGTCCACCAATACCTCCGTCGGGCAGCTGTTCATGGCCGGTGTGGTGCCGGGCCTGATGCTGGCGACCCTGCTGGGGGTCACCACCTGGTACCGCGCGTGGAAGTTCGGCTATCCCCGTATGCCCAAGGCCACCTTCGGGGAACGCCTGAAGGCGCTGAAGGAAAGCATCTGGGGGCTGCTGCTGATCGTCATCGTCATCGGCGGGATCTATTCGGGGATCTTCACCCCGACTGAAGCCGCCGCGATGAGCGCCGTCTATGCCTTCATCATTGCCGTGTTCGTGTATAAGGACATGACCCTGAAGCAGGTGCCGCAGGTGCTGCTGTCGTCGGCCAATATGTCGGCGATGCTGCTGTACATCATCACCAACGCGGTGCTGTTCTCCTTCCTGATGACGTCTGAAAACATTCCGCAGAGCATGGCGGCATGGATTCAGGGCCACAATCTGGCACCGTGGGTGTTCCTGCTGGTGGTCAACGTGCTGCTGCTGATGGCCGGGAATTTCATGGAGCCGTCCTCGATCGTGCTGATCATGGCACCGATCCTGTTCCCGGTGGCGGTCAGCCTGGGTATTGATCCGGTGCACTTCGGCATCCTGATCGTGGTGAACATGGAAGTGGGGATGTGCCATCCGCCGGTCGGCCTTAACCTCTACGTCGCCTCCGGGATCACCAAAATGGGGATTACCGAGCTGACGGTGGCGGTGGCGCCGTGGCTGCTGACCATGCTCGGCTTCCTGATGCTGGTCACCTACATTCCGGCGATCAGTCTGTGGCTGCCGACGGCACTGGGGATGCGCTGACCGGATCTGAAAAGAATACCCCTGAGCAGACTGAAACCCCCGCCGGGAGACCGGCGGGGGTCTTTTTTGGTCTCTGAAGGGGAAAGGGGGAGTGTCAGAGCGTTTTCAGCAAAAGTGGACACCGGTTTTGCGGTTGAAAACGCTTGTCTTATGAATTTCCGTGCCGATAGGCGATAAAGGAACAGCTGGGAGAGGGTAGCAGCCCTCTCCCAGCGGCGAGGGTCGGATCGAGAAAA
>NZ_JACIIX010000009.1 GCF_014205675.1 Novispirillum itersonii
ATCTCAAGCACGTTCTTCAGGGAAGAAGGGACCAGCAGGCTCACCCGTTCACCGACCCCACACAGGCGTACGCCTGTGTGGGGGAAACATACAAGGGACCCATCAAACAAAATGGAGGCCCAAAGGGCCGACTGGCCCATTGAGGGCCCGCGCGACCATTCGCGCGTAAGCCAAGCGGGCGGACGCCCGCGCCCGGCGTCTGAGGGGCTGAAAACAGCCCACATCCGCACCGCGGATGTGGGCGACGTGGCGGCGCTTGCCCCCCGGCTGCGGGCGGCGGATGTGGCGGAGGTCTGGGCCGCCCACCGTGCCCTTCCGGAACAGGCGCTGGCCGGATCGCTGGCGGTGTCGGACTGGGCCGGGGCCGGGGTGGTGGGCGGGCGGGTGGAAGCCCTGTTCGGCGTCGCCGCCGATGCCGGGGATCCGCACACCGGCATTGTCTGGCTGCTCGCCAGCCCGGTGCTGGAGGCGCATCCGCTGACGGTGCTGCGCTACAGCCGCATGGTGGTGGACCACTGGCAGCGGCGCTATCGGCTGCTGACCAACTGGGTCGATGCCCGCAACCGGGTGTCGCTGCGCTGGCTGCGGTGGCTGGGATTTACGGTGTTCCCCGCTGTGCCTTACGGGCCGGACGGGGAGCGGTTTCACCGTGTGGAATGGCGCGTGGAACAGCGTGTGAAACGCTGTGGGACACAACGGAGGACAGAAGCATGTGTGCAGTACCGGGAGTGATGGCGGTGGCGGCTTTGGCCTCGGCGGCGGTCAGCGCGGCGGGCATGGTGCAGCAGGGGCAGGCGCAGCGGCGGCAGGCCGGGTATCAGACGGCGATGGCCGAGGCCAATGCGGCAGCGGCGGAACAGGCGGCGCAGGCGCAGGACCGGGCGGCGGAGCGGGCGGTGGAACAGGGGCAGGTGGCGGAGCAGCGCCAGCGGCTGCTGACGGCGCAGGCGATCAGCGGCCAACGGGCGGCGCTGGCGGCGGCGGGGGTGCAGGTGGACAGCGGATCAGCGCTGGACCTGACCGCCGACACCGCGCAGGCGGGGGAACTGGATGCCCTGTCCCGCCGCCAGTCGGCGGAGGAGGACGCCTATCAGCACCGCTGGCAGGCCTATCAGGCCCGCACCAACGCCAATGCGGCGCTGGCACAGGGCACTCTGGCCGGGATGCGCGGCGATGCGGCGGTGACCGGCAGCCTGTTTTCCGCCGGGGGCAGCCTGCTCAACCGGATCCCGGCGGTCAGCCGGGGCTTCGGCAAGGCGTGGCTGCCGGAAGACGGCAGTTGACCGGCGGCGGCTTACTGCGCCGGATCGGTGGCGGAGCCGGTGGAGCGGGCCGGGGTGGGCACAGGCTCCGGGGCCGGTGGGATGTCGGCGGTTTTGCGCAGTTTCTGGCCGTCGCGCAGCAGGTCGATGCTGACCCCGCGCCGCCCGGACAGGGCCGGCTGACGTTCGGCAAAGTCCTGCGCGGTGTCGATGCTGTGGCCGTCGAGGGCGGTGATCAGGTCGCCTTCCAGCAGGTCAGCGGAAAAGGCCGGGCTGCCATCCACCACCGCGAAGATTTCCGCGCCCTTGTTGGTCTGGTTCTTCTTCCGGGTGTCGTCAGACGGTTCCTGCACCGCCACCCCCAGCCCGCCGGGCCGGGCCTTCACCCAGTAGGTCGCGGTCAGGGTGTACTGGGTGTACAGCGTCGGTTCGTAGCGGGTGACGGTGGTGCGGGCCCAGACATAACCGGTGCGGCGGGCCCCGTCGCGGTCGATGTAGGTGCGGCGCACCGGGGTCATGATCTGCTCTTCCACCGGGGTGACGCCGCGCCGGGTTGACTCATACTCCTGCGACAGCAGCACCACCTGTGCCCCCACCGCCTGCCCCTGTGCCTGGGCGTCGGAACGGGCGGTGTTGGTGCCGGAAAACTGCGACTGGCCGATCATGACAAAGCCGCGCCGCAGCATCGCCCGGTTTTCCGCCATGGCGGAGCCGGACGGCAGGATCCGCACCTCCGGTTTCCCCCCGGCGGCGGCTGCCGGGGCCAGCGGCCCGGGATCCAGCGCCACGTAGCTGTCGGCGTAGGGATTGGCGCAGGCGGCAAGGAACAGCAGGAACGACAGCGGCAGCAGACGGCGGAGCATCGCGGGTAATCCGGGGCAGAGGATGACCCGGACAGTCTACGCCCACCGGGACCCGGTGGGGAAGGGCGGGCTTGACGGAGCGTTCCGGCTTTTGCCGGGAAGGCTGAGGTCTGGCAGACAGATAACCAATCTGGAGATTATTGCGATGACACTTTCAAATACGGTTACAAAACAGGCCTACAGTACCAACGGCGGGACCACGGTATGGCCGTTTTCCTTTCCGTTGGACCGCGACAGCGACCTGATAATGGTCCTGACCGGCCCCGGCGGCGCGGAGGAGACCATTGCCCCCGGCCGGTACCGGGTGGACCGCAGCAGCAGCGGCAGCCCGGGCGGCACCGTCAGCTTTCCGCTGTCCGGTCCGGCGCTGCCGATGGGGCACAGCGTGACCCTGCTGCGCCGGGTGCCGGTGACCCAGACCACCGATCTGGTCACCGGGGCGGCCTTTTATGCCGAGGATCTGGAACGGGCGCTGGACCGCCAGACGATGATCGACCAGCAGCAGCAGGAAGAGATCGGGCGGGCGCTGAAGATTCCGGTGTCAGACCTTCCCAACGGGGTGACGCTGCCGCCGATGAACACCCGTGCCAACCGGGTGCTGGCCTTCGACGGGGCGGGCGGTGTCACCGTTTCCAGCTTTACCCTGAAGCAGATTGAATCCGGCGCCACCACCGAGCTGAGCGCGCAGGATGCCCAGCACGCCGCCGTTGAAGCCGATGCGGCGCGCGATGTGGTGCTGATCAACAAGGCGGATTTTGATCCCAAATACGCCGATTTCTCCGGCAAATACGCCGACTTTGCCCCGAAATACAGCCTGTTCACCCCGGCCTATGCCGATTTTGCCGCCAAATATGCCGATTTTGTGCCCAAGCACACCATCGCGCAGGCGCAGTGGCCGACCGTGCAGATGGCGGGGAAATGGGCCGAGGAAGCCGAAGACGTCGAGGTGCTGCCCGGCCAGTATTCGGCCAAGCACTGGGCGCGGAAGTCGGCGGCGGTGGTGCTGGGCGGCACCACGGTGATTTCGTCGAACGATAAGGTGCCGGATTTTCTCGGCAACAAGCTGCTGGCCGGGAATGGCATTGCCCTTGGGGTGGCGGCTGCCGGATCCGGGCAGACCATGACCGTCAGCAATACGGCGGTGCCGAAGTTTTACACCCGCGCCAGTGCGGCGCTGGCCCAGAACGCCAGCCTGACCCTTGCCACCCCCGGCGTGAAGGATGGCGAGGGCCTGAAGCGGGTGGTGTCGGTGTTTGAGGAAACGGTGGGCACTGCCCTGACCGACAGCGCCACCGACTTTGATCTGGCCGATGAGGCGCAGTTCGCTTTCCGGGCGTATACGCCGAACACGGCGGTGACGCTGGTCGGCAACGAGAAAGCCGGGCCGGTCAGTGTGGTGGCCACCACGGTTGACGGGTTCAACGATACCGCGACCGTTCCCGTCAGCGCCGATGGCGCGATGGCCCTGAGCGTGTACTACGATGCCGCTTCCACCACCATGAAAGCCGTTGTCACCCAGCGCCTGACCCCCGGTTCTTACACAGTCGGAACCCCGGTGACGGTGGCGTCCAGCCGTAAATACGCGCTTAAACTCCTGCGGCTGACCACCAACACGGTGGTGATGACCTACCGGGGCACCAGCAGCACCCCTTACGTCTATTATCTGCGGGTGATGACGGTCGCCGCTGACGGCACAGTCACCCTGGGGGCGGAGCAGGTGCTGCGCAACAGCGGCTACAGCTACGGAACACCGAACGGATCCCTGTGCCGGATTTCCGACACGGAGTTCTGCGCGGCGGTGATCGACATCATTCCCGGCGGCGGAAACCAGTACGTCAACTTTGCCCGCGTCACGGTCAGCGGCACCGTCGCCTCCGTTGGCAGCTGGGTCACGCTGGTGACGGACACCAACCTCGGGGGGGGCCTAGAGGTCGCATCGGTCGGTTCCGGCGTGGTGGCGGTGGCGTGGTCCATCAGCAGCGGGGCTTGGTGGCTGCGGCTGCTGGATGTCACCACCACCCCCTATACGCCGGGGGGAGCGGCCTACAATACCGGGGTCGAATATACTGACCGTGTGGCGGGGATCCTGCCGCTGTCAGACACCCACTTCCTGTTCTGCACATGGCGGCAGGATATCCAGTACCTTGGTGCGCGAGTGCTGAGCCGGACAGGGACAGGGACCCCGGCTTACGTCAGTCAAAAAACACTGGTGCTGGGTAGTGTGGGTGCCCCTTATACCTACTGTCCGTCGGCCTTCGTGCAGACGGCCCCCGGCAAATTCCGCTTCCACGGCCTGTCTTCAGGCGGGGTCACCAACAAAGCCTATTATCTGGACTTCTCCTGTGCCGCCGACCTGACCCTGACGGTGGACACCGTCCAGACGGTGACATTCACCGGGGCTTCGATAGAGGGGGCATACCCGGCAACCCACATCCTGACGGCGGATGGCTTTGTCTGGACCATGTTTCCAGACACCACAACCTATGCCCTGCGGGCGGTTGAATACCGCCCCAGCCTGACCGCGACGCTGGCGACGGGGGCATGGGCGGCAGACGATGCAGGGCGGGCGGTGGTCGCCGCCGGGGGGGTGGCGAAGATCGCCGCGATCTCCGGGGCGACGGCGGAGCTCTCCACCCTGTCGGCGTTCAGCACCATCGGCACCTTCACCGCCGGAAACTGGAGCCTGCGCGATGCGGCGCTGTACGATGGCAAGGTGCAGACCGTGAAGGCGGTTCCGGCAGTGGTGCGCACCACCAAGGATTCCTCGCTGTGGGAGGCCCTGACCGGCCTGTCGGCCTCGGTCAGCGGCGCGGTAAAACTGGCGTGGTCCTTTGATGGCCGCAGTTGGTCGGTGTGGGATGGCAGCGCCAGACGGATCATCGTCACCAACCGCGCCAGTATTCACGGCGGGATCGACCCTCAGTGGATGGTCCGGAATGACGCGGACTCATGGGTGTTCCCGCCGGAAAACAACGCCCAGTCGGCGCTGGAAACCGCCTTCGGCTATACCGCCAACCAGACCGCGCCCGCCGTTTATGCCGCGCTGGGGGCGGCCGGGTTTGCCGCCCTTGGCTTCACCAAAAGCATGACCGGCACCGTGCGGGTGGGGATGTGGCTGCCGCCCGGCGGCAGTTTCGACCAGCTGACGCTGAATTACACCGGCCGCTCGGCGTGGAAACGGGCCGAGAGCGGCTACAGCATCGATTACGGGCGCGAGGATCAGGTGGTGATCACCCGCACCGCCAGCGGCACCGCCAGCGTTTTTGCCACCGTCATGCATGTGGAGACGACCTGATGACCCAGACCCTTTCCACCGCGCAGCGGCTGTACCGCAGCCGCGTCAACGCCTGGGCGGCGCGGGAAATCAGCGGCAGCGTTGACCACGGCGGCCACACCTATCAGGCCGATGCCGACAGCCGGGCGATCATCGCCGGATGGGCGGCGCATCTGGCCGCCGGGGGCAGCCTGCCGGAGGGCTTCGTGTGGCGCACCGCCGACAATCAGGATGTGGCGCTGACCGCGGCGGAGGTGACGGCGCTGAACGCCGCCTTCATCCACCATGCCCACACGGTGCGCTGCACCGGCTGGGCCACCAAGCAGGCGCTGGATGGCCTCGACAGCCTTGAGGCCGCCGAGGCGCTGGTCAGCGGGATCGGGGCCTGATCATGGGCGATGGACTGAGCGTGCAGCAGGTGATCACCGGGGTTCTGGTGCCGGTGGTGACGGCGGGGTTCTGGATTCTGTGGCACCGGATTTCCGAGGCCACCGCCACCGCCAAGACCACGGCGGGGGAGCTGACGGCGCACAAGGTGGACTGCGAACGCCGCTTCGCCCGCGCTGAGGATCTGGAACGGCTGGAAGCCCGGATCGAGGCGCGGTTTGACCGGCTGGAAGAAAAACTCGACCGCGCCATCGGACGGCGCGAGGAGGCATGATGAACGGGACTTTTGATGAAACCGCGCTGGCGGCGGACCTGCGCCGGGATGAGGCAGTGCGGCTGCTGCCGTACCGCTGCACGGCGGGGAAACTGACGATCGGCATCGGGCGGAACCTCGATGACGTGGGCATCAGCGCCGAGGAGGCGGCGGTTCTGCTGGGCAATGACATCCGCCGGGTTCTGGCCGGGCTGGATCGGCAGTTGCCGTGGTGGCGGGGCCTGTCGGCGGGGCGGCAGCGGGCGCTGGCGAACATGGCCTTCAATCTGGGGCTGCCGCGCCTGCTGGGGTTCCGGCAGATGCTGGCCGCCTTGCAGGCCGGGCAGTGGGAGGAGGCGGCGCGGCAGGCGCTGGACAGCAAATGGGCTGGGCAGGTGGGCGAACGCGCCGACCGTATCGCCCGCCTGATCCGGGAGGGATAAGCGATGGCCCCGTTGCTTGCGGCTCTGGTGCCGGTGTTCGGCAGCCTGCTGGATAAACTGATCCCCGATACCGCCGAAGCCGCCAAGGCCAAGGCGGAACTGGAACTGCGGCTGGTGGAGGCCGCCAATCAGGCGGCATTGGCACAGGTGGAGGTGAACAAGACGGAAGCCGCCAGCGGCAGCCTGTTCATCGGTGGCTGGCGTCCGTTCATCGGCTGGGTGTGCGGGGCGGCGCTGGCGGCGCAGTATGTGGCCGGGCCGCTGCTGGAATGGGCCGCCGCCGCTGCCGGGCACCCGGTGCCGCCGCTGCCGAAGCTGGATGATATGCTGTGGGAACTGATCCTTGCCCTGCTCGGTGTCGCCGGGCTGCGGACGGTGGAGAAAATGCGCGGCGTGGCGCGGTGAAGCAAAAGGCCCCGGGGGACACTCCGGGGCCTTTTGCCGTTTACAGGGTTAAGGCAATTCTGAGGTGTTTTTTCACTTTAAAAAAATCCATGAGTTGGGTAGTTGATCTGGTTATCATTCTCGCTAAAGGGGGTTTTTAATGTTGCGCTGGTTTACGATAGGGGTCTGCATTTTTCTGTCCGGTTGCCTGTTGCCGGACCGGTACGAAGCTGAGCTGACCGTACTGACTGATGGGTCTTATACCCTGACATATGACGGAGAGTTTATTGACGTCATGACCCATGCCGAGATGCAGAAAAAGGGCCTGACTGAAAAGCAGGAGGCGGAACGGGCCGAGTTCGTCTCAGAGAATTTTGATATCGGAGTGAATGGGGAAAAGCTGAAATATAAGGGTAAAGCCAGATATTCCGCTGACTTTGTGGATAAAGGGGATTATCGCCGCTTCAATTCTGGCAGCATCGCGCAGGTGATGAAAATCATCGACAGGCCCGACGGCACTGTCAGCGTCAGGGGGCTGAAACCCAAGGATGGCGGCAAGATCCCGGATGGGCTGACCAGTCAGGGGGATATCTGCATTATCACCGATATGGAGGTGATAGAGCACAACGCCAACAGCACTCCCGGGTGGTTCAGCAAGTGTTACCGTTGGAAAAAATACCAGCTTTTGACCGATCCGGAACTGTTGATCCGGATGCGTAAAAAAGGCTGACCGGGGATACGATCGAGAAAGATGACCGACTGCCGGTGAAACGGATTCCTTGCAAACGGCTGGTCCTTCTCGTACCCGTCAGGAGTTTTCCCGTATTCTGGCATGGGCAGGTCTGTTTCCGTGCCGGTGGACTGGCAGCCTGACCGGCCATACAGTCAGGTGACACATCCGCAGCGGAGAGACCTGCCATGTCCACGCCTGAAACCCCGGATCCCCGGGTCCACCCGATCCTGAATCTTGAGGACCTGACCTATCAGCCCTCCGGTTCCGGCGGCGCGTTTGAGGCGCAGATTGCCGACATCGGCTGGAAAATCGGGGCGGTGAAGCTGGGCTATAACGTGACCGTGGTGCCACCGGGTAAGGCGGCCTTTCCGTTTCACAGCCACACGGTGAACGAGGAAATGTTTGTCATCCTCTCCGGCAGCGGGGAGCTGCGGCTGGGCGACTGTGCCTATCCGCTGCGCGCCGGTGATGTGGTGGCCTGCCCGCCCGGCGGTCCGGAGACCGCCCATCAGATCCGCAACACCGGGCAGGAGGAGCTGCGCTATCTGGCGGTCGGCACCACCCAGTATCCGGAAATCACGGAGTATCCCGACAGCGGCAAGTTCGGGGTCGTCCACCGGGTGCCGGGCGCACCGGGAGAACCCAGCCACCGGGTGTTCCGCCACATCGGCAGGCCGGAAAACGCGGTGGATTACTGGGACGGGGAAGGGGGCAAGGCCCGCCCGGCGGTGAACCCGAACGATCCGGATCAGATCACCGACCGCTATCAGGTGGAGGCATTGGAACGGGTGGCAGCACGTTGGAAGGCAGAGGGTCGGCCGCTTCGGCCACGGCTGACCCTGCCGCCGGACCCCTCGGAAACCGGCTGAGCAGCGGCGTTTACAGGCTGGCGGACTGTGCCTTAATCCGCAGGGCGGCCCCATGCAGATTGCTCAGGTCTCCGGCAATGCTGTTGATCCCGGAGGTAATGCTTTCTACGCCGGTGGCGGCGATGTTCATGTTTGATGACATTTCGCCGGTCACGGCCGACTGCTCTTCCACCGCCGAAGCAATCGCCGCCGAAACTTCGTTGATCCGTTCGATGGTTGCGGCAATCGTCCGGATCTCGTTGACGGTGGCCTGCGTGCCCTGCTGCACTGAGGCAATCTGCTGGGTGATTTCTTCGGTGGCCCGGCTGGTCTGGGTGGCCAGACTTTTCACTTCGTTGGCGACGACGGCGAAACCCTTTCCGGCCTCTCCGGCGCGGGCGGCCTCAATGGTGGCATTCAGGGCCAGCAGGTTGGTCTGTCCGGCGATGTCGTTAATCAGTTTGACCACCTGCCCGATGCGGTCGGTAGCCTGCAACAGGGCGTTGACGGTGTCGTTGGTGTTCAGGGCCTGCTGCACCGCGTCGCTGGAAATCTGCGAGGCCTGTGTCACCTGACGGCTGATTTCCTGCACCGAGGCGGCCATTTCCTCCGATCCGGCGGCAACGGTCTGAACATTGCCGGAAGACTGCACGGCCGCGCTGGCGACGCTTGTAGATTGGCTGTTGGCGGCATCGATGAAGCTGACGATCTTTGCCAGTTCGGCATCAATGGCTTTCTGGGTGGCGGCCCGGCGCAGCCGTTCCTGCACCTGTTTGGTGATGTCGATGGCGAACTTGATCACCCCGGTCAGGGTGCCGTCGGCATCAAAGATCGGGTTGTAGGAGGCCTGAATGTAAATCTCCCGCCCGCCCTTGCCGATCCGACGGTATTCACTGACCTGAAAGTTTCCGGCCCGCAGATCATCCCAGAAGGCTTTATACTCCGGGCTGTCATGCTCCGCCGGATCAACGAACAGGCGGTGATGCTTGCCCCGAATTTCCTCCAGCGTGTAGCCCAGCGCCTTCAGGAAGTTCTCGTTGGCATGGACGACGATGCCATCCAGCGTGAACTGGATCACCGCCTGAGACCGGTCAATGGCGGCGGTCTGCGCTGCCTGTAACAGGGCCTGCTGCTTTTCCGCCATGATGTCAGTGGCGATCTTGATCACCTTATAGGGGCGGCCGGAGCGGTCAAGGACCGGCATATAGCTGCCCTGAATCCAGCGGGGGCTGCCGTCTTTGGCAAAGCGCTGGAAGGAGGAGGTGAACTGTTTCCCTTCCCGCAGACGTTGCCAGAACTCCTGATACTCCTGCGAGGCGGCATAAGCCGGGGAGACGAACAGCCGGTGCTTCTGGCCGATCAGGTCCTGCGGCGTATACTGCATCAGGGCGCAGAAGTTTCCGTTGGCGCTGAGGATGGTGCCATCCAGACTGAATTCGATGATCGCCTGCGCGGCGGACAGGGCAGAGACAACGTCCGTTGCGTGATTATGGATCCTGAACATGACGGTCTCCTGTAGACAGGGGTTCTGCTGCTATAATGTTCTTTTGATCCGGATGTGGCAATTCAGCCATAATAACCAAATACTGTTGGTGTTTTTTGCAAGATGGGAATGGCGGGAATATTAATAAAATTCTATTTTTTGGAATCAGAGAGTTTTATTGAATTGTATTCAGGGGCGGCGGGGTTGACGGCCCCTCGCTCTGTTGTCAGAGCGAGGGGAGGGACAAAAGCAGCAGCCTGTGTTGAAAAAGGGGAATGGCTGACCCCGATGTCAGTCATTCCCCTTCAGTGTGCTGTCTTGTCCTGCGGCTTCCGGATAAGACCGGACGATCCTGCGGCGGAGGGTGTCCCCGGATGGGGCTGGATCGAACAGGGGGCTGTTACAGGCTGGCGGACTGTTCCTTAATCCGCAGGGCGGCCCCATGCAGATTGTTCAGGTCTCCGGCGATGCTGTTGATGCCGGTGGTGATGCTTTCGACCCCGGCAGCGGCAATGTTCATGTTTGATGACATTTCGCCGGTCACGGCCGACTGCTCTTCCACCGCCGAAGCAATCGCCGCCGAAATTTCGTTGATCCGTTCGATGGTTGCGGCAATCGTCCGGATCTCGTTGACGGTGGCCTGGGTGCCCTGCTGCACTGAGGCGATCTGCTGGGTGATCTCATCGGTGGCCCGGCTGGTCTGGGTGGCCAGTCCTTTCACTTCATTGGCGACGACGGCAAAACCCTTTCCGGCCTCTCCGGCGCGGGCGGCCTCAATGGTGGCATTCAGGGCCAGCAGGTTGGTCTGTCCGGCGATGTCGTTAATCAGTTTGACCACCTGCCCGATGCGGTCGGTGGCCTGCAACAGGGCGTTGACGGTGTCGTTGGTGTTCAGCGCCTGCTGCACCGCGTCGCTGGAAATCTGCGAGGCCTGTGTCACCTGACGGCTGATTTCCTGCACCGAGGCGGCCATTTCCTCCGATCCGGCGGCAACGGTCTGGACATTGCCGGAAGACTGCACCGCCGCGCTGGCGACGCTTGTAGATTGGCTGTTGGCGGCATCAATGAAGCTGACGATCTTTGCCAGTTCGGCATCAATGGCTTTCTGGGTGGCGGCCCGGCGCAGCCGTTCCTGCACCTGCCGGGTAATGTCGGTGGCGAACTTGATCACCCCGTTCGGCGTGCCGTCGGCATCAAAGACCGGGTTGTAGGAGGCCTGAATGTAAACGTCCCGCCCGCCCTTGCCGATCCGGCGGTATTCACTGACCTGAAAGTTTCCGGCCCGCAGCTCATTCCAGAAGGCTTTATACTCCGGGCTGTCATGCTCCGCCGGATCAACGAACAGGCGGTGATGCTTGCCCCGGATTTCCTCCAGCGTGTAGCCCAGCGCCTTCAGGAAGTTCTCGTTGGCATGGACGACGATGCCGTCCAGCGTGAACTGAATCACCGCCTGAGACCGGTCAAGGGCGGCGGTCTGCGCCGCCTGCAACAGGGCCTGCTGCTTTTCCGCCGTGATGTCAGTGGCGATCTTGATCACCTTATAGGGGCGGCCGGAGCGGTCAAGGACCGGCATATAGCTGCCCTGAATCCAGCGTTCCGATCCATCCCGGGCAAGACGCAGGTAGGAAGACGTGAAGCTTTTGCCGCTGTTCAGGTCTGCCCAGAATGCCTGATACTCCCGGGAGGCCGCATAGGCTGGTTTCACAAACAGGCTGTGTTGCTTTCCCGCCAGTTCCTGCGGCGTATATTGCATCAGCGAACAGAAATTGTCGTTGGCGCGGACAATCTTTCCGTCAAGAGTGAACTCAATCACAGCCTGAGCCTGTGAGATTGCCTGAAGAGTAGACTTATCTTCATTACATTTTTCGAACATTCTGCCCACCGTTATTTATGGCCGCTTCCCATATACGGGTATAGCGGTTTTGGGTGTTGTCTTGCAATTCGACCGGAAGGACTAGGAGTGTTCCTAATGTTTGGGACGGTAGGAGAATTATTTGCATTTTCCAATGACCGGCGTATTTCGTCTGTCTGGAAAGCTCTTGGTCTTTGCAAAATGCAAGGAAAGGATCCGACATCTGGGCTGAGTGTTTCAGTGTTGCCGGGAGAAAGTTTAAGGCCCGGTGTGAGACAGTTCCTGCTGAGAGGTGCCGTGCCATCGCCCACCGGGGCGGATGCCCCGGCTTAAACAATCAGCGCCGCGCCATCGCCCAGCGGGCGGATGCCCCGGCTTAAACAATCAGCGCCGCGCCATCGCCCACCGGGCGGATGCCCCGGCTTAAACAATCAGCGCCGCGCCATCGCCCACCGGGCGGATGCCCGGCTTAAACAATCAGCGCCGCGCCATCGCCCACCGGGCGGATGCCCGGCTTAAACAATCAGCGCCGCGCCATCGCGGCGCGGGTCGGCGAAGGCGTCCAGTCCGCCGCTGCGGGTGCGCTGCACGGCGTGGACGCCGCCGAAGTACATGTTCCGCTCCGGCCACAGGACCGGATCACGCCATTCCTCGGCCAGTCCGTCCGGCAGGTCACATTCCAGCGACAGGCGGCCGTTTTCGCAGTGCAGGCGCGGGGCGGTGATGGCGTCATCCAGCGGCATGCCATAGGTGAACAGGTTGGCCAGCACCTGCAACAGCGCGCTGCGGATCCGCCGGGATCCGCCGGAGCCCAGCACCCATTCTCCGCCATCCCGGTGGATCGCCAGCGTCGGGGCCATCATCGAGGTCATCCGGCTGTCGGTCGGCCAGCTCAGCCAGTCCGGCCCGCCGGGTCCGCCGCCGCCGGGCAGCAGATCTTCTTCCCCCAGCATGTTGTTCATGATGATGCCGGTGCCGGGAATCATCCAGCCGCTGCCTTCGCCGTTGGAAACGGTCAGGGCCGCCGCATTGCCCGCCGCATCGACAACGCTGATGTGGGTGGTGCCGCGGTAGGCGCTGGCCCGGCCCTCGATCTGGCTGCGCCATGTTTCCAGCAGGGCGGGGTCCAGCAGGCGGTCGCGCCACTCATCGCCGTGCTGCACTTCCAGCGTGGCGCGGGCGGCGCCGGTCAGATCCATCACCCGGGCCAGCAGGCGGCGCTGGGCCCGGCTGCCCCACGCCAGTTTGTGCAGGGCCTGCCCGCGCAGCATTTCCAGCCCGAAGGCGATCAGGGTGCCGCCGGAAGAGGGCGGCGGATTGGTGTGGATGGTGATGTCGTCATGTTTGACCGACAGCGGATCGCGGATATGGGTGCGGTAGGTGCGCAGATCCTCGGCTGTCAGGTGGCCGCCGTGTTCGGCGTGGGCATCGGTCAGGGCGCGGGCGATTTCCCCCCGGTAGAACAGATCCGGCCCTTCGTGGGTCAGGGCATCCAGCACATCGGCCAGCAGCGGGTGGCGGAAGGTGTCCCCGGCCTGCAACGGGGTGTCGGAGACGGTGCCGTCGTCGCTGCGGCGGAAGAACAGGGCCCGGCTGTCCGCCGACAGCGCCAGAATGGCTTTAACCACTGAAAACACATAGGCCTGCTGGGGGTTGACGGTCAGCCCGTCGCGGGCCAGCATCCGCGCCGGTTCCGCCAGTTCCTTCAGCGGCATCCGCCCCAGCGCGGCATGGGCATCAAACACCCCGCGCACCGCCCCCGGCACCGCCATGGCGGCAAATCCGGCGTGAAACTGCTGGGTGGTGGTGCCAAAATCCGCCGTCACCGGGCGGAAGTCGCAGGCACTTTCCCGCAGCTTGCGGCGCGGGGTCTGGACGAAAAAGTCCAGCACCTTCGGCGGGCGTCCGGCCGGGCGGGCCAGCAGAAACCCGCCGCCGCCGAGCGAGCTCAGCACCGGCTCCGCCACGCAGGAGGCCAGAAAGGCCGCCAGTGCGGCATCAAAGGCATTCCCGCCGTTTTCCAGCACCATGGCGGCGGCTCTGGCGGTTTCCGGGTGTCCTGCGGCGACGGCGCCCTGTTTCATGGAGACTCCTTCATGAATGCTCCGGGGATGGAAGAAAGATCAATGACCGGCACAGTTTACCCGGTCAACGCGGTTCGGCAAGAACCCCGCCTGTGCTATCCTGAGGACAGAGACTCCGGGAGGCACAGAAGAACACATGGGCACAGTATGGGATCCGCAGCAATACCTGCGTTTCAACGATCACCGCACCCGCCCGGCGCAGGATCTTCTGGCCCGGGTGCCGCTGGAGGCCCCGGCACAGGTGGTGGATCTGGGCTGCGGGCCGGGCAATTCCACCCGCGCCCTGAAGGCCCGCTGGCCACAGGCGCAGGTGACCGGGCTGGACAATGATCTGGCCATGCTGGCATCAGCCCGGGCGGCAGACCCGCAGGGCCCCTATGCCTCGGCCGATGCGGCGCTGTGGCGGCCGGGGCCGGAGGTGGACCTGCTGTTCTCCAATGCCGTGCTGCAATGGCTGGGCGATCATGCCACCCTGTTCCCGGCCCTGCTGGCGCCATTGCGCCCCGGGGCGGTGCTGGCGGTGCAGATTCCCGGCAACCACCATGCCCCCAGCCACACCCTGCTGGCGGAAACCGCCGCCAGCCGCAGCCGCTGGCAGGCGGTGCTGGAGCCGGTGCTGCGGCCCGATCCGGTGCTGGAACCGATGGACTATCACCGTCTGCTGGCCCCGCTGTCGGCCGGGCTGGATGTGTGGGAAACCACCTATGTGCAGGCCCTGACCGGCGAGGATCCGGTGCTGGAATGGGTCCGGCCCACCCGGCTGCGGGTGATGCAGGCGGCGTTACGCACTCTGCCGGATGGCGCGGCGGAGGCCGGGGCGTTTGAGGCCGCCTATGCCGCCCGTCTGCGCACCGCCTATCCGCAGCAGGCCGACGGCAGCACGCTGTTTCCGTTCCGGCGGATTTTTATGGTGGCGGTGCGGGCGGGGGGCTGAGGCGGTTCCGTCCCGCAACGGCTTTATCCGCCGCTGAACAGGATCACCAGATTGCGCCCGGCCTTTTTGGCCTCGTACATCGCCTCGTCGCCGAACCGCAGCAGTTCCCCGGCTTCCCGGGCATGGTCGGGCGACAGGGCCACCCCGATGCTGGAGGAAATCCGCAGCGGCCCGTGCACCTCGTGGGCAAACGGGGTTTCCAGTGCCAGCCGCAGTTTTTCCGCCACCGCCACCGCATCCTCCGGAGTGGGGATGGCCGGCAGCAGCACCACAAATTCGTCGCCGCCCATGCGGGAGACGGTATCGCCGGCCCGCAGCACATGGCGCATGCGGACGGAGGCCTGCTTCAGCAGCCAGTCCCCGGCGGCGTGGCCGTACTGGTCGTTGATCGGCTTGAAGCGGTCAAGGTCGATGAACAGCAGGGCGGTGCGCTGGCCGTTGCGGCGGGCGGCGGGCAGGGCCATCTGAAGCCGGTCTTCCAGCAGGCGGCGGTTGGGCAGGCCGGTCAGGGCATCGTGATAGGTCATCAGGCTGATCTGGCGCAGCAGGGCCAGCATGCGGAAGCCGGAGGCACACAGCACGGCGGTCAGCAGCAGGGCGACCCAGATACCGGCGCTGTCGGCGGCGGCGGCCAGATACAGGTCTTTTTTCGGCAGGTGATGGATCAGCCACAGTTCGCCTTCCACCACTTCCCCGGCCAGCTGAAAGTCGCCGTCCTCGGCCTCGTACCACTCCCCGCTGATCTGAAGATGGGCGGAGCTTTCCTGCGATGGGATTTCCACGCTGTTCTGGCTGGCGACCAGCCGGTCCGCCTCGTTGAGCAGGAAGGAGGTGCCCGCCGCCACCCCGATGTTCAGGGTATCGGTCAGGGTGCTGATCCGGATATCCAGCGCGGTGATGCCAAGAAAGGCGGTGCCATCATAAACCGGGCAGGCAATGGTCATCACCTGTCCCTTGCCGCCGATATCCTCGTAAGGCCCGGCCAGCGTCACCCGGCGCAGCGGGTTTTTGGTCGGGACGGATTGCTTCCAGTAGGCCCGGTCAAACAGTTTGGGCGTAAAGGCCACCTGTGTCACCGGGGCCTGTGGCATCAGGTGCAGGAAGCCCCGCTCCGAGATAAAATACAGCCAGGCCATCTCCGGGCTGTAACTCAGCACCGTGTTCAGTTCGGTGCTCATGCGGTCGGCGGCGTTCAGTTCCCGCCGCAACCGTTCGTCCGGGGTCAGGGTCAGGGCACCGGTGGTGGTGCCGCGCAGGGTTTCCGCCTGCCAGATCCCCTGCCACGGCAGGGGCTTCAGGGAGATCTCGTAGTCAAAATGCGGGTCGGTATAGGCATCGAGAAAGCGGTCACGCATCACCGCCACCACGGCGGAACTGACCGCCATAAACTGACGGAACAGATGCAGGCGGCTTTCAAAGGTCGCCTTGCTGACCGTCTGGATCCGTTCCACCTGATGCAGGAATGACCCGACCGAAAACGCCAGCACCAGAACAATGATGGCGGCAGCGAAGCCATTCCAGCGACGGGAGAAGGTCTGTCCCGATGTTTCCATGATGGAGCTTCCCGTCAGGGGTGATACCGGGATAACCCCGATACCGTCAGTGTGCCTGCACGGGCGGCCCCTGCCTATGGGCCAGAAGTACGCGAACAGACGGTTTTTCCCGCCCAGAGGGTCGGGGAAAGACCGGAAGGGCGGTCAGCCCCGGGGCTGGCGGCGGCGGATGTCGTCGACAAGGCGGGCCCAGAGGGTTTCCGGGCTGTCGGCATAGGTGGCGGACCAGGCCGTCCGCAGGCTGTGGTGCTGGCGCAGGGCCGCCAGCAGGGCGCTGAAGGCTTCCGGGTCAGTGTCATGCAGATACTGCACAAACATCCCGGACTGCCGGTAGTACTGGTACCAGTTGTTGTCCGGGGCTGCCGGTGTCTGGGTCAGGAAGGCCCACAGCCCTGAATCGAGGGGCGTTTCAATCATGCTGCCGGACAGGATGGCCTGTTCCGCCGCCTCGACGCTGGCCTTTTCCGCTCCGCCGCCGTCGGAGACCCAGACGCCCATCCCTTCCTCAAACCAGCGTGGCTGGAACAGGATGCCCTGCGCATACCAGTAATAGTGCGACAGCTCATGCGTCAGCAGCTTCACCGCGTCGCGCTCGCCTTTCAGGATCAGGGCGCCGTTGATGGTGATCCGGCGGTCCTTCAGGGTTTCCGCCGCCGAGGCCGGGATGGCGGCGTAATGGCCGTAGCAGGCCGTGGTGGCGCAGACGACCAGTGTCGGCGGGTGGTCAATCCGGCTGCCGTGGGTTGCCTCGACCCGGTGCAGGGAGTCCGGCAGCGCCGCTTCGAGGGTGGCGGCAATGCCTTCCGCCCCGGCTTCGGCGTAAATCGGCACGGTGGCAGACACCCGGGGCAGGGCGGCGGGGTCGCGGTAGTAGACATATCCGGCCCGGGCAAGGGTGCAGCCCTGAAGGCACAGCACCAGTCCGGCAAGGGGAAGGAGGCGGAACAGGAACTGTCGTCGGGGCATCGGCAGGCTCACGGCAGGCGGCGGAGAGAAAGACGGGGACAGTGTCCTGATTTTCCCACAAAAAGACATCCACCCGGAGGGGGACCCACACAAAAAAACACCCGCCGGAAGGGCGGGTGTCGGAAGCATCAGGCGGTGTAGGCAATCTTTTCGCCGGTGCGCTGTTCGTCCGGGCTGCACAGGGCGATCAGCGGATCGCCATGCACGGCGGGGGCGGGCACCGTCTCCGGGTTTTCGCCGGGGAAGGCCTGTTCGCGCAGCCGGGTGCGGGTCGGGCCGGGGTTGTACAGGTTGACGCGCAGGGCGGTCTTGGCGGTTTCCGCCGCCCACGTCTTCACCAGCGTTTCCAGCGCCGCCTGCGATGCGGCATAGCCGCCCCAGTACGGGGTCAGGGTCTCCGGGCAGTCGCTGGTCAGGAACACCGCCCGCCCGGCATCGGACAGCCGCAGCAGCGGATCGCAGTAGCGGATCAGGTCCCAGTTCATGCGGACATTGGTGTTGAACACGTCATCAAAGGTCTTGGCCTTGATGTGGCCGATCGGCCCCAGCTGCCCCAGCAGACCGGCGCAGCCGGCCAGAATGTCCAGTTTGCCATAGCGGGTGTACAGGGCGGCGGCAATCTGTTCGACCTTGTCGGTCTTGCGCAGGTCTTCCGCCACCAGTGCCAGCGGCGCGCCCCCGGCGGAGCGGACCTCGTCATCCAGTTCTTCCAGCGCGCCCTGGGTGCGGGCGACGGCGACCACGGTGGCCCCTTCGGCGGCGAAAGCGCGGGCAACCGCCCGGCCGATGCCGCGCGATGCCCCGGTGACGAGGGCAATGCGCCCGTCCAGTCGTTTGCTCACTGTGCGTTACTCCAGTTCAGACGGCCAAAGGGCGCGGCCAAGGTCTCCCCCGCCGCGCCCTTTGCCTTACCGTGGGTCTCAGCCGGTCTTGCGGCGTTCGTTCAGGCGGGTGACCACGCGCATTTCGCTGGGGGTTTCGTTATCCAGCAGGCGGGTGGCGTAATCGCCGGTGAAACAGGCATCGCAGTAGCCGGGGTTGGCATTGTCGCGGCCGGGCAGACCGGCGGCGCGGTACAGGCCATCGACCGAGATAAAGGCCAGACTGTCAACACCCAGCACCCGGGCCATGCCGGGCACATCAAAGCGGGCGGCCAGCAGCTTGTCGCGTTCCGGGGTGTCGATGCCGAAGTAGCACGGGTGGGCGGTCGGCGGAGAGGAGATGCGCAGATGCACTTCCGCCGCCCCGGCCTGCCGGACCATATCGACGATCTTGGTGGAGGTGGTGCCACGGACGATGGAGTCATCGACCAGAATCACCCGCTTGCCTTCCAGATATTTGCGGTTGGCGTTGTGCTTGCGGCGCACGCCGATGTCGCGGGTCTTCTGGGTCGGCTGGATGAAGGTGCGGCCCACGTAGTGGTTACGGATGATCCCCAGCTCGAACGGAATGCCCGAGGCCTGCGCATAGCCGAGCGCCGCCGGAATGCCGGAGTCCGGCACCGGCACCACCACGTCGGCCTCGACACCGGCCTCGCGGGCCAGCTCAGCGCCGATGTTCTTGCGCATCTCGTACACGCTCAGGCCTTCGCACAGCGAGTCCGGGCGGGCGAAGTAGATGTATTCGAACACACAGAACCGGCGGCCCTGCTGCGGGAACGGGTTGAGGGTGCGGATGCCGTCGCGGTTGATCACCACCATCTCGCCCGGCTGCACGTCGCGGACGTATTCGGCGTTGATGATGTCCAGCGCACAGGTTTCCGAGGCAATGATGGTGGCATCGCCATGGCTGCCCAGCACCAGCGGGCGGTAGCCCTGCGGGTCGCGCACGCCGATCAGGGTGTCTTCGGTCATCACCACCAGCGAATAGGCGCCGTCGATCTGCGACAGGGCGTCGATCAGGCGGTCTTCGACGCTGACCTTCTGCGACCGCGCCATCAGCTGGATGATCACCTCGGTGTCGGAGGTGGACTGGAAGATGCAGCCCTGTTCCACCAGCTTGTGGCGCAGGGTCAGGGCGTTGGTCAGGTTGCCGTTGTGGGCCAGCGCGATGCCGCCGAAGGCAAGGTCGGCATACAGCGGCTGCACGTTGCGCAGGGCCGGATCGCCGGAGGTGGAATAGCGCACGTGGCCGATCGCCAGCGAGCCTTCCAGCCGGATGGTGTTCTTTTCCGACTTGAACACGCGGTGGACGTGGCCCAGCCCGCGGTGGGAATGGAACTGTTCGCCGTCACAGGCGACGATGCCCGCCGCTTCCTGCCCGCGGTGCTGGAGGGCATGCAGGCCAAGGGCGGTGTGGGCCGCCGCGTCGGCATCATTGAAAATGCCGAACACGCCGCATTCTTCGCGGGGTTTGTCGTCATCCTGGTCATCGGGAAGACCAAACGGGAGCTGCGGGAAGTGGACCATGGTTGCCTCGGGGCCTCGTGAGCAAATGCGGTCAGTCGCGGGGGGCGGGGGACGGCGCGGGGCGGTTGGGCCGCCCTTCAGGGGACAGTTTTTGTAATATAAGGGTCATCACTGCCGGGCGCACCCGGTGTTTCGGGGGAATGGGGTGCCGGTGCATTCCCCTCGTTCAAGGGTATCCCCCTCAGTCAGGATATTATTGGGTCTTCTGGATGATCTGGTTGATGCCCTGACGGTCTTTATCCGTGTAGCCGGTGCCCGGCTGTGCGTTCTGGGTCTGGGTCTGGGGCTGGGGCTGGCCAGTCTGGGGGCCGGACAGGGTCTGGCCGTTCAGCGACGGGGCGGTGGACGGCGGGCGGGCGGGCTGACCGTTGGCACCGATGCCGTTGGGGCCGATCAGGGTCGGGGTCGGGGCCGCCTGCACATTGGTCTGCGGCAGACCGGCACCGGAGGCCGGAACCACCGGCTGCTGCGGCTGCGGCGCGCCCGGGGCGGGCTGGGCCAGACGGTCATACAGCTGCTTGGCTTCCATCGCCCGCTTGGCCTGTTCCTGCGCATCCTGCGTCATCGAGCGGGCGCGGTTTTCCTCTTCCAGCAGGTCAGACGGCACCAGCGAGCGCAGGATATCGGCCCCGCGTTCCATCATCGGCAGGCCGCGCGACAGCATGATCCAGTCCGGGCGGGCCGAGGCGGGCGGAAACACCCACGACAGCACGATGAAGGCCAGCGCCACCACCACCCCGCCGCGCAGCAGTCCGAACAGGAAGCCGAGCGAGCGGTCCAGCGAGTTGAGACCGGAAGACTGTACCTGCCGGGAAATGGCCGAGGTGACGATCGACAGCACGATCAGCGCCACCAGAAACAGCCCGACCCCGGCGGCGATATCCGCCGCCAGCGGCATGGAAATATGCTCCCGCGCCAGCGGGCGCACCACCGGAAAACCGTAAAGGGCGGCAAAGGCCGCCCCCACCCACGCGCCGATCGACAGCACTTCGTGGACAAACCCGCGCAGGAATGCCAGACCGGCCGAAATCAGCACAATGGCGATGGCCACCAGATCCAGTACGGTCAGCGAAGTCGAGTTCATCAGCGGGTCCGTTTATCCGTTACGTCTGCCTTGCGCTGCCGCCCGGCCCGGATCCGGACCGGGGCCGCAGTGTGCCGGGACAGGCATGTCCCGGTCTTTGAACCGTGTATCGGGACAATACTGCCCCGGTCTTTAAAAGGGGTTTAAAAAGCCGGAGACGGCCCGAAAACCCCTGTCTTCCATCCTGTACGCCCGCGCGGTCAGCCGTCCGACGCGGGGGCCTTTTTCTTTCCACCGGCGGCGGAGCCACCTTTGTCGCCGTCCTTGTTTCCGGTCAGCTCCCCGGTGGGGAACAGGCTGACCAGATCCTGTAGGTGGCCGATTTCCCGCAGGCTCAGGCCTTCCACCGCCGGGGGTTTCCCCTTGCCCTTGGCGCGGCGGGTCGGGCACATCGCTTCGGCAAAGCCCAGCTTGGCGGCTTCCTTCAGGCGGGTTTCCGCCTGCGACACCATGCGGATTTCGCCCGACAGGCCGATTTCGCCGAACACCACCAGATCCGCCGGAACCGGGGTTCCGCAGGCCGAGGAGATCAGCGCCGCCACCACCGCCAGATCGGCGGCGGGTTCGGTGATGCGCAGCCCACCGGCGACGTTCAAATAAACGTCATTGCCACTCAAGGCAAGGCCGCACCGCGCTTCCAGCACCGCCAGCACCATCGACAGCCGTCCGCTGTCCCAGCCGACCACGGCACGGCGCGGGGTTCCGGCGGCGGAAGAGGCGACAAGGGCCTGAATTTCCACCAGAACCGGGCGGGTGCCTTCCATGCCTGCCATCACGCAGCTGCCGGAGATATTGCCCCGCCGTTCCGCCAGAAACAGCGCCGAGGGGTTGGTCACTTCCGACAGGCCGCCGTCGGTCATTTCAAACACGCCGATCTCGTCGGTGGCCCCGAAGCGGTTCTTCACCGCCCGCAGAATGCGGAACTGGTGGCCGCGTTCCCCTTCGAAATAGAGAACGGTATCAACCATATGTTCCATCACCCGTGGCCCGGCCAGCGACCCTTCCTTGGTGACGTGACCGACGAGGAACAGGGCGAAGCCGCGCTTTTTCGCCAGCCGGATCAGCTCGTGCGAGCAGGCGCGCACCTGCGCCACGCTGCCGGGGGCGGAATCGAGACTGTCGAGGTACATGGTCTGGATCGAGTCGATCACCACCACCTGCGGGCCGTTCGGCTCTTCCAGCGTGGCGAGGATATCGCGGACATTGTTGGCCGAGGCCAGTGCCACCGGGGCCTCATCCAGCCCCAGCCGGGCGGCGCGCAGCCGCACCTGATCGACCGCTTCTTCGCCGGAGATATAGGCAACGGACAGGCCGGTGCGGGCCAGTGCGGCGGTGGCCTGCAACAGCAGGGTGGATTTGCCGATGCCGGGGTCGCCGCCGACCAGCAGGGCCGAGGCCGGAACCAGCCCGCCGCCACACACCCGGTCCAGCTCGGCGATGCCGGTCGGCCAGCGCGGCGGGGCCTTGGTCTCGCCCTTTAAGCTGACAAAGCCCAGCTTGCGGCCGCCCTTTCCGGCGGTGACCGCCTTCGGCCCGACATCACCCCGGGCCTCTTCCATCAGGGAATTCCACTCGCCGCAGGCATCGCAGCGCCCGGCCCAGCGGGGATAAACCGCGCCGCAGGACTGACAGACGTACTGGGTGGTCGGTTTGGCCACGGGGCTGGGTGTCTCCGGGGGAACTGGACAGGGGGAGGCAGAACGGGAGCGGGAAAAATCTGGCGTGTTTGTACCCGCCCGGCCAGAGCGGGGCAAGCCCTCCTGTTCCGGCCCGGCTGCCGGTCAGGCGGCAAAGTCCTCCGCTGCGGCGGGCAGGGTGAAGTGGAAGGTGGTGCCGCCGGTCTCGGTGCCGTCAGACTCGGCCCAGATTTTACCGCCGTGGAATTCGACGATCTTCTTGCAGATCGCCAGCCCGATCCCGGAGCTTCCGGCCTTGGTCTCCCGGCCATGCAGGCGCTGGAAGATGCGGAAGATACGGTCAAACTGGTCCGGCGGGATGCCGATGCCGTTATCCCGCACCGAAAACTGGTGGGCATGCCGCCCCGGCTGGCAGGAAACGGTGATTTCCGGCACCCGGTCCGGGCTGCGGTACTGAATGGCGTTGGACAGCAGGTTCTGGAACAGGCGGATCAGCTCCTCCTCGTTGCCCTGCACGCCCGGCAGCGGGGCCTGCACGATGATGCGGGCGCCGCTGTCGGTGACCAGCGGCCCGAGGTCGGTGATGGCCTGCCGCACCGGGGCCGCCATCTCCACCGGGCGCGGCGGGGTGGACAGCCGCCCGACGCGGGAGAATTCCAGCACATCAAGGATCAGGCGGTTCATCCGCTGCGCCCCGTCGCGGGCATAGCCGAAGAATTCGGCAAGCTCAGGGTCCATGCCGGGGCCAAGGCGGCGTTCGATCAGGTTGAGGTAGCTGGAGATCATCCGCAGCGGTTCGCGCAGGTCATGGCTGGCGATATAGGCGAACTGTTCCAGTTCGGCATTCGACCGTTCAAGGTTTTCCAGCAGCTGCCGCTGTTCGGTGATGTCGAACCCGGCACCGATGTATCCGGCAAAGGTGCCGTCCATATCGGTGAAGGGGTGGGCGATGCAGCGCAGCCAGCGGTATTCGCCATCGGCGCGGCGCAGGCGGAATTCCACGGTGAACGGCAGCTTGCGGGCCAGATGGCTGCCCAGCGTATCGCGCACCAGTGCCAGATCATCATCATGGATGCCGCCCAGCCAGCCGCCGTTCTGTTCCTGCTCCAGCGTGCGGCCGGTAAAATCCAGCCAGGTCTGGTTGAAGTAACGCGGCAGCCCGTCGGAGACCGAACGCCACACCAGCGACGGAAAGGTTTCCAGCAGCCGCAGGTAATGGTCGCGCGATTGCAGGATCAGCTCTTCCGCCTGTTTCAGGCGGGTGATGTCCTGCAAGGTACAGACCCCGGAGACCGCGACGCCGTTGCCATCAAACAGCAGTTCGCCGTGCTGGCGGACCCAGCGCTGGCCGCAGGGGGTGACGATGCGGTGGATCAGGTCCACCGCCGTGCCATCGCTGGCCCGTTCATAGGCGGCGCGCACATCCAGCCGGTCATCGGGGTGGATGTAGTCCGCCAGCTGCTCCTGCGTCATCCGGGTGCCGGGTTTCAGGTCCAGCAGGGAATACATCTGGTCTGACAGCAGGATCGCCGATCCGTCGGGGGTGGGCCGCCAGCTGCCGATGCGGGCCAGCTTCTGGGCCCGGCTGAGTTCGCTTTCGGTCTCGCGCAGGCGGATTTCGGCGCGGCTGCGGCTGATCTCGCGGGTGATCGCCTGCCGGGTGATGAACAGGATCAGTGCCGTCAGCAGGCCGGAGATGGTCACCACCACCGCCAGCTGACGGAACCACGGGCGCAGCACCTCGCGCAGCGGCAGCGACACGGTGATGTCCACCCCATAGGGCTGGGTGCGGCGCAGGGCGAAGATCCGCGCCTCGCCATCGGCCCCGCTGGGGGCATCCAGCACCGCTTCCCGCGCTCCGCTGGCGATGAATTCCTTCAGGGCCGGGCTCAGGCGCTTTTCTCCCACCGGGTTTTCCGGCGGATCGGGAAAGCGGGCCAGCAGATCGTGATTGGTGTTGGACAGGGCCACCCGTTCCGAGCCGGATTCGGTGAGAGAACTGCGGAGGATTTCGGTCAGCATCGTCTGCGGCAGCGAGGCGGTGACGGCAAAGTCCAGCTGGTTCTCGGTGCGCCAGAACCCCTTGGAGGCGACAAAGATATAGCCGCCGAGGGGGGAGCGGATCACCTCGCCGATCACCAGCGTATCACGGGCCGGATGGTCGGCGATGGCGCGGAAGTAATAACGGTGGCTGACATCCTGCCCGATCAGCCCGGCACTGGTGGCGCGGACGATTTTACCGCTGCGGTTGACCACCGTCAGGTTCTGCGGTTTGCCGCGCAGGATGGCGTCCTGCTCCAGCTGCCCGCGCAGCGAGGTCAGGACTGATTCTTCCGGCAGGTGGGCGCGGGGGGTGGTTTCCGCCGGGCGGGCCGGGGGGCTGACGGCGGTGGGGGTTTCGGGGAAGCGTTCGGCCAGCGCCAGATCGTCGATGAACAGTTCGGTCTGGCGCAGCACCTGCACCAGACGGGTCTCGATGATGCGGGCCGAGGCCATGATCCGCGTTTCGGCGGCGCGGCGGATGATGAAATAGTTGTTGATGCCGTCAAGAACGGCCAGAATCCACAGCGTCGCCAGACAGACGAGTGCTGTCAGGATAATAGGTCTGGTCTGGCTGCCCTGCACCGGTCCCGGTTCCTTGTCCGGCTGCGTTCTTTGCAGTCAGCCGGATGCCACCCCCGGACGATAGCGGGTCCGGGGGCGGGAACTCAAGAGCGCAGATGCAAAAACGGATCCAATTGTTGGGCAGGCCCCGGGAGTGGGCTGAAAAACGGGCAGGATCTCAGCCTTTTGCCGGAGGGGCCGGGCTTCTTCCGACCGCACGGTGTACGACCCGCCCCGGGAGAGGCCCGGCCAACGGTGTCAGCCCATCCTGTCAGATCGCCTTGGAATGCCGCAGTTCCCCGGTGCGCAGGTATTGGTCAAAGCGGGCGGCGGCGGCGCGGACCAGCGGGCGGCCGTCTTCGGTGATGCGCAGGGTGAAGCCGTCACGCACCAGCACGCCGTCAGCCTCCAGATCGCTCATTCCGTCCAGTTCGGCGGCGAAGTGGTCCTCCGGGCGGCCATGGGCGCGGGCCATGGCGGCAAGGTCGATTTCCAGATCGCACATCAGGCGCTCGATCACCTCGCGGCGCAGGCGGTCCTCGTCGCTGATGGCGATGCCGCGCTTGGTCGGCAACACGCCGTCCAGCACCATCCGCTTCCAGGCGTGCAGCTCGCCTTCATTGGCGACATAGCCCTGCGGCAGCGAACCGATGCCCGAGGCCCCGAGGCCGATCAGCACTTCCGCCGCATCGGTGGTGTAGCCCTGAAAATTACGGTGCAGTTGCTTGTTGGTCAGGGCCAGCGCCATTTCGTCATCGGCCAGCGCGAAGTGGTCGAGGCCGACGGAGATATAGCCGTGATCCTGAAGGCGCTTCTGGGCGGTTTCGTACTGCACCCAGCGTTCTTCCAGCCCCGGCAGCGCCTCTTCCGGGATCAGGGTCTGGTGCTTGCGCATCCACGGCACATGGGCATAGCCGAACAGGCTGATGCGGCGCGGCTTCAGGGTCAGCGACTGGTCGATGGTCTCGACGATGGTGTCCACGGTCTGATACGGCAGGCCGTAGATCAGGTCCATGTTGATTTCACTGATGCCGTGTTTGCGCAGCCAGCCGGTGACCTCGGCGACCTCTTCATAGGGCTGGATGCGGTTGACGGCTTCCTGAACCCGGCGGTTGAAGTCCTGCACGCCGATGCTGGCACGGGTGACCCCGGCGGTGGCCATCGCCTGCACATAGGCCTCGTCGGCGGTGCGCGGGTCCAGCTCCACGGCGATTTCGGCACCGTCGGCGATGTCGAAATGGTCCTTCAGGTGGGCGATCAGGCGGGAGAAATCCTCCGCCGACAGGATGGTCGGGCTGCCGCCGCCGAAATGCACATGCCGGGCGGAGAAGCGGCCCGGCAGCTTCGACGCCAGCAGCTCAATCTCCTGCATCAGCACCTCAAGGTACTCCGCCACCGGATCATACCTGCGGGTGATCTTGGTGTGGCAGCCACAGAACCAGCACATTTCGGCGCAATAGGCGATGTGGAGGTACAGCGACAGCGGCGTCGCCGGATCCAGCCCCGCCAGCCAGCCTTCATAAGTGCTGCCCGTCACCGCCGGCGAAAAGTGCGGCGCGGTGGGATAGCTGGTGTAGCGCGGCAGGCGCAGATCGTATTTGGCGACGAGGTCCTGTCTCATCTCTCTCGGTATTCCTTTGCCCGGAGGTTTTTTATCCGATCCCGCCCCGCGTGGGCAGGGGGATCAGGGTATCCGGTTACGGCGCGGCACAGATGCTGCGCACTATGTGGGGGCGGTGGCATCCTGCGCAAGTGTCTTGGCATCCGCCTTGACGCAGATCATACCGGTTCCAGATTTTACCCGCACGCCTTTCCTTTCTTTATGGCCTTGGGCCACTCTTTCCTTTCTTTGTGACCTCCGGCCCGGTTCTTCCTCTGGGCCGGTGCCGGATTTTACCCGCCCCCTTTCCTTTCTCGGGGGCGGGAGTATAGTCGCGGCGAAGAATCCCCCCACGCGCCGCCGGAGGCTCCATGCCGCGTTTTGCCGCCAATCTGTCTATGCTGTTCACCGACCTGCCGTTCCTCGACCGCTTCGCGGCGGCGGCACAGGCCGGGTTCAAGGGCTGCGAGATGCAGTTCCCCTATCTGGAACCGGCGGAAGTGGTGGGCGACAAGGCGGCGATGGCAGGCCTGAAAGTGGCGGCCTTCAACGCCCCGCCGGGCGACTGGGCCAAGGGCGAACGCGGCCTTGCCGCCGTGCCGGGCCGCGAGGATGAGTTTAAGGCCAACCTGGAGCTGGTGGTGAATTACGCCGAGTTCCTCGACTGCACCACCGTCCACATCATGGCCGGGGTGGTGCCGGAAGAGCAGTGGGATGTGGCGCTGGACACCTATCTGAAGAACATCGCCTATGCCGCCGATGAACTGCACGCCGAAGGCCTGCATGTGGTGCTGGAAGCCATCAACCCGGTGGACATGCCGGGCTACTTCCTCAACCGCCCGGATGACGCGGCGCGGGTGATCGAGGAACTGGACCGCCCCAACCTGCACCTGCTGTACGATATCTATCACGCGCAGATGACACAGGGGAACCTGACCGACTTCATCGAAGGCAACTTCGAAAAGATCCGCCACATCCAGATTGCCGGGGCCCCGGGGCGGCACGAGCCGGACCAGCTGGGCGAAATCAATTTCCGTTACCTGTTCGATCTGCTCGACAGCTCCGGCTACGATGGCTGGGTCGGCTGCGAATACAAGCCGCGCATCAACACCACCGCCGGGCTGCGCTGGGCGAAGGAATGGCTTCAGCCGAAGGAAGGCTGAGGCGGCGGAACCGGGGAGGCAGACCGATGCGGACCGGGCGGATGAAGGCGGCGGTGGCGGCACTGGCCGGGCTGCTGCTGACATCCCCGTCCTTCGCTGCGGATCCAGCCCGACCGGTTCAGGTGCCAGTGCAGGTGACAGGCCAGCCCGGCGGCCCGCATCAGATCCTGCTCAACGGGCAGCCGTTCGGCCCGCCGGAGACCGAGGCGTGGAGCCTGTCGGTCGAGGGCGCCTATCCCGCCGGGCAGACTCCTGGCGCACAGGCCCCGAAATGGGTGGTGCTGGCCTATGGCGATGGCGGCAACGCCTGCGATGGCCTGTACCGGGTGCTGGATCTGGCGGCGGTGGTGCCGCTGCTCAGTCCGCCGGTCGGCACCTGCGGGGCCTATACCCTGCTGGCGACCGACCGCCAGCTGATCTTCGATTTTGACACCGAGGTCTGGGTTTACACCACCGCCTCCGGGTTCCAGCCGTTGCCGCCGCAGCCGCCGGAGGAACAGCTTCGGGCCGGGCTGGCCGCCTTTGACCGGGACGAGGATGATGCGGCGCTGCGCCTGCTGTGGCCGCTGCGGTTCTCCCCGCAGCCGGAGGCCGCCTATACGGTCGGCCTGATGGCCCAGTCCGGGCGGGGGATGGCAGCAGATCCGGCACAGGCGCAGGCGCTGTTCACACTGGCGGCGGAGCTGCATTTCGCCCCGGCACTGGTGCGGCTGGGCCAGATCAGCGCCGACCCGGTGGCGGCGGCCCGCTGGTTCCAGCTGGCGGCGGAGCAGGGGGAGGCCACCGGCCAGTATCTGCTGGGCAAAAGCCTGCTGGAAGGCTCCGGCGGGCGGAAGGATCCGGCCGCGGCACTGGCATGGCTGCTGCTGGCGGCGCAGGCCCTGCCGACGCCGGACCTGCGGCAGGCGGCCCAGACCGCCGCCGGACAGGCCGAGGCCGAAACCCCACCGGCACAGGCGGCGGTGATCCGGCGCGATCTGCCGCGCTGGCAGCCAAAAACAGCGCCGCTGTTCACCGGCCCGGCCGACCTGCGCGGCTGGGTCGGCAAACACCCACATGACCGGGTGCGCGGCCATATCCTGCTGGATGTGCCGGACCTGAAAGCCCGCCTGACCGCCGTGCTGGGGACAGAGGCGGTGGCGGCGCTGCGGCCGATGACGGTGGCGGAGCCGGTGGTGGACCAGACCGGCTGGCTGCTGTTTGGCGGCTGCACCCCGCACGCCTGCAACACCGGCCATTTTGCCGCCGTGGTCAATCTGGTGTCCTACGATGTCTGGGCCTGCGCCCGGCTGGAAAACCCGGCGGCGGATACCGACACCCTGCTGTGGGGTGGCCCCGACCGCCCGGCCCAGCCCCGGCCCCAGCCGCCGGAGGAGGATGACCTGTGCGCCATGCCCACCGGTCCGGACGGGCTGAAAGCCTTCCTGAAAGCGGCGGAGGGAGCATAGGGCGGGCGGCTTGCGTTCCTGAGCCGTCTTCCCCCCCCCACACACGACCGCTTCTGTGGGGCTTTGCCCCACGCCCCAGAAGGAGGCGCGGCCTCCTTCACCTCGTTTTGGGGGAAAACCGGCAGCAGTGCAGCCGTTCGGCTGTTTTTTGTTTGCAGGGCAAAGCCCTGCGGAAACAACAGGACTCATCTGCTGATGGGGTTTGCCAATGGCCCCAAGAAAGGGGATCCAAGGGCCAGTGGCCCCCAAGAAAGGGGATCCAAGGGCCAATGGCCCCCAAAAACGGGATCCAAGGGCCAATGGCCCTTGGTGGGTGTGGGCAAAGCCCACGGGGGGTGGGTGTGGGCAAAGCCCACGGGGGTGGGTGTGGGCAAAGCCCACGGGGGCGGATAGTATCGTCGGCCGAGAGCGGTTTCCGACAGTGGATATCAGGCATGCAGGGACTTTACTGGCTGGCTTCCTATCCCCGCTCCGGCAATACGTGGCTGCGGCTGATGCTGGACAGTTATCAGCGCGGGGGCGGGGCGGTGGATATCAATGCCCTGTCGTGGGCCAGTCAGATGTCTGGCCTGATGTACAGCCGGTCCTTTGCCGATGATGTGCTGGGGGTGTCGACGGGGGACCTGACCCCGGCGGAGGTTCTGGCCCTGCGCCCGACGGTGCTGCGGGCGGTGTGTGGGCGCGCGGCGGGGCCGGTGGCGCTGAAAACCCATGACATGCGCTTGAGACTGCCCGGCGGAGACTGGCTGCTTCCGGCGGATGTTACCCTCGGCGGGGTCTGTCTGGTCCGGGATCCCCGTGATGTAGCGCTGTCTCTGGCCCGGCTTCTGGACTGCCCGGTGGAGAGGGCGATTGCGGTGATGGCGGAGCCGGGGCACCGGCGCGGGGCGTCGGTGCGGCGGCAGGGCGGGCAACTGGTGACCCTGCTGGGCAGCTGGAGTGAGCATGTCGCCAGCTGGCTTGATCCGCATCCGTTTGCCGTCGCCGTGATCCGGTATGAAGACATGCGGCGGGATCCTGCCACCGCGCTGGGCACGCTCCTGCCGCATCTGGGGTATCCGGTTGATCCCGGCAGGGTGGCGGCGGCGGTGGCGGAAACGGCGCTGGAGACCCTGCGCCGGCAGGAGGCTGAAAACGGCTTTAGCGAAAATCTCAGCCGGAACCGCTTTTTCGGGGCCGGGGCCGTCGGCGGCTGGCGCTCCGGCCTCACCGCCGTGCAGGCGGATCGCATCTGCCGCGATCACGGGGCGGTCATGCGGCGGCTGGGCTATCTCGATGGCCCGTGACCGGGGCGGCCCTTATCCGTTGCTGCCGGATGCCCAGCGGACAAAACGCCCGATCTGGATGGCGTTGGTGAAGTAAAAGCCGTGCGACAGCCGCATGGTGGCATGGGGGGGGCCGGTTGCGGGCCAGTCCGCCAGCATCTGCCGCATGCGGGGCAGGTCCAGCATATCAGCGAGCAGGGGGGTGTGGCTGAAGGAGTCAAGATCCGCCGCGAACTCGGCAAGCTGCCGGGTCTGGCGGTGGTTCCAGTCCACCCGCTGCTGTCCGGCCAGCGTCTCCCGGGTGATGGAGGCGGGAACCCCCTGCCGTTCCAGCAGCCGCCGGGCCAGACTGCGGGGCCGCCCGTCAAGCAGGAACTGCTGGCGCGGCAGGGCGAGCATGAACTCCAGCAGATCGCGGTCGGCGTAGATATCCCGGATCTCGAGTCCGTGGATCCGCTCCAGCGCATGGGTGTTCGGCAGGGCCATGGCCCGCCGTTTCAGCAGGAAGTGAAGGATCTGTTCCCGCGATCCTCTGCCGCGTTCCTGAAGGGCCTGCTCGGCGTTGTCGGCCAGATACCCGGCAAGGCCGATCCGGTCCAGCCAGCCGGGGCGGAACAGCGGTCCGGCGGTCAGCGGCGGCGGCATCCGCCGCCAGCGGCGCTGACGGTAATACAGGCTGTCCGGCAGAAGCGGGGCGATGACGGTCTGCCGCAGGGTCGGCAAAAAGGCTTTTCCCTGATACCGGGCGCTTTGCCACAGCAGCCGCAGCGCGGTCAGGGGGTGGCCCTCCCGCATCAGGTCGGCACCGCAGAGGTGACCGTCGTAACTGAGGGAGAAGTTACCGCTCTGCCCGGTCAGGGCCACATCGTGCCCGGCCTGCCGCATCCGCCGGTAGGCGATATCCAGCCACCCGATCTGACTGGCAATGATGCAGGGCAGGCCGGTGGCCATGAACAGGTGGGCCGGGGTGGTTTCCAGCGGAGACGGGGCATCGTCGCTGCACAGGGTGACCGACAGGGCGGGCCTCTGCGCCGCCAGATCCTGCATCTTCGGGGTTTCATCGGCGTACCAGCCGGGGGCGGCCTGCACCGCCAGCCCCGGCGGCGGGACGATGGTATAGGCCCGGACCCGGTCGTCCCCGGCCAGCCGGAGGGCCGAGGTCAGGACGGCGGAACTGTCCAGCCCGCCGCTGGCCAGAAAGGCCGGGGCGCGGGCGTGGTGCAGACGGCGGGCGACGGCGCGGTCCAGAAGTTCCTCCGCCGCATCCAGATAGGCACCGTCATCGGCCAGATGCAGGCGGCGTGACAGGTCCGGCTGCCACAGGGCGGTGGTCCGGTGCCCGTCCGGGCTGACGGTCAGCCTGTTGCCGGGGATGACCTGATGGATCTCCCGGTACACGGTGCGCGCCGGGTCCCCGGTCATGGCCGCCAGACGGGCCGTCAGATGCAGGGGATCAAGATCCCGGCAGACATCGGGCAGACGGAGCAGACCGGCTGCGGTTGTTGAGAAGTGGAAGACCCCGCCGCTGCGGCTCCAGTACAGCAGGCGGCTGCCCATCGGGGCCACCGCCAGATGCAGCCTGCGCTGCCCGGGGTTCCAGTACGACAGGGCATAATCCCCGGCCAGATCCCCCAGCCGGTCGAGGCCGTGGCGGGTGATCCAGCGGGCTGTCAGCCGGGCATCCGGCCATGCCGGATCCCCGTCCAGCGCGCGGGCCAGAGCCTCGCGTTCAAACAGGAAGCCGCTGAACAGCGTGATGTGACCCGCCGGACCGCAGTCGGCGGCGCCAGATCCGCCAGATCCCTTAGGCGCAGAGCGTCTGCCGGGGTGCGGCGCCGCCAGAAAACCGGCGTGGAGGCCGGGCAGGGCCACCGCCCCGTCCTGCCGGGAAGACGTGTAGAACCGCTCCCGCAGCCACGGGCTGAGAGGCTCCGCCCCGAAGGAGACCGAGCCTGTCAGGTCAGTCAGGCATCCCATCTGGCCCGGATCCGTGCCGGACGCCTGCCTTACGACAGCGTATAGGTCCCGGAGCCATCATCACCGGCGGAGATGTTTCCTTCGGTCAGATGCTTCACCGCCGAGGTGCTGACGGTGGACAGCGGGGTAACCCATTCCTTTTTGGGACAGGGCACCGGAGCAGAGGGCAGGGACCCGGGAGTGTCTGTTTTGAGATCTGTCATAAGTTTGGCATCCCGATGATTGCTGCGCAGAAAAATAGCTTAATATTTTAGGGGAATTCTTGATAGGGGCTCCCTGCACGCAGTAAACCCCGATTGATCTTTCTGGACCCCGGCGGCGGCCTATCCATCCGGATGCTGTTTCCGGATCAGCCCGGTCACGGCGTCGGCCAGCTCCGGCAGGTCCTCCAGCGTGTCGGTCCGGTCCAGCTGAAAGACCGGGGCTGTCCGGGCCAGTGCCGCCAGCCCCAGCAGCATGCGGGGCTGATATCCAAGGGCGATGCCCAGACGGGGCCGGTGGACCATTTCATGGTTCAGGGCCTCTGCCCCGTGCAGGCGGCGGAGGCCTGCCTGCTCTGCCCGCGTGGTCCGGCTGAGAAGGACGGCGGCCCCCGGTGTCAGGGCCTCGGCGGTGGCCGCGACCGGGATCCTGAATTTCTCCAGCCCGTCCCGGACCGGCAGCAGGCCATCGGTGCGGATGTTCAGGTGGCTGGCACTCTCCTGCCAGAGCTTCAGGTGCGGGGTACAGGGCAGAATCAGCGGCGCATCGGGACGGGAGACGTCCAGCGCGCAAAGGTCGTCGGACAGCAGGGGGTGCCCGCGGGCCACCAGCACGGCGGCCAGCGTTGATTTGCCGATCCCGGACGGGCCGGTCAGCAGCAGGGCCTGTCCGTCCACCTCAACCGCGCTGGCATGCAGTGGCAGAAGCCCCCGGCGGAAACACAGGACGGCGAGGACCGTGCCAAACAGAAACAGCCGGATTTCCGGAGATTCCGGCAACACGCCGGGGGCCGGTTCCACCGTCACCGCACTGCCGCCGTCGACGCGGTAAACCGCCACCCCGGGCATATCAAACCGCAGGGCGGTTTCCGTGAAGGTGATCAGTGGGCCGACCTGCCGCGTATCCCCGTTCAGGGGAGGAACCTGCCCGGTGCGGATCAGGACATCGGCGGGCCGGTCCGGCCCGCTCCAGCAGCGGAGTTCCGGCAGGGGGATCTCTGAGGAGACGCACCATCCGAACAGACTGTACAGGCCGCCGGAAAGGCAGGCCCCCGCAGAAAACGGCTGTAATTGTGTGGGCATGGCAGGGACAGTTCAGCGTTGACGCCTGAGCCATATAGGCTGAATATAAATATATTGGAATAAAAATATTAAATAATGTGAGGTTATGGGGCATGCCCGATAAAATGAATTTCGTTTGTCATGATGCAAATATTGTTTTTACCGACATTGGAGATCAGATGGTTGTCCTAAACGCAAAGGAGGGGAAGTATTACTCCCTTGTGCTGAGTGGACGCGATCTGTGGGAGCGGCTGGCTGAACCGGTTCAGGTGTCGGCCCTGTGTGCGGATCTGGCCGCTGTCTATGCCGCTGATCCTCAGGACATTGAGCGGGAAACTCTGGAGTTTCTGGCCTATCTGCACAGTGCAGGATTGATCCGCGTGTGCTGATCGGAGTTCAGGGGGAGGGCTGTCCTGTCGCCACCCTTTTAAGGCGCTGCCGTGCCGCAGCTAGTCTTTTAGGGCGCTGCCGTGCCGCAGCTAGTCTTTTAAAACGCTGCCGTGCCGCAGCTCATGGGTCTGCCGCAGCAGCCAGTCCCGCATCAGGATGATATTGGCCTGATGCGCCTTCCGTTCCGGGTAGACCGCAAAGTAAGAATCGCCGGAGGCTACCGGCGGGCCGAACGGCAGGTGCAGCAGGCCCTGTTTCAGTTCATTCTCGATAAAGCAGGTCGGCACCACGGCAATGCCCAGCCCGTGGATGGCGGCGTTGATCAGCATGTTGTTGTTGGCAAAGCGGTTGCCCTGAATGGTGCCGGTGTAGCTGTGGCCGATCAGTTGCAGCCAGTGCAGCCACAGGGTGGACCGTCCGGCATTCTGGAGCATCGGGTATTGCCAGAAGGCCCCGGCGGCCTGTGGCTGGTCCGGCGGGATCAGCCCGGGGGAGGCCACCACCGCCAGATATTCGGGAAACAGCTCCACCGCCCGGGCATGCAGCCACGACCCGCCGCCGCGCAGGATCGCCAGATCAAGGCGGGTGGTTTCAAAGTCCGTCTCCGGGGTGGCAATCAGGATTTCCAGCGGGATATCCGGATGGGCACGGATGAAAGATCCCAGCCGGGCAGGCAGCCAGTGCGCCCCCAGCACCGGATGGGTGCCGATCATCAGCGTCGCATCCAGTGTGCGGCCGCGCACCGCGTCGATCGAGATTTCGTGCAGCCGGTCCAGCGCCAGCGCCAGATTGCGGTAATAGGTGGCCCCCACCTCGGTCAGCACCAGCCGGGGGCCGGAGCGGTGGAACAGGGTAACCCCCAGAAAATCCTCAAGGTTCTTGATCTGGCGGCTGATGCCGCTCTGGGTCAGGCCCAGATCATCCGCCGCCTTGGTGAAGTTCATGTAGCGGGCGGCGGCCTCAAAGGCATGCAGGGCAGACAGGGACGGCAGATAGCGGCGCATGGGGGGAGTCCGGTCCGGAAAGTCTCATCATGACTAAAAGTCATGTAACAGAGATTTTTCAATGTTTTAATTTCAGGGGGCAGTCCGGCCACACTGGGGGCACAGCAGGATCAGCCCCCGGACACAGGCCCTGTGCCGGAAAGATCCTCAGGAACATCAGTCTGTTACCGCCGCACCCCCGGCATCTGGGAGGACACTGCGGGCGCGGCGGCCCATACCCCGAAGACCTCACGCAGTCAGGCACAAGAGGATCCATCATGATGAACAGGCGAGAATTTGCCAGCCTTCTCGGGCTGGCGGGCACCGGGGCGGTGGCGGCGGCAACCGCCGGGGCGGCGGTGACGGCGGTTTCGGCCCCGGCGCTGGCGCAGCAGCCGCAGGGCTCAACCTTCGACCGCATCCGCAGCACCAAGAAGCTGAAAGTGGCGGGCATTGTCGGCACCGAGCCCTATTACCACAAGGATATCGCCACCGGGGCGTGGTCCGGCTTCTGCATGAGCATGGCGCAGGATCTGGCCAAGGCGATGGAAGCCGAGCTGGAAATCAGCGAAACCACCTGGGGCAATGCGGTGCTGGATCTTCAGTCCGGCAAGATTGACATCATGTTCGGTCTCAGCCCGACGCCGTCGCGGGCGCTGGTGGTGGAATTCACCCGCCCGATCATGCAGAACACCTTCACCATCATCGCCCGCCCGGGGTTTGAGCCGAAAACGTGGGAAGAGATGAACCGGCCGGAGGTGAAGATTGCCGTTGATATCGGCTCCACCCACGACCTGTTCGCCCGCCGGGTGCTGCCGAAGGCCACCCTGCTGGCCCTGAAGACCCCGGATGAGGCCACGCTGTCGGTGCAGTCCGGCCGGGCCGATGCGGTGATTCAGGTGGCGATGCTGTCGCTGGTGACGGTGAAGAAGAACCGCACTGTCGGCAAGATCGTGATCCCCGGTCCGCAGATCCGGCAGCCGACCTGCGCCGGGGTGCGGGCGGAAGACAGCCCGCGCTTCCGCACCTTTGTCGATAACTGGCTGGAATTCAACCGCTCCTCCGGCGTGGTCACCGGGTGGATCACCTCCAGCCTGGAGCTGGTCGGGGTGGAAAAGCAGGATATCCCGGCGGATCTCCAGTTCTGATTCCGGTTGCGCAGGAAAAGAGGGGCGCGATGACCGCACCGCTGGGCATTATCATGCTCGATACCGCCTTCCCCCGCCCGCCGGGGGATGTCGGCAATGCGGCAAGCTGGCCGTTTCCGGTGCTGTACCGGACGGTCAGCGGCGCCACCGCCCGCATGGTGGTCAACGGGCAGGATGGCCCGCTGCTGGAGGCCTTTGTGGCGGCGGGGGAAGACCTGCGCCGCGCCGGGGCCTGTGCCCTGACCACCTCCTGCGGGTTTCTGGTGCTGCGGCAGCCGGTGCTGGCGGCGCGGCTGGCCTTGCCGGTGGCGACCTCCAGCCTGTTGCAGGTGCCGTGGGTGGCCGCCACGTTGCCACCGGGGCGGCGGGTCGGGGTGATCACCTATGATGCCGGATCGCTGGGTGATGCCCACTTTGCCGCCGCCGGGGTGGCGGTGCGGCCCCCGGTGACCGGCCTGTCACGCGGCGGGGCCTTCCATGGCATGATCGAAGGCGGCCAGCCTTACGACCGCGCCGCGCTGGCGGCGGAACTGCTGGCTGCGGCGCAGGGGCTGATCCGCTCCGCCCCCGATATCGGGGCGCTGGTGCTGGAATGCACCAATCTGCCGCCGTTTTCGGCGCTGCTGACGGCGGCCACCGGCCTGCCGGTTTACGATATTCTGACTCTGGGCCGCTGGCTGCACGCGGCGGCGGCTCCCCCCGTCCGCTCCGGCGCGGGGGTTGAAGGGAACTGACATGCAGTATCAATGGGATTTCGGATTTCTGTTGCAGTACAAGGCGCTGATCGGCGTCGGCGTGCTGTACACCATCGGGTTCACCATCGCCACGGCGGTGTCGGGGCTGGTGGTGGGCTGTCTGGTGGCCCTGCTGCGGCTGTCGCACCTGCGCGCCGCCACATGGGTGGTCACCGCCTTCATCGAGGTGTTCCGCTGTACGCCGGTGCTGGTGCAGCTGGTGTGGTGCTACTACGCCCTGCCGATGCTGACCGGGCTGGAGCTGACCCCGGCGACGGCGGCGTTCCTGACCCTGACCCTGTACGGGGCCTCGTTCTACGGCGAGATCATCCGTGGCGGGATCATTTCCGTCGATCTCGGGCAGTGGGATGCCGGGCGGGCGCTGGGCATGCGGCGGTCGCAGCTGATGCGCCGGGTGGTGCTGCCGCAGGCGCTGCGGCGGATGGTGCCGCCGCTGGTCAACCAGACGGTGCTGCAACTGAAGAACACCTCGCTGCTGTCGGTGCTGGCGGTGCCGGACCTGCTGTATCAGGGCCAGCTGATCACCTCGGCCAGTTACCGGCCGCTGGAAACCTACACCATGATTGCGGTGATCTACTTCGCCATCCTGTTCCCGCTGACGCGGCTGGCCCACCGGCTGGAAGCCCGCCCGGGGCATTGACGGCAGCCGGTGATCTCACCGGTGACTCTTCGGTGACCCACCGGTGCCCCACCAACTTTCTGCCCGGCGCGGGATGCGCCGGGCCTGACCGGAAGGCTTTACCCCCATGTCCAACACCCGGATGATCGAGCTGATCGGGGTGCAGAAATCCTTCGGCACCCTTCAGGTTCTTAAAGATATTTCCCTGACCGTTGATAAGGGGGCGGTGGTCGCCCTGATCGGCCCCAGCGGATCGGGGAAATCCACCCTGCTGCGCAGCATCAACCTGCTGACGGTGCCCAACAGCGGCTATATCCGCGTCGGCGACCATGCCATGGATTTCTCCAGCACCCAGACCCTGCCGCGTGACCGCGATCTGGCGGCGTTCCGTGCCCGCACCGGCATGGTGTTTCAGGGGTTCAACCTGTTTCCGCATATGACGGTGGAGCAGAACGTGATGGAAGGCCCGGTGACGGTGCTGGGCACCCCGAAGGCCGAAGCGCGGGAACTGGCGCTGGCCCTGCTGGCCAAGGTCGGGCTGGCCGACAAGGCGGGCATGCGCCCGGACAGCCTCTCCGGTGGCCAGAAGCAGCGGGTGGCGATTGCCCGGGCGCTGGCGATGAAACCCGACGTGATGCTGTTTGACGAAGCGACCTCCGCCCTCGACCCCGAACTGGTGGGCGAGGTGCTGGCGGTGATCCGTTCGCTGGCGGCGGAGGGTATGACCATGCTGCTGGTCACGCATGAAATGGCCTTCGCCCGCGATGTCGCCGACCGGGTGGTGTTCATGCGCGATGGCTGCGTGGTGGAAGAGGGCGACGCCCGGCAGGTGATTGAACAGCCGTCGCATCCGGCGACGCAGGCGTTCCTCAGTCATTTTCATAACGGTCTGGCCTGATCCGGCCTTATCGGAACAGACTGTTTCACATCATTGTTTTCAGGACTGCGGCCCCCCGGCCCGGCACACAGCCGGGCGCGGACCCCCGGCTGCATCCTGATCCGGCCCCGGATCCATCCGGGCAGGCCGGGAAGGGCCGGGAAGGGAAGAGGTAACATGCGGATCGCGGTGATCGGTGCGGGAATTGTCGGTGTCAGCTGCGCGCTGGAGCTGGTGCGGGATGGCCATCAGGTGACGATGATTGACCCCGGCCCCCCGGGCGGGCGGCAGTCGGCCAGTTACGGCCATGGCTGCTGGATCAGCCCGGCCTCGGTGGTGCCGATGTCGATGCCGGGCCTGTGGAAGCAGGTGCCGGGATACCTGCTCAATCCACGCGGGCCGCTGGTGATCCGCTGGCGGTTCCTGCCCCGGCTGCTGCCGTGGCTGCTGCGCTTTCTCCTGGCCGGATCGACGGTGCGGCGGGTGGAGCGCACCGCCCGGGCGCTGGCGGCGCTGCTGGCGGACAGCCCGGCCCGCCATGCGGCGCTGGCGGCGCAGGCCGGGGTGCCGGAGCTGATCCGGCAGGATGGCCTGCTGTATGCCTACCCCGACCGGGTGGCGTTCGAGGCGGAAGCCCTGTCCTGGCACCTGCGCCGCATCACCGGCCTGCGCTGGCAGGAACTGGACCGGGCGGCGCTGGAAGCGCGGGAACCGGATCTGGCCCCGCATTACCGCTTCGGTGTTCTGGCGGTCGATGGCGGCCACTGCACCGATGCCGGGCAGTATGTGGCGGCGCTGGCGGCGGCGGCGCAGGCGGGCGGGGCAACCCTGCTGACGGCCACCGCCACCGGCTTTGTGTTCTCCGGCGACCGGCTGGCGGCGGTCAGCACCGATGCCGGACGGGTGGACTGTGACCGGGCGGTGCTGGCCGGGGGCGTGTGGTCACGCGATCTGGCCCGGCAGTGCGGCGACAGCGTGCCGATGGAATCCGAACGCGGCTATCACAGCGTGCTGACCACTCCGGCAGCAGGGCCACGGTACCCGGTGATGCCCAGCGACGGGCGGATGGCCAATACCCCGACCACCGCCGGGCTGCGCCTGTCCGGGCAGGTGGAACTGGCCTCGGTGACGGCGGATCCCGACTGGCGGCGCGCCGATATCCTGACCGGCCATGCCGTCACCACCTATCCCGGGCTGGCGGCGGCAGGGGCCCCAGTGACCCATCCAGTGGCCCATCCGGTGGCCGATGACCGCTGGATGGGCCACCGCCCGTCCACCCCCGATGGCCTGCCGGTGATCGGCCGCTCGGCCCGCAGTGCCGATGTGGTCTATGCCTTCGGGCACGGGCACGTCGGTTTCGCCAGCGGCCCGAAGACCGGGCGGCTGGTGGCCGACCAGCTGGCCGGGGGGGGCGATGATGCGGCGCTGGCCCCCTATGCGGCGGCCCGCTTCCGGCGCTGACGCCGCCCCTGTTTTCCTGATGGACCTGTGGATGCCCCGGTCCCGGTTGGCCGGGGAGACTCCCCCCTTGCCTTTTTTCAATGGAGTTTGACGATGCGCGGTGCGGATATTCTGGTCGAAATGCTGATCGGATACGGCGTAGAGGTGGTGTTCGGTGTGCCCGGAGACACCAATGTGCCGTTCTACGAGGCCCTGCAAGGGCGGGAAGGGCAGATCCGCCATGTGATGGCGCGCGATGAGCGCTCCGCCGGGTACATGGCCGATGCCTACGGGCGCTTCACCAGCAAGCCGGGGGTGTTTGAATGCCCGTCGGGGGCCGGGGCGATGTATTCGCTGCCGCCGGTGGCGGAATCCAATTCCTCCTCGGTGCCGGTGATCCTGCTGACCATCGACATTCCGCTGCCCGGCGAAGGCCGGGGCGTGCTGACCGAACTGGACTGCGCCCGCCTGTTTGAGCCGGTGACCAAGCTGTCGGTGCAGGTGAAAACGCCGGAGAAACTGCCGGAAATCATCCGCCGCGCCTTCCGCGCCGCCTGCTCCGGCAAGCCGGGGGCGGTGCATCTGCAAATCCCGGAAGACATGCTGCTGGCCGAGGTCGATCCGGCCCGGGTTTCCCTGCATGTGGAAGAGGAATGCAAGACCTTCCCCGCCTATCCGACCCTGCCGACGCCGGAGAAGCTGGATACGCTGCTGGCGCTGCTGACCTCCTGCGACCGGCCGCTGATCGTCTCCGGCGGCGGGGTCAACCGCTCCTGCGCCGGGCCGGAGGTTCAGGCGCTGGCGGAACGCCTGAACATTCCGGTCTGCACCACCATGACCGGGCAGGGCACCATGCCCGATGATCACCGGCTGGCAGTCGGGGTGATCGGCGATAACGGCTTCCATCCGCATGCCAACTGGGCGCTGGAACATGCCGATTTCGTGCTGTTCATCGGCTCCCGCGTCGGCTCGGTGGTGACGATCGGCTGGACCTTCCCCAAGATCACCCTCAACAAGCGGGTGGCCCAGATCGACATCGACCCGGAGATCATGGCCAACAACTATGAAAACGTGCTGTCGGTGCAGGGCGATGCCCGGCTGGTGCTGCAACAGCTGGCCCGGCTGGCCGATGCCGCCGCGCCGCACGACCCGCAGCGCACGCAGGCATGGGTCGATGAGCTGAACACCCTGCGCGCCACCTTCTGGGAGAATGCCGAGGCGCTGCTGTCCAGCGACGCGGTGCCGCTGCGGCCGGAGCGGGCGGTGCGCTGCTTTAACGAAGCGCTGGAGGCCTCCGGGCAGGCGGCGCACATCTATTCCGATGCCGGAACCCCGACCCCGCACATGACCCGCTTCCTGCGGCTGAAGGACCGCCGTACCCGCTTTGCCATTCCCCGCGCCTTCGGTGGCCTCGGCTCGGCACTGCCCGCCACCGTCGGCGCATGGTTCGCCGACAAGGGCCGCCGCCCGATCGGCATGTTCGGCGACGGATCGTTCGGCATGACGGTGGGCGAGCTGGAAACGCTGGTGCGGCTGAATGTTCCGGCGATTCTGCTGCTGTTCAACAACGGCACCTTCGGCTGGATCAAGGGCCTGCACCGCCTGCGCGGCCATAACCAGTGCTTCAGCGTTGACTTCACCCCGCCGCGGGGGCAGGCGATTGCCGAGGCCTTCGACGTCAAGGCATGGACCGCCACCTCGGCGGCGGAGCTGGATGCGGCGCTGGCCGAAGCCTTCGCCTATACCGGCGGGCCGTGCCTGATCGACATCCACGTCGAATCCATCGCCGACCGGGTGCCGCCGGTCTATTCGTGGCTGACCAAACGTGGCCGCGATCCGCTGTCGGTGGAGGCGGAGGAGGTCAGCTACTTCTGATCCCGTCTCCCGTCAGCACAGGGCCCGGCGTCTCCCCCGGGCCCTGTCGCTTTTGTGGGGGCCTTGCTTCTGTGGGGCTTTGCCCCACGCCCCAGAAGGAGGCGCGGCCTCCTTCACCTCGTTTTGGGAGAAAACCGGCAGCGCCAGAGTGGTTCCGGGTTTGGTGTTTGCAGGGCAAAGCCCTGCGGAAATAACAGCACTCATCTGCTGAAGGGGTTTGCCAATGGCCCCCAAAAACCGGGATCCAAGGGCCAATGGCCCTTGGTGGGTGTGGGCAAAGCCCACGGGTCCCATTTTCCGGTCTTTAAAACCCCAGCGCCTTCGGCAGCCACAGGCACAGGGCGGGGAAGGCGAGCAGGACGGCGATGCGCACGGCGTCTGCCGCCACGAAGGGCAGGATGCCCCGGGCGACGGTGGACAGGGCCAGCCCCGGGGTGGTGCCCTGAATGACGAACAGGTTCATGCCGATCGGCGGGGTGATCAGGCCGACCTCCACCACCGTCACCAGCACGATGCCGAACCACACCGGGTCGTAGCCCTGTGCGAGGATGATCGGCACCACCACCGGTACGGTCAGCAGCACCATCGACAGGCTGTCCATGAAGCAGCCGAGGATGAAGTAGAACACCAGCAGCATCAGCATCACGCCCAGTGGCGGCAGGGCGAGGCTGTTCAGGTGCCCGACCAGTGTCTGCGGCAGGGCGGTGGCCTCGATGAAGCTGTTGAACAGGGTGGCCCCGATCATGATCAGGAAGATCATGCCCGATGTGGTGGCGGTTTCGGTCAGGGCCTGCGACAGGGCGGCGCGGTCAAGCTGGCGGCGCAGGGCGGCGAACAGCAGTGCCCCGAAGGCGCCGACGGCGGCGGCCTCGGTGGGGGAGAACACCCCGGCATAGATGCCGCCGATGACGGTGACAAACAGCAGGGTCACATCCCACACCCGCATCACGGCGCGCAGGCGCTGGCCCCAGCTCAGGCGGTCACCGGCCGGGCCAAGCTCCGGCCGCCGCGCCACCTGCACGGCAATGGCTGCCATGTAGAGGGCGGTGCCGAGGATGCCGGGCAGCAGGGCGGCGGCAAACAGCGCGCCGATCGACTGTTCGGTCAGCAGGGCGTAAATGATCATGATCAGCGACGGCGGGATCAGGATGCCCAGCGTGCCCCCGGCGGCGACGGAGGCGGAGGCGAGACGGTCATCATAGCCGCGCCGCCGCATTTCCGGCATCGCCACCTTCGACATGGTGGCGGCGGTGGCCAGCGAAGATCCGCAGATCGCCCCGAAGGCGGCACAGGCCCCGATGGTGGCCATCGCCAGCCCGCCGCGCCAGTGGCCGATGAAGGCATAGACACCTTCATAGAGGGTGCGCGACAGCCCGGCCCGGGCGGCGAAGATGCCCATGGCGATGAACAGCGGCACCACCGACAGGCCATAGGGGAACACCGATTCAAAGGGCTGGTTGCCGAGCAGGAACCACGCGGTGTCAAACCCGTTGAGGATCCACAGGCCCACCGCCCCGGTGATGCCCATGGCGACGGCGACCGGCACCCGCAGGCCGATCAGGGCGAGTACGGCGGCAAAGCCGAGAAGTCCGGGCCACAGGCTCATGACAGCATATCCTGAGAACGGGACGGGGCGGGGATCCGTCCGGCGGCAATCGCCAGATCCCGCGCCGCCGGCAGCAGGCAGGCCAGCACCGACAGCGCCGCCCCGGCCAGAAAGAAGATCCAGTACAGGACCATGGGGATGCCGATGGTCTGCGACTGGTCGCCGTAGTCCAGCGCCTGCAAGGCGGTGCCGCTGCCTGCCCACAGGATGGCGGCCATCAGCACCGCCCCCAGCAGCGCGCCAAAGCCATCCAGCCCGTGGCGCAGGCGCGGCGGAATCAGCGACACGCCGAGATCGACCCGCACATGGGCATCGCGGAGGAAGGCGAAGGGGATCACCAGTGCCGCGCAGATGACCAGACCGAGCTGGGTGATATCGACGGTGCCACGGATCGACTGGCCGACGCTGCCGCGCAGGGCGATATCAGCCAGCGTGACGGTGACGGCAAGGCCCATCAGCCCCAGCCCGGCAAAGGCCACCGACCGCAGGGCGCGGTCGGTGACGGTGAACAGACAGGTCAGCATGGTGGCAGGCCCGGCGCGGTCAGCGCTGTTCGTATTTGGCGACCAGCGCCTTGGCGCGGCCATAGATGGCGGCGGCGTTGGGCACGTTGTCGTCCTTCGCCAGTTTGGCAATCCAGGCCTCGGCCATCGGCTTCAGGCGGTCGGCGAAGGCCTGCCGTTCGGCATCGGTCAGGGTGATGATCTCGTGGCCCTTGGCCTTGGCGTCGTCCATGCCACGGGCATCCCACTTGTCCCACCACGGGCCGAACTTGGGGATCAGCGCATCGCCGCTGATGGAATCAAGGGCGGTGCGGACATCGGCGGGCAGGCTCTGGTACTTCTTCTCGTTCATCACGAAGAAGAAGCAGGTGGTGTAGGTGCGGGCGTCGGTGTGGTACTTGACCACTTCGTTCAGGCGGAAGGCTCCGACCGCATCCCAGGTGAAGATGGTGCCGTCCAGCACCTTCTTTTGCAGGCTTTCATACACTTCTGCCGGGGGCAGGCCGACCGGGGTGCCGCCAAGGGCGGTGACGGCTTCGGAAATCGCCGGGGACGGGGTGCGCAGGCGCAGGCCCTTCATGTCATCGGGGCTGCGTACCGGCTTATCGGTGGTGTGGATCAGCCCGGCGTTGTGGCAGTACAGGGCCAGCGGCTTGACACCCTTGTACTCATCGGCCAGCAGGCCTTCCTTATGCAGGTCCCACAGGGTGCGGGTGGCACCGTCGGCGGTCTTGGCGAGGAACGGCATATCCATGATCGAGGTGCGCGGCAGGCGGCCGCGCGGCATTCCGGCCAGACCGTTGGCCATATCGACGACCCCGGCCTTCACCTGATCCATCTGCTTGGCGACATTCCCGAAGGCACTGGGGCCGGGCAGGATTTCCACCGCCACCTTGCCGTTGGTTTTGGCTTCCAGCTCCCGCGCCCACGGTTCGAGGAAGTCGGTGTGGATGCCGTGCTTGTCGGGCAGGTAATGGCTGATCTTCAGGGTGATGTCGGCGGCCTGCGCGGGCAGGGTGGCAAGGGCGGGGACGGTCAGGGCCGACAGGCAGAGCAGGGCGCGGCGCAGCCCGGTCCGAAAGCGGGTCGTGGTGGGGCGGGTCATGGCAGGGGATCTCCCGGTTTGGTCGTTTCCTTTTACCTTCCGTCATTGTCTGCGCCGCAGCGGTGGCAACCGGGCTGGCACAGCGTGGAAGGCTTATAAACAGGGGACGGTAAAATGGTTTCCCATGCAACCATTTTTTCGGAGCGGTTTCTTTTTATGCGCTGCGTTTCGCCTTTTGCGCGGGTGCAGCAAAACCGTAGCCTGAACGGGGACTTCAGCCCCTATTCATCATGAAAAATACATATTCAATATGAAGCACCTTGAATGGGTAGGATGCATCATGTTGAAAAAAATGATTCTTCAGGGAATGGCGGCGACAGTCGTCATTGCCGTTCTGTCGGCGGGATATGCCCTGATGCGGGCCCCCACCGTGTCCAGCGGACTGACGCAGATGGCGTCGGCCTTGACGGAGGGAGACGACTGATGACTGCGGTGACACAGACAGAAACCCCGCCGTTGAGCACACCGCGCCCGGCGCGGGGTGGGCTGAAATCGGAGGCCCCGGCTGGGGCCGACTGGCGCGTTGAGCGCCCGCGCGACCATTCGCGCGTGAGCCAAGCGGACGGACGTCCGCGCCCGGCGTCTGAGGGGCTGAAAAAAAGATCAACTCAGATTGCAGTGCTGCGGTTGTGGCACGCCGTGCTGGCCGGGGGCTTTGTGGTGGCATGGGCGACGGGGGACGAGAACACCTACGCCCTGCATCAGTTCTCCGGCTATGTGGTTCTGGCGGCCCTGATGGTTCGGGGGCTGATCGCAGCGTTCAGCCCGGCGGACAGCCTGCTCGGCTGGCCGAAGCTGAGCCGGGCGCAGGTGTGGGACTGGCTGGCGATCCGCCGGGGCCGGAATCCGCTGTTCGCCGGTCTGGCACTGGCGCTGCTGGCGACGGTGGCGGCGACGGCGGCCAGCGGAGCCATCGCCGACTGGGTGACGTGGATGGAACATCCGCACGAAGCGGCCAGCGATATCACGCTGGCGGTGATCTTCGCGCATATCGCCTTTGTGTTTTACCAGTATGGCGGGCGGCCTTGGGTCTTGACCCAGATCCGTCGGATCCGTGCGTCTCTGTGGGGGATGAAATGATGAAAACCGCGCTGTTTATTGCCGCTGCCCTGCTGACTGCCGTCTCTCCGGCGCTGGCGGCGGAGGGCGCTGCCGCCCGGCAGGCGATCCTGAAGACCTATCAGGCGGAGATCCCCGGCTTCACCGGTTTTGATGCGGCCCGGGGCGAGGCCCTGTACCGCAGCGTGGTGGCGGGCAGTGATCCGCGCATCACCGGCTGCACCAGCTGCCACACCGCCAACCCGCGCCAGCCGGGGCAGAATGCCAAGACCGGGCGGGCGATTGATCCGGTGGCGGTCTCGGCCACCCCGGACCGTTTCACCGATGCCGACCGGGTGGAAAAGCAGTTCAGCCGGGATTGTAAAACCGTCCTCAACCGCGCCTGCACCGCGCAGGAAAAAGGCGACTACATCACCTTCCTGATGGGGCAGTGACATCATGCGCACATTTCTTTTTCCCTCTGTCGCTCTGGCCGCTGCCGTTCTGGCGTTTCCGGTGCTTCCGGCATGGGCGGGGCCGGACCGGGTGCCGCCGCTGACCGATGCGCTGACCCGGGCCGAATGCGGCACCTGCCACATGGCGTTTCAACCGGCGCTGCTTCCGGCCCGGTCGTGGGAGCGGATGATGGATACCCTGTCCGACCACTTCGGCGACGATGCCAGCCTGCCGCCGGATAAGGTGGCCCACATCCGCGCCGTGCTGGTGGCCGGGGCCGGGCGCGACCGCCGCGCCCCTGATGCCACCCCGCAGCGGATCACCGAAGCCCGGTGGTTCACCCATGAGCACGACTTTGCTCCGTCGCGCTGGCAGAAGCCGGGTGTGGTCACCAAATCCAACTGTGCCGCCTGCCACCGTGGGGCGGAGCAGGGGGTGTATGACGATGATTGATGGGGTTACCCGCCCTTGGTCCCCACAAACTCGGGCACCACAAATTCCGGCGCATAGGACACCGGAAAGTTCACTGACCGGGCGATGAAGCACACACTGTGGATGCGGTGATGGATTGCCTCCGCCGCCGCAAGGTCGGTGCCCGGCAGCACGGTGATCTTCGGGCGCAGGGTGGCTTCGGTAAAGCGCCCGGCCCCGCCTGCTTCCACCACGCCGGTGGCGGTCGGGGTGTCCTCATAGGCGGTGACGGTGATCTTCGCGTCCGCCGCGTAGTGCAGATACCACAGCATATGGCAGGCGGAGAGGGCGGAGATCAGCAGATCCTCCGGGTTCATCTTCGCCGGATCGCCGCCCAGCAGCGGATCGTTGGAGCAGCTGACCACCGGCTTGCCCGGCACGGCGATATCCCATGTGCGGTCATAGGCGCGGTAATGGGCGGTGCCGTCGCCGCGGTTGCCGGTCCAGAGAATACGCGAGGTGTAGGTGTGGGCCATGATCCTGTCCTTGCCAGAGCCGCTGATGTAAGCCATGTATACGCGTATACGGAGTCAGGGCGGAGAGCAAGATGTCTTTGGCGGATCTTCTGCGGCAGGAAATTCTGGCCGGGCGGCTGCCCCCCGGCACCGTGCTGTCACAGACGGAAACGGCGGAACGTTATGGCGTCAGCCGCATTCCGGTGCGCGATGCTTTCCAGCAACTGGCGCAGGACCGGCTGGTGACGGTGATTCCCGGCAAGGGGGCGCAGGTGATCCGCCTGTCGGTGCCGGAGCTGACGGAGGTGTATGATCTGCGGATTCTGCTGGAAGGCGACCTGCTGCGGCGGGCGGTGCAGGCGGCGGGGCCGGACTATGCGGCAGAGGTCGGTTATGCCCTGCGCAAATCAGACCTTGAGGCCGGACGCCCCGGCTGGGCGGATGGCGACTGGTTTTTCCACAAAACCCTCTATGCCCCGGCCAACCGTCCGCGCCAACTGGCGATGGCGGAGGAACTGCGCCGCCTGTGTCTGGTCCATATCGCCTGTTACGATACCCTGACGCAGGCCACCCCGGACTGGCTGGCCCACCACGCGGCCATCGTGCAGGCGGCGGTCAACGGGCAGGCGGAGGCGGCGGTAGCGGCACTGGAACAGCATCTGGAGGCCGCCCGGCGCTTTCTGCTGGGCCGCAGGGAGGGCCAATAGAAAAAGCGGCCCATCCCTTTGTTAAGGAGATGGACCGCTTTTTAAGCAGGATTGTGGAGGGCCTTATGCCGGGCGTTCCTGCCCGTCCTTCGGCTTCCAGGTGATCAGGCGGCCTTCCAGCCAGGTCAGCAGGGTATCAATCACCAGCACGAAGATTGCCAGCACCACAATCCCGGCGAACACGCCGACCGCATCGAAGTTGCCTTCCGACTGGGCGATCAGGTGGCCGAGACCGGCGGAGGACCCGAGGTATTCGCCGATGATCGCGCCGACGACGGCAAAGCCGACCGAGGTGCGCAGCGAGGACAGGATCCACGTTGCCGCCGCCGGAAGGTAGACATGGCGCAGCATATCAAACCGGCTGGCCCCGAGAATGCGGGAGTTGGACAGGATCACCGGGTTGACTTCCCGCACCCCCTGAAGGGCGTTGAAGAAGGTGATGAAGAACACCAGCGTGACCGCCAGCGCCACCTTCGACCACAGGCCAAGGCCCAGCCACAGCACGAACACCGGGGCGAGAACCACGCGGGGGATGGCATTGATCGCCTTGATGAACGGGTCAAGGATGCGCGCCGCCCGGCGGGCCAGCCCCAGCCACACCCCGATCACCACCCCCAGCAGGGTGCCGACCACATAGCCCAGCACCGTTTCCAGCACGGTGATGTTCAGGTGGCGGTAGAAGGAGGTGTCAGAGACCCATTCCACCACCTTGCCACCGATTGACAGCGGCGACGGGAAGAAGAACGGGTCAATCATCCCGGCCTTGACCCCCAGTTCCCAGCCGCCGAACAGGACCACCACCAGCAGCAGCTGGATCATCCGGTCACGGATGTTGAGCATAGCTTTTCTCCACTTCGGTCTTCAGGCTGGACCAGATCTTGCGGTACAGGTCCATGAACTGCGGGTCCATCATGATTTCCGCCACGTTGCGCGGGCGGGGCAGGTCAACGCTGAAGCTGTCAACCACCGTACTGGCCGGACCGGCCGCCAGCACCACCACCCGGTCGCCCAGCGAAATGGCTTCTTCCAGATCGTGGGTGATCAGCACCACCGACTTGCGGTTTTCCTGCCACAGGCGCAGCAGCTCGCTCTGCATCAGGTGGCGGGTGTGGATGTCCAGCGCCGAGAACGGCTCGTCCATCAGGATCACTTCCGGATTGACGATCAGGGCCTGTGCCAGCTGCACACGCTTCTTCTGCCCGCCGGAAAGCTGATGCGGATAGCGCTTCTCAAACCCTTTCAGGCCGACCTTTTCCAGCCAGGCGCGGGACTGCCGCGCCCGTTCATCAGGGGCAACACCACGGAACTGCAACCCCAGCTCCACATTTTGCTCCACCGTCTTCCACGGCAGCAGGGCATCCTGCTGGAACAGGTAGCCGACATCGTGGCTGACCCCGTTCACCGGCTTGCCCGCCAGCGTGATCGACCCCTTCGTCGGCTTCAGCAGACCGGCGATGGCGTTGAGGATGGTGGACTTGCCGCAGCCGGTCGGGCCGACAATGGCAAGGAACTCCCCGTCGGCGACGGTCAGGTTAACATCCCGCACGGCGGTGAAGGCACCGAACGACATGGTGACGTTGTCGATCCTGACCTTCGGCTGACTGTTCAGCGGGCGGGGCGTGGTGGCGTCGGCCGCCACGGGGCGGGGGTATGCGCTCACGGCTGTTCTCCCTGTGGAACGTTGCTTTTATTTGCGGTACTGGGCCAGGGCCTTTTCGACGAAGGCATTGGTGTAGGTCTTGCTCAGGTCAATGGTGGCCCCGGCGACCTGCGGGTTGAAGGCGGACAGCACGTCCAGCGGCACCTGAAGGGTCTTGGGGTCAAACAGGCCATCGGGCGACAGGATCGGCATGGCATTGCGGATCGCCTGCGCATAGCCTTCCTTATCTTCCGGCACAAAGCTGGCGGGCAGCTTGGCCATGATCTCCTCGGCGGAATGGGTCTGGGCCCACAGCATGGCGCGGACGGTGGCGTTGACCGCCTTCTGGATCATCTCCGGCTTGGCCTTCAGGGTGGCACCGGTGACATACAGGGTGGAGGTCGGGTACAGGCCGCCGTAAATATCGGTGGCCCCGGCGGCAGAGCGGCCGTCGATCAGGATCTTGCCGATCTTGCGTTCGGTCAGGATGGTCGCCGCCGGATCATAGTTGACCAGCAGGTCGATCTTGCCCTGTTCCAGCGCCACCACGGCGGTGGGGCCGGAGCCGACACCGATGATGCCGATGTCCGACGGGTTCAGGCCATGGCGCTTCAGGTAATAGCGGATGAAGAAGTCCGACGACGACCCCGGCGCGGTGATGCCGACGTTCAGCCCCTTGATGGTTTCCGGCTTGGCCGGATCGAAGCGGGTGTTCGGCGGCCCGGCCAGCACCAGCCCGGAATTGTGGGCCAGCAGCGCCACGGAAACCACTTCCTTGCGCACCGACTGCATCTGAATGGTGTGGTCGTAGAAGCCGACGCCGACATCGACCGACCCCGACACCAGCGCCTGCAAGGCCTTTGAGCCCCCGGCGGCGAAGTTTTCCATCGTCACGTCCAGCCCTTCCTCGGCGTAGTAGCCAAGGCCGACAGCCAGCGGGAACGGCAGGTTGTTGAGGTTAAAGGATCCGACGCCGATCCGCACCGGCTCGGCGGCCTGTGTCATCGGGGCGGCGGTCAGGAACGCGGCGACGGTGGCCGCGATGGCCCAGAGCTTCATGGTATTTCCTCCTGTTTATTACTTTAGAGCGGTTATCATTCAGACTACGGCATGCTGCGCAGAATTGGGTCCCGGTTTTCTGTCCTCTGCGGGGTGGCTTTTTCCCACACGGACGGTTTGGCAAAGACCGCCCCTTCAAACAGCCGCCGGGCGGTGCGGATCACCGACACCACCGGGGCCGGGGCTCCGGCCGGATGGTCGATGGTCAGTTGCAGCCGTCCGGTGGCATGGGCGAAGGTCAGCTCGGCGGGGAAGGCGGCGACGGCGGTCATTTCCGCCGCCAGCGTGCCCGGGGTGGCGCAGGCATTGGCCAATGCCACCGCCCCGGTGATCGCCAGGGCCGAATGGCATTCGTGGGGCATGAAATATCGGGTGATCAGGCTGTCACCAGTCTGTCCCGTCTCCACGCCGGGGGCAATCAGCACCGGCTTGGGGATGACGCGGTCGCGCACATTGGCGATGCCCATGGCTTCCCCGGCCTGAATGCGGATGGATTCCAGACGGCGCAGGAACTGGCTGTCAGCATTCAGTTCCGCCGGGCTTTCCTGCCCGGTCTTGCCGAGATCGGCGGCCCGCAGGATCACCACCGGCATGGCGGCATCCAGACAGGTGACCTCGACGCCGTCGAAGGTGTTGCGGGCGGCCCCGGTCGGCAGCAGCGCCCCGGTCTTGGATCCGGCACTGTCAAGGAAGGTCAGGGTGATCGGCGCGGCGGTGCCGGGCACGCCGGAAATCGCCACGTCGCCATCGTACAGCACCCGGCCGCCGGGGGTGAGGACCCGGGATTCGATCACCTTGCCGGTGTTGACATTGTGGATGCGCAGGGTGGTGACGCCATCCTGCACCGGCACCAGTCCGGCCTCGATGGCAAACGGGCCGACGGCGGCCAGCATGTTGCCGCAGTTGGGGGAGGTATCGACCGCCTGTTCCAGAACCTTGACCTGGGCGAACAGGTAATCGACATCGGCCCCGGGGCGCCGCGACGGGCCGACGATGGCGACCTTGCTGGTCAGCGCATTGCCGCCGCCGATGCCGTCGATCTCCAGATGGTGGCCGGACCCCATCACCGACAGCAGCACCGCATCGCGGGCGGCCGGGGCCTGCGGCAGGTCTGACGCCAGAAAAAACGGCCCGCGGGAGGTGCCGCCGCGCATCAGCACGCAGGGGATTCTGATCAGGTCGTTCATGCTGACTTCCGGATGATTGATTTGATTTTGTTCTCAGTGGCTGCTTTAATTCCTCTATACGCATCAATAATGCGCTTGTGAAATGCAAAAATAAGCAGGATTGATAACCAATGCGCATCAATTTCGAGATTCTGGACCTGCGGGCCTTTCTGGCGGTGCTGGAAACCGGCAGCTTTCACAAGGCGGCAGAGGTGCTGCACCTGTCACAGCCGGCCTTAAGCCGCCGCATCAAGAATCTGGAGGAAAGTCTGGGGGCGCCGCTGCTGGAACGGACCACCCGCCGGGTGGCCCCGTCGGCGGTGGGGCGGCAGCTTCAGCCGATGCTGGTGCGGCTGATTGACGAGCTGGAAACCACGGTGCTGTCGATGAACGAGACCGGCAACCGCCAGCAGGGGCTGGTCAGTATTGCCTGTGTGCCGACGGCGGCTTTTTACTTTCTGCCCCGCGTGATCCGGCAGTTCCGCGAGCATCATCCGCAGATCCGCTTCCGGATTCTCGATCTGTCGGCGCGGGAAGGATTGCAGAGCGTCGCCAGCGGCGAGACCGAGTTCGGCATCTCCATGCTGGGGTCCTCGGACCCGGATGTGAACTTCACGCCGCTGATGGAAGACCCGTTCGTGCTGGCCTGCCACCGCGATCATCCGCTGGCGACGCGGGAAACGCTGACGTGGCCGGATCTGGCCGGATATCCGCTGATCGGGGTCAGCCGCCATTCCGGCAACCGGACGATTCTCGACAACGCGCTGGCCCATGCCAACGTGCGGCTGGACTGGTTTTACGAGGTCAACCACCTGTCCACCTCGCTGGGGCTGGTGGAGGCGGGAATCGGCATTTCAGTGCTGCCGCGTCTGGCGACGCCGCAGACGGACCATCCGTTGATCGTCACCCGCCCGATCACCGATCCGGTGGTGGAACGCACCATCGGCATCGTCGAACGCCGCACCGGCCGGCTGTCTCCGGCGGCGGCCCGGTTCAAGAGCATGCTGCTGGAAAGCTGGGGCGGCTGATTCCGGGCCACCCGCTGTCTGTTGGGGGGGCTGTTGGGGGGCGGTATTTTTCGCTGCCGCGAACGGGCGACCGCCCGGACCCGTTTGGAGGCAGAAGCCTCCAAACCTCCGCTTTTGCTGTTCTATTCGAAAGAAAAAGGGGTCTGGGGAGATTCTCCCCAGTCGGGTTCGGGCGGAAGCTCGTGCCCGCCGCCTGAGTGCGTTCGTCCGTTTGGGGCGTAGATCGGTCTGACCCGTCACGGTAGGGGTGAATTCAACCCGGAAGGGTGGTATAGTGTTTTTTGTCGGCGAGCCGATCTGCCCCCGCGAACCCGGCTGAGCACTGGACACGGCGGTATCTTTGACGGGCCGGGAAAGCTCTTCAAAGGATGCAGGTGTCTCGCCGACGGCTTCCGACTATGTCAGCGCAGTGTTCTGGTGGGCGTGTAAGGCAGGCCTGCCAAGCCCTTCTTCCGGTTTTTCTTTTGCTGTTCTGACCAAAAGAAAAAGCGGGTTGGGAAGATCCTCCTCAGTCGGGTTCGGGCGGAAGCCCGATGAAGCGATGCCTGAGGCGCAGAAACCCGGAGCGCAGCGACTGGCGCGTTGAGCGCCCGCGCCCGCGTGGGCGCGTCAGGCAAGTGGGCTGGACAGGCCGGATTGACGCCGCCCCGTCCGGTGGTATCCTTGGCCTTGTCGGCGAGCCGACCTGCCCCCGTGAAGCCGGATGGACACTGGCCACGGCGGTATCCACAGGGGGGTTGCCAGCCTCGCTGTGGGATGCAGGTGTCTCGCCGACGGCCTTCTTTTGCGTCAAGGGCAGTGCGCCGGGCTGGGGAGGCGTCCAGCCCTGCTCTTTGGCTGTTCTGACCAAAAGAAAAAGGGGACTGGGGAGATCCTCCCCAGTCGGGTTCGGGCGGAAGCCCGATCAAGCCCTCCGGCAGCGGGCGGACATCCGCGATTTTCCCTAAAGTCTCATTCAATCGGCCGTGACTTACGGTTTTCGTCGATGGCGACGAAGGTGAACAGCCCTTCGGTGACTTTTTCGTGGATGTCGCTGTCGCCCCGGCGGACCCAGGCTTCGACATGCACGGCGAGGGAGGTGCGGCCCCGTCTGGCTTCGCGGCAGTAACAGGTCAGCTCATCCCCGACCATCACCGGCTTGTGGAAGGTGAAGCCATCGACGGCCACGGTGGCGACGCGGCCTTTGGCCTTGAAGCGGGCGAAGGTGCCCCCGGCGATATCCATCTGCGCCATCAGCCAGCCGCCGAAAATATCGCCTGACGGGTTGGTGTCGGCGGGCATCGCCAGAGTGCGGATGGAGATTTCGCCGATCGGGCCGGGGGTGGTTTCGGCGGTCATGGGGAGTCCTTTCGCGGCGGGGGAAGGGGCGGAACCGCCGGGCCGCTCCGGCGCGCAGTCGGGCCGGGGGTAGCTGGCGATACGGAGATCAGGGGATGAATATGGCATCGGCGGCGGGATCAGACCACAGAACTTAACGGGCGGGACGGAAAACCCCCGTGGCGATCGCGGGGATTCGGCTGTTTTCTCAGCCCGACTGATATAGTATCCCTGACGCCGGGTTGCCCAGACCGGGTTTTCCGATAGGTGCCATGCAGATTTCTGCGGTCTTATCCTGTCGGTGTGCCTGCGATCCGGCCCTGTCCCCCTGTGTCCAGCAGCGAGCGTTCCCGCGTCCATGTCCGATCTTTTCGAAAATCTCGCCCCCAAGTCCACCGGCTATACCGCCAAGGATATCGAGGTCCTCGAAGGGCTGGAGCCGGTGCGCAAGCGCCCCGGCATGTATATCGGCGGCACCGATGAAAAGGCGCTGCACCATCTGGTGGCGGAAATCCTCGATAACGCCATGGACGAGGCGGTGGCGGGCCATGCCTCGTTCATCGACCTTGACCTGCATGTCGATGGGTCGGTGTCGATCCGCGATAACGGGCGCGGCATTCCGGTGGATCCGCACCCCAAGTACCCCGACAAGTCGGCGCTGGAGGTGATTTTGACCACCCTGCATTCCGGCGGCAAGTTCGGCGGCGATGCCTACAAGGTGTCCGGCGGTCTGCACGGCGTCGGGTCGTCGGTGGTCAACGCCCTGTCGGAAACCATGGTGGTGGAGGTCGCCCGCGACCGCACCCTGTACCGTCAGGCCTTCTCGCGCGGGCTGCCGCAGGGCGGGCTGGAGAACCTTGGCGCGGTCCATAACCGGCGCGGCACGCTGGTGCGCTTCCGCCCGGACCCGGAGATTTTCGGCCCCCGCGCCCGCTTCAAGCCCGCCACCCTGTACCGGATGGCGCGGTCGAAGGCCTATCTGTTCCGGGGGGTGAAAATCCGCTGGTCCTGTGATCCGGTGCTGCTGGATGGTCTGGACGGGATTCCGGCGCAGGATGAACTGCACTTCCCCAACGGTCTGGAAGACTTCCTCGCCACCATCCTCAAGGACCGGGCGACGGTGTCCAGCGTCTACGCCGGATCCGGGGCGCTGGCCGATGACATGGGCAGCGTCGAATGGGCGGTGTGCTGGCCGGAGGATCAGGAGGCGTTCTTCTCCTCCTACGTCAACACCGTGCCGACCCCGGAAGGCGGCACCCATGAACAGGGCCTGCGCAACGCCCTGACCAAAAGCATCCGCGCCTATGCCGAGCTGGTGAACAACAAGAAGGCCGCCGGTCTGACGGCGGAAGACGTCACCGGCGGGGCCTGCGTGATGCTGTCGCTGTTCATCCGCGAGCCACAGTTTCAGGGCCAGACCAAGGAAAGGCTGGCCAGCGCCGAAGCCACCCGGCTGGTGGAACAGGCGGTGCGTGACCACTTCGACCACTGGCTGACCGGTGCCCCGGATGCCGCCAACATGCTGCTCGGCCATCTGGTTGACCGCATGGAGGAACGCCTGCGCCGCAAGCAGAGCAAGGACCTGTCGCGCAAATCGGCGACCAAGCGCCTGCGCCTGCCGGGTAAGCTGGCCGACTGCTCCCGCTCCATCGCCGAAGGCACCGAACTGTTCATCGTCGAAGGGGACTCGGCGGGCGGCTCCGCCAAGCAGGCCCGCAACCGCGAGACGCAGGCGATCCTGCCGCTGCGCGGCAAGATCCTCAACGTTGCCTCGGCATCGGATGACAAGCTGCGCGCCAATCAGGAGCTGAAGGATCTGGTGGAGGCGCTGGGCTGCGGCGTGCGCGACCACTTCGAGCTGGACAAGCTGCGCTATGAAAAAATCATCATCATGACCGACGCCGACGTTGACGGCGCGCATATCGCCAGTCTGCTGATGACCTTCTTCTACCGCGAAATGCAGCCGCTGATCGAAGCCGGGCGGCTGTATCTGGCCCTGCCGCCGCTGTACCGGCTGGTGCAGGGCGGCAAAAGCCAGTACGCCCGCGACGATGCCCACAAGGACCAGCTGATGCGCACCGACTTCAGCGGGCGCGGCAAGGTCGATGTCAGCCGCTTCAAAGGGTTGGGCGAAATGCCCCCGGCCCAGCTGAAGGAAACCACCATGAGCCCGGCCACCCGCACCCTGCTGCGGGTGATGCTGCCCAACCGCCGCACCGAGGAGGAGGTGGAGGATTACCACGCCACCGCCAGTCTGGTGGAGCAGCTGATGGGCCGCAAGGCGGAGCTGCGCTTCCAGTACATTCAGGCCCATGCCCAGTTTGTGAAGGATCTGGACATCTGATGGCAGGGGGAACTGTGGACGGTCTTGTGGTCGCCGAAACGGCCCGCCTGCGCCTGCGCCGCCTGACCGAAGGCGACGCCGCCTTCATGCTGCGGCTGCTGAACGAGCCGGGTTTTATCGCCAATATCGGCGATAAGGGGGTGCGGACGCTGGATGACGCCGTGACCAATCTGCGCACCGGCCCGCTGGACTCTTACGCCGTGCATGGCTTTGGCATGTGGCGGATGGAGCGCCGGGCCGATGGCCTGCCGGTGGGCATCTGCGGTCTGCTGCGGCGCAATGGCATGGACGATGTGGAAATCGGCTATGCCCTGCTGGCGGAGTACGAAGGGCAGGGCTACACCAGCGAGGCGGCTCTGGCCTGCCGCGATCTGGCGCTGACGGTGTTCGGCCTGCCGCGCATCGTCGCCATCGTCACCCCCGGGAATATTGGGTCGGAACGGATCCTGCAAAAACTCGGCCTGACCGATCAGGGCCTGCGGGAGGTTTTCCCCGGCAAGCCGCCAGTGGCGTTTTACGCCTGAGGGGAAGACCGGGCGTTCTCCGCCTGAGGGGAAGACCGGGCGTTCTCCGCCTGATGCCAAACAAAAAAACGGAGCGCAGCGACTGGCCCATTGAGGGCCCGCCCGCCCATGCGAACGTGAGGCAAGGGCACGGATGCGGCCGCCCGCTGTCTGAGGGGCTAAACATACAAGCGGGCGGAGGCCCGCCGCCATGGTCTTTCTGTGTCAGGTCATGATGGAGACCTGACGCCCTGCCAGTTTCTGCCAGAGTGGAATGAAGACGGGCTGCCCCCGATGAAGGGGCGGCCCGTTTTGAGTCTCACCGGATTTTCCCGGTGGAAGGGGCTGGTATCAGCATTTATTGATATTGAGAATCATTATTGACTCTGGGGCTGCTCCGGGGCTAGATGGCTGGCGGAAAAAGAGGAGCCAGTTAAGTAAACAATATAATAATATTAATTGATCGTTATGTTAAATATTTGAAATAAAATTCAATAGATGGTGTTCTAATTTATTAATTAACAGGCATTTTATTGATGATGGATAATTAATTTATGAACTCTGTGCAAAATTAAGGATGAAGATCTGATGCCGCCACGCTTTTCTGCATACCGTGATCTGATTGCCCTGTCAGCACCGATTGCCGGAATTCAGTTTGCGCAGGTTGCCCTGACCAGTACGGATCTGCTGATGATGGGGTTGCTGGGGGTGCAGGCGGTGGCCGCCGGTGGGCTGGCCATGCTGCTGTATAACCAGCTGCGGACGATGGGTGTGGGGATGGTGACCGGCGTCGGCAATCTGGTTGCCGCTGCCGCCGGGCGCGGGGAAAAGCGGGCCGGAGCGGCGGCGGGGGATGATCTCGCCCGTGCCGATGTGCAGGCCCTGCTGCGGGCGGCGCTGCTGGTTGCGACGTTGACCGGCGCGGCGGCGGCGCTTCTGCTGGCCGGGCTCAGTCTGCTGCTGCCCCTGCTGGCGCAGACCCCGGAGGTCTCGGTGCAGGCCCGCGCGGTCATGCTGACCCTTGCCCCCGGCCTGCTGCCGATGCTGTGGCTGAATGTGCTGCGGCAGTTTGCGGTGGGGATGCGCCGGGCCGGATCGCTGCTGCGGGTGACGCTGCTGTCCATTGCGGTCAATGGCCTGCTGAATGCGGTTTTTATCTACGGCTGGCTGGGGCTGCCGCAGCTTGGCCTTGCCGGGATCGGGCTGTCGACAACGCTGGTGCAGGTCTGGACGTTTCTGGTGTATCTGCGCACGGTCCGGCGGGATCCGGTGCTGGGGCCATTGGTGGCGCTGGATCTGTGGCGGGCGGACCGGGGAAGGGTGCTTACCATTACCCGGATGGGAACCCCGATCGCCCTGACTTACGGCTCGGAGGCGGCCATCACGTCGATCGCCAGCCTGTTCATGGGCAGCTTCGGGGCGGTGGCGCTGGCGGCCTCCAACATCGTCAACCAGCTGGCCTATATCGTCTATCAGGTCAACATCGGTCTGTCGCAGGGGGCCTCGATTCTGGTCAGCCGCGCCCTTGGCAGGGGGGAGGCGCAGGCCGTGGCCCCGGTTGCCTGGCAGGCTCTCGGCCTCGGGATGGCGATCATGACGGCGGTGGCTCTGCTGTATGCACTGGTCCCGTCGGTGGTGTTGCGGCCCTTTCTGGGGGCGGAAGCCGATCCGGCGGTGACCGCGATGGCGGCAACCCTGCTGTGGTTTGCCGTTGCGCATCAGTATTTCAAGGGGTCGCAGAACATCTGCGTCGGCCTGCTGCGGGGATTGGGCAATACCAAAGCCGGGCTGAACAACACTCTGGTCGGGTACTGGTTGATCGGGGTTCCCGCCATGGCGCTGTGTGCCTATCCCCTCGGGCTGAACGGCTATGGCGTCTGGTCCGGGCTGTGCCTTGGCTTCGGTGCCACCAGCCTGCTGCTGTGGCGGCGCTTTCTTCTCGATCTTCATGGGCTGACCGGCCCGGCCCATGACCGGACCGCATAGAACCCCCCGTTTTTTTTTCTGAAAAGACCCTCCGGACAGGCCTCTCTCCAAAGGAAGCGTATCGACATGATCAGGACCGTAACCCTGCCGGTCATCGGCCTCGCACTCGGGATGCTGCCCGCCCTGATGGCCGGGCCTGCGCAGGCGCAAGACGCCACGGCCCGCACCGTGACCGATGACCGGGGTGTCAGCGTGCAGGTTCCCGCCCGGCCGCAGCGGATTGCCGCCATTTCCTACCTTGCCGCCGATGTGGCGCTGGCGGTCGGGGTGATGCCGGTGGCGACCACATACATGACCGCCGGGCGGGAGCCGGACTATCTGCTCGGCCTGACGGCCGGTATGAAGAAGATCGGCCAGCGGGCCAAACCCAATCTGGAACTTCTGGCCGAAACCGGGCCGGACCTGATCGTCGCCATGCGGCGTTACACGCAGGGCAACGCCGCCCAGCTGGACAAAATCGCCCCGTACCTTGCCTACAACATGGAACTGTACAGCGAGAGCTTCACGGAAGTGGAGCAGCTGGCCACCCTGTTCGGTCAGCCGCAGCGCGGGCAGGAGCTGAATGATGCCTTCCGCCGGCGGCTGGAGGATTACGCCGCCAGAGCCCCGAAGGACCGGCATCCGCGCTTCCAGATCATGTGGGCAGGCAACACGCCGTTCACCTTCCACACCGAGAACATGGCGGCGTGGATCGCCACCCGGCTGGGCGGGGAGAACATCGCCGGGCCGATGGTGCAGGGCGGGCGCTTCGGGATGGAGATGAGTCTGGAGGCGATGCTGGAAAAGGATCCGGAGGTGATCTTTGTCTATGATTCCGGCCCGGAACGCCCGCATCAGGCCAACCCGATCTGGAACCGGCTGTCCGCCGTCAAGGCTGGCCGGGTCCATTATGTCGGCGATGAATGGGTGGAACCGAACGGCCCGGTGGCCCGCGAGCTGATCCTGCGGCAGGCGGCCCACTTCCTGTATCCCGACCTGTTTCCGGCGGTTGATATCAAGGCTGAGGCCGCCACGCTGATCCCTGCCTCGGTCCGGAAGTAGCCGCCGGTGCGACGTTCCCTCACATCCGGCGGGCTGATTGCCGCGCTGCTGCTGGTGTCGGTCCTTCTCGGCGTCTGGGGGCTGCTGCTGGGCAGCCGTCCCCTGCGGCCGGAGGTGCTGCCCGCCGTTCTGCTGCATCCCGACGACAGCCTTGAGGCGGTGCTGGTGTGGACCCTGCGGCTTCCGCGCAGCGTATCAGCCTTTGTCGGCGGGGCCGGGCTGGCGGTCTCCGGCCTGCTGTTGCAGATCCTGACCCGGAATCCGCTGGCCGGGCCGGGGCTGACCGGGGTCACCTCCGGGGCGGTGACGGCGATCCTGCTGTGCTTCCTGCTGTTGCCGGGCGTCTCTTCGGCCTATTACCCGGGGATCGGGCTGGCCGGAGGGCTGGCCGCCGCACTGACCACCGCGTGGATTGCCGGCAGCGGGGCCCGCCCGATGCGGCTGGCCCTGGGCGGCATCAGCGTGGCGTTGTTTCTGGGGGCGGTGACAACCTATCTGATCCTGCTCAGCGGGCCGCAGGCGGCATCGCTGTTCTTCTGGCTGTCGGGGGGATTTCAGGGGGCTTCGTGGCCGAAGCTGCTGTCGATGCTGCCATGGGTGGTGATCGGAACCGGCGGGGCGCTGGCCTGCCTGCGGGCGATTTCCCTGTTTTCCCTCAGCGAGCAGGCAGCGGCCGGAATGGGGCTGTCTCTGGCGTTCTGGAAACCGCTGCTGCTGCTGCTGGCGGTGCTGCCGGTGGCCGGGGTGGCACCGGTGGCCGGGCATGTTGCCTTCGTCGGGCTGGCGTCGCCGCATATCGCCCGGCTGTTGCATCCCCCCGGCCCCGGCTGGCTGATCGGGCTGACCGCCGCGCTGGGCGGGACGCTGGTGGTGGCGGCTGATCTGGTGGCCCGCACCGTGGTGCTGCCGCGGGAGCTTCCGGTCAGCATCGTTGCGGCGCTGATCGGCGGCCCGGTGTTCCTGCATCTGGTCCGCAATCACCGTATCACGTCGAAAGAGGAGGGGTGAGGATGGCCGCGTCACTCTCTGCCCGGCCCCGTTCCGCCGGACTGCTGCTGGCCGGATGTCTGCTGGCGGTCGCCCTGTCGCTGCCGCTGGCGGTTCTGCTGGGGGTTGCCGATGTGCCGCTGGCGGACAGCCTCGCCACCCTGAGCGGGGGCGGCAGTGCCATGGCCCGGTCGATTCTGCTGGAATTCCGTTTGCCCCGGGTGGCCACCGGGGTGCTGGCCGGAATCAATCTGGCGGTGTCAGGCCTGCTCTTGCAGCGCATCACCCGCAATCCGCTGGCGGATCCGTCCATTCTGGGCATCTCGCAGGGGGCGACGCTGGCGGTTGCGGTGTTCCTGCTGGTCACGGTCTACAGCCATGCGCCGGGCGGCAACACCCTGCCGGACCTGCCGGTGGCGTGGCTGCCCGCGGTGGGGCTGGTCGGTGGCCTCTGCGCGGCGGGGCTGGTGCATCTGCTGGCGCTGCGGCATGAGCTGGGGCCGATCCGGGTCACCCTGTGCGGGGTGGCGGTCGGGGCGCTGCTGCATGCCCTGGCAATGGGCGTGATTGCCGGATGGGGATCCACCCGCGTTGAAATCCTGCTGGAATGGCTGGCGGGCAGCCTCTACGCCCGCAGCTGGGACCATGCCCTTTTCCTTGCCCCCTTCACCATGGCCGGTCTGGCGCTGTTGCCGGTGCTGCTGCGGCCGCTGGACCTTCTGGGGCTTGAGGCTGCGGCCGCCCGCTCTTTCGGGCTGTCCTACCGCCGGGCCTTCACCGCCGTGCTCTGTCTGGCCAGCGGTCTGGCCGCCAGCGCGGTGGGGGCGGTCGGCCCGATCGCCTTCGTCGGCCTGCTGGTTCCGCATCTGGCCCGGTTTGTGGTTGCCGGGCACCGTGCCCTGCTGGTGCCGGTGACGGTCATGCTGGGGGCGGTGGTGGTCACGGCGGGGGATCTCGCCGGACGGCTGATCGGCGGGGCCGATGAAATTCCCATCGGTGTCGTCACCGCCCTGCTGGGGGTGCCGGTCCTGATTCTCCTGCTTCGGAAAACTCCGTGAGGGCGCGATGCCGGTTACCTGTTCCAGTCTGTCCGTTGTCTATGGCCGCCGTCAGGCCCTGAGCGATTTCCGTCTGTCGATGGCCCCGGGAGAGATCCGGGGCCTGATCGGCCCGAATGGATCGGGCAAAAGTACCGCCCTGCAAACCGTTGCCGGGCTGATCCGGCCCGCCGCCGGGCAGGTTGAGATTGACGGCACCGCCGTGCACGGTCTGCCCCGCCGGGTGCTGGCACAGAAGCTGGCCTATCTGCCGCAGCATCCGGCCGCCCCCGAGGATATGACGGTTGAACATCTGGTCCGGCAGGGGCGGTTTGCCCATGTCGGCCTGTTCCGCCGCTATGGGCCGGAGGATGAGGAGGCCATCCGTTGGGCGCTGGATGGCACCGGCCTGACCGCGCTGGCCGGGCGCAGCCTGCGTGAACTGTCCGGGGGGGAACGCCAGCGGGCGTGGATCGCGGCGGCGTTGACCCAGCAGGCCAAGGTGCTGCTGCTGGATGAGCCGACCACCTTTCTCGACATCGGCCATCAGGTGGAGGTGTTGGAGCTGGTCCGCCGCCTGAGCCGGGAACAGGGTGTCTCGGTCATTATGGCGATCCACGACATCAATCAGGCGATGGCGGTGTGCGATGCCATTTCCCTGTTGCAGAACGGAGTCCTGAAGTTTGACGGCCCTCCGGCAGCTCTGGCGGAAAGCGGCCTGATCGAGACGGTGTTCCGGGTCAGGGGGCGGTTTGTGACCTTTGCCGAAGGCGGGCCGCCGCACTTTGATCTGTCGCTCGGGGTGATTCCGGCGTAAGGGGCGGCACGGAAACAGGGGGCCACGGCAGCCGCAGGAGGGGGGGCTATCCCACCCATACCCGCTTGCTCTTTGTCATCGGGGCCGGAACCGGTTACAGTTCCGGCCTTTTTGACTCCCCGGTCATTCCCCTTTTTCTGTCGGTGCGTCCCATGTCTGCCCCTGTTGTTGCCCCTGTCGCCGGATCGCGTCTGGCCCCGATGATTGCCCTGCTGTCGGCGATGGTGTCGATCACCGCCGGGGCGTCGTTCGCCAAGGCCCTGTTTCCGCTGGTCGGTCCGGCCGGGACCACCGTGCTGCGTCTGGGGCTGGCGGCGCTGATCCTTGGCGTGGTGCTGCGGGTGTGGCGTACGCCGCTGACCCGCCGCTCGGTCCGCTCCGGCGTGCTGTACGGCCTGTCGATGGGGTTCATGAACCTGCTGCTGTACATGGCGATTGAGCGGATTCCGCTGGGGATCGCGCTGGCGATTGAATTCACCGGGCCGCTGACGGTGGCGGTGCTGTCATCGCGCCGCCGGTCGCATTTTGTCTGGATCGGGCTGGCGCTGGTCGGGCTGGCCCTGCTGCTGCCCAGCGGCAGCAGCCATAACGGGGTGGAGGCCACCGGCCTTGACCCCATCGGCATGCTGATGGCGCTGGGCGCCGGGGTGTGCTGGGGGGCCTATATTCTGCTCGGTCAGCGGGCCGGGGCCGACCACGGTGCCCGCGCTCCGGCGGTGGGGATGATCTGTGCGGCGCTGGCGATTGCCCCGCTGGCGCTGGTGCTGCCGACCGGGGCCGGTCTCGGTGGGGATGGCAGCCTGTGGTCGGTGGCGGCGCTGGCTCTGGCCGTGGCGGTGCTGTCCTCTGCCGTGCCGTTCACGCTGGAAATGTTTGCCCTGCGGCGGCTTCCGGCCCGCAGTTTCAGCGTGCTGACCAGCTGCGAACCGGCGGTGGGGGCGGCCATGGGCTTCCTGCTGCTGGGCGAGGCGCTGTCGCTGGTCTCCTGCGCCGGGATCGGGCTGGTGGTTCTGGCCTCGCTCGGGACCACGTTCGGCGATCCGTCCCCGGTGCCGCCGCCGCCGGAGCGGGCTGACCGGCCCGATGAGGACGAGGATGACGGGGAGCCGCTGCGCGAGGCGGCCTGATTCTCTGACCGGAAAAAAGGGCAGAAAAAAAGGCGACCGTTGCCGGTCGCCTGAAGGTGAGGGTGTGTGCGGATGAAGAACCGGATACCCCCTGCCAGCAAAGCTGACGCAGGACATCCGGGATGGGAGGTGCGATCCGAGACCCCGACATCCTCCACAAAAGGTCGGGGGCGGGATCCGATACCAGCCCCGGCGCGGCGGATGCCGCAGATGCAGGGGGGGGGACCGGATCACTCGTTGCGTTCTGTCCCGTCCAGAAACGCCCGATCACATTGCCATGATTTGGCGGGCAGGGGAAGCCTGCTCTGGCGCGGGTCTCGCATTTCGCGAAGATTACAGTCTCGCTATGTGAAAACTGCAACAGCCTTTCCCGGTTGGGCAGGAAAGGCCGTTGCAGACATGGACCTCCCCCGCCCTGCCAGATGATGGGCATCCGGCAGGGCGGGGCCTGCCGCACGGTGGGCGCGCGGTCAGGGCTGGTCCACGTACCACAGGGACATGCCATACCAGTTGGCATTCCCGTATCCATCGGGCGGGGTACCGTGGTGCAGGGCCAGACCGCTGGCGGCGGCCCGGCTGCGGGCAGCGTCAACGCCGTCGCCGATGAAGGCGGCCCACAGGATATCGCCCTGATTGACGGTCTGAATCTCGTCCCAGCGGGCGATCACGGCATCGGGGTCGTGTTCGCCGTTGGTGCGGAAGTAATCGCGGATTTCGTCTTCCAGCGTGTCGAGGGTGCGGATGTAGCTTTCGATCTCGCCTTTCCAGGTCGCGATCTTTTCCGCGTCGCAGGCATCAAAAAACATGAGACTCCCCTTTGTGTTGCCGTCCTGTGGTGTTTCCCCAGGGTTTTACTGTTTCCCCAAGGTTTTGCGGTTTCCTCAGGGTTTTTGGCGCGGCTCTTGAAGGGTGGCCGCGTTGGCAGAATATGACACGCTTATTGCGTAAAGAAGAGTCAAAAATGTATCGGAAATAATATTGCGTCCGTATCGGGAAAGCCTGATTTAACGCTGTATACCCTAAGGATTTCGCGGTTTAGGCCGGGTTTGCGGTGGTGGAATGTGATGCGTGTTGATGGATTTTATAAAAAATTATGTGTCGTGTTAAACAGTTGGAACGGTTCCGGGTTCCCGGCATGATGGTCGCCCTGTTTTTTGAACGGGCGCCCCGTCCTCCGGATGGGGCCATTATCCTGACGGGAGACCCAGTTCGTGACTTTGCCTACGCTGGAGGATATCCGCGCCGCCGCTGCCCGCATTCATGATGCGGTGGAGCGGACGTGGACGACCGAGTCCCTGACACTTGGCCGTGTCACCGGGGCGCGCATCGTGCTGAAGTTTGAGAACCTGCAATTCACCGCCTCCTTCAAGGAGCGCGGGGCTCTCAACAAGCTGATGTCCCTGACGGCGGAAGAACGAATGCGCGGTGTGATTGCCGTGTCGGCGGGCAACCACGCGCAGGGGGTTGCCTATAACGCCAGCCGCCTCGGCATTCCGGCAACGATCGTGATGCCGAAATCCACCCCGTTCGTGAAGGTGGAGAACACAGCCGTGTTCGGGGCGGAAGTGGTGCTGGAAGGCGCCAATTTCTCCGAGGCCAGCGAGTACGCCGCGCAGTTGCAGAAGGAACGCAATCTGGTGTTCGTTCACCCCTACGACGACCCCTATGTGGTGGCCGGGCAGGGGACGATTGCGCTGGAAATGCTGGAAGATACCCCGCTGCCGCTGGATGTGGTGGTGGTGCCGATCGGCGGCGGCGGCATGATTTCCGGCATGGCGACGGCGATCAAGGCACTGGCCCCGCATATCCGCGTGGTCGGGGTGCAGGCGGCGCTGTATCCGGGCATGGACCGGGTGATCCGGGGCGAACCCCCGGCGGGGGGCGGTGACACCATCGCCGAAGGCATCGCGGTGAAGGAACCCGGGCATCTGACCCGGCAGATCGTTGCGAAAACCGTCGATGAAATCCTGACCGTGGACGAGGACGCGCTGGAAACCGCCATCACCCATCTGCTGTCGATTGAAAAGACGGTGGTGGAAGGGGCCGGGGCGGCAGCACTGGCGGCGGTTCTGGCGCATCCCGACAAGTTCCATGGCAAGACGGTCGGCGTGGTGCTGTCCGGCGGCAACATCGACCAGCGGCTGCTGGCCGGGGTGATCATGCGCCATCAGGTGCGCTCCGGCCGCATGGGCCGCCTGCGCATTGCCCTGATGGACATGCCGGGCCAGCTGGCCAAGGTTACGGCGCTGATCGGCCAGCTGGGCGGCAACATCATTGATGTGTCGCACCAGCGGATTTTCAGCTCGTTGCCCGCCAAGGACACCACGCTGGAGGTGGCGCTGGAAACCATCGACGCCCGCCGCATGGGCCTGCTGATCGATGGCCTGCGCGGGGCCGGGTATGTGGTGGAAGTGCTGGATGGTCCGCTGCGCGGCCAGCCGTAAGGCGGCCATTTAGCTAACCATCCGTACGGTTCTGTTAACAGACCGATGAACAGAACGGCCCCCGGAGGCATCCGGGGGCCGTCTGTCTGTGGTGGGCCGGGTCTTACCGGCTGTCTGTAATGGGCCGGGTCTTACCGGCTGTCTGTAATGGGCCGGGTTTTACCGGCTGGCCGGGGGCCAGACGGTGCTGTAACGGCTGCCGTCGCGGGTTTCCAGTGTCAGGGTCACCGCACCGCTGCCGGCGGCGGGGCGCAGGGTGCCGCGCAGGCGGTACGGTGGGCCGCGCAGGGCCACTGCCTTGCCGCCGTCGCGCTGCACGGTCACGGTCCGGGCGCTGCGGGCAGCGGCGGGGGACAGCACCGCCACCACGCCGGTGGTGCCGTCGGCCTCGGTCTCCAGCCACAGGGTGACGGTGTGCGGCCCCAGCGGCTGGCGGGGCAGGGCGATGCCGTGCGGTACCGCATCGGTCCGGCCACTGGCATAGCTGCCAAGACTCAGCACCGGCACCACCAGCAGCGGCAGCAGCAGCACTCCCGGCAGCCGTCCCCAGCCCCGGTCCCCGGCTTTGGGGCGGGCGGTGCGGTGCAGCCAGACGATGCCGCCACCAAGCAGGCTGGCTGACAGCAGCACGCCGCCAAGGGTCCAGACCGTTTTGGTCAGCGGGCCGCCGAAATTGCCGAAATGCAGCGATCCCATGGCGCGGGCGGTGGTTTGCAGGGCGGTCATGCCCTGCGGGGTGATGGCGGCGGTGATTTCCAGCGTCTGCGGATGCAGATAGAACCGGTGGCCGTATTTGCCGGTCAGGGCGGTGCCCCGGTCGCCGAACAGCACCAGCGCCTGCCCCGGCTGGGTCGGCAGGGTCAGGTAATGCAGCCGGAAGCCGGGAGCGGCGGCCCGCACCGCCGCCAGCGCCGCATCGGCATCGGGCAGCCGGTCCGGGGCATCGCGGGTGGCCACCGGTTTGGGCGGCGGAAAGATCCGCACCCCGTTGGCGGCAAGGACGGCGGCGGTGAAAAACCACAGCCCGGTGATGGCCATCAGCAGGGCAAACCACAGGCCCCACACTCCGCCGACCCGGTGCAGATCCCCCCAGAACACCCGCGCCCCGGCGGTCAGGCGCAGGCGTGGGCGGATCAGGGCGGTCCAGAAGCGGCGGTAGACGAACAGTCCGGTCAGGGTTGCCCCCAGCATCGGCAGGGCCAGTGCCGTCACCGCATACCAGCCGAGGGTGGTGAAATCACCGGGGAACAGCAGCCAGCCATGCAGGGCCAGCAGGGTGCCGGTAAAGCCGGGACCCAGACTGATGCCCTGCACGGCGGCGGTATAGGGGTTGATGAAGGCCCGGGCCTCGGGGGCATCGGGCAGGGAAACGGTGGCTTCATAGGCCAGATGCAGATCCCGCCGCCCGAGGGCGGTGACAATCCCGTCCGGGGTGGCGGCGGCTGCGGCGGCCAGAATGGCATTCAGCGGCTGTTCTGGCCTGTCCTCCGCTGGCCCGGCCAGCACCGCCGGATCCCACAGGCCCTGTACCTCGTAGGCGATGGTCAGCACGGTGCCGGTGACGCAGATCAGCGTCAGCAGAAACCACACCGGCACCGCCAGCCAGCCATGCAGGGTAAACCACGGAATACGGCGCTTGGGGGAGTGTGACATCGGACCTGTGAACGGGTTCGGGGGCGGTCAGGCAGCGGACGGACGCCCGCGCCTGCCGCCTGATGGGCTTAAACATACAAGGGACCAAAAAACCAAGCGGAGCGCAGCGACTGGCCCATTGAGGGCCCGTGCCCGCGTGGGCACGTGAGGCAAGCGGGCGGAGGCCCGCGCCCGCCGTTTGAGGGACCAAACAGACAAAGGCACGGCGCAGCCGGGCCGGACGCCCGCGCCCGCCGCCTGAGGGGCCCTTAAAAAGCCGCCGTTGCGGTCAGCAGGAACGAACGGCCCGGCTGATACAGCGGGGTGACGGTGCTGAATTCCTGCCCGTAGGTGGCGCGGTCGGCGTAAACGGCATCGAACAGGTTCATCACATCGGCGCGCAGGCTGATGTTGCTGTAATCGCCGGGCAGCTGATAGGCGGCATACAGGTTGACCACTTCATAGCCCTTCAGCGGCAGATTGCCGGGGGCGGCCTTGTCGTTATCCAGCACGATGTCAACATCGCCGCCGATGGTGATCCCGGCTTCGCGGAAGACATGTTCCGCCGCCAGCGAGATCACCTTACCCATCGGGGTGGCGATATAGGTGCCGGTGTCGGAATCCGCCGGTTTGCCGTCGATGGTGACGTCGATATCGGCGTAGGAAACCCGGGCGAAACCGGTGTCCCAGCCATAGCGGATCCCGGCCTCATACCCCTGCGACAGCACATCGCGGGTGACGGTGGCGCTGGTGGCGGCAAAGCGGGCGGAGCGCACGTCATCCATTTTCAGCTGGAACACCTGCCAGTCCACGGTGAAGCCGCCGTGGGTCAGCTCCAGCCCGGCGGTGACATTGTCGGACTGCACCGGCTGCGGGGCGCTGGCATAGCCCCATGCCGGGTTGAGGATGAAGTTTTCCGCCAGCGGCACGCCGGACCAGACATGGGCATATCCGGCCTTGGCCTTCAGCAGGCCGGGCACCACGTCCAGCTCGCCGGACAGGTTGGGGCTCAGGCCGGACTGGTCCCACTCCCGCCCGGTGGTGCCGGTAAAGCTCTGCCAGTCGTTGCGCAGGCCGAAGGACAGATGCAGCGGATCGACCGGGTTCAGGCGGGCCTGCGCATACAGGCCGGTGTTGTCGGCCTCCTCATGGGCGGCCATGGTGCGGTCCTTGTATTCGGCGCGGTCCCGGTAAAAGTCGCCGCCGACGGTCAGGGTGCCGAAGCTGAAGGTGAAGGTGTTCTCGACCTTGCCGTTCAGCGAGGTGGTCTCGCCGGTGCCGGGGTAGGAGGTGGCGGCGGTGACGATCGGCAGGGTCACTTCCGTGCCGCTGTGGGCGACCACCACCTTGGGGTTCCACAGGTCGGTCGGGGTGGCATCGGAATAGGTCAGGGTCAGGTTGTCGCGTTCCAGCGTGTACTGGCGTTCCTTCGGTTCCCACGCCGGGCGGCCGGTGATGTTGCCGATGTTGCCACGGTAGGGGCGGTTGCTGCTGTCGCGCACCCGCTCGGCGCTGATTTCCAGCCGGTCGCCGCTGTCGGCCTGAAGGCCGAGCTTGCCAAGGCCGCTCTGCATGTCGGTGGCGCTGCCGCGCACCTTATCGCCGTTGCCGTCACGGAATTTGCCGCCCTTGGCATAGGTGGCGCTGACCAGCACGTCGGCCCAGTCCTGCCGGGCATAGACCCCGGCGTTGTTGGTGGAGACCGCGCCGTTGGTGTTGAAGCTGGTCTTCACCATGCCGCCGACGCCGTTTTCATCGAGGAAGTCGCGGGCGTCCTTGGTTTCATAGGCGATGGCCCCGGCCAGCGCGCCCGGCCCGGCATCGGCGGGGGCGACACCGGAATCCACCCGCGCCACCTTCAGGTAAGACGGATCAATCAGGGTGGTGCCGTTGTGGTGGAACACCTTGTTGTTCTGGCGGCTGCCGTCGATGCTGACCGCCAGATTGGTTTCCTCCACCCCCAGCACATAGACCTTCTCGTTCATCGCGACCGATCCGCCGACCCGCACCCCGGTCTCCCCGGCGAAGACGCGGCGGATATCGCCGGGGTTCTTCCGCTCCAGATCCTCCGGGGTGATGGTGGTGCGGCTGGCTTCCGGCCAGCCGCTGTAACGGTCGTGCTGGCCCTGCACCGCCATCGGCGACAGGGTGGCGGCCCCCGGCACCGCCGTCGGGGCCTGCAACAGGGTGACGGTGTTGGGGCCGGTGTACTGGAAGGTCAGGCCGCTGCCTGCCAGCAGCGCCAGCAACGCCGCATCGGGCGACAGGGTGCCGGACACCGCCGGGGCGGTGCGGTCGCGGGTCAGGTCGGCGGCATACAGCACCTGCACGCCGCTTTGCAGGCCAAAGGTGGTCAGCCCGGCGGCCAGCGGCCCGGCGGGAATGGCAAAGGCGGCGGTTTTCGGCTGGACCTGTCCCGGTTCCTGTTTGGCCTGCGCGGTGGCGGTCTGGGCCTGCGCGGCGGCAGGCAGGCACAGCGCCAGACCGATGGCGGTGGCGGTGATCAGCAGCGGAACGGGGCGGCGGGCAGCGGGAACGGGCACGGCAGGCTTCCTTGCAACATCGTGATAACGGGACGCATTCGCATTGCGTTGATGGTATGACGATGGCAGGCCGGAGGATCCTCACCCCCTGCACCCAAAAAAATCTGAAAAAGTTTATCCCTGCCGCAGCAGCACGACGCCGCCGGGCAGGCGGGTCTGGCGCAGGCCAAGGGTGGCGGTCAGGGCCGCCAGAATGGCGTCGGGGCTGGCGGTGTCAAACACCCCGCTGACCCGCCGCGCCGCCAGATCCGGCCCCAGCAGCAGCACGGTGCCGGGCCGCCAGCGGTTGAGACCGGCAATCACGTCTGCCAGCGCCACGTCCTCGAACACCATATGGCCGTTTTGCCACGCGGTATCGGCGGCGGAGGCCCGGTCCACGGTCATCCCCGCAGCGGAGGCGGTCAGGCGCTGGCCTGCGGTCAGCCGTTGCGGTGGCTGGCCGTCGCGCCGAACCTCCACCGTGCTTTCCTGCACGGCGACAATGGTTGCGTCCTGACGCTGTTCGACGGTGTAGGCGGTGCCGAGGGCGCGGGCGGTCAGCCCGGCGGACGTCACCTCAAACGGGCGGGCGGGGTCGGTGGCCACCACCGCCTGCACCCGGCCCTCCCGCAGCTCCACATGGCGGCGGTCGGGGCTGTAGGTCACCACCGCCCGGCTGCCGGCCTCCAGCACCAGCCGCGATCCATCGGGCAGGGGAACGCTGCGGATCTGCCCGGTGGCGGCGGCATAGCCGACGCCGTCGCCCAGCGGCAGGGGGCCGAACGGCCCGGTCAGCGGCCCGGCGGCAATCCCCAGCGCCAGCGTACAGAGCGCGGCCCCGGCCAGCGCCCGGCGGTGCAGGCGGCGGCGGCGTTGTGCGGGCCGGGGGTCGGGCAGATGCTCCAGATCCTCCCACACCTGATCCAGCCGGGCGTATTCCTGCCGGTGTTCCGGCGCGGCGTCGGCCCAGAGGGCAAAGGCGGCATGGTCATCGCGGCTGGCGTCGCCGGAATGCAGGCGGACAAACCACGCCAGCGCCGCCTCGCGGGGGGATGATGCCAGCACCGCTTTGCGGGGGGATGATAACTGGGACCGGTCAGACACGCTGTCTGCCCCCTTTGTTACGGTATGGCCCGGGGGTGACGGCCTCGCCCCCGGATATCAGGAAACCGGGAGCAGCAGGCCACCCCCGTAAGAGAGAGACGATTGAGACAGCCAAAATCCTCACCCTGCCGTGCATTTTAATCCACCAGCCGGTCGCGGCAATGGGACAGGGCGCGGATAATGTGCTTTTCCACCGCGCTGCGGGAAATGCCCAGCCGGGCGGCGATCTCGGCATGGCTGAGACCGTCGATCCGGTGCAGCAGGAACACCTCGCGGCAGCGCTCCGGCAGGGCGTTAACGGCGTCATTCAGCCGCGCCAGCCGCTGGCGCTGCTCGGCCACTGCCTCGGCGGACGGATGATCGGACGGGTGATCCTCCAGCGTTTCAGCAGGCAGATGGCGGCGGGCGGCGCGGCCTTCCGCCCGCAGATGATCCAGCGCGATGTTTCCGGCGACGCGGTACAGATAGGCGCGGGGGTTGTCCAGATCCGGCACCGTGGTCAGGCCGCTGACCCGCACGAACGTATCCTGCACCACATCCTGCGCCGAGGCAGGGGAGCCCATCCGCCGGGTCAGGCGGCGGGTCAGGTCGTCGTAATGTCTGACCAGCAGGCGCAGCAGCGAGGCGCGGTCTGCCGGGGCCCGGTCGGAGGCGGCCATCAAACGGACCCTTCAGGATGGTGGGCACCGGGAGGGACGGCCCGGCGGAGATCCTTTGTGTACGGCAACTGATAATTATTTGCAATAAGGCGATCGGGGTAGCGATTTTCAACTTTTATTCACAGCCGCTGTGCCGGAAATTCGTTTCCGCTGTCATCGGCACCGGGGCTAGCATGGCTGCACTCCACACCGCACGGGGCCAGACCGGACCATGACCGCCACCTTTGATTTCGAGACCGTCGTTGACCGCCGCAACACCAATGCCATGAAGTGGACGGTCCCGGCCGGTCTGCTGCCGGCGGATGTGTCCGCCGATGACATCCTGCCGATGTGGGTGGCGGATATGGATTTCCGGGTGGCCCCGGCGATTATCAGTGCCTTGCAGGCACAGGTCGATCATGGGGTGTTCGGCTATGCCAACGGGGCCGATCCGGCCTATGTCGCCGCCGTCACCGGCTGGCAGGCCCGGCGCTTTGGCTGGCAGGTGCCCGCCGACTGGGTGATGCCGGTGGCCAGCGTCGTCGCTGCCCTGAAGATGGTGATCCAGACCGTCACCCGCCCCGGCGACAGCGTGCTGATCCAGACCCCGGTCTATCACCACTTCCATGCTGATCCGCTGAGCAACGGGCGGTCGCTGGCCTATGCGCCGCTGACGCTGGACGGCGACCGCTACCGCTTTGATCCGGTGGCGTTTGAACAGGCGATCCGCCCGGACACCCGGCTGTTCATCCTGTCGCATCCGCATAATCCGACGGGGAATGTGTGGTCGGAAAGTGACCTGCGGGCGATGGGGGAAATCTGCCTGCGCCATGGCGTGTTCGTGATCGCCGACGAAATCCACGCCGATTTCGTGCTGGCCGACGGGATGAAGCACATCCCCTTCGCGTCGCTGGATCCGCGCTTTGCCGCCAACAGCGTCACCTGCACCTCGGCCAGCAAGACCTTCAACCTCGCCGGATTGCAGTGTGGCACGGTGTTTGTCAGCGATCCGGTGCTGCGGCGGGAGCTGAAGCGCACGCTGGAACGCAACACCACCACCTCGCCCAATCAGATGGGGATGGTGGCCACCGCCGCCGCCTACACCGGTGGCGAAGGCTGGGCCGATGCCATGCTGGCCACTGTGCGGGACAATCAGGCCTTTTTCGCCGAAGCGGTCAACAGCCGCTGCGGCGGGCTGCGGGCGCTGCCGATGGACTCCCTCTATCTGGCATGGATGGACTGCCGGGGCACCGGCCTGTCGGTGACGGATCTGGATGCCGCCCTGTTCCGCGCCGGGCTGTGGCTGGACCGTGGACCGAAGTTCGGCAGTGATGCGCATGGCTTTGTCCGCGTCAACCTCGGCTGCCCGCGCAGCGTGGTGGAAGAGGCGGTGCGGCGGCTGGAAAAGGCCTTCCCGAAAGGGTAAGGGGCCACCCAGAGCCACTTGTGGGCGGTGATCGTTCTTGAGGATCATACCCGTTGCGGGTATGATCCTCCGATGTCCATGGCCCATATTCTTAAACGGAAGGACTTTTCCCGCTGGCAGGCGGGGGAGCAGCTTCCTGACGCGGTTCTCTGTCATGCCGTCATGGAGATGGAGAAAGGGCTGATTGATGCCGATCTGGGCGGCCATCTTTACAAAAAACGGGTTGCCCGGCCCGGGGCTGGAAAAAGCGGTGGCTACCGTACGCTCCTCTCGGCAAAAATCGGCAACCGTTACGTGTTTCTCTATGGCTTTGCCAAAAGTGACCGGGCGAATATTACGCAGGATGAGAAGAAGGCCCTTCAGATCGCCGGAAGGGTGTTTTTGGAGTTGTCTGCCGAAGCGCTGCTGAAGGCCGTGCAGGCCGGGGTGTTGCAGGAGGTGCGCTGTGAGTGATCTGATTGACTCCCTCCGGGATGATCTGGCGGCACTGCATGAAATCGGTGTCGTCAGCAAGGTGACCCTGCGGGAATTTGATGCGGCCTGTCCGCCACGGGTCCGGCCTTTCAGCGCGGCGAATATCCGGGATCTGCGCCAGAGGCTGAATGTCAGTCAGTCCGTGCTGGCGCTGCATCTGCATACGTCGGCCTCGACGGTGCGCAAGTGGGAGCAGGGGGAAACCCACCCGAGCGGCCCGGCACTCAAGCTGCTGAACATTATCGCCGACAAAGGGTTGCAGGTTCTCCTCTGAGTCTGCTTCTGTCCCGGAGCTCTGCCTTTTGGCAGGCACAGAGGAGACCGGACCATGCGCCATTCAACATCGCTGTCGCGGCTGGAGATTTTTGTGCGGGCGGCGGAGCTGGGCAGCCTGTCGAAGGCGGCGCGGGTGCTGGGGGTGACGCCGTCGGCGGTCAGCAAAGGGCTGGCCCAGCTGGAGGCGGAACTGGGCGCAACCCTGCTGAAGCGGACAACCAGGCGGCTGTCGCTGACCGAGGTCGGGGCGGTGATGCTGGACCGGGCCTCGGCGATTTTGCGGGATACCGATGCGGCGATTACGGCGGCCATGCAGTTCCGGCGGCCCGGCGGGGTGCTGCGGGTCACCTGCTCGGTGGCGTTCGGCTGTACGCAGGTGTCGCGGCTGCTGCGGGATTTTTCCGAGGCCTATCCCGATATTGACGTGGTGCTGACGCTGGAGGACCGCTGTGTCGATCTGTCGCAGGAAGATTTCGATGTCGCCCTGCGGATTACGGCGCGGCAGGACTGGACCGACCCGGCGCGGAAGCTGGTGCCGATCCGCTGGGTGTACTGTGCGTCGCCGGGGTATCTGGACCAGCATCCGGCGGTGACGGTGCCGCAGGACCTGACGCACCACGCCTGCCTGCTGTACCCGGAAATGACCGGCGGTGCCGACTGGGGCTTTGTGCGGGAGGGGCAGGGGGATGCGCCGCCGCTGACGGTGGCGGTGCGCGGGCGGGTGGTGTCCAATTCCAGTCTGGCACTGGCGGAAATGGCGCTGGACGGCTGCGGCATCGCCTGTCTGCCGGATTACGTCGCCGGGCCGCATCTGGCCGGCGGGCGGCTGCGGCGGGTGCTGCCGCAGTACCGGGCGCGGACCGAACACACCCTGTATGCCATGTATTACCGCAGCCGCTTCAGCAATCCGGCGGTGCGGGTGTTCATCGACTTCATGGCGGAGCGTCTGGGGCCGGGGGCCCCATGGTCGGCGGCGGGGTAAGGCTGGTCGGCGCCACCCCCAGCATCTGCCGGAAGGTGCGGCTGAGGTGGGCCTGATCGGCGAAATTGGCGGCCTGTGCCGCCTGCGCCCAGCTTTCGCCCCCCAGCGCCATGGACAGCGCTTTTTGCAGCCGCAGCCACAGCAGGTAGCGCCGGAACGGCATGCCCATTTCAGCGACAAACAGGTGGCGGAACCGGCCGGGGGACAGGTGGACGGTGGCCGCCGCCTCGCCAAGGGGAATGCTGCGGTCGGTGCGGTCTTTCAGCAGGGAGACCGCCCGCAGGATGCGCGGATCGGTCGGCGGCGTGTGGTGCAGCGGGTCCCCGGCCAGCGCCCACAGCGCCGCCTTGCCCCGGTCGGCCAGCACGTCGGCGGGGGTGCTGTCAAAGTCCGCCGGGCTGAACAGGGCCCGCACCGGATCGGCGCTGGCGGCAGGCACCGGGCTGATACATCCGGCCGGGAAGCGGGCGAGAAGCTGCCGCCCGAGGTTGGATTCCGGTTCGCAGAACAGCAGGATGGTGCCGCTGCCGACGGCTTCGAAGCAGTGGGGGATATGGGCAGGAATAAAGGCGGCCTGATAGTCGGTCCACGCCTCTTCTTCGTGGGACCGCAGGCGGATACCGCCGGACAGGCTGAGGCAGATCTGAATGGCGTGGTGGGCATGCCGGGCAGCGGGCACGCGGGAGACCCCGGCCCACAGGTTACCCCCCGGCCACATGACGATCTGGCCGATTCCGAAGATCTTCATGCCGGGATCTTCTGGCTCTCGGGCAGAAAGCCCCCGGATTGCGGGGTGAGGAAGGTCGGGGCAATCCCGAACATCTGCCGGAAGGTGCGGCTGAGGTGGGCCTGATCGGCAAAATTGGCGGCCTGTGCCGCCTGCGCCCAGCTTTCGCCATCCAGCGCGACAGACAGCGCCCTCTGAAGCCGCAGCCACAGCAGATAGCGGCGGAACGGCGTGCCGATTTCCTCGACGAACAGGTGACGAAACCGCCCGGGGGACAGGTGGACGGTGGCGGCGATCTCCTCAAGGGAGATGGACTGATCGGTCCGTTCCTTCAGGGTGGCGGTGGCCCGCAGGATCCGGGGATCAGCCAGCGGCAGCCCGCGCGGCCCGCTTTCCCCCGCCACCAGCCGCAGGGCGGCCAGGCTGCGGGCGGTCAGGTCATCGGTATCGGCGGTGATGAAATCGGTGGGGCAGAACAGATCCCGCAGGCGTTCCGTCAGCCCCGGCGGCAACGGGCAGATGCCGGTGGCGGGGAAGCAGGCGGCGATCCGGTGGCCGTACAGGGTTTCCGGTTCGCACAGCAGCAGCACCACATCACTGCCGACCGCGTCAAGGGCATGGGGCTGGCGGGATGGCACAACCGCCGCCTGACAGGATATCCACGCGGCATCGGTGGATGTGCGCATGCGCAGTGTGCCGCGCAGGCTAAAGCAGACCTCAACCGCGTGATGGGCGTGCAGGGTGGTGGCCTGATGGGGGCGGCCGATCCACAGATTGCCGCCCGGCCAGACGATGACCTGCCCCAGACCGGGGATTCTCATGGTGTGTGATCCTTTCCTCCCGCCCTCCGACCGGCGCTCCCACCCCTGACTGTTACACAGCGTTTTTTGCTCCGGCAAGGGGAAGTCCGGGCTTTTTGGTCGGATATCCGCAAGTCAGCCCTTTCGTTCAAGCCGCCGTGGCGGCAGGGCGGTAAGTCTGGTCGCAATCCGGTACAGGCCGGATGTGTCAGGAGGAGAATGCACCATGACATATGGTCCCAGCCGACAGCCGTTTCTATTTGCCGGGGTTCTGGCGGTGGCCCTGTCGATGCTGCCCGGAGCGCGGGCGGAGGAGCCGGGACCCGGCGCGGGTTTCCCCCGGACCCTGCTCAGTGATCGTGGTCTGTATGCGGTGACGGTACGGCCGGAGGTCAGCCCGCCGCCCCTTGATCGGCTGCACCGCTGGGACGTGGTTGTCACCGATCCGTCCGGTGCTCCGGCGGACGGGCTGGCCATCGCGGTCAGCGGCGGCATGCCCGCCCATCACCACGGTCTGCCGACCCACCCGATGATGACGGCAGAGACAGACGGGGGCCGATACCGGCTCGACGGCCTGAAGTTTACCATGTCGGGGCGGTGGATGATCCGGCTGACGCTGGATGGTGCCGGGGGCAGCGATACCGTCAGCATTCCCTTCGATCTGTGACGGGGGCGGTGATGCGGAAGCGTTCCCTGCGCCGCCAGCGCCCCCCAGGGGTGCTCTGGCTGATTGCCGGGGTGGCGGTGGCCCTGACGTTCCTAATTGTCGAGCTGCCCGGTGTGGCATCCTCTCCCCCTCCGGCGGACTGGACCGAGCAGGATCTTCTGGTGGTGCGGTCGCTGTCGCTGTCGGCGTTGCCGCCGCTGCCGGCGGACCGCTCCAACCGGGTGGCGGACAGTGCGGAGGCGGCCCGTCTGGGGCAGGCGCTGTTCAATGATCCGCGCCTGAGTGGGGATGGCAGCATTGCCTGTGCCACCTGCCACCGCCCGGAACGGCAGTTTCAGGATGACCGGGCCACAGCCCGGGGGATTGGGGAAACCAACCGTCGCACCATGCCGCTGGCCGGGGTTGCCTATGCGCCGTTCCTGTTCTGGGACGGGCGGGCGGACAGCCTGTGGGCGCAGGCGCTGGGGCCGCTGGAAAATGCGGCGGAACACGGCGGAGACCGCACTTCCTCCGCCCGGGTGATCGCAACGTGGTACCGGGCACCGTATGAACGCCTGTTCGGCCCGCTGCCGGATCTGTCACGCCTGCCGCAGCGGGCCGGGCCGATGGCTGATCCGGCGGCGGCGGCGGGCTGGGCGGCCATGTCGGCGCTGGAGCGGGATGCGGTCACCACGGTGTTCGTCAACATCGGCAAGGCAATTGCCGCCTACGAACGCACCCTGATGCCGGTGGAAACCCGGTTTGACCGCGCGGTCACCCGGCTGCTGGCCGGGCAGGACAGCGGCCTGACGGCGGACGAACGCGATGGCCTGCGGCTGTTCATCGGCAAGGCCGGGTGTATGGACTGCCATAACGGCCCGCTGCTGACCGACCGGCATTTTCACAACACCGGCGTTGCGCCGGGACCGGGGGAGAGTGGGAAGGGGGAGAGCGGGGAGCAGGATCGCCGGGCCGGGGCGCGTCTGGTGCGGTCCAGCCCGTTCAACTGCGTCAGCCCCTACAGTGATGCCGGGGCGGAAACCTGTGGCGAGCTGCGGTTTCTCGCCCTCGATCAGCCCGATCAGGTGGGGGCGTTCAAAACACCGTCCCTGCGCGGGGTGGCGGACCGGCCGCCGTACATGCGGGCCGGGCAGATCGCCACCCTGCACGATGTGCTTGCCCATTATCTGGCGGCCCCCCCGGCGGCCTATGGCCGCAGTGAACTGCGCCCCCTGCTGCTGACGGCGCGGGAGGTGGAGCAGATCACCGCCTTTCTCAAAACCCTTGGCACCGACTGAGGGATCATCCGCCACGGCGGACAACAGTACGGGAGGCATCATGACTATCGGACCAAACACCTCAGGCCGCAGCAGACCGGTGACAATCCTCGGTATGACCGAGAGCATTTCCCGGATGGAAGGAGACACGCTTTTGGCTTCAAACGACATCTGTAATTCCGCCTACAACACCCGCAAAGCGGTGACGGCCATCCGTCAGCGGCTTCAGGCGCTGTGTGGCGGCGGGACCGACAATATTGAGGCGCTGGAGCGCAGTATTGCTGGATTGCAGGACGAGCTGGGGCAGCTGCGCGGCGAGGTCTCCGGGCAGATTGACCGGCTGAGCACCCTGATTGTCCAGATTGACGAGGCGGAGCGCCTTCTGATTTCCGCCTGCCGGTCCGTGGCGACCATCGCCTGATGGGCTCCTCCTGCCCGGAGACGGCAGGCATAGACGGCAGGCATGGACGGCAGGCACGGGTGGCACCCCCAAAGGAAAACGGACATGACTGAAGTGAAAAAACGCGGTGGCGGGTCGATCCGGCGTCATATCCTGCTGCCCTTTCTGGCGGTGATGGCGGCGGGGCAGGGACTGGTGATCTGGTATGCCTCGGTCTCGCAGGAGGAGGCCGCCCGCAACCGGGCCGCCGAATACCTCAGCAGCCGGGCGGCGCAGGAAGCCGAAACCATGGATGACCTGATCGTCCGGGCGGCGGCCCTGTCCCGCGCCGGGGCGCAGACGGCGGCAGCCCTGTTGCAGGCCTCCGGCGGCTTTGACCGGGCCCTGAACGGCGAGATCCTGCGGCGGAATCTGACGGATAATCCGGCCTTTATCGGTGTCTACACCGGCTTTGAACCGGCCTTTGACGGGCAGGACGCCAGATATGCCGGAACGGAACTGGGCGATGCCGATGGCCGCTATCTGCTGTATGCCACCCGCGATGCGGTGCGGGAACCGACTCTGACCATTCTGCCGATGACCGGCGATCCGTCGGAGGAAAGCTGGTACGGCCAGCCGATGCAGGAACGCCGCACCGTGCTGACCCCGCCGTATCTGTACGAGGTGCTGGGGATTCCCACCCTGATGGTGACGGTGGCCACCCCGGTGATCAACCGCATCATGGTGGCGGTGGGGGTGTCCACCGTGGATATCCCCCTGACCTCGATCCAGAAGCAGGCGGCGGCGGTCCGGCTGTATGACAGCGGCTATGTGGCGGTGGTCTCGCATGATGGCCAGTGGGTGGCCTTCCCCGATGAAAAGCTGATCGGGAAAGTGGTGGAGCCGCAGGCGCTGCGCGATCTGGTCCTGCATCCCCCGGGTTCAAGGGGGGCGCTGCACCGTATGCCCGATCCGGTGACCGGGGTCCCCAGCCTGATCAGCACCGCCACCTTCGGCATTGAGGGTGTCGAGGAACGCTGGACCCTGCTGGCCTTTGTGCCGGAGGCCGAGGTGATGGCAGCGGTGACGGAGGCCAGCCGCACCATGCTGGGCGTTGGGCTGCTGGCATCGCTGGTGGCTGCCGGGCTGGCGGTGCTGGTGGCTCAGCGGATTTCCCGCCCGGTGTCGCGCCTGACCGGGGCGATGCGCGATCTGGCGGACGGGCGGCTTGCGGCACCGTTGCCGGAGATCACCTCACCGCAGGAGCTGGTGGTGATGGCCGAGGCGATGGCGGTGTTCCGCACCAATATGGAGCGCAACCGGGTTCTGGAAGCGGAACGCGAGACTGCGGTGCAGGAACAGGTGCAGCGGGCGCAGGCCATGCAGGGCCTGACCGACGGTTTCCGCGCCGGTGTTGCTGATCTTCTGGGATCGGTGGAGGAGACGGTGCAGCTGCTGGACCGGACGGCCCGGGGGATGACGGTGATTGCGGCTTCGGCCAGCGGGCAGGCCCGGCTGGTCTCCGGTGCGGCCGGGGTGTCGTGCAGCACGGTCAGTCAGGTGGCGGCGGCGGCGGAACAGCTGACGGCCTCCATTCAGGAGATCGGCGGTCACGTGGAGGAATCAGCCCGGATTTCGGCACAGGCGGTCTCGGCCTCCGGTGACAGCGTTATGCTGATCCGCAGTCTGGCCGGGTTTGCCAGCCAGATCGGGGATGTGGTCAGCCTGATTTCCGATATTGCCGCCCAGACCAACCTGCTGGCGCTGAATGCCACCATCGAGGCGGCCCGGGCCGGGGAAAGCGGCAAGGGGTTTGCCGTGGTTGCCAATGAGGTTAAGGCGCTGGCCGGGCAGACCAGCCGCGCCACCGGCGAAATTTCCGCCCGCATCAGCGAAATCCAGCAGGCGACGGAGCGGGCGGTACAGGCCAATGACAGCATCGCCGGGATTATCCGGCGGATGGATGAGATTGCCACCACCATCGCCGGGGCGGTGGAGGAGCAGGGGGCGGCCACGCAGGAAATCGCCCGCAATGTTCAGGAGGCCGCCGCCGCCAGTGGCGAGGTTGCCGAGAGCATTGCCGAGGTGCAGGGCGGGGCGGAGCGGACCGGAACGGTGGCGGATGAGGTTTTGCAGGCGGCGGCGGTGATGGCGGACCGCTCCGGTGCCCTGCGGCGGGAGGTTGAACAGTTCCTCAGCCGGATCTCTGCCCTGTAGGGGCGGGGGCGGTCTTTGAGGAAAAAAGGGTCCGTGTTGATTGTCTGAGGTGCTCCCCGGCCTGTGCCGGATACGGACGGAGCCAACTTGAACAGGGGGCAGCCGACAGGCTGTTCCCTGTCTTTTTCAGCGGCGCTTTTCCATACGGAGATCCCCCTCCGGGCTGACCGGACCGGCAGCGGCCCAGCCGAGATGACGGTAAAATCCGGCGGCGCGGCTGGTGGCGGCGGTTTCCAGCCACAGGTGGGAATGGGTGCGGAACAGGGCCTCTTCGGCGGTTTCCACCAGCAGGCGGCCCAGTCCCCGGCCTTCGGCCTGCGGGGCGACAAAGGCGGCAAACAGGCAGCCGTCTTCCGCATCAATCATGCTGAAACCGGCGACGGTGCCATCCACCTCGGCTACCCACAGGCAGGCCTGCGCCTCCAGCATCGACCGCAGACTGTCCGGGGTGATGCCCAGTTCCGTCAGCTGCGACAGGGACAGGTGGTTTTCCCGTACACTGGTGCGGATGGTGAAAATGGCGGGGATATCGTCTGGCCGGGCCAGTCTGATCCGGGGCATGGCCGGTTCTTTCAGAAAAGAGGATGGGATCTGAAGGCATAACGGGCGCGGACCGGTGTCCACGCCCGTCAGAGGCCGGAAAGAGGCGCGGGAACGGGAACAGGCCGGGGATCAGCCCTTCCGGACCTCCTCAAGAAACTGGTCAACTTCCTGATGCAGGCGCACCGACTGACGGCCCAGCTCGCTGGCGGCGGCCAGCATCTGGGTGGCGGCGGAGCCGGTTTCGGCAGCGGCCTGACTGACGCCGTCGATGGTTTCCGACACCGCATGGGTGGCCTGCGCCGCCTGCTCGACATTGCGGGCGATTTCGCGGGTGGCGGCGGCCTGTTCCTCCACCGCGGCGGCGATGCCGCTGGCGATGGCGTTGATCTTCTGCACCGTGGTGGTGATGCTGCCGATGGCGGCGGCGGCATCGCGGCTTTCTGCCTGCACCGAGGCAATCTGGCGGGCGATGTCCTCGGTCGCCCGGGCGGTCTGGGTGGCCAGCGCCTTCACCTGGTTGGCGACCACGGCGAAGCCCTTGCCCGCTTCCCCGGCCCGGGCTGCCTCGACGGTGGCATTCAGCGACAGCAGGTTGGTCTGGGCGGCGATGTCGGAGATCAGCCGCACCACCTGACCGATCCGCTCGGCGGCTTCGGTCAGTTTCTGCACCTTTTCGTTGGCGGTTTCCGCTTCGCTGACGGCAGCGGCGGTGGCGGTGGCGGACTCTTCCACCTGCCGCCCGATTTCGGTGATGGAGGCGCTGAGTTCCTCGGCGGCGGCGGCGACCGTCTCGACATTAACGGTGGCATGACGGGCGCTGTCGGAAACCTCGGTGGCGCGGTGGCTGGTCTGCTCGGCGGTGGTGTTCAGGGTTTCGGCGGAGGCCTGCATCTCGGTGGAGGCCGAGGACACCGCCTCGATCACGCTGCCGACATTGCTCTGGAACACCCGTGCCAGTTTTTCCATCTCGGCATGCTGCTGCTCGTGGCTGAGGGCACGGCTGGAGGCGCGTTCCTCCGACAGCATCCGGATGCGGATGGCATTGTCCTTGAAGTGCTGGACGGCGCGGGCCATGCGGCCGATTTCGTCACGGTGCAGCAGGGCCGGGATCTCGGTCTCCAGATGGCCTTCGGCCAGCCGGTCGGAGGCATGGGTCAGTGCCCGCACCGGACGGATGATGCTGCGGATCATCAGCAGGGTCAGGGCGACCACCGCCAGTGTCAGAACGGTGACGGCGGTGGCGATCAGCACCAGTTGCCGCTTGTTGGCGGCGGCGCGGGCGGCGGCATCGGCCAGCAGGTCCTGCGACAGGCGGTCTTCCACCGTCTTCTGAAGGTTGATTTTCTTGGTGATGGTGTCAAACCACACCGGACCGGCCACCCCCTGGGTGTTGCCGGTGAAGGGGCTGGCCAGCGCGATGCCGCGCAGGCGGTTCACCTCCTCGACATCGGGGCCTTTGACGGTTTCGGCCAGAAAGGCTTTTTCGGCCGGGGTGGCGTATTGGGCAAAGGTTTGCAGGAAGGTTTCCTGCCGGGCGATCAGGCCGACGAAGGTGCTGTACAGGGTCTGGTCAAAGGCCCCGGCCCCAAACCCGGCGGAGCCGATCGCCCGTTCCAGACCGGTGCGTTCCTTGGCCTGCAAAAACGCGGTATAGGCAAAGATCCGGCGGCTGATCCCGGCGTCACCGCTGATGGCGGCCATCTGTTCAATGGTGCCCAGAAACTGACCGATCAGTCCGGAATAGAAGGCGGCAACCTGCGGGGCGGGCAGGGCCAGCTTATCGACATCGCCCCGGCGGGCGACCAGTTGGTCCAGCGTGGCACGGGCGGCATCCAGCTTGCCGAGGAAGTCCGGGCCATAGGCGGCGGCGGGGAAGGCCGACAGGCTCTGGCGCAGGGTGGCGATTTTTCCGTCGCTGGCGGTGCGCTGGGCCTTCATGGCGTCGCCGAAAGCTGTGCCTTTGGCCCCGGTGAAGCCGACGGAGGTTCCGCGTTCCTTTTGCAGTTCATGCACGGCGGCGCTGATATCCGGGGCCAGGGAGGCCAGCGTGACGACGGCCTCCATATCGCGGTTGGCGGTCAGGGCATCGGCGATGCGCAGTCCGCCCAGCAGAATCAGCCCCAGCAGCGGCACCAGCGCCAGCACCGCCATCCGCAGGCTGACGGTCATCTGTGACAGCCGCTGCAACAGGGCGGATCCCCGGCGGCCCGGCGCGGCAATCCCCCGCCCCAGCAGGAAGCGGCTGAAATCGGCGTCTTCGTCGAGAAAATGCTTATGGAACCAGAAATACAGGGTATGGCGGACCTGAAGCGGTGTCAGGGTCGGGTCGTTGTCGCGCAGGCGGCGGATCAGGGTGGAGATCTCTTCCAGCGAGCGGGCATGGACGGCGGCATGCTCTTCGGTCCTGGGGTAGCCGAAGCGGCGCATCTCCCCTTCTTCTTCGCTGTAATGGCTGCGGGCGGCGCTGTTGATGCTGTCGAGCAGGGTCAGCAGATCTGCCGCCGGGGCATCGGCTTCGACAGCGGCATACAGGGCATCCAGCCGGGCGAGCAGGGTATGGTGCCCTTCATCAAGAACGGGCACCCCAACATCAAAATTGTCGCTCCACTGGACTTGTTCCATCCGTCATCTCCCACAGGTTGCGTCTCTGCCGAATACTGCGCTGATGGTTTAATCCATACGGTTTAGGTTGAAAACCCTGCTACAGCATCACGGTAGCCCCCTTTGCACCCCGGAAACACTATAAAGTGAAGGTATTTGTCTGTATAGGAATGTTTTAGCGGTATTGAGTCCTCGTCGTTCAACCCTGCGTGGTTAGCCGGGTCCGGCGGGCTGCCACCAAGGTTTTTATGGACGTTTGCGGTGCAAGGGGGCAAAGTGCCGGAAATTCAGGGCCGGGGGCGACTCCCCCGGATGGGTGCGACATGCATGCAACAGACGGCGTCATTCTGCGGGAAGCAACACTGGTCGATGCGGATGCAATCGGCCTGCTCCACCGCATCAGCCTCCAGGCTGGCGTGGAATACGGGGTGCCGCCGTCGGCCCTGCTGCTGAGTGCCGCCGACCGGGGCAAGGAATGGCGGGAATGGCTGCGCGCCAAGGGCATTGGCCGGGCTGCCGGGGTGGTGGTGGTGGCGGATTCCCTGCACGGATCCATCGGCTTTGCCTGCGCCTGCCCGCCGGTGCCGCGCCGGAAAAGCGGCCCGTCGCCGGACTGGGAGATGCCCTATCTGACCGTCATGAACGCCCACCACGCCCAGAAAGTCGGCACCCGGCTGCTGCGCCGGGTGGGGGAACTGGCGGCGGCGGCGGGGGCACGGTCGCTGCTGCTGCGCAGCCCGGCTGAGGCCCGCTGGAATCCCTTTTATGAAACCTGCGGCGGTTCTCCTGAAGGGGTGGAGGATCTGCCGTATCTCGGGGTGTCGCTGCCGGTGGTGCGCTACCGGTTTGTGCTGGCGGACGGGGCAGTGCAGCCCGCCCCCCGCCGCGCCGCGTCGCCGGAGCCACTGCCCGTGCCCCCGGTGGATCCCCTGCCGGAGTGACGGTTCCGGCCTGACCGTCTGCGGGTTGGCAATCCGGGGTGTCCCGTCCTATGTTGGGGGCACGGAGTACCATCTTGATGGCATAAGGACCGGACGATGTCGGATTTTGACTATGATCTGATCACCCTCGGGGCCGGGTCGGGGGGCGTGCGCGCGTCCCGTCTGGCCGGGGGCTATGGCGCCAAAGTCGCCGTGATCGAGGAAAGCCGCATCGGCGGCACCTGTGTGATGCGCGGCTGTGTGCCGAAAAAGCTGCTGATTTACGGTGCCCATGTCGCCGAGGATCTGGAAGACGCCAAGGGCTACGGCTGGAGTGTCGGCGAGGTGCGGTTTGACTGGCCGACCCTGATCGCCAACAAAAACCGCGAGCTGGACCGGCTGGAAGGCATCTACCGCAACATCCTGCGCAACAATAAGGTGGAGCTGATCGAGGGCCGGGGCCGGGTGATTGACCCGCACACGGTCGAGGTCAACGGCCGCCGCCTGACGACGAAGCGCATTCTGGTGGCGGTCGGCGGCTGGCCGATGCTGCCGCAGATCCCGGGCATCAGCCATGCCATCACCTCCAACGAGGCGCTGGACCTGCCGCAACTGCCGAAGGACATCGTGATCGTCGGCGGCGGCTTCATCGCCGTCGAATTCGCCGGGATCTTCCGGGCGCTGGGCGCCAGTGTCACCATCGTCATCCGCGCCGATACCATTCTGCGCGGTTTCGATCAGGATATCCGGGCCGATCTGGCGGTGGAGCTGGAGCGCAAGGGCATCCGCATCCGCCGCCGCACCGAGGTGCAGTCGATTGAGAAGCAGGGCGATGGCCGTTTGTCGGTGCTGCTGACCACCGGCGAGACCGAAACCTGTGATCAGGTGATGTATGCCACCGGCCGGGTGCCCAACACCAAGGGGCTGGGGCTGGAAGAGGCCGGGGTGGCGCTGGATCCGCGCAGTGGCGCGGTGAAGGTTGATGCCTATTCCCGCACCAACGTGCCCAGCATCTGGGCGGTGGGGGATGTGACCGACCGCATCAACCTGACCCCGGTGGCGATCCGCGAAGGGGCCTGTTTCGCCGAGACCGAGTTCAACAACACCCCGATGTCGCCGGACCATGACGCCGTGCCGTCCGCCGTGTTCAGCCAGCCGCCGGTCGGCACCGTCGGCCTGACCGAAGAGGCCGCCCGCGCCCGGGGCAAGGTGGATGTTTACGTCACCCGCTTCCGCCCGATGAAGTACACCCTGTCGGGCCGCGAGGAAAAGACGATGATGAAGCTGATCGTTGACCGCGCCACGCAGGTGGTGATCGGTGCGCATATGGTTGGCCCCGATGCGCCGGAGATCATTCAGGGCATCGGTATTGCGGTGAAGGCGAAGCTGACCAAGAAGGACTTTGACAGCACGGTCGGCATTCACCCGACGGCGGCGGAGGAGTTCGTCACCCTGCGCACCCCGCTGCCGGACCCCGAAGAGGCGTAACCGCCCGGACCGGACGGCACAGGCCCGGACCCCGTGAGGAGGTCCGGGCCTTATTTATTTTAGGGATATAATCATGTCGTTCAGGAAAAGAAAAACCATAATAATTAGACATGAATAATAAATCATTTAATCGTTCGTATTAATCTGATTATTGATTGTCTCCCGATTTGATGAACAATGTTCTTTGTCGGGGTCATAACGGGACTCATCAGAAGCCTGAGGCACGGCGAGCGCCATGGGACGGCCGCCCCGTCCGGACTGCCATCGGCGGCCGCAGACAGCGTGTCTGCGGCCGGGGCGGTCCGGCTCTTTGGAACCGCGTCAGGACCGGCCCCGCTTTCCGGGTGCCGGGAGATGCCGCAGCAATCAGCGTTCCTGCCAGACCGGCAGAGTGTGGGGGCACAAGATGAAAATCCGTACCAGATCCAAGGTGTTGTCCGTCGTTATCGTGGTGGCGCTGCTGTCGTTGTGCGTCACCTGGGGGCTGTATGGCCGGGCGGAGGAGAAAATCCAGCAGACTGCCCAGAACCGCTATGACTCCTATCTGCTGGCGGTGGAGCTGCGGCAGAGTTCCGATGATCTGACCCGGCTGGTCCGCACCTATGTGGTGACCGGAGAGGCGGCGTATGAGGACCAGTATTTCGCGGTTCTGGATATCCGCAACGGCAAGAAACCCCGTCCGCAGGCCTATAACCGGATCTACTGGGACTTTGTGGCGGCGGATGGCAAGGCCCCGCGCCCGGACGGGGCGGCAGTGGCCCTACAGGACCTGATGCGGCAGGCCGGTTTTACCGAGCAGGAGTTCGCCAAACTGAAGGAAGCGCAGGCCAATTCCGATGGTCTGGTGAATCTGGAGGTGGAGGCGATGAACGCCGTGAAGGGGATCTTCAAGGACCCCGCCGGGGCCTATACCCAGCGGGCGGAGCCGAACCGCACACTGGCGGTGCAGCTGGTGCATTCAAAGCAGTATCACCTCTATAAGGCCCAGATCATGAAGCCGGTGGACGAGTTCTTCCAGCTTCTACAGGCCCGGACCGATGCCGAGCTGTACGCCGCCCAGCGGATGGGGGCGTTGTATCAGGCGCTGATGCTGGCCTCGATCATCACCGTGGTGCTGGGGGTGCTCTGGCTGGTGGTGTCGCTGTGGCGGGATATTCTGACCCCGCTGCTGCTGCTGCGGGACCGGATGCTGGCGCTGGCGGCAAACCGGACGGAGGACGGCGACCGTCTGGCCCGCCGGTTTGGCAGCCGCAGTGACGAAATTGGGGAAATGGCGCGCAGTGTTCAGGTCTTTCAGGACAATGCCCGCCAGATGGACCTGATGCGGCAGGCGCAGACAGAGGATCATCAGGCCCGGATCCGGCAGTCGGAACAGGTGGAACGCCTGACCGCCCGCTTTGAACAGGGGGTCAGCACGGTTCTCGACGGGGTTGTCGGTGCCAGCAGCCGCTTTGAGGAGACGGCCTCGGTGCTGGCCGCCAACGCGGAGGAAACATCCCAGCAGGTGGCGCGGGTTGTGGTGGCCACCGAGGAAACCTCCGCCGCTGTCCGGACGGCGGCGGAGGCAGCGGAACTGCTGTCGGTTTCCGTGCGCGGTATCGGCGAACAGGTCACCGGCGTCAGCACGCTGGCGCATGCTGCTTCGGAAGATGCGGACCTGACCAATGCCACGGTGCAGGAACTGTCGGAAACCACGGTGCGGATCGGCCATGTGGTCGGCCTGATCAACGAGATTGCCAGCCAGACCAACCTTCTGGCCCTGAATGCCACCATCGAGGCGGCCCGGGCCGGGGAGGCTGGCAAGGGCTTTGCCGTTGTTGCCAACGAGGTGAAAAACCTGGCGCATCAGACGGCGCGGGCAACCGGGGAAATCAGCCAGCAGATCAAAGCGGTGCAGGTGCAGACCCGGAATGTGGTGGTAGCCATCGGCGGGATTGTGACCCGGATTGACGAGATCAACGGGATTTATCAGACCATCACGGCAGCGGTCGAGGAGCAGGCGGCGGCCTCGGCCCAGATCAGGGATGCGGTGACCACCGTGGCCCGTGGGGCGTCGATGGTCTCCGACGGCATCAATGCGGTGCGGGCGGTGTCGCAGGTGACCGGCGATGCATCGCAGCAGATGCTGACCTCGGCCCATGATCTGGGGGCGGAGTCTGACCGCCTGCGGGAGGAGGTGGGGGCCTTTCTGGCCGCGGTCCGCCCGGCGGCGGACGCGCCGCGGTAACTCCGGAGGACAAGAGGCCGGGGGACAGGGGAATAAAGAAAAGGCCGGGGCATCTCTGCTCCGGCCTTGTCCGTTTCCGGTATGCTACCGTCGGTGCTTACGCCCCGGCTTTAGCCTGTGCCGCCTTCAGGGCTGCGGCATCTTCTTCTTCCAGCGTCCACGCCGCCGGATCAACCCCCATATCGGTGAACTTGCCGGCATCGAACACCGGCTCCGCCACACCGGCGGCAATCTGGCGGTCAAAGTCCTTCATCAGGCGGATGGCGGGCTTGAACAGCAGGGCCAGTGCCAGCAGGTTGCACAGGGCGAGGAAGCCCATGGTCACGTCGGCAAAGGCGAACACGGTGCCGAGGTCGGTGGTGGCCCCCCAGCCGCACAGCACGATCACCAGAACCCGGTAACCGATCACCGCACCGGGGATCTTTTCAGCCAGAACCTTCAGGCTGTTTTCACCGAGGTAGCTGTTGTAGATGATGGTGGTGAACCCGAACAGCAGCAGCGCGACGCTGACCGCCATCCGGCCCCATTCGCCGACATGCCCGGCCAGCGAAGCCTGGGTCAGGGCGACGCCGCCGATCTCCGCCGACATGCCCGGCTGGTACACCGTGCCCAGCAGGATGATAAACGCGGTGCAGGAGCAGATGATGATGGTGTCAATGAACACCGAAAACGCCTGCACAATGCCCTGACTGGCCGGATGCTGCACATAGGCCACCGCCGCCACGTTCGGGGCGCTGCCCAGACCGGCTTCGTTGGAGAACAGGCCACGCTTGACGCCCATCAGCATTGCCGCGCCGATGCCGCCGCCGACCGCCTGTTCCAGCCCGAAAGCACTTTTAACGATCAGCATCAGCACGCCGGGCAGCTGGGTGATGTTCATGCCGAGAACCGCGAGAGCCAGCAGGATGTAGCCGACCGCCATCACCGGCACCATCACTTCCGACACCTGCGCGATGCGCTTGACGCCGCCGAAGATGATCGCGCCGATCACCACCGCCAGCGCGGCCCCGAAAGCCTCGACCGGGATTCCGAAGGCATCCTGCATTGATGTGGCGACGGAATAGGACTGCACGGCGGAGAAGCCGAAGCCGAAGGTCACCAGCAGCAGGGCGGCGTAGACGAAGGCCAGCCACTGCCACTTCCTCCCCAGACCCCGGGCGATATAATGGGCGGGGCCGCCGGTGAAGGTGCCATCCGGATTGGCCTGCTTGTAGGCCTGCGCCAGCGTGCATTCCACATAGCTGGTGGCCATGCCGAGCAGGCCGACCACCCACATCCAGAACACCGCACCGGGGCCACCGATGGTGATGGCCACCGCCACCCCGGCGATATTGCCGCCACCGACACGCCCGGCCACCGACAGGATCAGCGCCTGAAACGACGACAGGTGGCCGTGCTTATCACGGCCAAAGGCCTGATTGGCCGACAGGATGGCGAACATCCGCCCGAAATAGCGGAACTGTACAAAGCGGGTGCCGATGGTCAGCCACAGGCCGAGGCCGATCAGCGCGGCGATCAGGACCTTGCTCCACAGCAGGTCATTCAGGAACTCTAACATCTGGCGTTTGCACTCCGTCGCAGCCGGTGCCCGGGTGGGGCGTGGCTTCGGGTTGGTCTCTGAGCATGCTGCCTTCATCAGGGCAGCTTATGGGTGTCAGGTCATTTATGTATGGGGAGCGCCTTATAGCGGCGCTTTCCTCCACTGAAAAGCCTTGACGGTGGCTTTTTTCGCCTGACAGCTGATTTCAACAGGAGAATGCGGCGAACTCAATTTGCCGGAATGGTGTGAATTGGTACAGAATAGCGCAGTTTGCGCGAAAAACTGCACCAGCCCCCGGGGATGCACAGACGATGGACAGCGATTTTGCCCTGAATTTGCGGCTGTTGTGTGGCTATCACCGCTCGATTGCCGAGGTCTGCCGCCGGCTGGAGGTCAACCGCCCGCAGTTCAACCGCTGGCTGGCCGGGCAGTACCGGCCCAGCCGTCACCACTTCCGGCGGATCTGCGATTTCTTCGGGGTGGAGGAGCATGAGATCCTGCTGCCCGCCGCCACCTTTGCCGAACTGGTGCAGATCCGGGCCCGGCAGTGGCAGCGGGCGGAGCAGAGCCCGCGCCCGGAGGCCCCGCATCTGGCCCGGCTGGCCCACACCGGGGCGGATGGGATGGAGCGCTTCCTCGGCAGTTATCTGGAAACCTATCTGTCGATGGCCTATCCGGGGAAAATTCTGCGGACACTGGTGACTTTGGTCCGTCGCGACGGCGGCATTTATTACCAGCGGACCGAACGGGTGCGCGAGGCCCCGGGGCAAAAGCCGCTGCATGGCCTGTACCTTGGGGTGGCGCACATGCTGGCCGACCGCATTTTCCTGAATGATTACGAGACCCTGACCGGACTGGAGATCACCCAGACCGTTCTGATTCCCACCTTCCGCAACCGGGTGGTGCGGTTGCATGGGTTACGGCTGGGGGCGGCGGGGCGGTGGGACCGGCAACCGGTCTGCGCCCGGGTGGTGTATGATTTTCTGGGCCGGGATGTGGATCTGCGGCGGGCACTGCGGCAGTGCGGACTGTACGATTGTGACTGTTTAGACATATCGGATGACGTCCGGCAGGCGATCCGGAATGAGGTGGCGCCGGGGGACTGGCACCTGAAAGCGCGCGGATAGCCGGAAGATCTTTGAGCGGATGCAAAATGGTCTTCAACCGTTAGTGCAATTTGTTTCCCTGAATACGATAGGCCCTTCCGCTTGTTTGGAAAAAGTGCCAATAATTTTATCCAGTCGGGGGCGTCGGATCCGTCCGTGCCCGGCCGCCGCACGCGGGGCTTACGCATGTGCGGCAATTCTGACGTATCGCATCCTGCCCGCTCCGGCATTCTCCGGAATACTGCGGGCAGGACTCTCGGGGAAGAGAACCATCATGTTCGTTCGTCTTGTCGCCGCTGCCGTTGTCATGGCCGGTTTCTCCACTGCGGCTCTGGCTGGCGGTAAGCAGGATTTCACGCTGGTCAACAAGACCGGCTATGCGATTGAAGAAGTGTATGTGTCCCCGTCCGCCTCGGATGACTGGCAGGAAGACGTGCTGGGCCAGGACGTTCTGGACAACGGCAAGAAGGTCCACATCAAGTTTTCCCGTGGCACCCAGTCCTGCAAGTGGGACCTGAAGGTGGTCTACACCGATAAGGAAACCGCCGAGTGGGAAAAGTTTGACCTGTGCACCACCTCGACCATCACCATCCACTACGACCGCGCCTCCGGCGAAACCTCGGCTGAATACGAATAAGCCGCAGGGGTCTGCCCCGCCTGCGGGCGGGGGGATGACAGGATAAAAACAGGCCGGGGCGGCAGGGCTCCGGCCTGTTTTCTTTTGGGGGGAGTTGTCTGTCCGCCTCTCTGTTTACGCCTCGTGGCGGGCGGTCCACAGTTCCCATGCGAAGCGGGCGCGGACCCCGATGTCGAGGGCGGGGCGCGGCGGAATCGCCTGCGGCTGGCCGAGGCTGAGCAGGTCGCCGATCAGCGGGTTATCCTGCCCGCAGGCCAGATCCGCCGCCAGCAGGCCGCCGATGGTGCCCTTGGTGACCCCGGCCCCGTTGTGGCAGACGGCGGCGGTGATGTGCGGGGCGACGGCGCCAAAGCCGGGGGCTCCGTTCTGCGACACACAGATCATGCCGGACCACGTGGTGTCGAAGGTGATCTCCGGCAGCATCGGAAAGCGGCGGGCGAGAAGGGCGCGGTGGCGGGCAGCGACGCGGGCGCGGTGCCCGGCATTACGCTGGAAGGCCGGGCTGTATTCCACGGTCTGGCGCACCAGCAGGCGGCGGTCGTTGGTCAGGCGCAGGGTGGCCCCGGCAAAGGCATGGGCCGGGGTCAGGCCCCACGGGGCCGGGCGGCCGAGGGCATCGTATTCGGCCTCCGTCAGCGGGCGGGTCAGGCTGCCGTAGGTGGAAAACGGCAGCAGGCGGTTGCGGAAAAAGCCGAACTGCGGGGCCAGTCCGTTGACCGCCAGAATCATCCGCGCCGCCCGCACCGTGCCGTGCGGGGTGGTCAGGGTGACCGGGCTGCCAAGGTCGGCCCCGGTCACCGGCGAGCCTTCATACAGGGTGACGGACGCGGGCAGGCTGTCGGCCAGCCCGCGCACCAGCGCCGCCGGGTTCAGCAGCACCGTGCCGGGGGTGTAAAGGGCGGCGGCAAAGCTGGCGGTGCCGAGGCGGGCCGCCAGCGCCGGGCCTTCCAGCCATTCATAGGGCTCTTCCAGCCGTTCCAGCTCCTGCCGGGTCGGTTCCAGAACGCCCCGGACCCCGTGCGGGCTGGCGGCAGCGTGGTACTTGCCGCTGTCGGACCAGTCGCAGGCGATGCCGTGGCGGGTGGTCAGGTCGCGCAGATGGGCGATGCTGGCCCGGGCCAGCCGACGGTAGGCGTGGGACTGGGCCAGTTCCTCCACCGAGCTGGTGATGTTGTGCGGCAGGTCGATGGCAAAACCGGAATTGCGCCCGGACGAGCCGTCGGCCACCGTCTGCGCCTCCAGCACCACCACATGGTCCTGCGGGCGCAGCTCCGCCAGCCGCCGGGCGGCGGCCAGCCCGGTGTATCCGGCCCCGACCACCACCCAGTCGGCGGTGATATCGCCGCGCAATGCCGGGCGCGGGGCGCGGGGCGGCAGCAGGGCATTCCAGCCGTTGCAGGAATCATCGGACGGCAGACGGCGGATGCGGCGCATGGGGAAGGCTCCGGCAGGCAGGGCAGGGGGCTTTGTCAAAGCCCATTTTCTGCCGGGGTGCAAGGGGCAGAATACCGTGCCCCTTCCTCCGGGCGCAGGGTCAGCACCCGCACCCCGTCGGCGGTGACGGCGACGGTGTGTTCAAACTGGGCGGATAGCTTGCCGTCGCGGGTGCGTACCGCCCAGCCGTCTTCCGGCGGCAGCACCCGGGCGCTGCCCTGTGTCAGCATCGGTTCGATGGTGAAGACCATCCCCGGCTCCAGCCGGGGGCCGCTGCCGGGCCGCCCGAAATGCAGGATGTGGGGTTCCTCGTGCATCTGTTCGCCGATGCCGTGGCCGCAGTATTCGCGCACCACGCCATAGCCGTGCAGGCGGGCATGGCGCTGGATCGCGTTGCCGATATCGCCGACTGTGGCACCGGGGCGGACGGCGCGGATGCCCTGCCACAGCGCATCCTGCGTTACCTTCACCAGCCGCCGCGCCGCCGGGCTGACGGTGCCGATGCAGTAGGTTTTGCTGGAATCGGCGATCCAGCCGTTCTTTTCCAGCGTGATGTCGAGGTTGACGATATCGCCGTCCAGCAGGATGTCATCAGCGGCGGGAACGCCGTGGCAAACCACCTCGTTGCGGGAGGCATTCAGGGCATAGGCAAACCCGTATTGCCCCTTGCTGGCCGGACGGGCCTGAAGGGTCCGGGTGATGTGGTCCTCCACCAGATCATTGACCCACAGGGTTGATTTTCCGGTCAGGTCCAGCCCGTCGAGCAGGGTGAACACTCCGGCCAGCAGCCGTCCGGCCACGGCCATCGCCTCGATCTGTTCCGGGGTTTTCAGGATGATGCCGCTCATGGGGCCGCTCATGGGGTGGTCCCGCCGGACAGCAGCGGCACCACCCCGGCGGGCAGGGCGGCGGCCTCCATCTGGCGGCGGATGATCTCGGGGAAGGTCAGGGTCGGGTTGGCTTCCGCCAGCATGCCGATCTTGATCCAGTATTCGGCCTGCGCGTTGATCGACCGGCACATCACACCACTGGCGCGGCGCAGGTCTTCATGCAGGGTGTCATCAATCTTGACGATGCCCATCGGGGTCTCCGGGGAAATATGATGTGTATATGAACCGTATACGGACCGTATCGTTGGGGGATGGTTTTGGCAAGGCGTTTGATCTGCGGCAAGGCCCGGGGGGCCTTTACCGGCCAGACTGGGGCCTTATCTGAAAGGGCACCGACGCAGAAAGGACAACGCTGATGCGCAGACACATGATGATGGCACTGGTGGCGGCTGGTGTCCTGATGCCGGTGGCCCCGGCGATGGCCGGAGAGATGACCCTGTACAAAAACCCGCAGTGTGGCTGCTGTGAAGGGCATGCCGCCTATCTGGAACAACAGGGATACCGGGTGAAGGTGGTGACCACCGATGCGCTGGCCAGGGTCAAAACCATGGCCGGGGTGCCGCCGCAGCTGGAAAGCTGTCACACCATCATGGTGGATGGCTATGTGGTGGAAGGGCACGTGCCGGTCTCAGCGATTAAAAAGCTGCTGACGGAAAAGCCTGCGGTGCGCGGCATTGCCCTTGCCGGAATGCCGCAGGGATCGCCGGGCATGAGCGGGGAGAAGGACGGCCCGTTCGTGGTCGAAAGCTTCGGGGGTGGTCAGACGGCGGTGTTTGCGGTCGAATGACCGGCCGGGCCGGACTTTTGGCTTAGTTTGGCTGGTGCTGGCCGGTTTTCCGGCTTTCTATTCATGGTTTCACATGTGTGTTGATTTCTATGGTCCGGGCGCCCCTGAGGAGGGGCGCCTTTTGTTTTTATACGGTCAGGCAGGCCGCCGGACGCATGATTTAAATTATTTATAGGAGAATATTTATTTACTGATACCTCCATGCGTGTACTCTTTATGCGGGCTGGCAACCTTGGTATACACCCAAAAAGGGTGAGTGATGAGGTCATCGACGCATGGATCCGATTATTGCTTTTCTGAATAAGATTATCGCCGCCCAGCTTCCTGCGATCACGCAGGCGGCACAGAACGGCATCCGCAGCGCCGGGCTGGATCCGATGGGGTCGGTGGTGTCCGGGCATGAAACGTTGGGCAGCATCGACCTTGGCATCGGCTCGGCCTCCGTCGGGGCGGACTATTCCGTTAATAATCTGGCCGGTCTGTCGTCGATTGTCGTCGACACGCTGGCGATCACCTCCGGCGGCACGGACCCCAATGACCCCAGCGCCGTCAGCGGAACGGTGGTGCTGGACGCGCATCTGGGGCAAACCCTGACGGCCCGGGTCGGCGGCGGGCTGGATGCATCGCTGCTGTTCATCCACAAAAGCGTCGGGGTGTCCGGTACGGCTGCCGTCAGCGGTGTCACCGCCACCGGCACCGGTACTTTCAGTGCAAAGATTTCCGGCTCTCAGCTGTGCCTGACCCGGGTGTCGCTGTCCTCGCTGTCGCTGAACTATGGCGGTGCCAGCATTGATATTGACGGGCTGGGGTTCTTCAACAGTTTCCTCAGCCCGCTGGAGGATCTGGTGCTGGATGCCCTGAAGGGCACCATCCGTGGCGGCATCGCCGACGCGGTGCGCCCGGTGCTGAACGACCAGATCGGCGGCCTTCTGCCGCTGTGTGCGGATATGTCCTGATGGCGGGCTGCCACCGGCAGCGGGCGCGGCTCCGGTTCCGGTGCATCCTGCTGTGGTGACGCTTGTTATCGAGACAGAAGAGACCCTGACGTCCTCCGTCGGACTGGCCGGTGGCACCCTGCCGGTCCGGCGGGAGGACGGGGCGGTACAGTTGCCGCTGGTCCTGCCCCGGCAGGAGAAGGCCCGGTGGTGCTGGGCGGCCATCGGGGCCGGGCTGGCCCGGTTTCTGTCCGGGCGGGAGATCTCCCAGAGCACCCTTGCCACCCTGACCGATGATCCGGGAGCCCCCAGATCACCGCCCGGATCACCGCCCGGATCACCGGAAAAATCACTGCACGGGCTACCGCCCGTTTCCCTGTCCGAGGCAGACACCGGACAGGATGGGACCGCGGACGGATGCAACCGCCCCCTTGACCGGGTGCTGGACCATCTGGGCCTGCTGGCCCACTGGAGCCCCGGAAAACCCCGCTTTGAACGGTTGATGTTTGAGATCAACCGGGGCCTGCCGGTGCCTCTGCGCATCGAATGGTTCGGCGGAGACGCCCATTTCGTTCTGGTCACCGGCTATCACCCCGGTGACCGCAGTCTGCTGATTGATGATTCCCTGCACGGTCCGTCACGCTGCCCCTATGACCGGTTCCCGCGGGAGTACCGGCAGGGCGGCGTGTGGACAGACACCATCTGGACCCGCATTCACGGAGACCCCTCCCATGGCCACCTTTGATGTTGCCGTCGGTGCCACCGGCACCGGCATAAACACCATTCTCAGCAGTCTTTACGCCAGTCCGGCGGCTCAGACGGCGCTCTTCAACGGTTCCGAGACCGAAACCATCGACCCGATCGGCCCGGTGACGGCAACCTGGGCGATTCAGGCCGCCCCGACCGTGTCCTTCACGCCGCCGACGGCGGAGCAGTGGGCGGCGGCCTACCCGACCGCCAAGGGGCCGCTGCCGACCGGCAATGTGCTGACACTGGTGGTGTCAGCGGCAACGCTGGGGGCCACCTATGGCGGCCAGACCCTGTCCGGCACGTCGTGGATCAATGTTTACGCCACCTTTACCCTGACCGGCGGCACCCTGTCGGTCGCGGCGCAGGCGGTGGCCTTTGATACCACGCAGATGTCAAAGTTCGATCAGGCGGTGGTCGGCAACCTGCTGGTGCCCGCCATCCTTCAGTTTGCCAATTCGGCGCTGTCGGCGATTGCCATCCCCCAGATCCCCGAGGTGGTCGGGGTGACCCTGCAAACCCCGGTGGCGGAAATCATCAATGGCGGGCTGGTGATCGCGGCGGCGATGCAGTCTTCGGCGGCGGTTGATCTGACCGGCTATACCGCCCCGACCGATGACCTCTACGCGCTGGTCGGCCTGACCGTGATCAACACCGTCATTGCCAGTCAGGTGACGGATTACGCCTTTAATGTGGAGGAAAGCAGCGGGAATTCCGACTGGAACGCGCAGGCCAGCATCAAGGGCACGGTCAACAGCATCGTCGCGTCCATCTCCGGGACGGATCTTCAGGCGGCGGCCTCGCTGTCCGGTCTGGCGGGCAGCGCCGGGGTCGGCGGCACCGGCACCGGCATCGTCAAGACCCTGCTGTGCCCGATCGGCACCGCCATCGACGCCATCGCCAATCCGGATAACTGGGACAAGCTGTCGGCCAGTGTCTCCATCACCTATTCCCCGTCGCCGCTGACGATGACCATCGGGCTGGCGGCGGTGACCGAGAATGGCACCCAGTCGCTTCAGGTGACGCCGGGCAGCCTGAAGGACACCACGGTGACGGTGTCCCCGACGTGGTCGGGGGACATTATCGGCACGACCCTGGCCACCGCCTGCTCGGGGGCGGTTGACCTGATCACCGCCATGTCCAAGGGCGATCTGCTGGACGACATTCTTGACCCCGGCAACCGGCATATTTCGGTGGTCGATATCCCGACGATGTCGGTTTCCATCGACGGCATCAAGGTGTCGCTGACCATCGCCGACGGCGCGGTCGCCACGCCCTTTGGCAGCAGCTACGTCTCCCAGTCTTTCTCGGTCACCATTGGCTGACAGGAACCACGACCATGACTTCCTCCTCCTCTCTGCATGATGGTGCCTTCCCCAAGGCGGTTGCCGCTGAAATCAGCGGGGTGGCGGCACTGGCCCTGCGCGATCAGCCGGACCTGCCGCTGGTGTTCAATGTGCCGATGCCGGAGGGCTTTGCCTATCCGGCGGGCGATATCGGCCTGTCTTTCCACGACCTGACCCTTGCCGTGGCACAGGATGCCACGGTGGTCTGCATCCCGGCGGATCTTCCGGGCGAACACGGGGTGACGGTCGCGCTGCCGCCGCTGCGCCTGACGGGTACCTACCGCCTGAACACCCGCCCGACGGCGGCCCATGATCTGGACACCGGCGGCACCATGCTGCCACTGTCGGCGCTGAAGGGATCGCGCCCGGCCGGGGCGGTGCCGCCCACCCCGACTCCCCCGTCCCCGCCGGTGCTGACGCCGGAACAGGCCGACGAGATGATGCAGCAGGCCCGCGACCAGAAGCCGAAACTGCGGGAAACTCTCAACGGTCAGCAGCTGCTGAACACCTACGGCGACCATAACGAAACCTTCAATATGGTCTTCAATGGCATCCCGTCGCTGCGCGCCCTGTGGTCGGAAGGCGGGGCCACCACCGAAATGATGCTGCACACCCACAGCGCCCTGAAAACCGGGGACGTCGTCAACCCCGGTGATGGTACGACCTTCGGCACGCAGAAGGTGACCTACAACGGCAATGCCTTCGCGCAGCGCCTGAACGTCATCACCGCCTCGGTGATGATGGAAGGCAATCCCTTTGATCCCAATTTCCAGATTGATCCTGACAGCCCTTATACGCAGGCGGCGCTGTCAACGCTGACCTTCCAGTCGGCGGTGGCGCTGACCGGGAACGCGCCGGATGGCGGACAGTCGGCGAATGGGGCGGCGCATACCGCCCTGAAGGGGGGAGAGATCTATAATCAGATCGGCAGTGATATCATCCAGCCGGCCCCGGCAACGGTGGACCAGCTGGAAAACATTCTGGCGCAGGGGCTGGCCAATGGCCCGGGGGCTGCCGGTGCGGCGGCGCAGGCCCGGGAGAACAACTGGCATGTCCTGAGCGAGGCTGACCGCTCCGTCGTCCGCCGCATGGCGTTTCTGGCCCTGAATGACCGGGCACAGGCGGCGGAAGATGCCGGGGCCGTCCTGTGGTCCGGTGCCGTCAACGGCACGCTGACCGGGGCGGTGGCGCAGGTGCGGATCGGGGCGGATGGTGCCCGGGCCGAGGTGACACTGCCGGCGTTCGCGATTGATCTGGATGACAGCGGCTGGACCGGACCGGGGGCCGATGCCATCCGTGCCCGTCTGCGCGACCTGTATTTCGTCCGCCGGATGCTGCACGACGGGGTGACGCTGGCCCTGTCGCGGATGCTGGAGCGGGCGGCGCGGAAGGGGCAGCCGGATGCCTGAACGGACCCCGACCGGGACAGCCGGACCGGTTTCCGCCGGGCCTGAGCTGTATGAGATTGACCGGCTGGACCGGGGCGGGCCGTACTTTGATGGCGCTGGACAGCGGAACCCGCTGGACAGCGCCGCCGAAGGGCTGCTGGCCGCCGACCTGCCCCGGTTTCAGAACTGTCTGGAAACCGCCCTGCTGCCGCAGCGCCCGTACCTGACCGAAACCGAACTGGGCATCTACCGGCGCGGCAAGAAGATCCGCCCGCTGCTGCTGATGCTGGCGGCCCGGCTGATCACCGGGGCGGCGGGGCCGGGGCCGGATCCTGCGGCTGTGCCGCTTTCTGATCCTGCGGCGGGGCCGCTGTCGGATAAAGTGATCAAGGCATCGGTGTCGCTGGAGATGCTACACGTTGCCTCGCTGATTCACGATGACATCATTGATGATGCGCTGCTGCGGCGGGGGTTGCAGTCGGTCAATGCCTCCCGTGGCACCAACACCGCCATTCTGGTCGGGGATCTTCAGTTCCTTCAGGCGATCCGCACCTTTCTGGGGGCGATTGAGACCGAGCGGGAAATGGGGCTGGTCAGCACGGTGCTGGATTCCGCCTTTGATATCTGCACCGGGGAGCTGGACGAAATCGCCACCGATCCGGGGTGGGATATCCCGCGTCTGGAGCAGCGTTATTACGATGTGATCGAACGCAAGACGGCGGTGATGTTCGGTCTGGCCTGCGAAACCGGGGTGGCGCTGGCCGGGGGCCGCTCCGCCGATGCCCGGCGGCTGGGGTTTTATGGCCGCCGGATCGGCCGGTCCTTCCAGATCATGGATGACATCCTTGATTTCCTTCAGGACGGATCGAAGGCCGGAAAGCGCCCCGGTATTGACCTGAAAATGCGCCGTCTGACCCTGCCGATCCTGTACGCCATGCAGGATCTGGGGCCAGACCATCCGCTGACCCGCTACGTCCGCCGGGAGACCGACGCTCTGGGCGATCTGGATGCGGCGATTGATGTCATCAAGGGCACTGATGCCCTTCAGCGCTCCTACGGGCGGGCCCGGCAGGAGGCGCTGGATGCGCTGACCTATCTGGTGCCGTTTGAGCGCAACGCGGCCTTCGATCATCTGGAGGCTCTGGCCACCTACATCGTTGACCGCCGGTTCTGACCCGTCCGGATGGGGGCAGCGCCCCCCATCCACCCGTCTTCCGGCCTTTAGTCCCAAAGTCCACCGGCAGGGTCCCTGACCGCTGCTGAAGAAAGGATTCGTCCCATGGGTCTGCTGAACTTCATTCTCCAGACGGTGGTCGGCCCGGCCAATACCCCGGGCAGCCGCCTGTTTCTGCCCGATCAGCTGGCCGGGCTGCCCGGCAGCAACAGTTCCGGCAGGCTGTTACCGGTGCAGGTGGACACTATTCCCGTCGGGGCCATCAGCGATCCGGCTGGCGCGAACATCGGCCAGGCCATTGCCGGGCAATGGTTCTACTCCCTGCCGACGGAATACGGCAGCACCATGCATCCGATCGTTGATCCGTCAACCCCGGATCCGGTGCTGACTCTGGGCGACGGCACCGCGGCCTCGGTGACGGTGGCCGGGCTGAACAATGCCTACATCCAGTCGGTGCGGCAGGTTGCGGCACCGGTGGCGGCGACGGATCCCTACCGCTTCAGCGTTACGCTGACGATGAACACCTATCCCGACAGCGGCAGTGATCCGATCCCCCCGTTGCAGGTCAGCGGGCCTTATACCCTGGCGCAGAAGTATGACACCGCCGCCCTTGGGTCCAACACCCCCAACGGGGTGGCCTCCTATGATCTTGATGGCGGCGGGACGGTCTCTGTCGTGGTGTCGAATGTGCAGATCACCGTTGATCTGGCGGTGTCGGCCCAGACCGCCAACGGCGTGACCACCGGCCTTCAGGCCACGGTCTCCGGGATCACCGTCGGAGGCATCCCCGGGGCGGACGGCAAGGCGACCTCCCTGCAACTGGGTGTCAAGGCGCTGACCATGGATGCGTCGGTGTCGAAAATCCTGCTCGGGGTGTGGCGGCAGCAGGCGGTGGAGGCCCTGACCAGCGCCGATGCCGAGGCCGCCATTCAGGCGACCATCAACGCCCAGCTGGCCGGGCCGGATGTGCTGTCCACCCTGTCGCAGCAGATCACCGAAAATCTGGGCTCGGTGCTGGATGGGCTGATGGGGCCGGTGACCGGGCCGCTGCCGGTCAGCCAGAACGACGGCGGCCAGAGTCTGGTTGACCAGTACCTGTTCGACCGTGCCCTGTATGCTTTCAACAGCCCGTCCAGCCAGTGGTTTCTGCCGACGGTGCTGTGTTCCCTCAGCGATCCGCAGCTGAACCCCTATGCGGCGGGAACGGTCTCGCTGCCGGACTTCGGAATCCTCGGCCAGCCGGTGACGGCGGTGGCCCTGACCGATCTGGTGGTCAGCGGCCTGCCGAATGTGGATGCCCCGGCGCAGACCACCACGTTCTTCCCCAACGGGGCCACCATCGTTGCCAATGTTCCGGCCTATGCGCCGCCGCCGGCCGGGGTGACGCAGGCGGGGCTGGTGCTGACATCGGGCTGGACCATGGCATTGGATGGCACTCCACTGACAGGGACGGCCCAGATCACCGTGCAGGCCGCCACCCTGACCATGAATGTGACCGGCACCGGGGACAGCAGTCAGGATCTGGTGCTGACGGTCAACGCCCTGACACTGGGGGTGCCACAGCTGAGCGGGGTTAATATCGTGATCACCGTGCCGTCGTCCTTCGGGGGCTTCATCAACACGGCGGTCAATACCGATGGCACCAAACAGGCGATCCTGAACGAGGTCAACAGCCAGCTGAACGGGGTGTTGGGGCAGCTCAGCCAGGCGGTGACCGGTTACGTGCAGCAGGCGATCCGGCAGCATCTTCAGACCGCGCTGGCATAACCGGTCAGCCGGAAGGGGAGGAGATCAGGCCTCGGCTTCGGCGTCCGTCAGGGAAGAGGCCGGGGCCGGGGCCGGGGCGGTCAGGCGCAGCAGCAGGCCGGTGCCACTGGCGATAACCGCCAGCCCGATCACTCCCGGCCATCCGGCCAGCGCCAGCACCTGCGTGCCAAGGACGGACCCGATCGCCATGCCGCTGAACATCACGGTGAACAGCACGGCATTCAGGCGGCCCCGGGCGGCGGGGTCAAGGCTGTACACCAGAGTCTGGTGCGACACCAGAGTCTGGTGCGACACCAGACTGGACTGGAACCCAAGATCAAAGGTGACGGTGGCAAAGGCGATCACCGCCAGCTGGGCCGCCATCGGCAGGGCTTCCGCCGTGCCCATGGCCACGAAGGATGCCATCACCAGCCCGGCGGCCAGCCGGGTGACGCGCTGCGCCCCGATGCGGTCCGACAGCGCCCCGGCCATGCGGGCGGCAATCGCCCCGGCGGCCCCGGCCAGCCCGAAGGCCCCGGCAACATCGCTGCCCAGCCCGTGCCGCTGGTGCAGCATCAGCGCCAGCGTTGACCAGAAGGCGGAAAAGGCGACCGACAGCACGGCGGTGGTCAGGGCCGCCCGGCGCAGGGGCGGATGGGTCTTCCACAACCCGCCGAGGGACAGCAGCAGCCCCGGATAGGACAGGGTGGACTGGGCCGCAAAGCGCGGCAGCATCCGCCACAGCACCCCGGCCATTGCCAGCAGCAGGGCGGCGGCGATCAGGTAGATCGCCCGCCAGCCGAAATGTTCCCCGACCACGCCGGAGACGGTGCGCGACAGCAGGATCCCGGCGGTCAGGCCGGTCATCACCGTGCCGATGGTGCGGCCCTGCTGCCCGGCCGGGGCAAGGATGGAGGCGGCGGGGACAATATCCTGTGCCAGCGTGGCGGTGACGCCGATCAGGAAGCTGGTCAGCAGCAGGGTGTTCAGGCCGGGGGCCAGACTGCACAGCCCCAGCATCAGCGCCAGTGCCAGCGCCTTGACGACAATCAGGGTGCGGCGGTCGTACCGGTCGCCCAGCGGCAGCAGCAGAAAGATTCCGGCGGCATAGCCGATCTGGGTCAGGGTCGGGATCAGGCCGCTTTGCGGCACGGTCAGGTGCAGGTCATCGGTGATGCGCTGCAACACCGGCTGGGCGTAGTAGAGGGAGGCAACGGCAAACCCGGCCCCGGCGGCCATGGTCAGGATCAGGGGCCGGGACGGAGCGGGCGTGGCGGAAGAAGGGATGGTCATGGCGGGAAGTCCTTGAGCAGGGGGAGCAGGCTGGTTGGGGGGAACAGCGCCGGGGTTTGAGAAGCAAAACAAACAGAGGGCCGAAGGCCCGACTGGCCCATTGAGGGCCCGTGCCCGCGTGGGCACGTAAGGCAAGCGGGCGGAGGCCCGCGCCCGCCGATTGAGGGACCAAACAAACAGAGGGCCAACGGCCCGACTGGCCCATTGAGGGCCCGCGCGACCATTCGCGCGTGAGGCAAGGGGGCGGATGCCCCCGCCCGCCGTTTGAGGGGCCAAACATACAAGGGCCAACGGCCCGACGATCTGTTTACGTCTGTCGGGCCTGTCCCGGTAGCGGCCCGCGTGGTACAACTGTCATACGCATGGCGTATGAAGGGGAGCGTTATGGACGCCGCAGACCGTATAAGCCTGCTGCAAACCTTTATCCGGATTGTTGAAAGCGGCAGCCTGTCGGCGGCGGCGCGGCAGTTGCGCACCACCCAGCCGACGGTCAGCCGCCGCCTGAAAGCACTGGAAACCCTGCTGGGGGTGGAGCTGCTGAAGCGCACCACCCACGCCATGAAACTGACCGACGACGGCGAACGCTGTTACCGCCACGCCAGAGCGGTCAGCGATGGCTGGTCGGCCCTGCGCGATGACCTCAGCGGCGGCGAGGAAGAACCGCAGGGTCTGCTGCGGGTGCGCGCCCCGCATGCTTTCGGGCAGGACCAGCTGATCGGCCCGCTGACGGATCTGCTGTTCCGCCACACCGGGCTGTCGGTGGACTGGGTGCTGAATGACCGCAGCCCCAATTTTATGGCCGATAACATCGACTGCGCGGTGCTGGTGGGGGAAACCACTGATCCGGCCTCGGTGGTGGTGCCGATCGGGCAGGTGCCGCGCATTGTGGTGGCGGCCCCGGATCTGCTGGCCCGCCATGGCGCGATGACCGGGCCGGAGGATCTGGCGGCGTTGCCGTGGCTGGCGCTGAGCACGTTTTACCGGGCCGAGGTGGCGCTGCACCGCTGCGGCGGGGAGGAAACCCGGCGCTTTGCCATTCAGCCCCGGTTTGCCAGCGACAGCCTGTATGCGGTGCATCGGGTGGCGCTGACCGGGCTGGGGGCGGCGGTGGTGTCGCGCTGGGCGGTGCTGGATGATCTGGCCGCCGGGCGGCTGGTGCATCTGGCCCCGGACTGGCAGGCGGATCCGCTGCCGGTGCATCTGGTCTATCCCTACGCCAGCTATTACCCGGCGCGGCTGCGGGCGTTCCTCAGGATGATCCGGCAGGAGATGCCGAAGCTGCTGTAGGCGGCGGGCCATCGTCGGCGGCGGCCTGATCCCGCAGCCAGCCGATGAAATGGCGGACTTTGGGCCGCGAGGGGCGGTCGGTCTGCACCGCATAGCGGTAACCGCTGGGCCGGAACCCCAGCGGGGCCACCAGCCGCCCGGCACGCACATCCGCCGCCACCAGATGCCACGGGGCGACGGCAACGCCCAGCCCGGTCAGGGCGGCTTCCAGCGTCAGGTGCAGATGGTCGAACATGCGGGTTGCCGCCATCGCCGGTGTGTCCGCCGCGTCCAGCAGGCGGAACCATTCCTGCCACACCTGCGGGCGGGTGCGGCTTTCCAGCCGGGGCAGCGCCCACAGGGCGGGGCCGCTGGCGGCGGCGGCAAGGCCGGGGGCCAGCACCACGCCAAGCTGTTCGTCAAACAGCGGGGTGCAGCCTTCCGGCACGGCGGTGCCGGGCGGCAGGACGGTGATCCGGGCATCCACCGCCTGCCGCGGGCTGCGGTCATCGGTCGCCAGCCGCACATCATAGCGCGGATGCAGGGTGCTGAACCCATGCAGGCGCGGGATCAGCCAGCGCATGGCGAAGGTGCTCAGGCAGGCGACATCCAACAGGGTGTCATCGCCCTTGGCGATGATGCGGATGGCGTCTTCAATCTGGTCGAAGGCGGCGGTCAGGGCGGTGCCGAACACCCGGCCTTCCGCCGTCAGGCGCGGACGGTTGCGCGGCCCTTCAAACAGGTCGGTGCCGAGCAGCGCTTCCAGATGGCTGACATGGCGGCTGACCGCCCCGTGGGTGACCGCCAGTTCCTCGGCGGCGGCGGTCAGGCGGCCATGGCGGGCGGCGGCCTCGAAGGCGCGCAGGGCGGCGACGGGCAGGGGTCTGCGGTGTTTCATGTGAGTCAGGATCACAAACAGGCGGCGAAGCTGTCAATAGGGATGACGGCGGTTTTCAGGTTTACTGTCCGGGCACTGAAACCGCTTTTGGAAAGACTGAGATGCCCTTTATCCGTACTGCCGTCCCCGCCGCCACCGACCCGCAGCGCACCGAAGCCATTGTGATGGGAATTCACGATGCGCTGGTGTCGGCGATTGGCATGCCGGAGGATGAACTGTTCAACATGGTCAGCCCCTATGCGCCGGGGCAGTTTTTCTGTGACCGCCGCTTCAACGGCATTGCCCGCTCTGAGAACGTGGTGGTGGTGGAAATCACGATGCGCCGGGGCCGCAGCGATGCGATGAAGCGGGCACTGTACGCCGCCATTGCCGCCAATCTGGAAGCGCGGGCGGCCGTCTCGCCGAAGGATGTGTTCATCTTCATGCATGAAAACGACTATTCCGACTGGAGCGTCGGCAACGGCGTGTTTGCCATGGGGCTGGTGCAGCAGCGCGGCACCGACTGAGGATGATCCCCGGGGCGGGCCTTGACGGGTGTGGGGGCTCCGGTTATGGTATGGTCATTCCATAACCGGAGTCAGCCCGATGGCCCGCCCCCGTGCGTTTGATGAGGATCAGGTTCTGGAGGCGGTGATGGAGACCTTCTGGCGCAAGGGCTACGAAGGGACATCAGCGCAGGATCTGGTGGAGGCGACCGGCTTGGGGCGGGGCAGCCTGTATGCGGCCTATGCCAGCAAGGATGGCCTGTTTGCGCAGGCGCTGCTGCGGTATCGCCGGCGCACGCAGGCGCGGGTGGACCGGCTGGCCCGGCCCGGCCCGGTGCTGGACCGGCTGCGGGAGCTGCTGGTGGATGTGCTTGATGCTGATCTGGCCGCCCCGCAGCAGCGCGGCTGTCTGGCCACCAACAGCGCGATTGAACGGGCCGGAGCCGATCCGGCGGTGGCGGAGATGGTGCGGTATAATTTTACCCTGCTGCATCAGGGGATCGAGGCGACCCTGCGGCGCGGACAGGCAACCGGGGAGCTGCGGGCCGGGTTTGATCCGGCGGTGCAGGCGCTGCTGATGCTAACCACCGTGCAGGGCCTGCGGGTGCTGGTCCGCACCGCCCGCCCCGGCGACCGGGAACGCTTTCTGGCGGTGATTGAACAGGTGCTGGCCCCGCTGCGCTGAGGCGGCGGGGGGACTGGCCGGGCAACCGGCCCTTTTTTGTGGTCAATTCTGGAATGATTGTTCCAATATTCTGAGGGAGATCCCGAGATGACAGAGATCCTTTTCTCCGGCCCGGTGGCGGTGCTGGGCACCGGTATTATCGGTGCGGCGATGGCCCGCGTTCTCGCCCGCAGCGGTGCAGCGGTGCGGGCGCGGAACCGCACTCCTGACAAGCTGGCCGGACTGGCGGCGGACGGGGTGACGGTCTGCGCCGATGCGGCGGCGGCGGTGCAGGGGGCGGCGGTGATCGTGACCGCGCTGACCGATGGCCCGGCGACACAGGCGGTGCTGGATCTGGCCCGCCCGGGGCTGATCCCGGGGCAGGTGTGGGCGCAGACCGGCACCGTCGGCCCGCAGGCGACGGACGCTCTGGCGGTGCAGGCGGATGCGTTGGGATTGGTATTCTACGACGCCCCGGTGCTGGGCACCCGCCAGCCCGCCGAACAGGGGACGCTGACCGTTCTGGCGGCCGGGCCGGAGCGGGGCCGCGCCGTGGTGGAGCCGGTGTTCGACGCCATCGGCCAGCGTACCCTGTGGGTGGCGGATCAGCCCGGGGCCGCCAGCCGCCTGAAGCTGGCGCTGAATGCCTATGTGTTCGCCCTGCCCCATGGCACGGCGGAAACCCTGCGGATTGCCGGGGCGCTGGGGGTGGATCCGGCGCTGGTGATGGAGGCGGTGCGCGGCGGCCCGCTGGACAGCGGCTATTTTCAGGGCAAGGGGGCGGCGATGCTGGCCGGGGATTTCACCACCAGCTTCACCGTCGACAACGGGGCCAAGGATACCCGGCTGGTGCTGGAAGCGCTGGCGGGAACCGGCCTGCGGGCCGATCTGGCAGAGGCCGGGCTGGCGCGGTTCCTGCGGGCCTCCGCCGCCGGGCATGGCAGCGATGACATTGCTGCAACGGTTGTGGCCTGACGGTCGGCGGAGGAAGGGGATAGGGTGAGGGGTCTGTCATACCGGAGACTCCCCATGTCCAAACCCGTTGTTCTGCTGGCCTGTGATTTTTCCGCCCGGTTCAAGGCCCTGCTGGCCGAGCGCTATACGCTGATCGGCCCGCTGGCCCGCTCCGCCGCCGATGCCCTGCCGCCGGGGGCGGAGCAGGCCGCCGCCCTGATCACCAAGGGCGGACTGCCCACCGATGCGGCCCTGCTGGCGGCGCTGCCGGGGCTGGGGATCATCTCTTTCTTCGGTACCGGTTATGAAGGGGTGGATCTGACAGCGGCGGCGGCGCAGGGGGTGACCGTCACCCACAGCCCCGGGGCCAATGCTGCCAGCGTCGCCGATTTTGCCATGGGGCTGGTGCTGGCGTCGGCCCGGCAGATTGTCGCCGCCGACCGCTTTGTGCGGGAAGGGCGCTGGGGCGGCAACAGTCTGGTCAGTATGCCTGCGGTGCCGGGCCTGACCGGCACCCGGCTGGGACTCTACGGGTATGGTGCAATCGGCGAGAAGGTGGCGGCCCGCGCGGCGGCCTTTGATATGGAAATCGCCTATCACAGCCGCAGCCCGAAGGCCGGGGTGCCGTATCTGTATAAGGACAGTCCGCTGGCGCTGGCGGACTGGGCGGATATTTTTGTGGTGGCGGTGCGCGCCGATGCCAGCAACCGCCACACGGTCAACCGGGCGCTGCTGGCGGCGCTGGGGCCGCAGGGCCATGTGATCAATGTGGCGCGGGGATCCATGGTGGACTCTGAAGCGCTGGCGGAGGCGCTGGAGCAGGGCACCATCGCCGGGGCGGCGCTGGATGTGGTGGACGGCGAACCGCAGGTGCCGGACTGCCTGCTGAAGGCCCCCAACCTGATCCTGACCCCGCATATTGCCTACGCCAGCACCAGCGCCCGCGATGCGCAGGAAGACAGGGTGCTGGCCAATCTGGTGGCGTTTTTCGCCGGGCAGCCGGTGCCCAACCCGGTTCCGGTCTGAGTTCCGGCGGCACAGCCGGGGGGAGGTTTCCAACCCCCGGTCTGTGCGCTAGGGTAGGGGGCTTTGTTTTCAGGAGGCCCCCGTGATCCTCGCGTCGCTGACCCTCAGCAATTTCCGGCGCTTCCCGTCGCTGCGGATGGAGTTCCATCCGCAGATGACGGTGATTGTCGCCAAAAACGGCCTTGGCAAAACCTCGGTGCTGGATGGGGTAGCGATTGCGCTGGGGCCGTTCGTCGGGGCCTTTGATTTTGGCCGCGCCCCGCAGATTGACCGTCACGATGCCCGCTTCCGCCGCCGCAAGGATGGGCCGGAGGTGATGCCGCAGTACCCGGTGGAGGTGACCGCCAGCTTCAGCGATCCGGCCCTGACGGTGACGCGGGCGCTGACCGGGCCGAAAAGCCGCACCACGGTGAAGGAGGCGCAGGCACTGGCGGCCCTGGGGGAAGACCTGCAACAGCAGGTGCGGGCGGGGAGCGATGTGGTGCTGCCTCTGGTTGCCGGATACGGCACCGCCCGCCTGTGGAAGACCCAGAAAGCCCCCGACCGGAAGCGGCTGGTCAGCGAAGACCGCACCGTGGGCTACGAGGATTGCTTCAGCTCCACCTCCAATTACGCGCAGTGTCAGGCGTGGATGACCCGGGCCACCATGGCGATGCAGCAGGAACGGATGACCGGCGACGGCGCGGTGTGGGCCGACCGGCTGGCGGCGGTGGAGGATGCGGTGGATGCGGTGCTGGCGCAGGAAGGCTGGTCGCGTTTCCACTACAGTTTTTCCTACGAAGAACTGGTGATGTTCAGCCCGGCCACCGGCACCATGCCGGTGACGCTGCTGTCCGACGGGGTGCGGGCGATGGTGGCGCTGGTGGCGGACATCGCCTTCCGCTGCGTGCGGCTGAACGGCTTCCTCGGGCGGCGGGCGGTGACGGAAACACCGGGCATCGTGCTGATTGACGAGGTGGACCTGCACCTGCACCCGGCGTGGCAGCAACAGGTGCTGTCGGCGTTGCGGCGGGCCTTTCCCCGGATCCAGTTCATCGTCTCCACCCACAGTCCGCAGGTTCTCAGCAGTGTGCAGGCCGACTGTATCCGTCTGCTGACCGAAGAGTACGACAGCGACAGCGGCGACTGGAGCAGCACGGTGCGGCAGGGCTTCGCCCAGACGCTGGGGGTGGCCAGTTCCGACATCCTCACCGCCATCATGGGGGTCGATCCGATCCCGCCGGTGCCGGAGGCCGAGGATGTCGCCCGCTATGCGGCGCTGATCCGGCAGGACCTGCACAGGGGCGAGGAAGGCCGCGATCTGCGGGCCAGACTGATCGGTCACTTCGGCGAAAACCACCCGGTGGTGCAGGACTGTGACCGCTGGATCCGGTTGCAGACTTTTAAGAACCGCCGCCCCGCGCAAGGGCCGGAGGGGGCGGACTGATGCGGTCGCTGACCCGTGGCCCGGCCCCGGCCTGTCTGGCCGACTACCGCCCCGGCCACCACCGTTGGGATCATGTGTCCTCCGCTGATAAAAAGCGGATCTGGCGGGAGCTGGACCGTATGCAGCAGGGCCGCTGCGCCTACTGCGAGCGGGATCTGGAAAGCGGCAAACGCCACATCGAACATTTCCGCGCCCGCAGCATGGCCCCGGAGCTGACCTTCGCGTGGGAGAACCTGTTCGGATCCTGCCAGTCGCAGGGATCGTGCGGGCATTATAAGGATGCCGAGGGCAAACCGTATGAGCCGGAAGACCTGATCAAACCGGATGCGGAAGACCCGGAACACTTTCTGGTGTTTGACTTTCACGGTGGCGTCAGCCCGCGCCACGGCCTGCCAGACGCCGAGCACCGCCGGGCGCGGGAAACCATCCGGGTGCTGAATCTGGATGGCGGGGTGCGGGCGGCGCGGCGCAGCCTGCTGCAACAGTACGCGGCCCTGATGGATGACATCCTCCGCCACGGCTTCCCGGAGCCGGAGGTGGACCTGCTGCTGGATGAGGTGCTGCGCCAGTCAGAAGACGGACCGTTCCCGACCGCCGTCCGGCAGGTGCTGCGGGGGGAGTAGGGGAATACGAAATCCCGCTGTTCCTGTGGCCGCTTACCAGCGCTGTTCGGTTCCCAGCCACAGGGCATAGCTTTTCCACGGAGCGGCTTCGGCGAAGCGGTCATAGGTTTTGCGGGCACCGGGATTGTCTTCCGGGACCAGCCAGCGCAGATGCACCCAGCCGCGCTGTCGTCCGATAGCGGCGACGGCCTCGACCATCTGTTGGGCCAACCGGTGTCCCCGGGCCTCCGGCGCGACATAAAGGTCGTCCAGTTGCCCGGCCCGCCGCCCGGAGATCGCTTCCGGCAGATCAAAGAAAACAGCAAAGGCCACCAGTGCCCCGCCCCGGAAGCCGCCGATCACGGTCAGCACCGGATCGGACAGCAGTCTTTGCGCCGCCTGCGGATCGGGCCGGGCGGCGGCGGTCATCTCGGCCTGATAGGCCGATAACCGGAAACAGAAGGCATCTTGGTCCGCATCGGACAGCGGGCGGATGATCAGGGTGTCGGTCATGTCCTGGCGGGACCCTCCACGGGCGCGGTTGCTGCAAGAGGATAGCTGTCCTGCCGTTCCGGGGGGGAAGAGAGAACAACGCAGGGCAAAGGCGGCCTGTCTTCACCGCTTCGCGCCTATCCCCGTACCTCTTTGGGAGAGCTGCCATATTTTTTGCGGAAGGCGACCGAGAAGTGTGCCGGGCTGTATCCCACCTTATAGGCGGCGGCTGAGACGCTCATGTCCTCTTCGGTCAGCAGGCGGTAGGCGACCCCCAGGCGGAGCTGCTGAAGATAGGCGAACACGCTGTCCCCATAAAGGTGGCGGAACCCGGTCTTCAGCTTTTTGACATTGATGCCCACGGCCAGACTCAGCTCCGACAGCGAAGGCGGGGATTGCAGGCGGCTGACCAGAAGGTCGTGGGCGGCCCGGATCCGTTCGATGTCTCCCGGCGGCAGGCGCGGCAGGGCGGCGACCGCGGGGGAGGGGTCGAGGGTGTCGAGGACCAGCGCCGTGATCTCCAGGGCCTTGGCGGTCAGGTAAAGGGTGCGGGGTGCCCCTTCCTTCAGCGGGCAGGCCGCAATCTGCGCGCACAGTGCCTGAACCGGGCGGGTTGCCGCCACGGTCATCAGATGCGGGCGCCCGTTATCTTTCAGGCGAAGACGTTCCTGCATCGATTGGGCATCTTCGGCCAGATGCACCCCCAGCGACTGTGGCGACAGTTCGATGGCGGTATAGCGGATCGGTGTTCCCGGCTCGAAGGCCTGCATCCCTTCATTCTCGCCCAGATTCCAGACGGCGCAGACCGTCGGGGAGCTGATGGTGGTCTGCGGGCAATCGGGGATCTTGCAGCGCAGGCGGCCATTGCTGATGACGATCAGTTTCAGGCCCTCGCTCATCCGCTCGGTTTCCCAAGACTCCGACTGTACGGCGATGGTGCCGCTCTTCAGGGCAACGCTGCCGTCATAGAACGCCATCGCGGTCCGGCCCTCGGGCGGGGCCCATCCATTCACCGCCGTGCTGTCATATGTCATGTCGCGCCATACGCTGGGACAAAGGGGGATTCCGGACGCGATCGTATATGAGAATGATTGTCGATTGCAATGAAAACAGGCTGATGACGGGGCCGGAAAATTCATCGAAAGAAAGAGTTCCGCCAGCTAAAGCCGACAGGATTGTCCCGGGTTCGGCGGGTGTGCGACCCCTTGAGCAGGAATTCAGTCATCCAGTTCAGGGATACCGATATGAGCAGAACCGAAGGTCCGGGGCAGCATTTCCTCCCGGCGGCCCTTGCCACCACCCTGCTGTTCCCCCTCCCGGCCGTTGCCCAGCAAAGCACATCCGGCCAGCCCGTGACCCTGCCGCCCGTCACGGTGACGGAAAGCGCCGAACAGCCCAACGGGCCGGTGCAGGGGTATGTCGCCCGGGAAAGTGCGACCGCCAGCAAGACCGGTGCATCCATCATCGAGACGCCGCAGTCGGTGACGGTGATCGGGCGGGAGGAACTGTCTGACCGCAATGTTCAGTCGGTCACGCAGGCGGTCGGCTATACGCCGGGGGTCTTTGCCTCGACCTCGGCCATCAGTCAGCGGTTCGACTATTTCAGCATCCGGGGGTTTGACGCTACCAATACCGGCACGGTTCTGGACGGGCTGCGGTCCACCACCAACCAATCCTATGTGCGCTACCAACCCTATGGCATGGAGCGGGTCGAGGTTCTGCGCGGCCCCAGTTCCTTCCTGTTCGGGGGGAATTCGCTGGGCGGGACGGTCAATCTGGTCAGCAAACGCCCGACGGCTGAGACCCTGCGTGAGGTCGGCGTTCAGTTCGGCAATCATGGGCGGCTGCAAGGGCAGTTCGATCTTTCCGGGGCTGCTGACAAGGACAAAACGCTGCTGTACCGCCTTGTCGGTGTCGGCCGCGACAGCGAAACCCAGTTTGACGGCGTGCCCGACGATACCGGGTATATCGCCCCCTCCCTGACCTGGCGCCCCAATGCCGACACCAGCCTGACCCTGCTGTCATCCTACAGCCGGGATGAGTTCGGTCCGCCGCGCCCGTTCCTGCCCTTGAAGGGAAGTCTACAGGCCAATCCCAACGGTGCCTTGCCCCGCAATCTGTACCTTGATGGCAAGGAACTGGAAAACAACAATACCCAGGTCAATTTTGGCTACAGTCTCGACCACGCGATCAGCGATGGCTGGTCCCTTCAGTCTTCGGCGCGCTACACCTATAACGATCTGATGACCCAAACCTTTTCGGGTCTTGCTTTGGCTGCCGACAACCGCACCCTGAACCGCCGTGCTTACGAGTTCGGCATCACCGGCCGTGTTTTTGCCACCGATAACAGCGTCCGGAAGGACTGGGATGCCGGGCTGCTGCGTGGCACTTCGACGGTCGGGCTGTCCTACCGCCATACCGGGGAAGAGTATTACCTCAACACCGGCGCGGCCCCGGCCATTGATATCTATGCCCCGGTCTATGGCGGGGCCTTTGCGGCCAACACCCCCTTCACCAAAACCGACCAGACCGGGCACGAGGCCGGGCTGTACGTCGCCAACACGGTCCATCTTGCCGACCGTTTCGTGGTCGATCTGGCCGGGCGGCGCGACTGGGTCTCTGTTGATACAGACAATCTGCTGACCAACAGGAACACGTCGCAGCAGGATCAGGCCTCCACCTACCGTGTCGGGCTGACCTATCTGGCCGGGTGGGGCCTTGCCCCCTACACCAGCTATGCGACCTCGTTCAGCCCGGTGCTGGGCACCAATGTGTATGGCGATGCCTACAAGCCGACCGAAGGGAAGCAGTTTGAGGCGGGCATCAAGTATCAGCCTGACTTTGCCGATGCCCTGTTCACCGCAGCCTACTACGATCTGACCCAGACCAACGTCTCGACCGCGGATCCCAACAATGCGCTGAATACCCTCCAGACCGGCGAGGTCCAGTCGCGCGGGATTGAACTGTCGGCCACAGTCAGCCTGATGCCGGGGCTGAAAACCGTGGCCAGCTATACCTATAACGATCAGGAAGTGACCGCCACCACCACGGCGCAGGCGCTGGGCAAGCGCCCGACCGCGCAGCCGGAACAGATGATCAGCCTGTGGGGCGATTATACCGTGCAGGATGGCCCGCTGGCGGGGCTTGGGGTCGGGGGCGGCGGGCGTTACGTCGGCTCAACCTACGCCGATGCGGCCAATCAGATCCGGGTTCCGTCCTACACGCTGTTTGATGCCGCCATCCGGTATGACCTGAGCGGCGTTGACAGCAGACTCAGCGGACTGAATCTGGCCCTGAACGTCAATAACCTTTTCGATAAAGAGTATTACGTCAGCTGCTCCTCCACCTCGTGCAACGAGGGCTATGGGCGCACGGTCCTCGGCACCGTCAGTTATCGCTGGTAATCACACAGAATGCGGAGAAAAAACATGAACGGCTTCCTGCGCCGGGCCCGGGCCCTGCTGTGTGTGGCAGGCCTTGTGCTGCCCGCCGCTGCCACGGCAGCGCCGATTTCCGTCACCGATATGCTGGACCGCTCCGTCACCCTGCCAGCCCCGGCAAAGCGGGTGGTGCTGGCCGAGGGACGGCATATCCTGACGCTGGCCCTGCTGGACCGCCAGCCGCTGTCGCTGGTGGCGGCCTGGGGGAATGACCTCCGGCGGTTTTCACCGGAAACCTATGCCGCGCTGGGGTCTGCGTTCCCCGAGGTTGACGCGATCCCCGACGTGGGCGGGCTGGGCAACGGGTCGTTCTCCATGGAGGCGGTGATCAAGGCCCGGCCCGATCTGGTCCTGTTCACCCTGTACGGGCCGCCGCCTGAGGGCATCCGCAAGCTGGACGAGGCGGGTATTCCCTATGTGTTTGTGGATTTCTTCCGCGACCCGCTGACAAAAACGGTCCCGAGCCTGCGTCTGCTTGGCAGGGTCCTCGACCGCGAGGCGCAGGCGGAGGAGTTCATCAGTTTCTATGAAAGCCATATGGCGGGCGTTGCCGGGCGGCTGAAAACCGTCTCCCGCCGTCCCGATGTGCTGTTCCACCTCAACCCCGACGGAAAGGACTGCTGCTATTCCTCCGGGCCGGGCAACATGACGGACTTCATCGCGGCGGCAGGCGGGCGGAACATCGGTGCCGACGTTATCCCCGGGTCGATCGGAAAGCTGGGGCTGGAATATGTCCTGTCCCGGAACCCGGACTTTTATCTTGCCGGAGGCGGGTCCTCGGTGACGCTGACCGGGGTACAGATCGGGCCGGGGGTTTCCGCCGATCAGGCCGGGGCCACACTGCGGTCGGTGCTGGAGGCACCGGGTATCCGTGGCCTGAAGGCGGTGCAGGAGGGACGGGCCGGAGGGGTCTGGCTGTTCTTCTTTGACAATCCGCTGTTTGTCGTCGGGATCGAAGGGATCGCCAAGATGCTGCACCCGGCGGCCTTCCGGGATCTGGACCCTGACCGGACCCTGGCCGAGCTGAACGAGCGGTTCCTGCCGTTTCCGCTGCGGGGGACCTTCTGGACGGGTACCGGGGGCCAGCCATGAACGCGGGCGGACAGGCCGATGCGGCGGTCATGCAGGCGATTGCCGGACATGACCGCCTGATCCGGCGGCGGCTTGCCGTGATCGGCGGTCTGGCCTGTCTGGTGCTGGCGGGAGTGGTGCTCGACATGGGCACCGGCCCGGCAGGTGTATCGCTGCGGGAGGTGGTTGAAATCCTCTCCTTCCGCCACAGCGGGGATACCGCGCTTCAGGTGATCGTCTGGCAGGTCCGGCTGCCGACCGCGCTGCTGGCGGTGCTGGTCGGTGCCAGCCTCAGTCTGGCCGGGGCCGAGATGCAGACCATTCTGGACAATCCCCTTGCCAGCCCGTTCACGCTGGGGGTGTCTTCGGCGGCGGCCTTCGGGGCGGCACTGGCCATCGTCATGGGGATCACCGTGCCGATGGTGCCCAAGGGGGTGGCCGTTTCGGTCAATGCCTTCGTGGCCGCCTTCGCATCGGTGCTGCTGATCCAGCTTTTTGCCCGTCTGCGCGGCAGTTCTTCGGCTTTGGTGCTGTTCGGGATCGCTCTGGTGTTCGGCTTCAATGCACTGGTCGCGGTCATTCAGTTTGTGGCACCGACGGACTCCCTGCAACAGCTGGTGTTCTGGACCATGGGCAGCCTCAGCGGCGCTGACACGGCCTCGGTGACGGTTCTGGCCGTTCTGCTGGCGGCAACCTTTCCCTTTTCCCTGCGGGCGGCCTGGCCGATGACCCTGCTGGCCTTGGGGGAGGAACGGGCGCAAAGCCTTGGCGTGCATCCGGAACGCCTGCGTTTTGCCTGTCTGCTGCGGGCCAGCCTGCTGGCATCCCTGGCGGTGGCCTGCGCCGGAACCATCGGCTTCGTCGGCCTGATCGGGCCGCATGTGGCCCGCCTGCTGGTGGGGCAGGATCACCGCTATTTCCTGCCGTCATCCCTTCTGGCCGGGGCGGCGATCCTGTCGTTTTCCAGCGTGGTGGCCAAGGTCATTCTGCCGGGGGTGCTGTTGCCGATCGGAATTGTCACCTCGCTGGTGGGATTGCCCTGTTTCATTGCCCTGTTGATGATGGGAAGGGGCGGGAAATGAGTCTGGTCATCACCGGATTGACGGTTGGGTACGGGGCGCGGCGGATCTTCAGCGGGCTCGACCTGCCGGAGATCCGGGCCGGGCGGGTCACTGCTCTGGTGGGCCCCAACGGTGCGGGGAAATCGACGGTGCTGCGTGCCATCGCCGGAGGGATCGCCGCCTCGGGGCAGGTTTTCTGGAAGGAAAACGATCTGCTGCGGATGGATGTCAGGGCGCGGTCCCGGATCATCGGCTTTATGCCGCAGGGCCTCCGCGATACGCCGGGGCTGTCGGTTCTGGACAGCGTGATTGCCTCGCTGCGGGTTTTTGCCCCGGGTCTGCCGATGTCCGCCTGCCGGGGGCAGGCCCTGACGGCGCTGTCCCGCGTTGGGATGATCGATCTGGCGCTGCGGCCGCTGGCGCAGGTGTCAGGCGGGCAACGGCAACTGGCGGGGCTGGCCCAGTCCTTGGTCCGGGATCCGGCGGTTCTGCTGCTGGATGAACCGACCAGTGCCCTTGATCTGCGCCACCAGACCGATGTGATGGGACTCCTGAAGGGGCTGGCTGCCGAAGGGCGGACCATTGTCACGGTGCTGCATGACCTGTCGCTGGCCGCCAACTGGGCCGATGAGATCATCGTGCTGGCCGATGGCGGGGTTTACGCGGCCGGGCCTGCCCGCACGGTGCTGACCCCGGATCTGTTCCGCAGCGTCTACCGGGTTCAGGCCTGCACCGGGCAGGCGGCAGACGGTGGCACCTATGTGGTGGTGACGGGGCCGCTGGAGCCCCCGCCGTGAGAGAGACCGTCGCGGAGGAAGGGAAGGCTCCGGCCCTGACCCCGGACAAAAAAGCCCCGCCCCTGTTGCTGCTCAGGGGCGGGGGTCAGTCTGTCCGCCTTGGTTCGATGGGGGTGAACCGCAGCGGAGTGGCCCGGGCAGTCCGCGGGCCGGATCCCCGCCGGGGTTGCGCACCCCGGCGGAAACTCTGTCAGCGTAATACTCAGAACTCGTGGTCGGCGAAGTCCATCATCGACGCGCCCCCGGCCATGATGCAGGAGAACAGCGCCCCGGTCTGCGGCAGCACCCGCTGCATGTAGAACCGCGCGGTCTTGATCTTCGCCTCGTAGAAGGCCGCATCGCCGTTGGCCCCTTCGGCCAGTCTGGCGCGGGCGACATCGACGGTGCGGCACCACAGGTAGGCCAGTGCGGTCAGGCCGAACAGGCGCAGGTAATCCGTCGCCGCCGCCCCGGCCTCGTCACGGTTGACCATACCCTTCTGCGCCACCGCGCCGGTGGCCTGTTGCAGGCGGGTGAAGGCCTTGGCCAGCGGCAGGACGAATTCTTCCATGTCGTCGTCATCGCCCTTGGCTTCCAGATACTCCGCCACCGGATGGAAGAACCGCCGCAGCGAGCGCCCGGCGTTGGCCGGCATCTTGCGCCCGACCAGATCCAGCGCCTGAATGCCGTTGGTGCCTTCATAAATCTGGGCAATGCGGGCATCGCGGATGTACTGCTCCATGCCCCATTCGCGGATGTAGCCGTGGCCGCCGTAAACCTGCACGCCGATGTTGGTGGCTTCATACCCCAGGTCGGTCAGCAGGGCTTTCACGATCGGGGTCAGCAGCGCCACCAGATCCTCGGATTCCTGCCGCACCGCCGGATCCGGGTGATGATTGGCAAGGTCCAGCGCCTGCGCCACCCAGCCGACCAGCGCCCGCGATCCTTCCATGGTTGCCTTCTGGGTCAGCAGCATGCGCCGCACGTCCGGGTGGACCAGAATGGGGTCGGCCTTGGCCTCCGGGTTCTTGGTGCCGGTCAGGGAACGGCCCTGAATCCGGTCTTTGGCATAGGCCAGCGCCCCCTGATAGGAGGCCTCGCCCAGCCCCAGACCCTGTACACCGACGGCCAGCCGTTCGGTGTTCATCATCGCGAACATCGCCTGCATGCCCTTGTGCGGCTGCCCGACCAGCCAGCCGGTGGCACCGTCGAAGTTCATCACGCAGGTGGCGGAGGCCTTGATGCCCATCTTGTGCTCAATCGCCCCGCACATCACGCCGTTGCGCGGGCCGGGGGTGTTGTCGGCATCGGGCAGGAACTTCGGCACCAGAAACAGCGAAATGCCCTTCGCCCCTTCCGGCGCGTCCGGCAGCTTGGCCAGCACCAGATGGATGATGTTTTCCGTCAGGTCATGTTCCCCGGCGGAAATGAAGATCTTGGTGCCGGTGATGGCATAGCTGCCGTCGCCGCGCGGCTCCGCCTTGGTGCGGATCATGCCCAGATCGGTGCCGCAGTGCGGTTCGGTCAGGCACATGGTGCCGGACCATTCGCCGGAAACCATCTTCGGCAGATACTGCTGCTTCAGCTCGTCCGCCCCATAGGCTTCCAGCGCCACATAGGCCCCGTGGCTGAGGCCGGGATACATGCCGAACGACAGGTTGGAAGAGCAGATCATCTCTTCCACCATGCTGTTGACCAGCTTGGGCATGCCCTGACCGCCGAATTCCGGCTTGCAGGCGATGGAGGTCCAGCCGCCGTCGCAGAAGGTCTGATAGGCTTCCCTGAAGCCCTTGGGGGTGCGGACCACCCCGTTCTCATAGGTGCAGCCCTCTTCATCGCCGGAGCGGTTGATCGGGTGCAGCACCTGTTCGCAGATCTTGGCGGCTTCTTCCAGCACCGCATCAATCACGTCCGGGGTCATGTCTTCATACCCGGGCAGCTGGTGCAGCGTGGTGCCGCTGAACAGTTCGTTCATCACAAAGCGCATGTCGCGCAGGGGAGCCTTATAGGCGGCCATGGCGGGGAATCTCCCTAAAGGGTGACGGAAAGCGGGGGAGGGCCGGGCGGCAGCCTCACCCCGTCCGGATCATCAGTTGCGCAGCGGCTTGCCGGTCAGCAGCATGTGTTCCACGCGGGCCAGCGTGCCGGGGTGGCGCACCAGCGTCATGAACGCCTTGCGTTCCAGCGCCAGAATGTCCTCTTCCTTCAGCACTTCGGTGTGGTCGGTGGCCCCACCGGAGAGGATCCCGGCCAGCTGCATCGACACCACCTCGTCATGCGGCGTGGCTTTGCCCATGCGGCGGAACTGCCCCAGCGCCATTTCCAGCGCCACCTTGCCGGACGGACCGGGCAGGCGGAACTCGATCGGCTCGGCGGGGGCGTAGCCTTCCACCAGCGCCAGCGCTTTGGCCTTGGCATCGGCCAGCAGGCGGTAGCGGTTCATGGTGATGCCGTCGGTCTCACGCAGGAAGCTCTTCTCCTGCGCATCCATTGCCGACTTTGCAACGGTGGCGGTGGAGATGGTTTCAAACGCCTTGGCGACGGCGGGCATCGGCCCGCGCGGCAGCACCTTGGACCTGGACAGGCGGTGCAGCATTTCCTTACAGCCGCCCCAGCCGGGGATCAGGCCGACGCCCACTTCGACCAGACCCATGTAGGTCTCGGCGTGGGCCTGCACCGCATCGCAGTGCAGCAGGATTTCGCAGCCGCCGCCAAGCGCCATGCCGCTGGGGGCACCGACCACCGGGAACGGGGCGCGCTTCAGGGCCATATAGGCCTTCTGCCCGCCTTCGACCATCTCTTCGATGATCGGCCACGCGGCGATATTGGCGGCGAAAATCGCCAGCCCGAGGTTGGCCCCGACCGAGAAGTTGGACCCCTCGTTATACACCACCAGCGCCTTGTAGCCCTTCTGCGGCACCAGTTTCACCGCCTGCCCGATCAGCTTGAGGATCTCGGGATCCAGCGCATTCATCTTGGAGGTGAACTCAAGGCAGACCACACCGTCGCCGATATCCCACAGGGCGGCGGAACCGTTCTTCAGCAGCGGCTTGCTGGTGCGCTTGATGTCTTCCAGCATCAGCACACCATCGGGGCGCTTCAGCTCGGCATAGGATCCGTCAAGGCGCAGCTCATACCGCTTGCCGTCTTCGACCTTATAGAAGGTCTTGCCAACGGCGGCGGTCAGGAACGGCGGGACCTCCATCCCTTCGGCGCTGAGGATGGCAATCAGGGCATCAACCCCGATGCTGTCGATCAGCTCGAACGGGCCGAATTTCCAGTTGTAGCCAAGGCGCATCGCCTCGTCGATATCAGCGACGCTGTCGGTGACATCGGGCACGAGGGAGGCGGCATAGGCCAGCGTGCGGGCCATGACGCGGCGGGCGTAGACCCCGCCCTTGTCGGGATGGGCCAGCAGGGCGGCGGCGGCCTTCTTCCCGGCCTCAGTGGCGGCGGAGATCGAGGCCAGCTGCGGCTTGACGGAAACCCGGTACTCCCCGGTCTTCAGATCGACCGCTTCCTTCACCTTGCCGCCACCGGCCTTGTTGATGCGGTAGAAGCCGCCCTTGCCCTTCCGGCCGGTGTAGCCGTCGGCGATCATCTTTTTGATCAGGTCAAGGTCCCGGTTGAGGATATGGAAGGTATCCCCGGCGGGCAGGGACCCGACCATCGACGCCAGCACATGCGGCATCAGGTCCAGCCCGACCAGATCCATCAGGCCGAACACCCCGGTTTTGGGGATGCCGAACGGACGGCCGATGATGGCATCGGCTTCTTCCACGGTCAGGCCGTTGTCGATGGCTTCGACGGTGGCGGCCAGAATCCACAGGATGCCCAGACGGTTGCCGATGAAGCCGGGGCGGTCCTTGCACATCACCACCGACTTGCCCAGCCGCACATCGGCAAAGGCCGACACGGTGCTGATGGCGTCAGCCCGGGTCTGCGGGCCCTGCACGATCTCCAGCAGGCGCATGTAGCGCGGCGGGTTGAAGAAGTGGGTGATGCAGAAATCGGCCTTGAAGGCGTCCGACAGGCCACCGGTCAGCTGGTCCAGCGGAATGGTCGAGGTGTTGGACGACACCACCGACCCGGCCTTGCGGACGGCATCGACCTTTTTGTACAGGTCCTGCTTGATGTCCAGCCGTTCGATCACCGCTTCGACGATCCAGTCGCAGTCGGCCAGCAGGTCGAGGTTGTCCTCGATGTTGCCGGTGGTGATCAGGCGGGCGCAGCGTTTGGACATGAACGGGGCCGGATCCGCCTTCAGCATCTTTTCGACGGCGGTTTCGGCGATGGTATTGCGGTTGGTGGCCCCGGCCGGAACAATATCCAGCAGCACCACCGGCACCCCGGCATTGGCGACGTGGGCGGCAATGCCGGCCCCCATCACGCCCGCGCCGATGACGGCGACTTTTTTGATGGTCGTTTCCATTGGTTTCGGTCCTTCCCGTCCGGTGCCGGTTACGCCACGGCTTCCAGAACGGTGGCGATGCCCTGACCGCCGCCGATGCACTGGGTGGCAAGGGCGTAGCGCCCGCCTTCCCGCTTCAGCAGGCTGGCGGCCTTGCCGACGATGCGGGCCCCGGTGGCGCCCAGCGGGTGCCCCAGCGCAATGGCGCCGCCGTCAAGGTTGATGCGGTCCAGCGGCAGGCCGAGATCGCGGATGCAGGCCAGCGACTGGCTGGCGAAGGCTTCGTTCAGCTCGATGATGTCGATATCGGCAACGGTCAGACCGGCACGGGCCAGCGCCTTGCGGGTGGATTCCACCGGGCCGATGCCCATGATTTCCGGGGCGCAGCCGGAGACGGCAACGCTCTTGATCCGCGCCAGCGGGGTCAGGCCATGCTTCATGGCGTAGTCTTCCGAACACACCAGAACGGCGGCGGCCCCATCGGTCAGGGGGGAGGAGGTTCCGGCGGTGACGGTGCCTTCGGCATTGAAGGCGGGCTTCAGACCGGCCAGCGTTTCCGCCGTGGTTTCCGGGCGGATGCAGCCGTCGGTGCTGATCTGGGTGCCCTTGGCGTCGGTGATGGTGACCATCTCGGCGTCATAGCGGCCTTCGGCCTGCGCCTTGGCGGCCTTGGCGTGGGAGGCGGCGGCAAAGGCTTCCTGATCGGCGCGGCTGATCTGGTATTTGGCGGCCAGATTTTCAGCGGTGTCGCCCATGCCGACAAAGGCCTGCGGATAGGACTTGTACAGCCCCGGATGCGGCATCGGGTTGAAGCCCATGATCGGCACGCGGGTCATGCTTTCCACCCCGGCGCACAGGAAGGCATCCCCGGCCCCGAGCTGGATCGCCCCGGCGGCCTGATGCACCGCCTGCATCGACGACCCGCAGAAGCGGTTGACGGTGACCGCCCCCATCGACAGCGGCAGACCGGCGACAAAACCGATGATCCGGGCAACGTTGAAGCCCTGTTCCCCTTCGGGGAAGGCATTGCCGACGATCAGGTCTTCCAGATCTTCCGCCTTCACCCCGGTGCGTTCCACCAGCGCCTTCACCACCTGTCCGGCCAGATCTTCCGGCCGCACCTTGGTCAGGCCGCCCTTGTTGGCGAGGTGGAAGGGCGACCGGGCATAACCGGCGATAACCACGTTCTTCATACCATCTCACTCCGTTTCCCGATGACGGGCCGCGCTGGCGGGTCCCTGCGGACCCGGCGGCCGTTCCCCCTGCGGTGGTGTCCCGGTGGGTGTGTACCCGGCGGGGGGTGTTCCCTATGGTGACGTCCCCCGAAAAGGCCGGGTGGCCCCCGGGGGTTGGTCGGTGGCAAACCTGCCCGCGCGTGGCGGGAAGGGGTCAGGGGCAGGAACAGGAAGCGCCGGAGTGGCGGGGAACGGGGTGGACCGGCGGGATTATTGTCCCGCCATTTTGTTCCGCAGGGCGTCTTCAACCAGCAGGTTGATTTCGCTCAGCTCCGACAGGGTCTGTTCCAGATCTTCCTGCTGCTTGCGCAGGTCGGCCAGACGGGCCTGAACCTTGCCCTGCAACAGGGTCAGCTGTTCGGTCTGGGTGGTGTCGACCACGTACAGATCGAGGTATTCCTTGATATCGGCCAGACTGAAGCCCAGCCGCTTGCCGCGCAGGATCAGCACCAGACGCGCCCGGTCCTTGTGGGTGTAGATACGCGTCGATCCGGCCCGCCGCGGCTTTAACAGCCCTTTGGTCTCATAAAAGCGCACGGCCCGGGGGGTGGTCCCCAGTTCGTCCGCCAGTTCGGTCACTGTGTAGAATTGCTCGCTCAAGGGATGCTCCCGTGGATGGGGTGGCGACTCTCTGTCAGTGACCTAACCGTATAATGGGTGACGTATACGTCATGGTCAAGTCCTAACATTCCTTTCCCTAGCACAAGTGCAGTGCAAAAAACGAGAGGAGAGATCCCTGCCGTAAGGGGAAGATGAGGCAGCATCGGCGGAACCCTGCTGTCGCAGCGGCAGATGGGGGACGGAAGGATAGAAAAAGCCCCTGACGGCAGGGTACCGACAGGGGCGGGCAAGGGGGGGAAGCAACCGGAGGCCCGAAGGGCCGACTGGCGCGTTGAGCGCCCGCGCGACCATTCGCGCGTAAGGCAAGCGGGCGGACGCCCGCGCCCGCCGCCTGAGGGGCCCAACACTAAAAATCAAGCCGTCCGCACGTCGTGCAGGAAAATGGTGACGATGGATTTCAGCTGTTCGGCCTCGCTGGACAGGGACTGGGCTGAGACCAGAACCTGCTGGGAGGCAGCCCCGGTGCTGGCGGCGGCTTCGGTGACATCGCCGATGCTCGACGAGATCAGGCCGGTCCCCTGCGAGGCCTGCGCCACGTTGTCGGCGATTTCGGCGGTGGCGACCGCCTGTTCCTCGACGGCCCCGGCGATGGCGGTGGAGATATGGCTGATGTCGTCAATGCGCCGCACGATCTGGCGGATGGCATCCACCACCAGCTGGGTCTGGGTCTGCACATCGGTGATCTGGGTGGCGATCTGGTCGGTGGCCTTGGCGGTCTGGCTGGCGAGGTTTTTCACCTCGTTGGCGACGACGGCAAAGCCCTTTCCGGCGTCTCCTGCCCGTGCGGCCTCAATGGTGGCGTTCAGGGCCAGCAGGTTGGTCTGGCTGGCGATATCGTTGATCAGGCTGATCACGTCGCCGATGCGGGCGGCGGTGGCGGCCAGACCGCGCACGGTCTCATCGGCCTTGGCGGCATCGGCGCTGGCGCTGGCGGCGACGCTGCTGGCATCTTCCGCCTGACGGCCAATTTCGCGGATGGAGGCCGACAGCTCTTCGGCCGCGCTGGCGACGGTCTGCACCGCGCCGGACGCCTGGGCGGTGGCGGAGGCAACCGTGGTGGCCTGACGGGTGGTCTGCTCGGCGCCTGCCGCCATCGAGGTGGCGGTGGCTTCCAGCTCCGTGCTGGCCCCGGCGACGGTTTCCAGCACGCTGCTGACGGAACGGTCAAAGTCTGCGGTCAGGGCGGAGATGGCGACGGCGCGCTGCTCCCGCTGTTCCTGATCTTTCCGGATCTGCTCTTCCACCCGTTGGCGCTCGACGGCGTTTTCCTTGAACACTTCGACGCTGCGGGCCATCAGGCCGACTTCGTCGCCGCGGTCGCGGTCCGGCACCTCGGCGGTCAGGTCATTTTCCGACAGGCGTTTCATCACCCCGGCCAGCGCGGTCAGGGGGCGGACGATCTTAGTGGTTGACATCCACAGGCCGAGGGCGGCGGTCAGCAGGGTACCCCCCAGAACGACGGCGATCGACAGCAGGGTGGTGACGTTACTGTCAGTCTTCAGGATGGCAACCTGCTCGGCGCAGGTGTCGTACAGATGGTCTGTCAGGCTTTTCTGGGCCTCGTAAGCTTTCAGAATACCGAGTTCGCAGTAATTCTTCAGGGCAATCCCGGCGCGGTAAGCCTGATCGGCTCCGCTGCTTTGTGCCGCCTGCCGGATCAGGGGATTACAGGTTTTGAAAGCGGAATCGGCAAGGGTCCCGGCCTCATCAATACGGGCCTTCAGGGAAGGGACTTCCTGCCGCAGTTCTTCCAGGGCGTTGCGATAATCCTGCTGGGCCCGGTCAGAGACATCCAGCTTCCAGTCGTTACCGGATTCATCGGTTTCAAGGGCAAGGCTGTAGGCGGTACCGATCATCACCCGCAGCATCCGTTCAGCCCGGGCGCTGATGATCGCGGCCTTTGCTTCCTGCGAGATCAGGGCGCTGTAGCCGGTGCTGATGGAACGCATCATGGAGCCGGCATAAACCGACCCAAGGATACTGATGATGCCGAGGGACGACAGGATCAGGAGAATTTTGAGACGGATACTGATGTTGTTCATGGGGGGTGGGGCTCTGTAAAACAGGGGGCGGGGGGAGGGGTTTCTTTTTGGCGTTCTATAGGATGGGTCTGTATATCATTTTGTTGTTATATTTTATGTGGATACTGCACATTGAATTTTGTTTATCAATAATCATTCGCCATTTATTTCATAATTGCCCCGCATAAATCATTTTTATGGATGACTATTGTGGAATATCTTCGGTCGGAATGAGGTTCTGTCAGGAGTAAAATGATAAATTAAAAGTCTTAGATAGAAAGTTTAGTGTAATCGGCACAATAAAGCCCGGCGTGGAGCCGGGCTGTCTGTTGTTGCGAATGAGGCGATATGGCGGAGGGGGAGGCTGATCGAGAAAGCTCCGGTCCGTTACAGAAAAAGCATCTGTATTGAAAGGGTTATGGTGTTTCCGCCCGCCAAACCTTGTGCCCCCTTCGCAGAGGATGGATTCAGAAAAAAAGCCCTGCAATCGCAGGGCTTTCCGGGTTTATCTCACAGCGGGGCGTTGGCTTTTTCCGCCTCCAGCCGTCGTTTTTCTTCTTCAACCAGTTCTTTCTTCGACAGCTTACCAACCATGGTCTTGGGCAGTTCGTCCCTGATCTCAATCGCTTTTGGCATTTCGATGCGTGAAATTTTATCCCCAAGAAACGCCTTCAGATCGTCGGGGCTGACCTCTCCGGCGGCGGATTTCAGGCGCACAAAGCACTTCGGCGCCTGCCCGCGGTACTGATCGGGGATGCCGATGCACACCACCTCGGCAACATCCGGGTGCAGGTACAGGGCTTCCTCGATCACCCGGGGGTAGACGTTATAGCCCCCGGCGATGATCACATCCTTGATCCGGTCGACCAGAAAGATGAAGCCGTCGGGATCGACGTAACCGACATCGCCGGTGTGCAGGCGGCCGTCGCGGATGGTCTGGGCGGTGTCCTCGGGGCGGTTCCAGTAGCCTTTCATCACCTGCGGCCCGCTGATGCAGACCTCGCCCTTTTCGCCGGGCTCAACCTCGCGGTCGGGGTGGTCGAGGGAGTGGATGGTGATGGTGGTGCCGGGGAAGGGCACGCCGATCGCCCCGTCCTTGTTGGGGCCGTCAATCGGGTTGCAGGTCGCCAGCGGGCTGCTTTCCGACAGGCCATAGCCTTCCACCAGACGGCAGCCGGTCAGGCTTTCAAATCGGTGTTTGACTTCCACCGGCAGCGGGGCCCCGCCGGAAATGCAGAAGCGGAAGGCCGACAGGTCGTACTTTTCGCGGTCCTTGGCATTGAGGATGGCGGTGAAAATGGTCGGTACCGCCGCCATCAGGGTCGGGCGGTACTTGTGGATCGCCTTCAGGAACTGCTCCAGCTCGAACCGGGGCAGCAAAATCAGCTCCGCCCCGGCGGCGGTGCCGAAATTGAGGATCGCCGTCATCGCGAAGACGTGGAAGAACGGGATGACCGCCATCACCTTTTCTTCCCCGGCCTTGACCCCGGGGAACCAGCGGCGGGCCTGATCGGTGTTGGCCGACAGGTTGGCGTGGGTCAGCATCGCCCCTTTCGGCACACCGGTGGTGCCGCCGGTGTATTGCAGCACGGCGACATCATTCAGCGGGTCAATCTCCGGCACGGTGAATTTACCGTCGTTGTCCACCAGCTGGGTGAAGGAGGCGTGTTGCAGATCGTTGGGGATCTCCGCCAGTTCCGAGCGCTTGAACACCCGGAACAGCACCCCCAGCACGGTCGGCATCACGTCACGCATCGGGCAGATCACCACCCGTTCCAGCGGCGTCGACGGATCATTCATCACCGCCTGCACCTTGGGGTAAATCTGCTTCAGGTCCAGCGTTACCATGATGCGGGTGCCGGAATCGCGCACCTGATGGGCGATTTCCCGTTCCACATACAGCGGGTTGAAGTTCACCACCGTGCCGCCCGCCTTCAGGATGCCGAAATAGGCGATCGGGTAATAGGGGCAGTTGGGCAGGCACAGGCCGACGCTGACACCTTTGCGCACGCCCATCTTCTGGAAGCCTTTGGCGGCGCGGTTGATCAGGTCGGCGGTTTCGGCATAGGTCCAGACCCGGCCGAGAAAGTTAAGGTAGGGGCGGGGGCCATGGCGGGCGACGGACCGGTCCAGCGCCGCAAAGGCGGGCTCCGGCGTGATCGGGCTGTCCCAGTCGACCTGCGGGGCGTTGTGCCGGTGGTCCGGCCGGGCCGCGGGCGTTGCCGTGATGGAAGAGGTCATCGCAACACCTGTCTGCTGACAAGAAAATCGGGGAAGGGTGCTGCCGGGCGGGCCATCGGGCCCATCCACCGACAATACCACGGATCACCACCGCCGATCTGCGGAAACCGTGCCGGAAAGGCCTGCGGACCGGATCGTTACGGTGGATTGGAAGAGTGCTAAAGTCTGCTTGAGGGTCTGGGGTAAGAAAAGGCCGGTCCCGCCCCGCCGTACCGGCGGAACGCGGGACCGGCCGCAGCCTCAGAACTTGGCGGTCAGGCCCAGCGTGAAGATATCAATCGCACTGTCGTAGGTACCGCGCAGATTGTCGGTACTGGCGTTCAGGGCGAAGCGGGTGGAGTCATTGATGGTGGCATCCGCCACCCAGATGTGGGTGTAGGCGGCGTTCAGGCGCACGCCTTCCAGCAGAGTATACCCGAGACCGGCGGACAGCCAGGTACGGTCCGCATCCGGGATGCGGGCGGTGCGGTAGGTGTCGGAGACCGGGGTCTGGTCGTAGGCGATACCGAAGTTCAGGTCGAGGTCCTTGGTCGCCTGATAGCGGGTGCCGAGGGCCAGGAACCAGGTGTCGCTCCAGTTTTCTTCCTTGACCGAGTCCGCCCCGCCATCAGCCCGCTTGACGCGCAGTTCATCAAACACCGACCAGTTGGTCCAGGCGGCATCGGCCATCACCGACCACTGGGGGGTGATGTCCTGATGAATGCCGATGCTGATCACGTCCGGGGTGGTCAGGTCGGCGGTGGCGGCGGTGTTGCGGAAGGCGGCGGCAACGGCGGCGTTGGCGTAGGTGGGGACGTTGCTCTGGGTGATTTCCCCGTCAAGGGTATGATCCACCCGCGACTTGTAGGACACCCCGATGCGGGTGGTGTCGGTCGGCTGAATGGTCAGGCCGGCGGTGAAGCCCATGCCCCAGTCATCACCTTCCAGCTTGGTCACCCCATCCTGCGACCCCGGCGAGGCCCCCGGCATGCCGAGGGCGGCCATGATGCGGCCATGGTCAACGGCGTTGGTCAGTTCGGCTTCGGCACGCTGGAAGTTCAGCCCGGCCCCGACCGAGATCAGGTTGCTGAGGCGGTAGGCCACCGACGGCTGGATGTTCAGGGTTTTCAGCTCGGACTTCAGGGCGTGGTAGCGGCCCTGCCAGCCGTTGTCATATTCGGTGGTCAGGCCGTAGGGGGCATTGATGCCGATGCCCAGCTTCAGGTTTTCGTTGACCGAATACATGCCGTACAGCGACGGCACCAGCGCCCCCCCACCGGCATCACCGCCGCTGCTGCCGGTGGCGGCACCGCCGCCGTAGGTGGTCGACCCGCCGTTCTTGAACTTGGCGGAGGGAACAATGTAGTTGTTGTTCACCTCAAACCCGTTGCCGGAGAGATTGGTCATCCCGGCGGGGTTGAAGAAGATGGTCGACAGGTCTTCGGCAGAGGCGGTGGCCCCGGCGGTGGCGCGGCCCTGTCCGGCGGCGGCCTGTTCCTTCAGCTGAAAGCCCGAGGCAAAAGCCTGCCCGGAGACCAGCGCCAGCGCAGAGACGGCTGTGGCGCCCATAAGAAAACGACGCATACGGAAAACCTCCCAAGAAATTCGTTTTTGCTTCGTTGGAGCGGCAGCCTTTGTTTTGGTTATGGCAGCCATTGCCTCTACGGTATTCACGGATTGGGTCACGTCAAGGTTTTTTAGATGACGTATGCGTCATGCTGAGTCTGTGTTGCATCTGCGAGAAATGTTCGCATTTGCGGTTTATTGATATTTTTCAAAGAAATAAACTGTGCTTACGACCAACCTGCGGTATTGGGAGTCTCGTTGACCTATACGTCAGTATGGGGTCGGTGCATGCGCTTTCATGGCGGTGAAACTCTGCTGTCATATTTCCTGTGTCATCAGGATGACCTATGCGGAATCAACATAATCTGTCCTGTGGGGTAATATTCTTTCGTGCGGCAGAACGAATGAACCCGCGCCGAAAGAATGCGGCTTTTTTTATCGCACCCGCCCCGGCGTGTTGCAACGCGGCGCGGTGCGGCGTATAGCTGATTCCCCGCCAGACGGCGGACAGTCTTGGATCAGAAAACAGTATCTGTTCGGATAACAAAGGAAGACAGCCATGACCGGCACCTGGACCCCTGAAAGCTGGAGAAGCATCGTCGATGCCGCCATTCGGGATGGGAAGACCTTTGAGTCCTTTCAGATGCCGACCTATCCGGATGCTGCGGCCCTGACCCATACCGAAGAAACCCTGAAGGTGATGCCGCCGCTGGTGTTCGCCGGGGAAGCGCGCAACCTGAAGAAGCACCTCGCCGAAGTGGCCGAAGGCCGGGCCTTCCTGCTTCAGGGCGGCGACTGTGCCGAAAGCTTCGCCGAATTCCGCGCCGACAACATCCGCGACACCTTCCGCGTGCTGTTGCAGATGGCGGTGGTGCTGACCTTCGGCGCCGCCTGCCCGGTGGTCAAGGTCGGCCGCATGGCCGGTCAGTTCGCCAAGCCGCGCTCCGCCCCGACCGAAACCTTTGATGGCGTCGAACTGCCGAGCTACCGCGGTGACATGATCAACGGCCCGGATTTCACCCCGGCTGACCGCATCCCCGATCCGCAGCGCATGCTGCGCGTTTACAATCAGGCGGCGGCGACGCTGAACCTGCTGCGCGCCTTTGCCGAGGGCGGTTACGCCGATCTGCACAAGGTGCACCAGTGGACTCTGGGCTTCGTCAGCGCCGAGCAGTCAACCCGCTATCAGGAAATGGCCGACCGCATTCAGGAAACCCTCGGTTTCATGGAAGCCTGTGGTCTGACCGGTGACCGGGTGCCGCAGATCCGCAAGACCGACTTCTACACCTCGCACGAGGCGCTGCTGCTGCCCTACGAGCAGGCGATGACCCGTGTCGACTCCACCACCGGGGATTGGTACTGCTGTTCCGCCCACCTGCTGTGGATCGGCGAGCGCACCCGCGACCTGACCGGCCCGCATGTGGAATTCCTGCGCGGTGTCGGCAACCCGGTCGGGGTCAAGGTCGGCCCGTCAACCACCCCGGAAACCCTGCTGCGCCTCTGTGACGCCCTGAACCCGCAGAACGAGGCGGGCCGCCTGACCCTGATCACCCGCATGGGCGCCGGTCCGTTGCAGGAGAAGCTGCCGGCGCTGATCCGCGCCGTGCAGGCGGAAGGCCGCAAGGTGGTGTGGTCGTGCGACCCGATGCACGCCAACACCATCAAGGTGGCCAACGGCTACAAGACCCGGTCCTTCGACAGCATTCTGGCGGAACTGAAGGCCTTCTTCGCCGTCCACCGCGCCGAAGGCAGCCATGCCGGCGGCCTGCACTTTGAACTGACCGGCCGCGATGTCACCGAATGCATCGGCGGCTCGCAGGAAATCACCGAAGCCCGTCTGGGCGACGCCTACCACACCTTCTGCGATCCGCGCCTGAACGCGGCGCAGTCGCTGGAACTGGCGTTCCTGGTGGCCGAGGCCCTGAAGGAAGAACGGACCCGCGTCGCCGCTCTGGCGTAACGGATCCGCCCCTGTTTTCCTGAAAAAGGCCCCGCTCCGGCGGGGCCTTTTTGCGTCAACGGGCAGGAACCGGGACGGGGAACAACCGGGGCGGGGAGCAACCGGGGAGGGGGCTGGCCCTTACACCTTCACCATCGGCCCGTGTTCCGCCTTTCTTCCGCCGTTCCGGTCAGGGGGCGGCGACATAGACGACCCCGGACGGCAGTCTGTAGCTCCACGGCAGACCGGCATTGCGCCAGCCGTCCACGTCTCGGACCCCTTTACTGGGGCCGTCCTTGCGGGTGTTGCCTTCGAAACCGTCAACCATGGTGTAGGTCCGGGCCCAGCCGCGGGCATGCAGAAGATCAGCCGCCGGGGCGCTGCGGGTGCTGCCGGAGCGGCACATGAAAATGACCTTGGTGGTGGCCCGGTCGGCACCGAGGGCGGCGAGTCTGGCCTCCATTTCAGTGGCGAAGGACGGATTGACCTTCATGGCGAAGGTGCCCTTTTCGGCGTTCAGGCTGCTGCGGTCGGCCATCATGTAAGGAACGTGAATATCGGTGTCGGAGGCAAAGCCGGTGAACATCGCCTCCACCGGATCCCGGACATCGACAAGCACCACCGACGGGTCTGCCTGCATCAGGGCCCAGGCTTCGGTGGCGGTGACATAGAGGTCGGACTTGACCTGTGCCCCCGCCTCAGCCGGGCGGTCAGCGGCCTGAACGCAGACCGGCGCGGCCAAGGTGATGGCCGCGGCCAGAAACAGGGAACGGATTCGGTTGGGCATGATTGGCTCCTGTCTCAGAAGGCGAGATAGCGGACGTCGGGCTGGATCATGTAATCGCCGATTACCGGCGGCGTCACCGGGCTGACACCATCAATCAGGGTGTCGGCGGTTTTGCCGCTGTTGGGCAGGTAAAGTGCGCAGACCTCTGCGGTGGCACCCTGCGCCAGCAGGCCCTGCAACATCTGCTGGGGCGTTTTTCCGGCCGGTTTCAGGGGCGGCATTTCTGCCCCTTTCAGGGCAAGGTCGCCCCCGGGGCCACACAGCAGGATCCGCACGTCGGTTCCGCGTTTGCGGGCTTCCATGCCAAGGACCATGGCCATGCCCTGCACCTGCGGTTCAGCCGTTGTGACGGTGATGAACAGTTTTTCCGCCGCCTGTGCGGGCAGGGTCGCGGTGGCGGCGATGGTGCCGATGGCAAGGGCGGACAATAAAGAGCGCATGGCAGTTTCCTTCCGGTGATCGACTGCCGGGGACAGTATCGGGGGACGTTATATTCGTCATTGCTAATTATCAATCGGACTGAAGCTCCTGCCGTTGTTGCAGTGCGGCGGGAACGTGCCGCCTCACCGGAACGATGTGGTGGAACAGGGTGTCCTGAACCGACCGTGCTGCAACGCGTTGACATCGCCGCCACACCCCCCTAGCTTCGACCTCTGTTTTTCCGGCGGTTGGCCGGGGTGTCTGAGGCAGGATAAAGGGGGTGTCTGGCGATGGCCGAGACCCTGAGGATTGCGCTGGCGCAGTTGAACCCGGTGGTCGGGGATGTGAGCGGCAATGTGGCGCGGGTGCGGGCGGCGCGGGCGCAGGCAGCGGCACAGGGTGCCGATGTGGTGGTCTGTACCGAGCTGGTGCTGTCCGGATATCCGCCGGAAGACCTGATTTACCGGGCTGCCTTCATGGACGCCATCGAGGAGCAGGTCCACGCGCTGGCGGCGGAAACCGCCGACGGCGGACCGGCCCTGATTGTCGGCAGCCCGTGGCGCAAGGACGGCCACAGCTACAACGCCGCGCTGGTGCTGGATGGTGGGCAGATCAAGGCCGCCGTGCTGAAGCACCACCTGCCGAACTACGGCGTGTTTGATGAAATCCGCGTTTTTGCCAGCGGTCCGCATCCCGGCCCGGTGGAGGTGCGCGGCGTCCGCCTTGGCATCATGGTCTGCGAAGACATGTGGTATACCGATGTGGCGGAAACCCTGTCGGAGACCGGGGCGGAACTGCTGGTGATCCCCAACGGATCGCCGTTCGAGCTGGACAAGGGCGATGAACGCCTGAGCCACGCCGCCGCCCGGGTCAAGGAAACCGGCCTGCCGCTGATCTACGTCAATCAGGTCGGCGGGCAGGATGAGCTGGTGTTTGACGGGGCCAGCTTTGTGCTGGATGCCGACTGCGCCCTGCGTCACCGTGCCCCGTCGTGGCAGGAAAGCCTGACCGTCACCGAGTGGCGGAAGGGGCCGCAGGGCTGGTCCTGTGTGCCATCCACCCTCGCGGCGGAAGGATCGCGGGAAGAGCAGGTTTATCAGGCGATGGTGCTGGGCCTGCGCGATTATGTCGGCAAGAACGGCTTCCCGGGGGTGATTCTCGGCCTGTCCGGCGGCATTGACAGTGCGCTGGCCGCCGCCGTTGCCGCCGATGCGCTGGGGCCGGACCGGGTGTGGTCGGTGATGATGCCGTCGCCCTATACCTCCGACGACAGTCTGGAAGACGCGGCGGAGGTGGCGCGGCTGCTGGGCTGCCGTCTGGATACGGTCAACATCATTCCGGCGATGACCGCCTTTGACCAGATGCTGGGCAGCTTCTTCAGCGGTCTGCCGTCCGATATCACCGAAGAGAACCTTCAGTCCCGCGCCCGGGGCGTCAGCCTGATGGCGCTGTCCAACAAGTTCGGCCCGATGGTGCTGTCCACCGGCAACAAGTCGGAGATGAGCACCGGCTACGCCACCCTGTACGGCGACATGTGCGGCGGCTATGCGGTGCTGAAGGACGTTTACAAGACCATGGTGTTCGCGGTGTCGCGCTGGCGCAATGCCAACACCCCCGCCGGGGCGCTGGGCCCGCAGGGCGCGGTGATGCCGGACCGGGTGATCACCAAGCCGCCGACCGCCGAACTGCGCCCGGACCAGAAGGACGAAGACAGCCTGCCGCCCTATGCGGTGCTGGATGATATCCTTGAACGCCTGATCGAGCGCCGTCAGCATCTGTCGGAGATCGTCAGCCAGACCGGCTATGAGTCGGCGGTGGTAGAACGGGTGTGGCGTCTGCTCAACCGGGCGGAATACAAGCGCCGTCAGGCCCCGCCGGGGGTGAAGATCACCCGCTGCGCCTTCGGGCGGGAACGGCGCTACCCGATCACCAACGCCTACGTCGGCCCGCGCTGATCCGGTCTTTTTCCTTTTTTCTGATCTGTAGAGAGCATCATGTCCGTTCTGGTCCGTTTCGCCCCGTCCCCCACCGGCAAGCTGCATGTCGGCAACATCCGGGTGGCGCTGATCAACTTCCTGCTGGCGGGCGGCCGGGCGGAAAACCTGATCCTGCGCTATGACGACACCGATTTTGAACGCTCGAAGCAGGAACATGTCGATGATATCGCCCGCGATCTGCGCTGGCTGGGGATTGAGTGGGGCCAGACCTTCTATCAGTCGCAGCGGCTGGACCTGTACAACGCGGCGCGGGATAAACTGATTGCCGCCGGGCGGCTGTATCCGTGTTACGAGACGGCGGAAGAGCTGGAATACATGCGCAACCGCCAGCGCATGCGTGGCAAGCCGCCGATCTACGACCGCTCCGCCCTGTCGCTGACCCCGGAACAGATCGCCGCCTATCAGGCAGAAGGCCGCCGTCCGCACTGGCGTTTCCGGCTGGTGGACGGCGACATCCGCTGGACCGATCTGGTGCGGGGCGACTGCACCTATGATGCCGCCCATCTGGCCGATCCGGTGGTGATCCGCGAGGATGGCACCTATCTGTACATGCTGCCGTCGGCGATTGACGACGCCGACATGGGCATCACCCATGTGGTGCGTGGCGAAGACCATGTGACCAACACGGCGGTGCAGATCCAGATGTTCGAGGCGCTGGGGGCAGCGGTTCCGGCCTTTGCCCATCTGCCGCTGCTGGTCGGGGCCGATGGCAAGGGCCTGTCGAAGCGCCTTGGCTCGCTGTCGATGGGCGATCTGCGCGGGCAGGGGATTGAGCCGCTGTCGATCTGTTCGCTGCTGGCGCGTCTGGGCTCGTCGGAGGCGATTGACCTGACCGACAGCATGGATGCGCTGGTCGCCGCCTTTGAGATCACCCACTTCGGCCGCTCCACCCCGCGCTTTGATCCGGCGGAGCTGGAACGCCTGAACCAGAAGCTGCTGCATCACCTGCCGTGGGAGGCCGCACAGGCCCGCCTGCATGCGTTGGGCTGTGCGCAGGCCACCGAAGCCTTCTGGGAGGCGGTGCGCGGCAACCTGACCGTTTTTGCCGATGTCACGGAGTGGTATCAGGTGGTCTATACCGTCTCCGGCCCGCTGCCGGGGGTGGAGGTTGATCCGGCCTTCCGTCAGGCGGCGCTGACCTGCCTGCCGGACGGGGTGTGGACACAGGAGACCTGGAAGCAGTGGACCGATGCCGTCAAGGCCGCCACCGGGGCCAAGGGCAAGGATCTGTTCCTGCCGCTGCGCCGCCTGCTGACCGGGCATGACCACGGGCCGGAGCTGAAAGCCCTGCTGCCGCTGATCGGGCGGGACCGGGTGCTGGCCCGTCTGGCGGGGTAACTGGCCGGGGAAGACGGGCAGGGCTGGCGGCGGCGGCGACATTTATATAAAAATTGACTCATGTCAGTGTCGCGATCCGAAATCCCCGGTATTCAGCCACCACGGATTGACGTACCCTGTCGGCCTTGCCGTCGCGTCAGGATGCTGCCGCAGGCCTGATGTTGCCCTGTTGCCAGACCATCGCCAAAAACCATCATCGGTTATGCCCATGCCTTTCCACGGTTCTTTTGCCCCGACCTCCGCCTTCACGCTGCCGACAGTTCTGCTGATCGAGGATGACCCGCTGTTTGCGGAACTGGTCGAGGGCTATCTGGAAGCCGGGGCCGGTGCGGTGGCGGGTGCCGATGTCGCCGGGTTCCGTGTGCTGCGGGCGGCGACGCTGGAACAGGGGCTGGCGGTGCTGCACGGCACCGGGCCGGGGGCCGGGGAAGAGGACGGCGGCGGTGCCGACGTGGTGCTGCTGGACCTGTCGCTGGGCGACAGTGACGGTCTGGCGACGCTGGAGGCGGTGATTGACCATGCCCCCGGCGTGCCGGTGGTGGTACTGACCGGCGATGCGTCGGAGCGGATGGCCCTTCAGGCGGTGCGCCGGGGGGCACAGGATTATCTGGTAAAGGCCGATATGCGCCCGGTGTCCCTGCGCCGGGCGTTGCTGTATGCGCTGGAACGGCGATCCACCCTGACGGCGCTGTTGCAGGCGGGGTCAGCGGTCAGCGGCCTGCTGGACAGCCTGAATGCGGCGGCGGCGGTGGTGGAGGCGGTCCGCGACAGCAGCGGCGCGGTCACCGGCTTTGCGTGGTGTCTCGGCAACCGCAGCTGCCAGCGGCTGCTGGGGCTGGATGTGGCGGCGGTGGAAGGCCGCCCGCTGCATGACACCCTGCCGTGGTATGCCGACAGCGGGCTTCCGGCGGCGCTGGAGCGGGTGGCTGACGGCTATGGCGATATTGACCGTGAACTGACGGTGGTGATTGCCGGGCAGACGCGGTGGCTGCATGTCTCGGCAGTGCGCCTGAGCGGCGGGCGGCTGGGCGGCGGCCGTCTGGCGGTGACACTGGAAGATATCACCGAACGGCACCAGCATCAGGAACGGCTGCGGTTTCTGGCCACGCGGGATCCGCTGACCGGCCTGCCCAACCGCACGCTGTTTCAGGATCATCTGGAAGAGGCGGTCTCGCGGGCGGAACGCGGCAGCCAGCGGGCGGCGGTACTGTATATCGACCTTGATCATTTCAAAACCATCAACGACACCATGGGCCACAGCACCGGCGACCGGGTGTTGCAGGATGTGGCGCGGCGGCTGGAAATGATCAGCCCGCCGGAGGCCTTTATCAGCCACCTGTCCGGCGATGAATTCGCCGTGCTGCTGCCCCGGGTTTCCGATGAGGCGGAGGTCACGGCGGCGGCGGCGGCGGTGCTGAAGCATCTGGAACAGCCGTTTGTCATCGACGGGCGGGAGATCTTCATTTCCGGCTCTATCGGGGTGGTGCTGTACCCTGACAGCGCCCGCAACCCCAACGGCCTGATGCGTAACGTTGATGCCGCCGTGCATCACGCCAAGCGGCAGGGCCGCAACACCTACAGTGTGTATTCGGAACACCTGTCGCACGAGATGGTCCGCCGCCTGCATCTGGAAACCGGCCTGCGCCGGGCGCTGGAGCGGGGCGAGATGCGGGTGGTGTTCCAGCCGAAGATGGATCTGGCCACCGGACAGATCAGCGGGGCGGAAGCCCTGCTGCGCTGGGACAGCCGGGAACTGGGGGCGGTGTCGCCGGTGGAGTTCATCCCGGTGGCGGAAGATACCGGCATGATCATCGCCATCGGCGAATGGGTGCTGGAAGAGGTCTGCCGCTGGCTGGCCCGCTGGAACCGGCAGGGCCACCGGCCGGTGCGGGTGGCGGTCAATCTGTCGGCGCGGCAGTTCCGTGATCCGCTGCTGGTGGAGCGGGTGAAGGCAATTGTCGCCGCCGCCGGGGTGTCGGCCCGCCAGCTGGAATTTGAACTGACGGAATCAGTGCTGGTGGAAAATGCCACAGAAGCCACCAAGGCCCTGTGGGCCCTGCGCGGACTGGGGGTGACACTGTCGGTGGATGATTTCGGCACCGGCTATTCCTCCCTCAGCTACCTCAAGCGCTTCCCGATTGATGCCCTGAAGATTGATCAGTCTTTCGTCCGTGACCTGCCCGACAGTTCCGACGACAAGGCGATTGTGCGGGCGATTATCCTGATGGGCCGCTCGCTGGATCTGGCGTTGGTGGCGGAAGGGGTGGAAACGCAGGCGCAGGCTGATTTCCTGAAAGCCAACCAGTGCACCTATGCACAGGGGTATCTGTTTGCCCGCCCGATCAGTGGGCCGGAGTTTGAGGCCTTCATGGTCGGTTGCGATGATGATCTGGAGCTGGGGGTCGGCTGAGGCCGGGTGTCTGGAGCAGAGAGGCCGGATTGGGATCGGCGTTTTCGCAAAAAGAGAAAAAAGCATTCGCAATATGCGGTGTCAGTTTGCAAAACACTCTTTAAAATGAAAATTTCATTATATTAAAAACATTCTAATTTATTCTGGATTGATTGATCCGATTAATTTTTATCCTTTCCTGATCGCTTTGAGCTGTTCATCTATGACCTAAGGCATAGACCCTAAAGATTCCATCCTGATGCTTACGACCGTCAGGGTATGGCTTGAGTCGGTCCCTCCGGTGGTACGGCATTTGCTACCCCGGACGCGTGTTGTGGTCTCCGGCCCATCAGAGGGAGGGAGGCGGCGTCCAGTGAGGAGCAAAGCCCATGGGGCAGGTCCTGTTGACCGGTGCGGAACGGTTTCTTGATCCCAATGATGTGATCGTCAGCAAGACGGATCTGCGCGGCCGGATCGTCTATGCCAACCGCCGGTTTTGCAGCATCGCCGATTACGAGGAGCATGAGGTTCTGGGGCAGCCGCACAGCATCGTGCGCCACCCGCTGATGCCCCGCTGCGTGTTCAAACTGCTGTGGGACACCATCATGGAGGGGCAGGAGCTGTTCGCCTATGTGATCAACCGCACCAAACACGGCGATCATTACTGGGTGCTGGCCCATGCCACCCCGGACCGGGCGGCGGATGGATCGGTCAGCGGCTTCACCTCCTGCCGCCGGGCACCGGGCAAGGCCGCTCTGGCGGCGATCCGTCCCCTGTATGAAGATCTGCTGGGGATTGAGGCGGCGATTGAGAACACCAAGGACGGGCTGGCGGCGTCAGTCCGCGCCCTGCACGACCATCTGGGGCGGATCGGCACGCCCTATGACCAGCTGATGCACCGGCTGATCGCGGCAGGCTGACAGAATAAGAACAGGCGGCGGACGGCCGCGCAGGGGTGAGGGTTGAGATGAAGGTGTTTCTGACCACGCTGCGGGCACAGGCCTGGGCGGCCGGACTGGTTCTGACGGCGATGATTGTTCTGGCCGGGGGGGCTCCGCTGTGGTCGCTGGTGTCGGTCCGTACGGCTGTCATAGATATTGATGCGGCGGTCAAGGTCCGGATGAACAGCGGGGTCGCGCTGCTGAAGGCGGCGCGGGACGTGAAGTTCGATGTGGTACAGGTGCAGCAGTGGCTGACCGATGTTTCCGCCACCCGGGGCCGGGATGGGCTGGATGACGGCTTCGCCAAGGCCGCTGATTTCTCCCGGCGCTTTTCTGAAGACCTGACGGAAGTGGAGAAACACGCCACCGCCCTGAATCTGCCGCAGGTGATGGCGGTGACGGCAAAAATGCGCAGCGCGTTCACGGCCTATTACAGCACCGGGCAGGCGATGGCCACGGCCTATGTCGACGGCGGCCCGGAGGCGGGTAACCGGCAGATGGAGGCCTTTGATACCAACGCCGAAACCCTGACGGAGATGGTCGATGCCCTGAATGCGGCGGTTGATTCCGTGGTCGAAGGCAACAGCGCGGACCTTGATCAGGCCGCCGGACAGATTACCGAAGATGTTGCCACGACTGAGGTTGTAACGGTGGTGTTGCAGGCTGTGGCGTTGGTGGTGGCATGGCTGATCGTCCGGCGGATGCTGGATACGGTGCGCGGGGTGCGCCGCACCTCCGGCATTCTGCGGCAGGCGGCCGAGGGCAGTCTGGGGGTGCGGATCCTGAACATCTGGCGCCGGGATGAGCTGGGCATGATCCAGCATGACGTCAACAGCCTGCTGGACTCGGTGGAAGCCTTCATCCGTGAGGCGCAGGCCTCGATGGAGCATGTGGCCCGTGGCCAGTATTACCGCCGGGTGTTGGAAACCGGAACCCGGGGTGATTTCCTGACGGCATCGCGGAAGCTGAACGGGGCGATTGATCAGATGTCGTCGAAGGTCGATGCGTTCCGGGGCGTGATCGGCACCTTCGAGCAGAACGTCAGGCAGGCGGTGGAGCAGGTCAGTGGATCCTCGCGGGATCTTCAGACGGTCTCGGGGGAAATGCGGGACCTTGCCTCGGTCAACAGCAGCCGGACCGGCAGCGCCGCCGAGGCGCTGTCGTCGACCTCGATGGATATTCAGGCGGTGGCCGGGGCCTCGACCCAGCTGGCGGCGTCGATTTCCGAACTGGCCCGGCAGGTGTCCTATGCCTCCGATGCCACTTCCGATGCGGTTGGCCGGGTGGAAAGCGCCGGGGCCGAGGTCGGATCGCTGTCGGAGGCCGCCGACCGGATCGGCGATGTCATCAGCATCATCACCGCGATTGCCGATCAGACCAATCTTCTGGCCCTGAATGCCACCATTGAGGCGGCCCGCGCCGGAGAGCTGGGGAAAGGTTTCGCCGTGGTGGCGAACGAGGTGAAATCGCTGGCCAATCAGACCGCCAAGGCCACCGGCGAAATTGCCGGACAGATCAATGGAATCCAGAGTGCCACCGGTCGTGCGGTCCATGCCATTTCCGGCATTGGCGGCGTGATCGGCACCATCAGTGAAGTGGTGCAGTCGGTTGCTGCCGCCATCGAGGAGCAGGAAGCCGCGACCCGGGAAATCACCGAGCGGGTTGAGAATGTGGCCCGCGATACCCAGTCGGTCACCGACAGTGTCGAGGTTGTGCGGGATGGCAGCGTCCGGACCGGCGATGCGGCACAGGTGGTCAACCGGTCAGCGGACAGTCTGGCGGTGTCGGCGGACCGGCTGCGGGTCAATGTCGATGACTTCCTGACCTCTGTCCGGCAGGTGATCTGAGGATTCACCCTTAAAAGGGACCGGTAAAAGTGACCGGACGGAAACACGGCGCAGGCCCCGGAAGACACCGGGGCCTGTTTCTGTTTTATTGACTGTGGTGATGCAAGCAGGGGTGGCGTCTGGGTATGGCCGCGGTCACGATTTCTTAACTGCTCTGATCCCAAAGAACTGCATCAAAATTGATCTAGATCATCTGTGCAGAGGTGTCTCTGTGGTATTCAGGCTCCGCATTTGCAAAATGCGGATTGAATATCCGGGATGGCACTCCAATAAAATCGGGAAAAACCCTCTGAGATGTAAGTCCTTTTCCGTCGGAAAGTGACCGCTGATTCCTGTTTATTAGGATTTTTTAATTTTCAGGAGCCCGTCTCCGGGCTCCTGTTCTGGCCCGGAGCCCGGAGACGGGCTCCTGTTCTGGCCCGGAGCCTGGAGACGGGCTCCTGTTCTGACAGTGTGAAGGGTTAAGCTGATGGCTGAAGACCATCAGCCCCACCAACGGCGCAGGGGCGCCAGCCGCACAGGAGCGGCAGGAAGGGGGAGTGGATGTCACAGAGTGCTCTGACCGGGGTTGAACGGTTCTTTGGCCCGGAAGAAATCATCGTCAGCAAAACAGACCTTCAGGGCCGGATCACCTATGCCAACGATGTGTTTCTGCGGATCGCGGACTATCGGGAGGAAGAGGTTCTCGGCCAGCCGCATAACGTGATTCGTCATCCGGACATGCCGCGCTGCGTGTTCCGCCTGTTGTGGGATACGGTGGCCGCCGGTCAGGAAATCTTTGCTTATGTCGTCAACCGGACTAAGCACGGGGATCATTATTGGGTCTTAGCCCATGTGACCCCCACCCGGATGCCGGACGGGTCCGTCATCGGGTTCCACTCCTGCCGCCGGGTCCCGTCCCGGTCGGCGGTGGAGGCGGTGTCAGGCCTGTACCGCAGCCTGCGGGATATTGAAAACAAAGCCGAAAACCGCAAAGACGGCATGCACGAGTCCAGCCGGACCCTGTCAGCCCATCTGGCCGGTCTCGGAAAGCGCTATGACCAGTTCATGTTTTCGCTTATTCAGGGGAGATGACAGTTTTTTCTGCTTCTAAATGACGGAATGCTGATTATTCCGCGGCAGAACGGTATGGACCGGTGAAAGCCCTGCGGGGGGCGCCGGAAGCGGTATAAAAGGGGCCAGAGGTTGATGCGGACATTTCTTCAGACCCTGCGGGGTCAGGCATGGGTTGGTGGTATTCTGCTGGTGCTGGTCATGGGGGCGCTGGGCGGCGTTGCCCTGTGGTCGCTGAATGCGATCCGCGATTCCATCGTCCATATCGAGAAGGATGTTCAGGCCCGGACCAACGCCGGGATCGCCCTGCTGAACGCCGCACAGGATGTGCAGTTTGATGTGGTGCAGGTGCAGCAGTGGCTGACCGATATTTCCGCCACCCGCGGGCAGGATGGTCTGGATGACGGCTTTAAGAAGGCCGAGGACTTTGCCGGACGCTTCAAGGCCGATCTGGCCGAGGTGGAAAAGCAGGCGACCATCCTTGGCCTGCCGCAGGTGCTGAAGATCGCCGGGGAGACCCGTGCCGCCTTCATCCCCTATTACCAGATGGGCCAGACCATGGCGAAGGCCTATGTGGCGGAAGGCCCGGAGGGCGGCAACCGCATCATGGGGCAGTTTGACGGCACCGCTGAGAAAATCACCGGTATGGTCGAAGTGCTGGGCGTCGAGGTTGACAAGGTGGTGGCCGGTAATGCGCAGTCGCTGAACGAGGCTGCTGTGGCGGCGCGGGACGGGGTGCGCAACACCGTCATCATCACCGCCATTCTGCTGGCGATCGGTCTGTCGGTGCTGGGCTATGTGGTCAAGCGCCTGCTGGATACGGTGCGCGGGATCCGTCGCACCTCCGGGATTCTGCATCAGGCCTGTAAGGGCGATCTCAACGTCCGGGTGCTGCACATCTGGCGCAAGGATGAGCTGGGCGCGATCCAGCACGACGTCAACCGTCTGCTGGATTACGTGGAATCCTACATCCGGGAATCGCAGGCGGCGATGCAGTATGTGGCACAGGGCGAATACTTCCGCCGGATGAACGAAAGCGGTTCACGCGGCGACTTCCTGACCGGGGTGCGCCACATCAATCAGGCCATCGAAACGATGGAACGCAAGATTGATGACTTCAAGGGGGTGGCAGACACCTTTGAAAAGACCGTCAAGGCGACGGTGGCGCAGGTGACGGATTCCTCGCACGAGCTTCAGGGCGTTTCCGGCGATATGCGGGAACTGGCGGCAACCAACAGCCAGCGGACGCACGATGCCGCCACCGCGCTGTCGTCGGCGTCGATGGACGTGCAGGCGGTGGCCGGGGCCTCGACCGAGCTGGCGGCCTCGATCTCCGAACTGGCGCGGCAGGTGGCCTATGCCACCGGGGCGGCGACGGAGGCGGTGCAGAAGATTGATTCCGCCAGCACCGAAGTGGCATCGCTGTCGGAAGCGGCCGACCGGATCGGCGCGGTGATCCAGATCATCACCGACATTGCCGACCAGACCAACCTGCTGGCGCTGAACGCCACCATCGAGGCAGCCCGGGCCGGAGATCTGGGCAAGGGCTTTGCGGTGGTGGCGAACGAGGTGAAAAGCCTTGCCAACCAGACCGCGAAGGCGACCGGCGAGATTTCCAGCCAGATTTCCGGCATCCAGACGGCCACCGGCCGGGCGGTGCATGTGATCTCCGGCATTGGCGGCGTGATCAACAGCATCAGCGAAGTGGTGCAGTCGGTGGCGGCGGCGATTGAGGAGCAGGAAGCGGCCACCCGCGAGATCAATCAGCGGGTGGAAAACGTTGCCCGCGAAACGCAGGCGGTGACGGACAGCGTCGATACGGTCCGCACCGGGTCGGTCCGCACCGGCGAGGTGGCACACTCCGTTAACCAGTCGGCCGACAGTCTGGCAGACTCGGCGGAGGTGCTGACCCGCAGTGTCGATGACTTCCTGATCACCATGCGTAAAATCGTTTGACCCTCATAATTTTATTTCTTCAAAAACTCCCGTTTTGTAATGGAAGAGGGCGGTCTGGTCTTGAGCCGGGCTGCCCTCTGGTGCATTCTGCGCCTCTTGCCCGGTGTCCCGGGGCATGATCGACAGGTCCGGCTGATATCCAGTCGGCGGCATAAGGAGCCAGCCGCAAATGAGCGACAAGCGCGTTTACCTCTACGACAGCACGCTGCGCGATGGTGCGCAGACGCAGGGTGTGGACTTCTCCGCCATTGATAAGGCGGCGATTGCGCGCGAGCTGGATTCCATTGGTATTGATTATGTTGAAGGCGGCTGGCCCGGGGCCAACCCGACGGATGACGCCTTTTTTGCTGACCGCCCGAAAATGGGGCGCGGCAAATTCTGCGCCTTCGGGATGACCCGCCGCGCCGGGCGCTCGGCGGAGAATGACCCCGGCCTTCAGGCGGTGGTCGGGGCCGGGGCCGATGTGGTGACGCTGGTCGGCAAGACCTGGGATTTCCAGTGCGCGGTGGCGCTGGGCGTTGATCTGGATGAAAACGTCCGGATGATCGGCGACAGCATCGCCCATGCCAAGGGCCGGGTCGGGGAAGCGATGTTCGATGCCGAACACTTCTTTGACGGCTACAAGGAAAACCCGGAATACGCCCTGAAATGCGTGCGCGCCGCCTACGAGGCCGGGGCGCGTTGGGTGGTGCTGTGCGATACCAACGGCGGCACCCTGCCGCACGAGGTGACGGCAATCGTCTCCGAGGTGGTGAAGCATGTGCCGGGCAGCCATCTCGGCATCCACTGTCATAACGACACCGAAAACGCGGTGGCCAACAGCCTTGCTGCCGTGCTGGCCGGGGTGCGGCAGATTCAGGGCACCCTCAACGGGCTGGGCGAACGCTGCGGCAACGCCAACCTGATTTCCCTGATCCCGACCCTGATGCTGAAAATGGGTTTTGAGACCGGGGTCAGCCCCAACGACCTGACCCGGCTGGTGCAGGTCTCCCGCCTGCTGGACGAACGGCTGAACCGCGCCCCGCTGCGCAATGCCGCCTATGTCGGCGAGGCCGCCTTTGCCCACAAGGGCGGGCTGCATGTGTCGGCGGTGGAAAAAGACCCCAAGTGTTACGAACACATCCGCCCGGAACTGGTCGGAAACCATCGCCGCATTCTGGTGTCGGATCAGGCCGGGCGGTCCAACTTCCTCGCCCGCTTCCGCGAAATCGGCCTTGATGTTGATCCGACCGATCCGAAGGTCGCCAGGCTGATCGACGAGGTGAAAACCCGTGAATTCGGCGGTTATGCCTATGACGGTGCCGAAGCCAGCTTCGAGCTGCTGGCCCGCATGGTGCTGGGCGATGTGCCGGACTATTACCGGCTGTCGTCGTTTCGCGTCATCGACGAACGGCGCTGGAATGCGCAGGGGGCGCTGATCACGTTGTCGGAAGCCACCGTCAAGGTGACCCTGAACGACGGCCCGCATATGGCGGTGGCTGAAGGCAACGGCCCGGTCAACGCGCTGGATGCGGCGCTGCGCAAGGTGCTGGTGCCGGTCTATCCGCAGCTGGCCGACCTGCGGCTGGTGGATTACAAGGTGCGGATCCTGACCCCGGAAGCCGCCACCGCCGCCGTCACCCGCGTGCTGATTGAAAGCGGCGACAGCAAGGGCAACACCTGGACCACCGTCGGCGTCTCCACCAACGTGATTGATGCGTCCTATAACGCCCTGCGGGATTCCATCACCTACAAGCTGTACCGGGCGGGTGTCGAAGCATGAAAATGTTCCGCAACATGCTGTTGCTGACGGTCGGCACGCTGGTGTTGATGCTGGGGATCGGCTTTTACACCGCCGACCCCGGTGCCATCGAGAAGCCCCCGGCAGAAACGGTGATCCGCCTGTTTGACCGCATTGCCTTTTCCGCGCAGGAAGGCAAGGGCGCGCCGCTGCTGCGCCGCTGGACCCAGCCGGTCAAGGCGGTGCTGATCGGTGCCCCGGCCAGGCAGGAAGACGGTCAGATCCGCTGGGCTGACGGCGTCACCGCCATGCTGAACCTGTGGGACAGCCTGCGCGGGCTGGAGGTCAGCGTGGCCGGGCAGGCGGATCTGGCCGCCCTGAAGGCCGGAACCGCTCCGGCGGGCAATCTGGTGATTGCCGTGGTGCCGGAAGCCGAGGTGGCGGGCCTCAACCTGCCGCCCGCCGCCGCCGCCGCCGTGTTGGATACCCGGGGCGGCTGCGCCACCGTCGGTGCCGATGCCACCGTGCTGGCGCAGGTGATGGTGGTCATCCGCGATGACCTTGGCCCGACGATGCGGAATGCCTGTCTGGGGGAACAATTGGCCAAGGCCTTCGGCCTGACCATTGAATCCAAGCTGGCTGCTGATGTATTCCGTGTGCGCCCCAGCGGTCTGTCCTTCCACGGGCAGGGCCGGATGGCGGTGGAACTGGCTTATGATCCGGCGATGACGCCGGGCATGCCGCGGGAGGAGGCCCTGAAAGCAGCCCGGACCGCGCTTGCAAACCGAGGAGTGGAGTAAGGGATGGCGGACGAGACCGGCCAGCAGGCGGGCCAGCAGGTTGGATGGCGGGAACGCGGACGGGCACTGTTGCCCAAGGACGTCACCGCCTCCCGCGGGGTAACCCCGGCGATCATTCTGGTGGAACCGCAGCTGGAAGAAAACATCGGCACCTGTGCCCGCGCCATGGGCAACTGCGGGCTGGGCGACCTGCGTCTGGTCCGGCCGCGCCCGGACCACATGGCGGAGCGCGCCATTGCCGCCGCCTCCGGCGCTGATGCCATTCTGGAACAGGTCCGCATCTTCGACACCACCGAAGAGGCGATCGCCGACCTGACCCACGTCTACGCCACCACCGCCCGCCGCCGCGATATGATGAAGCGGCTGGTCACGCCGCGCTCCGCCGCCACCGAAATGCACGGGGCGCTGCACCGCTCCCCGGTGGAGCACTGCGGCATTCTGTTCGGGCGGGAACGCTCCGGGCTGCATAACGATGATGTGGCGCTGGCCTCGGCGGTGCTGGAAATTCCGCTGAATCCGTATTTCTGCTCGCTCAACCTGGCGCAGGCGGTGCTGCTGGTCGGCTATGAATGGTTCCAGCGGCGCGATGACACCCCGGATGTCCGCGCCGCCGAGCGGTCGTCGCCGCTGGCGACCCAGAAGGAACTGGATGTGTTATACCGCCATCTGGAAACCGAACTGGACGCCTGCGGGTTCCTGCGGGTGGAGGCCAAGCGCCCCGGCATGGTCCGCAACATCCGCGCCATGTTCGCCCGCAACAACCTGTCGGCGCAGGAAGTGAAAACTCTGCACGGCATCATCCGCGAACTGCGCTGGGGCCGCCGCCCGGACCGCCCGCACCGCAACGAGGAAGGCAACATCATGGGCTGGGCCGCCGAGGAAGGCGCTTTGCCGCCCGAAGCCGGGATGCCCGAAACGGATGGCCCGGACACCCCGGCCCATGACTGACGCCCCGGCTCCCCCGGTGTTTGATGCAGGCTTCCGGCAGACGCTGGAAGACCTGCTGCTGTGGCGGCGCGACGTGCGGCACTTCCGCACCGATCCGCTGCCGCCGGGGGAGCTGGACGACCTGATCCGCCTGACCTGCCTGTCGCCCTCGGTCGGCAACAGCCAGCCGTGGCGCTTTGTTACGGTTGAGGACCCGGCCCGCCGCGCCGCCGTCCGTCAGTCGTTCCTGACCGCCAATGCCGAGGCACTGGCCGATTACCACGGCGAACGGGCGCGGATGTACGCCGGGCTGAAGCTGGCCGGGCTCGACCGTGCTCCGGTGCAGATGGCGGTGTTCTGCGACACCGCCCCCGCCGCCGGATACGGCCTCGGCCGTCGCACCATGCCGCAGACCCTCCAGTATTCCGTCGCCGGGGCGATTATGGCGCTGTTTCTGGTCGCCCGCGCCCGGGGGATTGGCATCGGCATCGTCAGCATCATCGACCCTGCCGCCGTCAAAGCCGCCCTTGATGTGCCGGAGCCGTGGGATCTGGTGGCCTATCTGTGCATCGGCTACCCCGAGGAAGACCATAAGGTCCCCGAACTGGTCCGCACCGGCTGGCAGGACCGCCTCAGCCCGGATGCGCTGACCCTGCGCCGGTGAGGGCGTCGCCGCCTTCGTGCTGCTTTTGCCTCCGCATGCTTAATGAGGTGATCTGGCCTCGATCTGACGCAGGGCTTTGCCCTGCACCCACAAGGAGCCTCAGGCTCCTTGACCTCGTTTTGGAGGACGTCTGTTGGGGGCAGGGGCGGAAAACCCCGTTCCGTTCAGACGCACGGGAGGCCAACAGACCGTGAGTGGAAGAAAACAGGCTTCAAGGGCTTCTGCTGAGGTTTCGGTCCCCAGCAGGATCGCCGCATCATCGCGCCCTTCCTGTCTGGCCTGAGGCGGGCCGTTTCTGAGAGGAAGCCTTTGTCTTCCTTCGGCATCTTATCAAAACGGAGGTCAAGGAGGCCGGGCCTCCTTGCGGGCCAGCGGGCAGAGCCCGCCAGCTTTTCCGTCTGCTGGCGAAGCCAGCGGGGGGCAGAGCCCGCTTGATTCTTTAGTCTGCTGGCAAAGCCAGCAGGGGGCAGAGCCCACCGGTTTTCACGTTTCCGGACGAAGCCAGCGGGAGGGAAGACGATCCCGCTGGCCTGACCGATACGGTTACAGCCGGTTGCCTTTACCCGGCTCTGTTATTCGACCGGCAGCAGGATCAGGGTCTGCAACTGCTCCGGCGCGGTGGTGGCGGGATTGTTCAGGTAGATTTCCTGACAGGGGCGATGGGCGACCTCGTGGCCGCTGTCCGGCAGCCAGGTGGCGTAGAGCCAGCTGTAGGCGGCATCCAGACCGGTGTAGGGCCCGGTGTAGAGAACACGGGCGTAGCGGCCTTCGGGAATGTCCTGCCGCACCAGCGGGGCGAGGGTGGCGGTGTCGGGGATCGGGGCGGACAGGGTGATGCAGGCGTCGGCGCGCAGTTTGTCGGCATCGGTCTGGCGCGGGTCATCGTAACTGATCTGGATCACCTGTGTTTCGGCGCTGAACAGCCCTTTTTGTCCGGCCAGTGCCATCAGCCGTTCAAACACCGGGCCGATTTCGGTGTAGGGGCCGGTGTGGCGCAGGCTGGCGACGCTGCGGGCGGGCAGGGTGATGACGGTGACGGCGGAGATGTCCAGTCCGGTCGGGGCGGCGGGGCGGTGCAGGGGCATGGTCATGGCGGTGTCTCCTGTGCTGGCCGGGGCGGGGGCGAAGACGCTGCGGTCCCGCCGCCACCGCGACGGCGGCAGCCCGAAATGGGCGCGGAAGATCCGGCTGAAACTTTCCGCGGCCTCGAAACCGCAGTCGAAGGCGATATCGGTGACGGTGCGGCGGGAGTAGCGCAGGTGCCACGCCGCCCGTTCCATCCGCAGGCGGCGGATGTACTGGGCGACGGTTTCCCCCATCATCGCCGTGAACAGGCGGTGAAAATGATAGGGGGAGAAATTGGCGACCTCTGCCAGCCCGTCCACCGTCAGCGGTTGATCGAGATGACGTTGAATATGCCGCACCACCCGGTCAAGACGGTGGGAATAGCCGGGATCCGTCCTGATGGTGTGGGGGCTGGCGGTCATGGAATGTCTCTTCTGGTCCGGGTGGGGCGGGATGCCCCACGCCGTCAACACTGCCGCAGTCCGGCGGCGTCTGCCTGACCGTTCTTGCTCTGTCAGGAGAGGGCGACAGTCACGGGGATCAGGAAATCACCTCCTGCCCGGCGAAGTACTCTTCCATCCGGGCAAAGCCGATGGCCTGCGACACCGTGCCGAAGCTGCCGGTCCCGAGGATTTCCTGTGCGGCACTGATCGCCGCGCCATAGGCGACGCGGGCGAGGGACGATCCGATGCTGATCCGCCGCACTCCGGCGGCGGCAAGATCGCTGACGCTGAAGCTGATACCGGGCAGCCCCATGATGACGTTGACCGGGCGGCTGACGGCGGCACAGACGGCGCGGATGCTGTCCAGATCGCGCAGGCCGGGGGCAAACAGCACATCGGCCCCGGCTTTCTCAAAGGCCTGAAGGCGGGCGATGGTATCGTCCAGATCGGGGCGACCCCACAGGAAGTTTTCGCAGCGGGCGGTCAGGACGAAATCCTCGGCCAGTCCGGCGCGGGCCTCAGCGGCGGCGGCGATGCGCTCCACTGCCAGCGAGGTTTCAAAGATCGGATTGGCCGGGTCCCCGGTGAAATCTTCGAGCGAGCATCCGGCCAGCCCGAGCCCGGCGGCGGCGCGGATGGTTTCGGCGGCTTCCTCCGGGCTGTCGCCGAAACCTTTCTCAAGATCGGCGGACACCGGCAGTGGAGTGGCCTGCACCAACTGGCGGCAGTGTTCCAGCACCATGGCATGCGGCACCTTGCCTTCGCCGACCCCGTAGGCAAACGACATTCCGGCGCTGGTGGTGGCCAGTGCCGGAAAGCCGAGGGCGGCCAGCAGGCGGGCGGAGCCCACATCCCACGGGTTGGGGATGACAAAGGCACCGGGGCCGTCGTGCAGCCGCCGGAAGGCGGCCCCTTTGGAAACAGTGTCGGATGCGGCGGTCATGGGGAGTCTCCGTTGAACATCAGGCGGGCAGGGTGACTCCTGATTGCGAACGAATCAAGAACATTTTTTACGCTGCCTGCGACCGCAGCCGGTTCAGCAGCCGGTCGCCAAAGGTGTTCAGCAGCAGCCCGGACAGGATCAGCGCGGCGGCCATCAGCTTGGCCGGGGTCAGGCTTTCGCCCAGCAGCAGCGTGGCGCTGCCCATGCCCCACACCGGCACCATCAGGGTAAACGGTGCCACCTGTGCCGCCGGGTGGTGGCTCATCAGCCAGCCCCAGATGGCAAAGCCGAGCAGGGTGGCAACCGCGGCCAGAAACACCACGGCGGCCCATCCGGCAACGCTGGCCGACAGAATGGTCTGCCACGCCTGCGCCGGTCCGGCTTCCAGCCCGAAGGACAGCAGCATCAGGGGAATCGGCGGGATCAGACTGGCCCAGACCATCAGGTTCAGCGGCTTGGATCCGGCGCAGCGCTTCTGGATCAGGTTGGCGAAGCCCCAGGCCACGGCGGCGGCAATCGCCAGCGCCAGACCGGTCAGCGGCAGTTCGGTGGTATCAGCCCCGGCGATCAGCACCGCGATCCCGGAAAAGGCGATGGCGGCAGCGGCGACGCGCATCACGGTCAGCCGTTCCCCCAGCAGCAGCACCGCCAGCAGAATGGTGAAAAACGCCTGCGTCTGGAGCACCAGCGACGCCAGCCCGGCGGAGACGCCGACCTTCATGCTGACGAACAGCAGCCCGAACTTGACCACCCCCAGCACGCCGCCAAGGGCGATAATCCATTTCCACGCCACATCGGGGCGGCGCAGGAAGAACACCGCAGGCAGGGCGGCGAACAGAAACCGCAGGGCACACAGCATCAGCGGCGGAAAATCGTGCAGTCCGATCTTGATGACCACAAAGTTGATGCCCCACAGGGCGGTGACCAGAACGGCAAGGGCAATGTGCGGCAACGGCATGATGGGGAGTCCGGTTGCGGGAGGGGTGTGCGTACTGTGCGCCCGCCCGCGTGCCCGGTCATGCGGAGAAATGTTGTACCTGACGATTTTTCCACAGGGTTAAGAGTCTGATCAGAATTTCTTATTGATGGCCAACCCGGGGCCGTGGCGGTGCCGGGCGGTCAGCGGCGTACCTCCCCGATAAAGGTCTGAATCAGCCGCCGCAGCACCCCGGCTTCCTCCTCCATCGTCCGCGCCGCCGTCTCCACCGTTTCCGCCGCCGCCCGGGCCTCCACCGCCGCCCGCTCGACATCGGCCATCATCCGCGCCGCGTCGGCGGTCCGGTCGGAGGCTTCGGTGATGTTGCGGGTGATTTCGGCGGTGGCGGCGGTCTGCTCATCCATGGTCTGCGATACCGTGCGGGCGATTTCGCCGCTTTCGATGATCACCTGCCGCACCGCGTCGATGGTCCGCAGCACCTCCTGCGTGCTGCCTTCCACATCATGGATGTGGGTGTTGATCTGAAGCGTTGCTTCGGCGGTCTGGGCCGCCAGAGCCTTGACCTCGCCCGCCACCACGGCAAAGCCTTTTCCGGCGTCCCCGGCGCGGGCGGCCTCGATGGTGGCGTTCAGGGCCAGCAGATTGGTCTGGCTGGCGATGGCGCTGATCAGGCCGGTCACCTCGCCGATCCGCCCGACGCTTCCGGCCAGACTGGCCGCCGCCGTTCCGGCGCGGGCCGCTTCGGCATCGGCCCCGGCTGCCTTCTCCGCCGAGGCATCAATCTGGGTGGTGATCCCGGAGATGGAGCTGCACAGTTCTTCCGCTGCCGCGCTGATCACCGCTGACCGTGATGACATCTCCTGCACCGAGGCGGAGACCGCCTCGGCCTCGGTGCCGGTGCGGGCGGCAACCCCGGTCATCACCCCGGCGGTATCGCGCAGGGCGGCAGAGGCGGCGCTGACCCGGTCCATGGATCCGGCGGCGGCCTGTTCAAAGGCTTCAATCGCCGCCTGAATCTGCGCGGCATGCCGGAGTCTGTCCTGTTGCTCCGCCGCCCGTTCGGCCTGATGGTCGCGGTCGGCCTGCAAGGTTCCGCGCAGGTCGGCCACCGCCACCGCTGCCCGGCCGATTTCATCGCGGCGGTTGGTGTCCTGCACCGCGCCGTCCAGATCCCCGGCGGCCATGCCGCCCAGACGGCCGGTCAGCCGCAGGATCGGGGCCGCCATCGCCCGCCCCAGCAGAATGGCGACGCAGCCCCCGGCCAGTGCCGCCACCGCGAACGACAGCACCGCCTGCATCAGGGCATCGCGTTCTTCCGCCGCGTAGCGGGCCCGGTCGGCGGACACCTTCAGCACCGCGATGATCTTGCCGGAATAATCACTGACCGGGGCCAGCAGCACATCGTGGCTGCCGTTGTCTCCGGCGGACAGGGTGATCCGGCGGGTCCCGTCCTTCAGCACGGCGGGCAGGGCCGGATCGGCGCTGCTGTCAGCCAGACCGGCGGAGGAGGCGGCCAGACGCCGCAGCCCGTCCTTGCGGGGGGCATACAGTTCAAAATCCACGCCATCCCGGCGCAGCCCGGCCAGAAAAGCATCCTCAATCAGGAAGCCGACCTCCAGCGATCCGGCGTGGCGGTCATCCGGGCCGGGAACCGGCACCGCCCCGCGCACCGCCAGACCGGAAACCCCGTCTTCCAGCCCCTGAAGGCTGACTTTGTCGCGGTTGACCTGCACCAGCATGTGGCGGAAGCCGCTGAGGTCATCGCCGAACTGCTCCGGCTTGTTGACCCGCAGGAAGGAATGCACATCGGGGGTGTGGACCTGCATCTGCGAAATTCCGGTGCGGGCCTGAAGGGATTTGAACACCGGCCCCAGCACCTGAAGCATCTGCGGGCGGTCGCCACCGGCCAGTGCGGTCCGCACCCGGATCAGCGATCCCAGCGTTTCCGCCACCGACCGCACTTCCCGGGCATGAACGCCGAGGGTGGTGTGGAAGCTGGCCTCGGCCTGCGCCAGCGTTTCCTGCTCCGCCCGGTTGATTACCCCTTCGATCAGCCGCCCCTGCACCACCGACTGCACCAGAGAGACCACCGCCACCAGCAGGGCAATCGACAGCGACAGGCGCCCGGCCAGAGAGCGGCTGGGAGCGAAGCGGACGGCAAGGGCGGGCATGGGAAAACCTCCTGCATCGGGATCCTGAGGGAGCCGGGGCAGACTACAGGAGGATTAATTCAGAAGTACAGAATATTAGGGGGGTTTAAATTTTATGACAGACCCAAGGGGCAGGCGGCTTATGCCCTCCCGCTGCGGCGCAGCAGGATCAGCCCGCCGATCAGCCCGGTGGCGACGGCCAGCATCGCCGTTCCGGCCAGAAAGACCGCGCCGATCCGTTGCGCCAGTGCCGACGGGCCGGTCTGGTCAGCGGGCAGGGCGTGGGAGAAGACCACCACCAGCACCGCCAGCCCCAGCGCCCCGCCCAACTGGTGGGCGGCGTTGACCAGCCCGGAGGCTGCCCCCGCCCGCTCCGGCGGGATACCGGCGACGCTGACCACCATCAGCGGGCTTAACGTCAGCCCCTGTCCGAGCCCCAGCCCGATCAGCGGCAGGGCCAGACCGGGGAGACCGGCCCCGGCGTCAACGGCGGCGGTCAGCGAGGCCAGCGCCAGCAGCGTCGCCCCCATGCCGGTCATCAGCAGCGGCCACGGCCCGGTCCGGCGGCTCAGGCGCGGCACCGCCATCGCCCCGGCAAACTGCGGCACCGCAATCAGCAGAAAGGTCACCCCGGTGGCGGAGGCGCTGAGCCCGAGAGCCCCTTGCAGAAGCTGACTGGTGAAGAACCACATCCCGACCATCGCCCCCAGATAAAACATCCGGGCCAGCAGGGCACCGCTGCGGCTGCGGTCGGTAAACAGGCCCAGCGGCATGATCGGCTGCACCGCCCGCCGTTCGTGCCACACCAGCACCGCCAGCAGCAGGCCACCGCCGCCAAGGGCCGCCAGCGTCAGCCGTTCCGTCCATCCGGTTTCCGCCGCGTGGATCAGCCCGAACACCAGCGCCCCCATCCCCAGCGTGGAGCACACCGCCCCCGGCAGGTCAAACCGGCCGGAATGGCGGGCCGTTTCCGTCACATACCGCCGGGTTCCGGCAATCAGGGCCAGCCCGACCGGCAGATTGATGAAAAACCCGGCCCGCCACGAAACCCAGTCGGCCAGCAGCCCGCCCAGCACCAGCCCGACGCTGGCGGCCACCCCGGCGGTGGCACCATACAGGCTGAGGGCATGGGTCCGCTCCGGCCCTTCCGGAAAATGGACGGTCAGCAGCGCCAGCGTCGCCGGGGCCAGCACCGCCGCCCCCAGCCCCTGCACCGCCCGCCCGGCCAGCATCACCCCGGCGGTCGGGGCTAGCGCTATCACCACCGAGGTCAGGGTGAAAATCCACAGCCCCAGCAGAAACATCCGCCGCCGCCCCAGCAGATCCCCGGCCCGGGCCCCCAGCAGCAGAAACCCGCCGAAGGTCAGCGTATAGGCGCTGTGCACCCACGACAGCCCGGCCGGGGTAAACCCGAGGCTGTCACGGATCCGGGGCAGGCCGGTGATGACAATGGAAACATCGACCACCAGCATCAGATAGCTGGCGAGGACGAGCAGCAGGATCGGCAGGCGCTCTTTGGCAATCGGCATTATCACAGTCCGGGTTTGTGCCACCGGAGCCCGGCGGCAGGCAGACTGCGGAGAATAGGGCTTGTCCGGTCCGGCGATTACCCTGAAAAATGCGGATGGACTTATCGAAACGGCTCATCAATGCAGCGACCTCCCCTGAATGACCTCGCCGCTTTCCTGATGGTGGCGCAGGAATGCAGCTTCACCCGCGCCGCCGCCCGGCTGGGGGTGTCACAGTCCGCCCTCAGCCATACCATCAGCACGCTGGAACAGCGGCTGGGCCTGCGCCTGCTGACCCGCACCACCCGCAGCGTGGCGGTCACCGAGGCGGGGGAGCGGCTGATGCAGTCGGTCGGGCCGAAACTGGCGGAGATTGAGGCTGATCTGGCGGCGCTGACCGCCCTGCGGGACAGGCCCGCCGGGACCATCCGCATCACGGTGGCGGAGCATGCCGCCAATACCGTGCTGTGGCCGGTGCTGGACCGGCTGCTGCCGGAGTATCCGGATATCCATGCCGAAGTGGTGATCGAGTCCATCCTGCGCGATATCGTCGCGGAACGTTTTGATGCCGGAATCCGTCTGGGGGAGGATGTGGACCGTGACATGATCGCGGTACCGCTGGGGCCGCCGCTGCGGATGGCGGTGGTCGGGGCCCCGGCCTATTTTGCCGGGCGGCCGCTGCCGGTGGTGCCGCAGGACCTGACCGCGCACCGCTGCATCAATCTGCGGCTGCCGACCTTCGGCGGGCTGTATGCGTGGGAGTTTGAAAAGAACGGCCATGCCCTGCGGGTGCGGGTGGACGGGGGCCTGACCGTCAACAGCGGGGCGCTGGCGCGGCGGGCCTGTCTGGCCGGGCACGGGCTGGCCTATGTGCTGGCCGATACGGTGGCGGAGCCTATCACCGCTGGTGACCTGATCCGGGTGCTGGAGGATTGGTGTCCGCCGTTTCCCGGATATCATCTATATTACCCCAGCCGCCGCCAGCCGACACCGGCTTTCTCGGTGTTGCTGGCGGCCCTGAAACGGCAGGCGGCCGAAATGGGGTAAGGGGCAGGGGGAAGAGTAGCGGCTCAGGCGAAGCGGTAGGCGTCCAGCGACAGCACCCCGTATTCCATCGCCCGGTGGATCCGCTGCCCGGCCCCGCCGGCACCCAGGGCGACAAACAGCGGCAGCAGGTGTTCCGGCGTCGGGTGGTTGCGTCTGGCGTTGGGGGCCTGCGCAGACCAGTCCAGCAGGGCCGGAATATCGTTGCGGGCGATGGCGTCGTCGAACCATTCGGCAAAGGTGTCGGCCCAGCCTTCCGGGGCGGCATCGAAGGCGGCGCGGCGCATCATCCATTCCCGCAGATTGTGGGTCATGGCGCCGGAAGCCAGCACCATCACCCCCTCATCGCGCAGCGGCTTCAGGGCCTGCCCGACGCGGTAGGCATGGGCGGCCCCCAGATGCGGCTGCACGGAAAGCTGGAACACCGGCAGATCCGCCTGCGGATACATCAGCTTCATCGGCACCCACGCGCCGTGATCCAGACCATAGTCCGGGTCGGCGGCGGTCGGCAGCCCGGCATCACGCAGCAGGCCCTGAACCCGCCGGGCCAGATCCGGTGCGCCGGGGGCCGGATAGACCATTCGGTACAGTTCCTGCGGGAAGCCGTAAAAGTCATGGATGGTGTCCGGCCGGGCGGCGGTGCTGACCGCCACCTGATCGGTGCACCAGTGGGCGGAAACGGCGATCACCGCCGTCGGGCGCGGCAGATCCGCCCCCAGCCGGTCGAGGAAGTGCCGGGTCGGCGACTGTTCCAGCGGCATGGTCGGGGCACCGTGCGAGACGAAGATGCTGGGGGCAGGGGTGGGGGCGGCAGGGGTGACGGTCTGCATGAAGGGGACTCCGGATCCGGGGGCCGTGGCGGCACTGTGCCTGCGCTGCGGCCGGAACACATCTGGAAAAGAGGTCAGCGGGGAAAGAAAAAGGGCGCCGCATGGTCTCCCCTGCGGCGCCCGGGTGTCCGGACGGGTCTGCCCTGAGCGTTTTCAGCGCAGGATCAGGCCGGTTCGGACCGGGTGCCAATGCCGACCAGAGCCAGCAGATCGACCGGAACGGCGAAGGCACCCTTCCCCAGCAGCGCCTGAACCAGCAGGCTCACGGTCCAGAACGCCGGAAATTCCCAGCCGCCACCCTGCGAGGAGAACACCCAGCCGTTGCCGGAGTGGGCCAGCGCCGCCCCGATCAGGGTCGGCAGCAGCAGGACGGAGGCCAGACGCACATGCAGCCCAAGGATCAGGGCCAGACCGCCGACGACTTCGGCGAAGATCACCAGATAGGCGGCAAAACCGGGCAGGCCGAGGCTTTCGAAGAAGGCGGCGGTCCCGGCCGGGGTGAACACGAAAATCTTCATCAGGCCGTGCGACAGCGTCATCACGCCAAGGGCGAGGCGCAGCAGCAGGGCGGCGTAGGCGGAGGACGGGGTTTCGAAGGTGGTGTCGGACATGGTCAGAATTCCTTGGGGTCTGCTGTGGGTGCCGTGGATCACGGCCCGGTCGATGAAGGAACCTTACCCTCTGGCCACCCATCACGGAACTTTGGTATGGTGAGTATCACTATTCATGTGGTGAATGATCATGCTGCCAGACCTGAACCTGCTGCGGGTGTTTGACGCCATCTGGCAGGAACATTCCCTGACCCGGGCCGCTGCCCGGCTGCACCTGACCCAGCCAGCGGTCAGCAATGCTCTGCGCCGCCTGCGGGAGCATCTGGGCGATGACCTGTTCCAGCGCGGGCCGGATGGCATGGTGCCGACCGCCACCGCCGCCACCATGGCCCCGCATGTGCGGGCGGCGCTGGAGGCCGTTGACACCGCCTTCAATGCCGGAAAACCGTTTGATCCCTGTACCGCCACAGAACGGCTGGTGCTGGCGGTGTCCGATCAGGCGGAGGTGGCGCTGGGGTCACCGCTGCTGTCGGCGCTGCGGCGGCAGGCCCCGGGGATGCAGGTGCTGTTCCGCCACATCGGCCGCGATGACGTGACGGAGGAACTGGACAACCAGCGCGCCATGCTGGCCCTTGGCGTGCTGCCGGAACCGCCGTCGCGCATGACCCGCATCCGCCTCTACCGCGATCCGCTGATGATGCTGGTGCGGCCCGGCCATCCGCTGCTGGCGGCGGAAGACCGGATGGCGGCCTATCTGGCTTTGCCGCACATCCTGCTGTCGCCGGTGGGGGATCTGCACGGGGCGGTGGACCGTATGCTGGCGCAGATGGGCCACAGCCGCCATGTGGCGGTGGTGGTGGCCCATATGGCCTCCGCCGCCATCATGACCGCGCAGGAAGACCTGATCTGGTCGCTGCCGGACCGCGCCGCCCGGCTGTGGGAGCAGCACATGGGGCTGATCCGGCTGCCGGTGCCGTTCGAGCCGGAGGGGGCACCGCTGTCGATGGTGTTCCACCGCCGGTTCGAGACCTATCCGCCGCACCAGTGGCTGCGCCGCCTGATTGTCAGTGTGGCCCGGGGGGAGGACACTGGGGAGGGGGAACAGCAGGTCTGACGGCGGCGGAAAATGATCTCTATCAAGGTGGCCGGGCCGGAAAAACAGGAGTATGACAGCATCCAACGATTCCTCCTGTCCGGAGCCCCCTGTGATGATTGACCCGACTCCCCCCGTCACCTATGCCGCGTGGCAGCCGAAGGATCCCTCCCGCGACCTGAACGAAGAGGATATCACCAGACTGGTGCATACCTTCTACGGTCATATCCGCGACCATGACACCCTCGGCCCGGTGTTCAAGACCGCCCTGCACGATGACTGGGGCCCGCATCTGGATAAGATGGTGGACTTCTGGTGTTCGATGATGCTGGGCGTCAAACGGTATGACGGCCGCCCGCTGCCGGTGCATGTCAACATGCCGGACCTGAAGGATGAGCACTTCGGGCAGTGGCTGGCGCTGTTCCATGTCACCACCCACAGCCTGTTTACCCCGGAGGTGGCTGGGATTTTCATGGAACGGGCGCAGCGGATGGCCCAGTCGTTCCGCTATGCCATCGCCCTGCATGCTGACCGTTCACCGGCCCCGGCCCATGACCATTCCAACGGTCATTCTCATGGGCATTCTCATGGCCATTCCCACCCGACCGGCGGCTGTGGCTGCGGTGGCGGGGGCGGTGGCTGCGGATCCTGATTGTATTTCTGGCCCCTTGTATGCTTCCCCTCCACAGGTGTACGCCTGTGGAGGGGCGGTGAACGGGGGAGGGTATCATGCTGGGAAATCTCAGCGATCTGGATCTGCGGCATCTGCGGGTGTTTCTGGCGGTGGTGGATGCCGGGGGGCTGGCGATGGCCCAGCACAGCCTGAATGTCAGCACCTCCACCATCAGTACCCAGCTTGCCAGTCTGGAAGGCCGCCTTGGGTTCCGGCTGTGTGAGCGGGGGCGCAGCGGTTTCCGGCTGACGGAAAAGGGGCGGCGCTTCACCGATCTGGCCCGCAGCCTGCTGACCGCCATTGACGATTTCGGCATGCAGGCCCGCAACATCGACCGCACATTGGTCGGCACCCTGCGCATCGGCACCATCGGCCACCTGCCCGCCGGGGAAAATGCCCGCATCAGCCGGGCCATCGCCCGCTTCCGCCAGCGGGATGAGGCGGTACACCTGCATGTGGTGATCCGGTCCTCCCGCGTGCTGGAAGACCAGCTTCTGTCCGGGGATCTGGATCTGGCCATCGGTTACTTCTGGCACAACAGCCCCAGCCTGCACAGTGTGCCGCTGTTCCGGGAGCGGCAGATTGCCTGCTGCGGGCAGGGCCATCCGCTGTTCTCCCGCGCCGGGGACATCAGCACCGGGGAAGCCCACCGGTACCCGTGGGTGTGGCGGACCGGGTTCCTGCCGGAAGACACCACCCCGGCCCCGCCGGAGATCACCGCCCATGCCGATAATATGGAAGCCCGGGCGATGCTGATTCTGTCCGGCACCCATCTCGGCTATCTGCCGCAGCACTTTGCCCGGGCCTATCAGGCGCAGGGCCTGATGGTGCCGCTGAATCCGGCCGGGCTGTGGTACGACGTCACCTTCTCCCTCGCCACCCGGCTGCCGGAGCGGCAAAGCGAGATCACCCGCGCCTTTCTGGCCGATCTGGCAGCGGTTTCCCCGGCAGATCCGACGCCGATACATTGAAGCGGATCAAACTGAACATCGAAACGTCATGATTTTTCGGCAGTCCCGGCCTGTGGCCTGCTGAAGGGGTTGTTGCACCCCCATGCAGGAGGTTTTGATGTCGGACCCCGCCAGACTGTCGGCGCTGCGCCAGAAATATGCCAATGCCAAAGGCAGTGATGTGTTTGATCCGGCCTTCCGCGCCATTGCCGACGCCCAGTTTCCTGAAGGCGACCGCCGTTTGCAGCCCTACGCCGGGGTGCCGACCTTTCTGGATCTGCCCTATGCCGCCGATGCCGCCACCCGCGAGGATTTCGGCGGGCTGGATGTGGCGCTGATCGGGGTGCCGATGGATCTGGGCGTCACCAACCGCTCCGGGGCCCGGTTCGGGCCGCGCGCGGTGCGGATGGTGGAGCGGGTCGGCCCCTACAACCATGTTCTGCGCCGGATGCCGGGCCTGCACTGTAAGGCCGCCGATATCGGCGATGTGCCCTTCCGCAGCCGCTACAGCCTTGACCGCTCGCACGAGGATATTCAGGCCTTTTTCCACCGGGTGGTGCAGGCCGGGGTGATCCCGCTGGCGGTCGGGGGGGACCATTCGATCAGCTATTCGATCCTGAAGGCGGTCGGGGCGCGGCAGCCGGTGGGGATGGTGCATTTTGATGCCCACTGTGACACCGCCGGGGATTACGAAGGGGCGAAGTTCCACCACGGCGGCCCGTTCCGCCATGCGGTGCTGGAAGGCCTGATCGACCCGGAACGCTGTGTGCAGATCGGCATCCGGGGGTCCGCCGAATACCTGTGGGAGTTCTCGCAGGAGGCGGGCATGACGGTGATCCATGGCGAGGAGGTGCCGAAGCTGGGCACCGCCGCCATTCTGGAGACCGTGCGCCGGGTGGTCGGGGACGGCCCGGTGTATGTGACCTTTGATGTCGACTGTCTGGACCCGGCCTTTGCCCCCGGCACCGGTACCCCGGAAATCGGCGGCCTGACAACGCGGGAAGCGCTGGAGCTGCTGCGCGGGCTGGATGGCCTGAACATCATCGGCGGGGATGTGGTGGAAGTGGCCCCGCAGTATGACCCCACCACCAACACCGCCCATGCCGCCGCACAGATTCTGTTCGAGCTGTTTTCGCTGGTGGCCGGGCGCTTTGCCGCCACTCCGGCCTGATCCCTTCTCACTCTTTTTCTCACAGGTGCCTTCATGAAGACTGCTGTTGTGTTTTCTGCTGCCCTGCTGGCGGCTGTTGCCGGGGCGGCGCTGCCGTCTCAGGCCCGGGATCTGACCGTGGTCGGCTTTGGCGGATCGGGGCAGGATGCGTTCCGGGAAGCGTATTTTAAGCCGTTCAGCCAACAGACCGGCATTCCGCTGACCGAAGAAAGCTGGGATGGCGGCGTCGGGGTGCTGCGCGCCAAGATCGAAGGCGGCAACGGCACCTGGGATGTGGTGCAGATGGATTCCTCTGAACTGGCGATCGGCTGCGAGGAAGGGCTGTATGAACAGCTCGATTTCAGCCGGATCGGCGGCAAGGATGCTTATCTGCCGTTTGCCGTCAGCCCCTGCGGGGCCGGGCTGATCGTCTATGATTATGTGCTGGCCTATGACGGTGACCGCCTGAAAGATGGCCCGAAGAGCTGGGCGGATTTCTTCGATACCGCCAGATTCCCCGGCAAGCGGGCGCTGCGGCAGGGGCCGCAGACCAATCTGGAAATCGCCCTGATGGCCGACGGTGTGGCCCCGAAGGATGTCTATACCCTGCTGGCGACGGAGGACGGGGTGAACCGCGCCCTGCGCAAGCTGGAGACCATCAAGAAGGAACTGGTGTTCTGGAAGGCCGGGGCGCAGCCGCCGCAGCTTCTGGCCTCCGGCGAGGTGGTGATGACCACGGCCTACAATGGCCGCATCTCGGCGGCGATCGAGAAGGAGAAGAAGAATTTCAGGCTGATCTGGAATCAGGCGATTTTCGTGATCGACAGCTGGGCGATCCTGAAGGGCAGCCCCAATATCGACAAGGCCTATAAGTTCCTTGAGTTCGTCGGGCGGCCGGAGGTGCAGAAAAACCTGCCCAACCATATCAGCTATGGCATCACCTCGGCCAAGGGCAGCGCGCTGATTGATCCGGCCCGGCTGGCCAACCTGCCGAGTGCCCCGCAGAACATGGCGGTGGCCCTGCCGTATAATACGGAATTCTGGCTGGAACATACCGACCGGCTGACCGAACGCTTCAACAACTGGGCGGCCAGACTGTAAGGGAGACCGGGCGGGGACCCCTGTGGTTCCTGCCTTTTCTGTCTTTCCTGCCTTGATGACTGGCAGCCTGAAAAGCAGAAGGGCCGCTTCCCGGAGGAAGCGGCCCAAACTGTAACGACCCTGTGTCGCAGCCGATTAACGGCTGTAGAATTCGACCACCAGGTTCGGTTCCATCTGCACCGGATACGGCACGTCGGCCAGCTTCGGGGTGCGGACGAAAGTGCCCTTCAGTTCCTTGGCGTCGACGTCCAAGTAGTCCGGCACGTCGCGTTCGGAGCTGGTGGCAGCTTCGACGATCAGCGGCATTTCCTTGGACTTGTCACGGATGGAGACGACGTCGCCTTCCTTGATCATGTAGGACGCGATGTTGACGCGCTTGCCGTTGACGCGGACGTGGCCATGGTTGACCACCTGACGGGAGGCGAACACGGTCGGGACGAACTTCATGCGGTACAGCACGGCGTCCAGACGGCGTTCCAGAATGCCGATCAGGTTCTCGGAGGTATCGCCCTTACGACGGACGGCTTCCGCATAGTACTTGCGGAACTGCTTTTCGCTGATGTTGCCGTAGTAGCCCTTCAGCTTCTGCTTGGCCATCAGCTGCACGCCGTAGTCGGACGGCTTCTTGCGGCGCTGACCGTGCTGGCCCGGGCCGTATTCACGCTTGTTCAGCGGAGACTTGGCGCGGCCCCAGAGGTTAACGCCAAGGCGGCGGTCAATCTTATATTTCGCGGAATGACGCTTCGACATCGTCGGTCCTTTGATCGCTTCGGTTTGTTGTCCCGATAGTCCGGCCCCGAAGGGTGGGCGTTGCGGCCCGCTTCAGGCGGCGGGGCCACGGCGGAAGTGCCGGTGCCCGCATTCTCGGGAATGTGAGGCGCGCATTATCGTCAAAGCGCCCCTGATGTCAAACGGGAAATGCCCGGTTTCGGGCGGGGCCGGATAAACAGCGCCCCGGTTCTTTTCTCCGCGTCCCATGGGCCAGACAAACGGAGGCCCAAAGGGCCGACTGGGCCATTGAGGCCCCGCGCGACCATTCGCGCGTAAGCCAAGCGGGCGGACGCCCGCGCCCGGCGTCTGAGGGGCAGAAAAAAGAAAGCGGAGCGCAGCGACTGGCCCATTGAGGGCCCGCGCGACCATTCGCGCGTAAGCCAAGGCGGACGGACGTCCGCCGCCCGGCATCTGAGGGACCCATCAAACAAACGGAGGCCCGGCTGAGCCGGGCCGACTGGCCCATTGAGGCCCCGCGCGACCATTCGCGCGTAAGCCAAGCAGGCGGACGCCTGCGCCCGGCGTTTGAGGGGCAGAAAAAAGAAAGCGGAGCGTAGCGACTGGCCCATTGAGGGCCCGCGCGACCATTCGCGCGTAAGCCAAGGCGGACGGACGTCCGCCGCCCGGCATCTGAGGGGCAAAACAAAAAAACGCTGACCGCAGGTCAGCGGCGGTTGGGTCCACAGTCCTCGCCCCAGCGGGGGAAGGCGTCGGTGTCGATGTCGAACAGGTCCAGCACCCGACCGATGCCCTGATCGACCACCTCGTCCAGACTTTTCGGGCGGGTGTAGAAGGCCGGGGCAGGCGGGGCGATGACGCCGCCCATTTCGGTCACCGCCGTCATGTTGCGCAGATGGCCGAGGTGCAGCGGGGTTTCCCGTACCATCAGCACCAGCCGCCGCCGTTCCTTCAGGGTGACGTCGGCGGCGCGGGTCAGCAGGTTGGCACCGGTGCCGGTGGCAATTTCGGCCAGCGCCCGCACGCTGCACGGGGCGACGATCATCCCCATGGTGCGGAAGCTGCCCGACGACGGCGGCGCGGCCAGATCCTCCACCCGGTGGACCACATCGGCCAGCGCATGGACATCAGAAACCTTCAGGTCCGATTCGTAGGCGAGGGTGATTTCCGCCGTCTTGGTCATCACCAGATGGCTTTCAATGCCAAGCCCTCGTAAAACCTGAAGAATTCGGATTCCATAGACCACGCCGGTGGCACCGCTGATGCCGACGACAAGACGCTTGGGGGCAGACATGGATCATCCTTCCGTTCACGGATGCCGCCCCCGCTGTTCTGGCCTGCCGAAAAAACCCAACAGACACAGAACCTTCACAAAAGGGCTGGCGGAATCAAAAAAAACGCGTACTATTACACTGTGTCCCAGAGGCAATAAAGGGAGAAAATGCAATGAGCCTTGATGCTCGGGTTGAGTCCCTGCGTACCAAACATGCCGAACTGGATAGTGCGCTGGAAATGGAAGAGCGCCGACCGATGCCGGACGCGAAAGCAATCGCTGACATGAAGCGCCAGAAGCTTCGGATCAAGGACGAGATCCAACGCATCACGATGCATTGACGATCCGCTGTTTTCCTGAGCAACAGGTAAATCTGATCGTACCGTACCGCAAACGCTTCCATCGGCCAGAGAGTGGCCTGCGGTGTCCCTCATAAGGGGTGTATCCGCCACGGGTGGACCACAGTCACGGTCGCCGTGCGGGTCGTGTCACCGCCAAGGATGATGGCTTGGGGCTGAAGACGGGAACGGAGTTCCGTGCAGTACCGCGCATGCCTGCCGGGCTTTCGGGCTGGGGCTGCGACAGTTTGCAGGCTGGAACATCCAGCTTTTAAGGACACAACCACCGGCACGCCAGCCGGGCGCCGCCCCCGTTAAGGGCGCTTACGCCGCAGGGTTTTGGCTGCCGCCAGAAATGGAGACGGTAATTCTGACGTTCCCTTGCACACCTGCGTTGGCCGCAGAGTGTGGTCGCCGTGCCGACTGACAGAGGTGGCCGTTGACCGCAGCCCCTGCACCGACCCAAGGTTCTGAACCCAGATCTCGTCAGAGGGGCCCCGCTGGATTAGCGTACCAGCGGGGCTTTTGGTTTTTATGGCCCTTCCTCTGCCGTCGGGCTATGGCGGCGGGGCCGGGTGGGGCTCCCGCCGGAAGGGGCGGGGCGGGGTGTTTTTGCGAGTCTCACCGGCTTGCGAAGGAATGTCATCAGTCCGCGCAGGGGGATCGGAGAAAACCGGACCGGATCCCTTTCTAAATTTGCCATATTTATAAAAGAGTTAACGTTGATTTCCCTAGGGGCATGCCGATTTTGCGAAGTTGCGAAGTCGACCGTTTGCATTTTTTGAAAATTCCCGCACACTGCGCAGGCGGATACCGGTGCCACTGACCCGAGTGGGTAGGTTTTCCCCCACCCCTGCGCCTCCCGGACGGTAGCAGGCGGGGCAGACCTGCTGACGGCAAGAAAACGGGCAGACACCGGCCAGAAGAGAAAAACACATCAACACCGCGCCGGGTGCCTGACACCGCAGCCGTGCGACGGAAAAAAAGCGGAGGGTTTGCGGCCATGACTTCAGCATATGCCAGCGCGCACGAACGGTCCCTGAAGGATCCCGACGGTTACTGGGGCGATGCCGCCCGCCTGATCGACTGGATCAAACCGGCGGAAAAGGTTCTGGATGACAGCAACGCGCCGCTGTACCGCTGGTTTACCGGCGGGGTGCTGAACACCTGTTACAACGCGGTGGACCGGCATGTGGCCGGGGGCCGGGCCGATCAGGCCGCCATCATTTATGACAGCCCGATCACCGGCGCCAAGCGTACCATCACCTATGCCGGTCTGCTGGATCAGGTGTCGCGCTTCGCCGGGGTTCTGGTCGGTCAGGGCGTGGAAAAGGGCGACCGCGTCATCATTTACATGCCGATGATCCCGGAAGCGCTGGTGGCGATGCTGGCCTGTGCCCGCATTGGCGCGGTGCATTCGGTGGTGTTCGGCGGGTTTGCCCCGCACGAACTGGCCACCCGCATCGACGATGCCACCCCGAAGGCGCTGGTCTGTGCCTCCTGCGGGCTGGAGCCGGGGCGGATCGTCCGTTACAAGCCGAATATTGATGCGGCGATTGACGCCGCCACCCACAAGATTTCCAGCGTCGTGGTGTTCCAGCGGGAGCAGGAAACCGCCAGCCTGACCGCCGGGCGCGATGTGGACTGGGCCGCTGAGATGGCGGTGGCGGAACCGCAGGCCTGTGTGCCGGTTGCCGCCACCGATCCGCTGTATATCCTGTACACCTCCGGCACCACCGGCCAGCCGAAGGGTGTGGTCCGGGATAACGGCGGCCATGCGGTGGCCCTGCGCCAGACCATGACCACCCTGTATGATGTGCAGCCGGGTGATGTGTTCTGGGCGGCGTCGGATGTGGGCTGGGTCGTCGGCCATTCCTACATCTGCTACGCGCCGCTGCTGACCGGCTGCACCACCGTGGTGTTTGAGGGCAAGCCGGTCGGCACCCCGGATGCCGGGACCTTCTGGCGGGTGATCGAGGAGCATAAGGTGCGGGTGCTGTTCACCGCCCCCACCGCCTTCCGCGCCATCCGCCGCGAGGACCCGAACGGCGAGCTGGTCCGCAAGTACGACCGGTCCAGCCTGAAGTACCTGTTCCTCGCCGGGGAACGGTCGGACCCGGAAACCCTGAAGTGGGCGGAAGACCAGCTGAAGGTGCCGGTGATCGACCACTGGTGGCAGACTGAAACCGGCTGGGCGATCTGCGGCAACCCGATGGGGCTGGAACAGTTCCCGGTCAAGCACGGTTCCCCGACCAAGGCGATGCCGGGCTGGGATGTGCAGGTGCTGGACGAAGGCCGCCATCCGGTGGAGCCGGGGCAGATCGGGGCGCTGGTGTGTAAGCTGCCGCTGCCCCCGGGTACGCTGCCGACCCTGTGGAACGCCGAAGACCGCTTCCGCAAGAGCTACCTGACCGAGTTCCCGGGCTATTATCAGACCGGGGATGCCGGGTTCGTTGACGATGACGGCTATGTTTACGTCATGACCCGCACCGACGACGTTATCAACGTTGCCGGGCACCGTCTGTCTACCGGCGCGATGGAGGAAGTGCTGGCCAAGCACCCGGATGTGGCGGAATGCGCCGTGATCGGGGTGGCCGATGACCTGAAGGGGCAGGTGCCGCTGGGCTTTGTCTGCCTGAAGGTCGGGGTTGACCGGGATTCCGACCAGATCGTCAAGGAACTGGTCAAGCTGGTCCGCGACGAAATCGGCCCGGTGGCCGCCTTCAAGCAGGCGGTGGTGGTCAAGCGGCTGCCGAAGACCCGCTCCGGCAAGATTCTGCGCGGTACCATGCAGAAGATCGCCGACCATCAGGATTACAAGATGCCCGCCACCATCGATGATCCGGATATTCTGCCGGAAATCGAAGAGGCGCTGGAGGAAATCGGTCTGGCCGGAAAGCGGCCTGAGGTGGTGTGACCGCTTCTGCGGTCACCGGATGACGCTGAACGGAACAGCCGGGGAGGTCATCCCCGGCTGTTTTGCCGTCATGGTGCCGCCGTCTCGGCAAAACGTTCCTTCACCTCCAGCACGGCAGGAAGCTGGCTGATGAACAGATCGACCAGCGCCGGGTCGAAGTGGCGGCCCTTTTCCTTTTCCAGCAGGGCCACGGCCTCCTCCACCGGCCATTCCGCCTTGTAGGGGCGGACGGAGGTCAGGGCATCAAACACATCGGCGATGGCGACAATGCGGGCCTCCACCGGAATAGCCTCTCCGGCGATGCCGTGCGGATAGCCGCTGCCGTCGTATTTCTCGTGATGGTTCAGGGCAATGGTCCGGGCCATCCGCAGCAACGGGGAGTCGTGGTCGCCGATGATCTCCGCCCCCATCAGGGCGTGCTGCTTCATCACCGTCATCTCGCCGTCGTCAAGCCGCCCCGGTTTCAGCAGGATGCTGTCCGGGGTGCCGATCTTGCCGATGTCATGCATCGGGGCGGCGTGGAACAGTTCCTCCGCCCACGCCGGGCTGAACCCGGCGGCCAGCGCGATGATGCGGCAATAGTGGCTCATACGGATCACGTGCAGGCCGGTTTCGTTGTCGCGGTATTCGGCGGCGCGGCCAAGGCACTGGATGATCTGAAGCCGGGTTTTCTGAAGCTCATCGACCCGCACCAGCGACAGATGGGTCCGCACCCGGGCACAGACCACCGGCGGGCTGATCGGCTTGGTGATGTAATCGACCCCGCCGACGGCAAACCCGGCGGACTCATCGCTGACATCGGTCAGGGCGGTGACGAAGATCACCGGAATCCCCTGCGTCGCCGGATCGGCCTTCAGGCGCTGGCAGGTTTCCAGTCCGGTCAGGCCGGGCATCATCACGTCCAGCAGGATCAGGTCCGGCGTTTCGGCGGTGGCCAGTTGCAGGGCCTTTTCACCGTCGCGGGCGAACAGCAGGCGGTACTCGGCCTGCAACACCTGCCGCAGGATCTGTAGGTTGGTGGGTTCGTCATCGACGACCAGAATCCGCGGCCGCTGGTCCTGCTGGGGTATCATCATGGGGCATCCTTACCGTAACGCGTCCGCAGCGTGGCAATCACCTGCCGCGCCGCGTCGAAATCAAAGCTGTTGATGGCATCATCCAGCGGAGTCAGGGCCGCCTTGGGCAGGGCTGCTGACAGCTCCGCCAGCAGGGATTCATCCAGTTCGCTGCGGGCCAGCGCCTGATCAAGGCGGTCAAGCTGCGACAGAACCTGTGCGGCGTCAACCTCGGCGGGAACAGCCCCGCCGGTTTCCGCCACCGGGGCGGGGGCATATTGCCCAAGGGTTTCCTCAACGTGCAGCAGTTCATCCGCCAGCTGATCGAGGCGGGCGGGCAGACCGGCGGTGTCGCCGTCCTTGACGCTGCTTTCGATGGCGGCGCTGAGGCCGGAGACCCGCGACAGGGCCAGATTGGCGGCGGCCCCGCGCAGGCGGTGGATCTGGGCCGCCAGATCCACCAGACCGGCCGGATCCGCCGACAGGGTGCGCAGGTGCGGCACCGTATGGCCGTATTCATCCAGAAAGCGGCGGATGGCGGTGCGGTGGCGGTCCTCGCTGCCCCACAGGCGCTTGCCCTGTGCCCAGTCAATCACCGATCCGCGTACCGCGACCGGATGGGCCGCCGCCGGAGCCGGGCGGGTGTTGCTGACCTCGATCCGCAGCAGGCGGGCCATTTCCAGGGTCAGGGCGTACAGATCCACCGGTTTGGTGGCGAAACCATCCATTCCGGCGTCCTGCGCGGCGGTTACGTCCTCTTCCAGCACGCTGGCGGTCAGGGCGATCACCGGGGTGTGGGGGCGGCCGGTGGCGGCTTCCAGCGCCCGGATCTGCCGGGTGGCATCCAGACCGTTCAGCACCGGCATCTGCACATCCATCAGCACCAGATCGAAGGTGCCGGTGCTGAAGGCCTGCACCGCCTCCTCGCCATTGGTGGCGGCGGTCAGGGTGTGGCCCTGCCGGCTGAGCAGCAGGTGCAGCAGTTCCAGATTCTGCGGCACGTCATCGGCGACCAGCAGGGCCAGCGGCGGCAGATCCACCGCCGCCTGATCCTGCATCGGGTCCACCGCCTCGCCCGCAGGCAGCGGCAGATCGATATGGAACCGGCTGCCCAGCCCGAGTTCGCTTTCCACCGAGATCCGGCCCCCCATCAGCTCCACCAGCTGGCGGGCGATGGTGGTGCCCAGCCCGGTGCCGCCGAAACGGCGGGTCATCGAGGCATCGGCCTGCGCGAAGGGGTCAAAGATTCTGGCGACCCGGTCGGGGGCAATGCCGATGCCGGTATCGCTGACGGTCAGGCGGACCGGCTGGCCGGGGGTGTGGCGGAACAGCACCCGGACCTCGCCGCGTTCGGTGAACTTGACGGCGTTGCCGACCAGATTGAGCAGCACCTGCTGAATGCGCAGGGCATCCCCCCGGAAGAATTCCGGCTGGTCATCGGGGTACTCAAGGATCAGCGGCAGGCCCTTGGTCTGGGCGTTGACCCGCAGCGAGGCCAGAACCTGCATGCAGACATCCCGCAGCGAGAAATCCTTGATTTCCAGATCGACGGCACCGCGTTCCAGTTTGGCAGTGTCGAGAATATCGTTCAGCAGGCCGAGCAGGGAGCGGGCGGAGGTGCGCACGGTGTTCAGGTGGCGGCGCTGGGTATCGGTGACGGGGTCGCCCAGCAGCACATCGGTAAAGCCGATGATGGCGTTCATCGGGGTGCGGATTTCATGGCTCATGTTGGCGAGGAAGGTGCTTTTGGCGGCGGCGGCCTGTTCGGCCCGGGCCTTGGCGTCGCGCAGGTCCTGCTCCATCGCATGGCGTTCGGTCAGGTCGGTGGCGAACTTGATGATCTTGTAGGGCCGCCCGTCGGGATCCAGCACCGGGTTGTAGCTGCCGTAAATCCAGATATCCCGGCCATCCTTGCCGATGCGGTGAAACTCGCCGGAGGAGTAACGGCCCTGACGCAGGGTATCCCACAGCAGCCGGTAGGCGGGGGCGGTCACTTCTTCCCGCGTGCACAGCAGGGAATGATGGCTGCCGATCAGGTCGGGCAGGGCGTAACCGGTCAGGCGCAGGAAATTGCTGTTGGCGTGGATGATGATGCCGGAGAGGTCAAATTCCACCACCGCCAGCGACCGGCTGATGGCCTTGACCACCCCTTCAAACTCGGCATTGCGCCGCTTGATGTCGGTGATGTCGATGATGATGCCGTCAATCCATTCAACGGTGCCGTTCTCATCCCGCACGCCGCTGGCATTCTCCGAGACCCAGTGTTCCCGCCCGGCCCGGTCGATGATGCGGTATTCGACGCGGTAGGGTTCCCCGGCCTCCAGCGCCCGGGTGACGGTGGCGGTGGTCCGGTCCTGATCCTCGGGGTGCATCAGCCGGGCGAAGGTGATGCTGTTGGTCAGGAAGTCCGCCACCGGCCAGCCGGTCAGGGTTTCCACCGCATCGCTGATAAACAGCATCGACCAGTCGGCATCGGGGCGGCAGCGGAAGGCCACCCCCGGCAGGTTGCTGATCAGCGAGCGGTGCTGGCGTTCGCTGGTGCGCAGGGCCTCTTCCATCGCCCGGCGGCGGCTGATATCGGTGATGAAGCCGACGAAGACGGTTTCCTCGTCCAGCACCGCCCGGCCGATGGCCAGCCGCAGGGGGAAGGTCTCGCCATTGCGGCGCAGGCCGGTCACTTCCCGCCCGACCCCGATAATTTTGGCCTCACCGGTTTCCAGATGACGCTGGAGATACCCGTCATGCTCGCTGTGCTGCGGTTCCGGCATCAGCATGGCAATGTTCCGGCCGATCACCTCGGCGGCCTGCCAGCCGAAAATCTGCTCCGCTGCGGTGTTGAAGGCACTGACGGTGCCCCGGCTGTTGATGATGATGATGCCGTCCACCGCCGTATCGATGATGGTGCGCAGCCGTGCTTCATTCTGGGCCATGCGCTTGTACAGGCTGCGGTAGCGCAGCACCATGTTCAGCGCCCCGGTGATCAGGATGGCGAGGACGGTGGTCCCGGCGATGGCGAAGGCCAGACCGAAGTTGGTGGTGGTGTCCGGGTGATACTGCGGGTTATCGAGGAACCGCGCCGCCGCCATGCCGGTGTAATGCATGCCGCTGATGGCGGTGCCCATCACAATGCCGCTGAGCAGGTTGATGGTGGTGTCGCTTCTTTGCGTGCGCCGGTCCAGCCCGAAGCGGACCCACAGCGCCAGCACCGACAGCCCCACCGCCACCACGATCGACAGCAGGAACACCGGCAGATCAAACCGCAGATCCAGAGACTCATAGACCGCCGCCATGCCGCTGTAGTGCATGGTGCCGATGCCTGCCCCCATCAGGATGCCGCTGATGATCAGCTGTCCCGGGGTGATGCGGGTGCGGGCCAGCAGCGCCAGCGCCACCCACGACGCCAGAAAACTGGGCAGGGCCGACAGGGCGGTGATGACCGGGTGGTAGGTTGCACTCTGGCACAGGCTGTAGGCCAGCATGCCGACAAAGTGCATCGACCACACCCCGGACCCCAGAACGAAGGCCCCGGACAGCAGGAACATCTGACGATAGCGGCGGCGGGTTTCGGCCCGGGCCATGCCAGCCAGATGCATTGCCATGCCGCCCGCCAGCACCGCCACCGCCACTGACAGCACCACCAGCGGCAGGGTGTAGACCCCGTGCAGGAAGGGCTGGGTGGTGCGGTCGAGGACAAAAAAGCGGTCGAAAAGCATAGCGGGGATCCACGGCAGGCGGACAGTCAGGATGACTGAGCAGGGCACTCGGCCATTCGAGATAAGGTGAGGAGACCCTGATATTCAACTGATTTGAAGAGGTCGGGCGCTTTTTCCCGTTTTTGGCTGACGGAGGCGGCGATACTCTGGGGTGGGGCGGCGCGGCGTATCCGGCCCGGAAAATCATGTCTGCGGCGTGAAGACTATGTTTGTGGGCTTGTGAAATCGACCGGGCCGGGGCTTAGGATACGCGCCGGGATCACCCGGAAAGACAACTGGAAAGGGGTAAGGGGGATGGTGGGCGGTATGGCTGGACGGCGGTGGCTGATGGCGGCCTGTGTAATGGCAGGGCTGATCCTGCCGGTGATGCAGGCGGCCCCGGCCGGGGCGGTGGTGATTCTCGACAGCCAGTGGAAAAAGGACGGTGGACGGAAAGGGCGGGAAGCCGCCGGATTTACCTCGGCGCTGAAGCTGGCGGCGCAGCCGCAGTTCCGGGGGGTGCTGGCCCTGTCCACCGACGGGGAAAGCTGGGGCGAAGCCTCCGGCACCTGGATCGGCAATGCCGATGGCCATGCCTACATCTTGACCGCCGCCCATGTGTATGACCTTCCGGCCCAGAAGGATGCCTATGTGGTCCGCGCCCCGGACGGACGGGTGCTGAAGGCGGACCGCCTGTGGCTGAACCCCGGCTGGAACGGTGATGTCAACGAACGCTGCGGCTACGATCTGGTGATCCTGCGGCTGGAAGACGAGATCACCGGCCTTGGCGAACCGCCGGTGATCTACAGCGGCAGCGCCGAGAAGGGGCGGCTGATCACCTTTGTCGGCTACGGCAGCCGGGGCATCGGCTCTGTCGGCGAGGATGACGCCTATTATCAGGGCAGTGACAAGGCGGCGGCGCAGGGATTGGTGGAGGAAGCCGAACCGGTGGTCCGCCCGATGCCGGAGACCGGCGATGCCGGAAATTACCTTGGGGTATGGCTGCCGCGTGAGGATGGCGGTGTCGCCAGCCCCTATGACGGTGATACCGTCCCGTCCACCCCGCTGGCCGGGCTGCTGGGCTCCGGCGACAGCGGCGGCTCGGCGTGGATGGAGGACGGGGGCCGCTGGGTGCTGGTCGGGGTTAACTCCAACGGATCCGGCAATGCTCAGTACGGCGACCAGTCGTGGTTCACCCGGGTGGCGCTGCACCGCAAATGGATCCTGAAGATCTTTCCGCAGACCCGGTTCAGCCCGTAACCGGGGCGCGTTTGCGGTGACAAAGAACGCCGCCGGACCCGGGCCCGGCGGCGTTTCTGTCGTTAGAACCTTACGGTCCGGACCTTACAGCGTCCGCCTCACAGCTTCCGCTTATCGATCACCCGCCGGGCCTTGCCGAGCGAACGTTCGATCGACCACGCCGGTTCCACCGTCACCTTGGTGGAAATACCGATCAGCGACTTGATGTGGTGTTGCAGGTCACGGGCAGCCGCGGCGGCGGCGCTGTCGTCGTTCAGGTCCTGCCGCAGCTCCACCCGCACCGCCACCGTATCCATGTGGCCGTCCTTATCGACGACGATCTGGTAGATCGGCGACAGGCGGCTGTCCTTCAGGATCAGTTCTTCCACCTGCGACGGGAACAGGTTGACGCCACGGATGATCAGCATGTCGTCGGAGCGGCCGGTGATCTTCTCGATCCGGCGCATGGAGCGGGCGGTGCCGGGCAGGATGCGGGTCAGGTCGCGGGTGCGGTAGCGGATGACCGGGAAGGCTTCCTTGGTCAGGGTGGTGAACACCAGTTCGCCGAACTCACCGTCCGGCAGCACTTCGCCGGTCTCCGGGTTGATGATTTCCGGGTAGAAGTGGTCTTCCCAGATGTGCAGGCCGTCCTTGGTCTCGATGCATTCGATGCCGACGCCGGGGCCGATCACCTCCGACAGGCCGTAGATGTCGATGGCGTCGATGCCAAGGCGCTGTTCCATCTCGCGGCGCATGTCGTTGGTCCACGGTTCCGCCCCGAAGATGCCGATCCGCAGCGAGGTGTCACGCGGGTCGATGCCCTGCCGCTCCATCTCGTCGGCGATCACCAGCATGTAGCTGGGGGTGACCATGATGATTTCCGGCTGGAAATCGGTGATGATCTGCACCTGCTTCTCGGTCTGGCCGCCGGACATCGGGATGACGGTACAGCCCAGCGCTTCCGCCCCGTAATGCGCCCCGAGACCGCCGGTGAACAGGCCGTAGCCATAGGCGATATGCGCCTTCATGTTGCGGCGGCCACCGGCGGCGCGGATGGAGCGGGCCACCACCCGCGCCCACATGTTGATGTCCTGCTGGGTGTAGCCGACGACGACCGGCTTGCCGGTGGTGCCGGAGGAGGCATGCAGGCGCACCACTTCCGCCATCGGCACCGCGAACATGCCGAACGGGTAGGTGTCGCGCAGGTCGGCCTTGGTGGTCATCGGGAACCGGCCAAGATCCTTCAGCTCCCGGAAGTCCCCCGGATGCACGCCGATGGCGTCGCACTTGTTGCGGTAATGGGCGACGTTTTCATAGGTATGGGTCAGCGACCACTTCATCCGCCGGGTCTGGAGGGCGATGATCTCATCGCGGGAGGCGATTTCGATCGGGTCCAGTTCGTGTTCCAGCGGGCGCTTGGTGAAGTCGATCTTGCTCATGATGTGCCTGTCTCTTTCTGGGCGTGGTCCCGTGAGCGCACCGCTGCCGCCGGAGCCGGGCAGACGCCACAGGCCGGGGGACACCGGAAGACGGGATGTTTCCTCTTTGGGGTCGGACGGGTACGGGTTTGTCCCCATACCCTTTGTTTTGAATAATTTTTTTGTGTTAAACCACGGTGCGGCGGGCAAGGCCCGCTGGACCGTGGCTGGGCCATTGAGGCCCCGTGCCCGCGTGGGCACGTAAGCCAAGGCGGACGGAGGTCCGCCGCCCGGCGTCTGAGGGGCCCCCGTGATCGGCACCGATCACGGGGGAGCTATTACACCTACACCCGCTCGATGATCATTGCGATGCCCTGACCGACGCCGATGCACATGGTGCACAGGGCATAGCGGGCCTTGCGGTTGATCAGTTCATAGGTGGCGGTGGTGACCAGCCGTGCCCCGCTCATGCCCAGCGGGTGGCCGAGGGCGATTGCCCCGCCGTTGGGGTTGACGCGCGGATCATCATCGGCAACGCCCAGATCGCGCAGCACTGCCAGCCCCTGCGAGGCGAAGGCTTCGTTCAGCTCGATCACGTCGATCTGGTCCAGCGTCAGACCGGCCTTGGCCAGCACCTTGCGGGTGGCCGGGGCCGGGCCGATGCCCATGATGCGCGGCGGCACCCCGGCGGTGGCCATGGCGACAATCCGCGCCTTCGGGGTCAGGCCCTGACGGCGGGCCATCTCTTCCGAGGCGACGATCAGGGCACAGGCCCCGTCATTGACGCCGGAGGCATTGCCGGCGGTGACGCTGCCGCCCTTGCGGAACGGGGTGCCGAGCTTGCCCAGCCCTTCAAGAGTGGTATCGGCGCGCGGGTGTTCGTCGGTGTCGATCACCTTCGGCTCGCCCTTGCGCTGCGGGATCACCACCGGGCAGATTTCCTGCGCCAGACGGCCGGAGGCAATCGCCGCCACCGCCTTCTGCTGCGACCGCAGGGCGAACAGATCCTGATCGGCGCGGTTGACCTTGAAGTCCTCGGCGACGTTTTCGGCGGTTTCCGGCATGGAATCGGTGCCGAACTGCTCGTGCATCAGGGTGTTGACGAAGCGCCAGCCGATGGTGGTGTCAAACACCGCGTTGTCGCGGCTGAAGGCCCCGGTGGCCTTGGGCATCACGAACGGGGCGCGCGACATGCTTTCCACGCCCCCGGCCAGCCACAGATCGGTCTCGCCGGACTTGATGGCGCGGGCGGCGGTTGCCACCGCATCCATCCCCGATCCGCACAGGCGGTTGATGGTGGTGCCCGGCACATCAATCGGCAGACCGGCCAGCAGCACCGCCATGCGGGCGACGTCGCGGTTGTCTTCCCCGGCCTGATTGGCGCAGCCCAGCACCACGTCATCAACGGCGGCCCAGTCCACCGACGGGTTACGCTCCATCAGCGCCTTCAGCGGCACGGTGGCCAGATCGTCGGCGCGCACGCCGGACAGGGCCCCGGCGTAACGGCCGATCGGGGTCCGGATGGCATCACAGATAAAGGCTTCGGTCATTTCTCAGGCGTCCTTTTTGGCCGCATCGGGCAGGAAGGCGGGATCATCGGTGACGTGGCCCTGAATCCGGCGGGAATTGCCGCGGAAGTGGGCGATCACCGTTCCGTCCTGATTGGTCACCACCACATCGGTCACGCCGTTGCGGCCCTTCTGCCACACCTCCCGCCCTTCGGCGGTCAGCACGTCGCCCAGCTTTCCGGCGGCGGTGAAGGTGATGGAGCAGGAATGCGCCACGGTGCTGAAGTTGTGGGAATTGCAGACATGGGCAAAGCAGGTGTCCGCCAGCGTGAAGCACATGCCGCCGTGCAGGATATCGTGACCGTTGACCATGTTTTTGGTCACGGTCATCCGCAGGCGGGCATGGCCCGGCCCGACCGCCTCAATCTCCATGCCCAGCCCGTGCGCGGTGTGGTCGCGCTCGTGCATGGCGGCGCTGGCGGCCTCGGCGATTTTCTGTTTCCGGTCGTCAGTCATAAAACCGCGTTCCCCCCATTACTTTCCGCCGCAGCAGCGCCGACGGGCGGTAGCGGTCTTCCTTGAAGGTTTCAAACAGGCTTTCCAGCGTGAACAACAGGCCGTCGAGGCCGATCTCCTCGGCCCAGGCCAGCGGCCCGCGCGGATAGTTGACGCCCTTGGTCATCGCCAGATCGACATCGGCGGCAGTCGCCACCTGCTGAAGGACCGCATCGGCGGCCTCGTTGGCCAGCATGGCGACGGTGCGGGTGACGATCAGCCCGGCAACGTCCTCCACCACCGACACCGCCAGCCCCAGCGACTGGAAGAAGCCGGTGGCGGTGATCAGCGCCTGCGGGCTGGCCTGATCGGCGGCGGCAATGGCAACGCGCTTTGCCGTCAGCCAGTCCAGCGCCAGATCGTAGACCACCACCTCGGTCTCGTGTTCCTCGAACGCCACTTCGGTCGCCATCCGCCCGTCGGACGGCAGCAGCAGTACGCCATCAACGGTCAGGGTGCCTTCGCCGCCATCACGGGTATAGGCAACGCCTTTGGCATCCAGCAGCGCGGTCAGGGCGACCACACCCTGCACCTGCACCGCCTGCGGGGCCGGGCAGGGGGCGGCGGTGTGCGGCTGCGGCTGCTCCGCCCCGTCGGCGTAGTCATAGAACCCGCGCCCGGTCTTGCGGCCCAGCCATCCGGCGTCCACCAGATCCTTCTGCACCAGCGACGGCAGGAAGCGTTCGTCCTTGAAATAGGCGTCAAACACCGAATTGGTGACGGCGAAGTTGACGTCGTGGCCGATCAGGTCCATCAGCTCGAACGGCCCCATGCGGAAGCCGCCGCAGTCCCGCATCACCGCATCGATGGTGGCGGGGCTGGCCGCCCCTTCCTGATACACCCGCTGGGCCTCGGCATAAAACGGCCGGGCGACGCGGTTGACGATAAAGCCGGGGGTGGATTTGGCCTGCACCGGCTTTTTGCCCCAGGCGGCGGCGGTGGCATAGATCGCCTGCGCAACCGCCGGATCGGTGGCGATGCCGGAAATCACCTCCACCAGCGCCATCAGCGGCGCCGGGTTGAAAAAGTGCATCCCCACCAGCCGGTCCGGGCGCTTCAGGCCCGCGCCGATGGCGGTGACGGACAGGGAGGAGGTGTTGGTGGCGAGAATCACCTCCGGCCCGCACAGGTCTTCCAGCTGGCTGAATACCGACTGCTTGACGTCAAGGCGTTCGACAATCGCCTCGATCACCAGCCCGGCCGGGGCCAGCGCCGCCAGACTGTCGGCCAGCGCGATGCGGCCGATCAGGGCGTCATAGTCAGCCTGATCCATTTTGCCGGAGGCAACGCGCTTGGACAGGGTTCTGGCGACCCCGTCGCGGCCCTTGGCGGCGGCACCGTCCATGGCATCGTACAGCAGCACGGAATGCCCGGCAGCGGCGGCCACCTGCGCGATGCCCGCGCCCATGGTGCCCGCGCCGATAACGGCGATAACGGTGGAATTCGGAAGCGCGGTCATCGGCTTACTTCCCGGTAAAGGCGGGCTTGCGCTTATCGAGGAAGGCTTTGACCCCTTCCTGATAGTCGCCGGTGGTTCCGGCGATGGTCTGAAGGTCGCGTTCCAGATCCAGCTGCTCGTCCATGGTGTTGGTCCAGGTGGCGTTCAGCGCCCGCTTGATCAGCGACAGGCCCTTGGTCGGCTGGGTGGCAAGGTGGGCGGCCATGGCCTTGGCCTCGGTCAGCAGGGCGTCGTCGTCAACGCACTTCCAGATCATGCCCCAGTCGGCGGCCTGTTCGGCGCTGACCTTGTCGCCCAGCAGCATCAGGGCGGCGGCGCGGGCGCTGCCGACCAGACGCGGCAGGGTCCAGGTGCCGCCGGAATCCGGGACCAGCCCGATCTTGCAGAAGGCCTGAATGAAGCTGGCGGAGCGGGCGGCCAGAACGATATCGCAGGCGAAGGCCAGATTGGCCCCGGCCCCGGCGGCCACACCGTTGACGGCGCAGATCACCGGCATCGGCAGGGCGCGCAGCGAGCGCACCAGCGGATTATAGCGCTTTTCCAGAGAGTCCCCGAGGTTGGGGGCCTGATCCCCCGAATTGACGGCGCGGTCGCCCAGATCCTGCCCGGCGCAGAAGCCGCGCCCGGCCCCGGTCAGCAGCACGGCGCGCACGCTGTCATCGGCGTTGATCTTACGGATGGCGTCGGCCAGTTCGCTGTGCATCTGCACGGTGAAGCTGTTCAGCTTGTCCGGGCGGTTCAGGGTCAGGGTGGCGACGCCGTCGGCGATTTCGAACTGGATGGTTTCGTAGGTCATGAACACAAATCCTGTCGCGTGGGTGGGGGCGCGTGGATGGGGGCGCGTGGGTGGGGGGCTCAGCGCCCGGTAAACACCGGCCTGCGTTTCTCAAGGAAGGCGGCAACCCCTTCCTGCTTATCAGCGGTGGCGAACAGCTGGCAGAAGCTGCGGCGTTCGGCGTGCAGGCCCTGTTCCAGACCGGTCTCGAACGACTTCAGCACCGCTTCCTTGGCCATCCGCACCGCCAGCGGCGGCTTTGCGGCGATCACGGCGGCAATCTCCAGCGCCCGGCTGACGGTCAGTTCCGGCTGGGTGAGTTCCGACACCAGCCCCTGCGCCAGCGCGGTGCGGGCATCAAGGAAGGTGCCGGTCAGGTTCAGCAGCATGGCGTTGGATTTGCCGATGGCGCGGGTCAGGCGCTGGGTGCCCCCGGCACCGGGGATGATGCCAAGGTTGACTTCCGGCTGGCCGAACTGTGCGGTCTCCCCGGCGATCAGGATATCGGCATGCATCGCCAGTTCGTTCCCCCCGCCGAGGGAAAAGCCGTTGATGGCGGCGATCAGCGGCTTGGGAAATTCGCGGATGGTTTTCCAGTGGCGCGGGCGTTCGTCGGTCAGGATCGAGGTGGCGGTGTGGGCCGCCAGTTCGCCGATATCGGCCCCGGCGGCAAACACGCGGTCGCCGCCGGTCAGCACCACGGCGCGCACGCCGTCATCGTCGGTGGCCTGCGTCAAGGTGGCGGCCAGCTCGCGCAGGGTCTGGCTGCGCAGGGCGTTGCGGGCCTTGGGGCGGTTGAGGGTGATCAGCAGCACATGCGGCTGCGGCAGGCTGACGAGGATGTCTTCCCCGTCGGAATAGCCGCATCGGGCTTCCTGCGTAACGTCTGGCATCATGTCCTCCCATCTCGTCCGCCCGGCGTGGACGGTTTTCCGTCCATCAGAGCGTACCGGACCCACTTCTGGACAGAACCACGCTTTTGGTGATGGCACCGATAGGCGGATAGTCTGGCGGGTTTCTCGGGTAATTGTGATACAAAATCAGTGGCACTGACGAACTATTTTGTAAACCTTTTTCCGGTGGCCGGAAACCACAAAGTTAAAAGGGTTCTAAGGGTAGCTTGGCAACCGGAGCGCAGCGACTGGGCCATTGAGGCCCCGCGCGACCATTCGCGCGTGAGGCAAGGGCGCGGATGCCCCCGCCCGCCGCCTGAGGGGCCAAACATACAAGGGACCCAAAAAACAAAACGGAGCGCAGCGACTGGCCCATTGAGGGCCCGTGCCCCCATGGGCACGTGAGGCAAGCGGGCGGACGCCCGCGCCCGCCGCCTGAGGGACCCAACAAAAAAGGCACGGCGGAGCCGTGCCGCCCGCCGCCTGAGGAACAAAACAACAAAGACCTCTTTAAACCGACGGAATCGGCGGCAGCGACAGCCCGAGGTCTTTCAACCGGACGGAGATATCGGCCAGCCAGCGGTTCAGCAGTTCCGGCCCGGAGGCGCGGCGCAGGCCGAAGCGGGCATACTGGCCGGAATGCTGGGATTCCGAACGGCCAAAGGTGGCGGTCACGCGCGGGAACCAGTAATCCACCGCCAATTGCGCCTTGGCGCCGCTGCGGGAGCGGTCAATCGCCTGCTTCAGGCCCTCGTGGCCCCATTCGGCATGCTGCTTTTCCCGCGCCACCACCGGCTTCAGGGCATCGGCCAGCGGCTGGTAGGAACAGCCGGTCAGTTCGGCAAGCTGCACGGCGGAGGCGGTGCCCATCAGCAGGTTCAGGGTCAGGGCATCCAGCCAGCCTTCCAGCGGGTAATGGAAGACGTTCAGCCGCTTGTCCGACCCCACGCGGCGGGTGCCGAGATCCAGCGCCCGGTCAAGGCGGCTGTACCAGCAGTGCGACCGCACATACAGGTCGGCGTTGACGTTAAACGGCTCCATCAGCGCCAGCACCTGATCGGCATGCTGATACTTCTCGCTGACGATGCGGGCGGCGATGCCGCGTTCCTTCAGGCCCGGCGCGCTGTTGATGAAGGGCACGAAGCCCGCCGCGCCTGCCAGCTCGGAATCGACGAACACCGCCATCAGGCGCATCAGTTCGCCCCGGTAGCCCGGCGACAGGTCATCGCCCGCAGTAAAGGTGCCGCCTGCGGCGATGTGGTTGATGATGTCGGTATCGGTCTTGGCCATGATCACTGCCTCTCTGGGACGGTCTGGCCCGGCGGTGTCGCGCCGGGGATCGGTGGGGTGGGCCGCCTGCCGGGGCCTCGTTGTTGGTGTCTCTTCCCGGAATGGTAAAAACGTCCGGCGGGAAGAGATACAAAAATAGACACCTTTCTTTAAATTTGGTATCAGAAAAAACAACAGCAGGCGAGGGGGCGGGTCACACCGCAAAAGGCCGCCCCCCGGAATGCCGGAGGCCGCACGTCAGCCGCAGACCACCCGTCAGGCAGCAGGCCGCACGCCGGAACGGTTTCAGCTGAGTCTCAAAGACAGGCCCGGGCAAAGCGGGCCGGGAAGACAGAGGGGTACACGTCCTTATGAGCAACATTCTGATCCTTGTCGGCACCGAATCCGGCAACGCCCAGATGGTCGGCGATACCCTGATGGATGAGTTCACCGCCCTCGGCCACGCGGCGGAGGTGTCTTCCGACGCCCAGACCGCCGCCGATCTGGGGCTGGACGGGCGCGACGTGGTGCTGATCATCACCTCCACCCACGGGCTGGGCGAACTGCCCGACAACATCATCCCGATCCATGATGATCTGGACGCCAGCCGCCCGGACCTGTCGGGCCTGCGCTACGGCGTTATCGCGCTGGGCGACCAGACCTATTCTGATACCTTCTGCAAGGCCGGGAAGATTATGGACGGCCTGTTTGCCGCCTGCGGCGCGCAGCGGGTCGGCGAGCGCCTTGAAATTGATGCCTGCACCCAGCCGCTGCCCGATGAAGAGGCGGTGACGTGGTCGAAGGAATGGCTGGCCCAGCTTGGGTAAGCCGCAGCAGTTTTGAATCAAAAAAGAATATACGGCAGTCTCAAAAACAACGCCAAAGGCGGGCACCCCCACCGGGCCGCCTTCTGAAAAAAGACAGATCGGGAAACGTTCCTGAAAAGACATCCGGGGCCAGCCGCCCCGCAAAGGAGAAGCACATGAGCCGCCTGAGCGATCTGGTCGCCAAACATCAGGGTCTGCTGGACAAAGCCATTGAAGCCGCCGCCGCGCGCGGCTACTGGGCCGCCTACCCGGAAATGCCCTCCGGCAAGATTTATGGCGAAACCGCCAAGGATGACGGCGAGGCCGCCTTCAAGGCCGCGCTGAACCAGCCGTTCGCGCTGGATGTGCCGGGCGCTTCCGGCACCGTCGGGGCGGAACAGAGCCCGTTCGGCTTTGATCTCGGCATCACCTATCCCAAGGCCGATGTCTCCGCCGTTATCGCCGCCGCGCAGGCCGCCCTGCCGGGCTGGCGCAAGGCCACCCCGCTGGAACGCGCCGCCGTCTGCGCCGAAATCCTCGAACGGCTGAACAAAAAGTCTTACGAAATCGCCTTCGCGGTGATGCACACCACCGGGCAGGCCTTCATGATGGCCTTTCAGGCCGGTGGCCCGCACGCGCAGGACCGTGGCCTTGAAGCCGTGGTCTACGCCCTGAAAGCCCAGACCGATGTGCCGGGCGGCGAGGTGGTGTGGGACAAGCCGCAGGGCAAGAACCCGCCGCTGGTGATGAAAAAGCGCTTCCACGTCGCCCCGCGTGGGGTGTCGGTGATGATCGGCTGCTCCACCTTCCCGACCTGGAACGGCTACCCCGGCCTGTTCGCCAGCCTCGCCACCGGCAACCCGGTGATCGTGAAGCCGCATCCGGGCGCGGTGCTGCCGCTGGCGATCACCCTGAAAATCGCCCGCGAGGTGCTGGCCGAGGCCGGGTTTGATCCCAACCTGCTGATTCTCGCCGCCGACAGCGCCGACGCGCCGATCACCAAAGACCTGTGCCAGCGCCCGGAGGTGAAGATCATCGACTTCACCGGCTCCTCCGCTTTCGGCACCTGGCTGGAAGACAATTGCCGTCAGGCGGTGGTCTATACCGAAAAGGCCGGGGTCAACTTCGTCATCATCGAGTCCACCAACGACTTCAAGGGCATGATCCGCAACATGTCCTTTACCCTGTCGCTGTACACCGGGCAGATGTGCACCACCACCCAGAACATCTTCATCCCCAAGGGCGGCATCGACACCGAAGACGGCCACAAGTCCTTCGATGAGGTGGTGCAGGCACTGGCCACCGGCGTGGACAAGTTCCTCTCCGACCCGGCCCGCGCCGTGGAAGTGCTGGGCGCGGTGCAGAACCCCGCCACCGCCGCCCGCATCGCCGATGCCGCCAAGCTGGGCGAGGTGGTGCTGCCGTCGAAGACCCTCGACCACCCGTATCTGCCGGGTGCCCGCGTCCACACCCCGACCATCATCAAGCTGTCGAAAGCCGACGAAGCCGCCTACACACAGGAATGCTTCGGTCCGGTCAGCTTCGTGATCGCCGTCGATGACGCCGACGACGCCATCGCGCTGGCCCGCAAAACGGCGATGGAACACGGGGCGATCACCGCCGGTCTCTATTCCGCCAAGGATGACGTGATCGAAAAGACTACCGAAGCCTGCCTTGACGCGCAGGTGGCGCTGTCGGTCAACCTGAACGGCGGCGTGTTCGTCAACCAGACCGCCGCCTTCTCCGACTTCCACGCCACCGGCGGCAACCCGTCGGCCAATGCGTCACTGGCCGATTACGCCTTCGTCGCCAACCGCTTCCGCTTCGTCGGGGTGCGCGTTCCGGCGTAACACGGGGCCTGTCGGAACACAAAGCCGGGCGCGGGGAGACGATCCCCGCGCCCGGTTTCTTTTTGGCGGGTGCTTTCAGAGGGCAGGGCGCTGCCCTGCAACCGGCAAAGGGCCATTGGCCCTTTGATCCCGGCTATTTGGTTGGGTGAATGGGAAGTATTTACAATTGAAGAGGGAAGATTTATCGTCATTACACCTTAAGGCCGGGCGTCTCCAGAAACAGAGAAAGGGTGGCTTCCAGAGATGTCCGGCTTTAAGAGAGATGGGGTCAAATAACGTCCATTATAATTTTTATTATAAAAATTATTCAATAGGAGTGGTCGTATGAACGACATTCGCGAACGCTATCACGTTGCTAAATTAACACTGTTCAATGTTAGATTAATGTCTGAGATGCAGCGCAGTGACGATCCGGGAGTGCAGAAATTGATTTCTTCGGAAATCACGAAAAATAAATTATCTCCTCCTGTATCTCTACTTCATCAAGGATCATTCGTTTCGGTTGCGTATGTTTGCTTAGTGTGGCTATGGGAATCTGTGAAAATAGAAAATAAAGAAAAGGAATTTTTGGATAAAATTCCAGAAAATGCTGAAATATTAAGATTAAAAATTCCTTCCAATGATAAAATAAATGGACCGCGTAAAGTCAGTGACTGGAAGGCTGTATTGAGGTTAGTTCGTAATGCACTGAGTCATGGTAAGGTTCAGATAGAAGATGATTTTTTCATATTTCATGATCAAGATAGAAATCGAGGTGAAAAATTACCAACATATATTAAATTGACTTGGGAGGAACTTGGAAAAATTTCAGAGATTTGCATATATTCATGTAAAGAAATGGTTACTTCCTGACGGTTGCACCTCAGGAGTGTTAGCAGTTAGCAGTTAGCAGTTAGCAGTTAGCAGTTAGCAGTTAGCAGTTAGCAGTTAGCAGTTAGCAGTTAGCAGTTAGCAGTTAGCAGTTAGCAGTTGGTTTCGTGGTGCAGGAGGGGGTGTTCTGGCCCCCTCTTGCCCGACTTTTGGCTTGCCTGCGATCAGAGTCGCGGCTTTGCCGACGGCGCACGATCGGAATCGCCGGAGTTGGGTTCGCCCTTCGGTTCGATCAGCAGGACTTTCACCTCTTTCTCCGCCCGGGGGCGGTGGACCACGCCTTTGGGGACGATGAACAGGTCCCCGGCTTTGAGGGGCCGCGACGGTTCCCCTTCGATATCCATCACCATCTCGCCCTCAAGGACGAGGAAGAAGTCATCGGTGGTGTCGTGCTTGTGGAAGGGGTATTCGCCGACGAGCTTCACCACCATCACGTCGTTGTCGTTGTAGTCGGCAATCACATGCGGGTCCCAGTGGGTGGTGATGTGGCCCAGCTTTTCGGCGAGAGAGATGCTTTTCATGATGCGGTGTCCTTTCTGTCCCGGCGTGTGCGGCAGACAGGACACCATGGCCGACCATGGGCGGTCTTGTACGTTTGTGCAGAGTGGGCACCACCCGGCCCAAAACGGGATGCAAGGGCCAATGGCCCCAACCGGGCAAAGCCCGGCCAAACCGGGATGCAAGGGCCAATGGCCCTTGCCGGGTGCGGGCAGCGCCCGCGTCTTCCCATTCTCCCCCCCTCCAACACTCAAAACGCCGGAAACAGCAGTGGCACCAGTGCGACGGTGACGGCCATGACGATCAGGGTGAAGGGCACGCCGATGCGGATAAAGTCGCCGAAGGTGTAGTTGCCCGGCCCGACCACCAGTGTGTTGACCGGGGAGGACACCGGGGTCATGAAGGCGGCGGAGGCGGCCAGCGCCACTGTCATGGCGAAGGGCAGGGGCGATGCGCCGAGGGTCTGGGCGACGGCCAGCGCCACCGGGGCCATCAGCACGGCGGTGGCGGTGTTGGAGATGAACAGCCCCAGCACGGCGGTCACCGCAAACAGGCAGGCCAGCACGGTATGCAGGCTGGCCCCGCCGGTGGTGGCAATCAGGACGTCTGCGGCCAGCGTCACCCCGCCGGTACGCTGGAGGGCGATGGAGAACGGCAGCATGCCGACGATCAGGATCAGGCTTTGCCAGTGGATGGAGCGGTAGGCCGAGGACAGATCGACGCAGCGCAGCGCCCCCAGCAGCAGGCAGGCGATCAGGGCGGCCTGCACGTTGGGCACGGCGCCGCTGACCATCAGGCCGACCATCACCGCCAGCGCGGCAAGGGCCTGCGGGGCGCGTCCGGCGGCGGGCACGGCGTCGTCCACCTCGGCGGGCAGGGTCAGCACGATCAGGTCGCTGGGGTCGGCCTGAAGGCGGCGGATGGCTTTCCACGGGCCGATCAGCAGTAGGGTATCGCCGGTTTTCAGCGGGGTGTCGAGCAGGCGGCCGGGATGGGGGCTGTTGTTGCGGTGCAGGCCGATGACGGTCAGGTCGTAATCGCTGCGCACCTTGCCGGTCAGCACGGTTTTCCCGACCAGCCGGGAGGTCGGCGGCACCATCACCTCCACCATGCCGATTTCGTGGGTGCGGTCGGAGAAATAGGGCGCGGTCAGCGGCAGGCGGTCAAGCCGGTACAGCTCCGCCACATGGTCCACATCCACCGTCGGCTGGCTGAGGTCGAGGTAGATCACATCCCCGGCTTCCAGCACCGTATGGGCCAGCGGCCGCACGAAGCGGTCGCCAAGGCGCGGGGTGGCGCGTTCGATCAGCACGATGTTGACGCCGGAGGCGGCGCGCAGGTTCAGGTCGCTCAGGCGCTGGCCGACCAGCGGCGACAGCGGGGCGACGCGCAGGCGGTATTCGCGCTCGTGCAGGCGGTACTTTTCCACCCAGTCGGCCAGACGCGGCCGGTGGCGCTTTGGCTTGGCCCCGCCGCGTACGGTCAGCCAGCGGCGGGCGACGGCCATATAGGCCACGCCGAGCAGAAGCACCGGCACCCCGACCGGCGTGAAGTCAAAAAAGCCGAAGCCGGGCAGGCCGTGGCGTTGCAGTTCGGCATGCACCACCAGATTGGGCGGGGTGGCGACCAGAGTCATCATGCCGCTGATCAGGGCGGCCATCGACAGCGGCATCATCAGCCGCCCGGCGGCCAGCCCGGCGGCGCGGGTGATGCGCAGCACCACCGGAATGAAGATGGCGACCACGCCGGTGGAACTCATCACCGAGCCAATTCCGGCGACGCTGACCATCAGCAGGCCGAGCAGGCGGTTTTCATTCCGCCCGGCCTTCATCACCAGCCAGTCGCCCATACGCTGGGCCACCCCGGTGCGCACCAGCCCTTCGCCGACCACGAACAGCGCGGCGATCAGGATCACGCTGGGGTCGCTGAACCCGGCCAGCGCTTCCTGCATGGTGATGACGCCGGACAGCGGCATTGCCACGATCAGCAGCAGCGCCACCACATCCATGCGGGGGCGGTTGATGGCAAACAGCAGCACCGCCGCCGCCAGAAACAGCAGAACGGTCAGCAGATCGGGGGACATGGCAGGTCTCGCAGACAGGGCAGACAAAGCCGCCACGCTACCGGAGCCTTCCCCCTGCGGCTATCCGCATCAATACGGAGGGGGGGCGCTTACCGCAGCAGACGGATCACCCCGGCGTTGCCGTCCACCTCGACCGTCTCGCCGTCGCGCAGCCGCTGGAGCAGGCCGGGGCAATTGACAACGGCGGGCAGGCCGTATTCCCGCGCCACAATGGCGGTGTGGGAGATCCAGCCCCCGGTTTCCGCCGCAATGGCCCCGGCCCGCAGGAACAGCGGGGTCCACGCCGGGTCGGTGGCCGGGGCGACCAGAATATCCCCGGCCTTAAGGCGGTGGCCGTCGGTGGGGTGGTGCAGCAGGCGGACGGTGCCGCGCACCACGCCGCCGGAAACGCCCATTCCGGCCAGTGTGGTGTCATCGGCCACCACCGGGGTGACGGGCGGCAGGGGCAGGCCGCCGGTGATCACCGCCGGGGGGGCTTCCGGCAGGGTGGCCCGGTGGACGCGGCGTTCGGCAATGCGGCGGCGCAGGGGCAGGGGGCCGCGCAGAGTGTGGTGCCACACCTCCTGCCGGGTGCAGTGGAAAATGTCTTCGGGGGTGTCGATCTCGCCGCGTTCGGTCAGCCGCTGGCCGAGGGCCAGCATCAGGCGGCGCATGCCGTCGAGGATGAAGACCAGCGTGGACTTGGCCTCTTCGCGGGCGGCGGCATCGGTGGCGGCGTTGCGGGTCAGGGTGCGGATCAGCGGGCGCAGGGCGACGGGCACGGCGGACCACGCGGCGGCCTGCCGCTGGCGGGCGGTGTCCGGGGTGGCGCTGCCAGTCCCCGTCCCGGTGTTCAGGTGCCCGGCGATCACCTCCAGCAGCCAGCCGGGGTCTTCCCGCCAGCGCGGGCTGGCGATGTCGATTTCGTCAATGCTGCGGTGGCCGAAGGTGGCGAGGAAACCGGCGAAGGCGGCCCGGAACGGCGAGGACTCCGGCAGGCTCTGCCAGTCCTGATACGGGGCCGGGGCCGGGCAGACCGGGTCTGAAAACTGCCTGATCCAGCGCAGGGCCTCCGGGTCAGTGCGGATCAGCGCCGCCAGATCCTGTAGACGCGCCCCATGGTCGGCACTGGTGACGCCGCCGCGCCCGGCCATCAGGGCGGAGGCGAGTTCCGCCCCGCGTCCGGGCCGGACTTTTTCCAGCAGCAGCCGCACCGGCAGCACACCGCCGCCGCCGAAGATCAGCCCGGTCAGGATCACGTCATCGGGGGTGATCAGGCGGCACAGGGCATCGGCGCGTTCAATCAGGGTGGTATCGCTGAGAGGGTCCGGCAGGACGGTGGTCAGGCGGGTGACCTCGGCGCGCACGGCGGCAACATGGGCGGGCAGGGCGCGGCGCATGGCCTTCAGGGCACGGTTGATCCGGCTGACGGAGCGCAGCCAGCGCAGGCGGTCCCGCCATCCGGCGGCGGGCACGGTGATGGCGGGCTGATGGCCGCCGATCATGCTGTTAAACAGCGCGGGCGGGGTGCCGAACTGTTGCCAGCTTTCCCACTGCATCTGTGACAGGTTCAGGTACATCCGCCCGTGGAACAGCCGGAAGCGGCGGATTTCCGGGGCGGGGACCCCGCCGGTGAAGCGGGCGGGGGCGACCAGCGCCCGTTGCAGCAGGTCCCGCGACAGGCTCCAGCCCATGGCGGAGGGCGGGCGGGCCGCCACCTCCCGCACATTGGCATCGGACCACAGCAGCGGCTGCCCGGCGATGGCGGCGGGCATGGTCTCGGGCAGCCGCGTCACCGGCCGGGCCTGCACCAGCCACAGGCGGTGGCCGTCCCACACCCATTCGATATCCTGCGGTGTCTCGAACGCGCCGAGAGTGTCTTCCACCTGCCGCGCCAGCCGAGCGAGATCGCGGGCGGCCTCCTCCGGCAGGGCAGGGGCGGCGGCCTGTGCGGCGGGGACGGGTTCGGTGACGGTGCCGCCACCGGGGGCGGGGATAAACCGCAGCTCCTTCCGGCCCCGGGTCCACTGCACAATCCGGGTGTCGCTGCCATCGCAAAGGGTGCCGTCGGTGGTCAGTTCCACGATGATGTCATCGGGGTCGCAGCGGCCCTGCACCACGGCTTCGCCCAGCCCGAAGGCGGCGGCAATCCGTACGTGGTCATGCCGCCCGCTGCGCGGATCCTGCGAAAAGGCCACCCCGGCGGAGACGGCGGACAGCATCGGCAGCAGCACCACGGCGGGCTCAATCGGCGCGGTCAGGCGCAGGCGGCGGCGGTAGCTGAGGGCACCATCCCCCCAGGCGGAGGCCCAGCAGGCCCGCACCGCCTGTTCCAGCGCCGCCGCCCCGCTGACATGCAGCAGAGAGGTATGGACACCGGCAAAGGAGGCGGCGGCGGAATCCTCGCCGGAAACCGAGGACCGGACGGCTATCGACGGCCAGCGTGCCACCAGAGCCGCCAGCCGGTCCCGCAGATCGGCAGGCAGCGGCGCGGTGACGATGGCCTGTTGCAGGGCGACCGCAGCGGCGGGGGGTATAAGGGCGGTTTCCGGGTCCGGGCAGGCCCGCTGCCACAGGGGCATCAGGCCGTTGCTTTCCAGAAAGGCCCGGAAGGCCGCCACCGGCAGGGCTGCCAGCTCCGGGACCGGAAAGCCGAGCAGGCTGAGGCGGGCCAGCGCCGCCGCCTTGCCGCCGCTCTGGGCGGCCCCGGTGGTGGCTCCGGTGGCGGCAATAGCTTCGGCCCCGTCAAGAAACAGCGGAAAGGCGGCGGTCATCGCGGGGCGGCTCCGTGCAGGAACAGGGTCAGGATGCGGTTAAAGTCACTACGCAGGGCGGCCGGGTCGGGATCAGTCAGGCAGCGCATGGTGACGCCGAGGAACAGCATCTGAAGGTTTTCCGACAGGGCTTCGGCACTGATATCACTGCGGATTTCCCCGTTGTCCTGCCCGTGTTCCAGCACTTTGGTCAGGATGATGCCGAAACCGCTGCGGCGGCGGTCGCCGTCGGGGGTGGCCATCTGGCTGAAGCGGTGGCGCAGATAGGCGGGGAACAGGCCGGTGTTGCGCTCAATCCAGCGGACCGAGGAGTCAAATAACTGTTCCAGACGGCTGGCGGTGGTGCCGGGGGCGGTGATCAGGCCCAGCATCTCCGGCTCCGAAGCGGCAATGTCGGCGCGGACCATGGCGGCTGCGATGGCATCCCGGGTCGGGAAGTGGCTGTACAGGGTTGCCTTGGCCACATCGGCGGCGGCGGCGATCTGTTCCATGGTGACGGCGCTGAAGCCATCGCGGGCGAACAGGGCGGCGGCGGTGGCAACGATCTCGTCATGGGCGGCCTGCCGTTTGCGTTCGCGGCGGGTGGAGGGGGTGGACATGGCACCTCTCTAAACTTGAACGTCGTTCAAAATAAAACGTCGTCCAAGTTTGTCAAGCGGGCGAACGCCCGCGCCCGCCGCCTGAGGGACCCATCAAACAAACGGAGGCCCAAAGGGCCGACTGGGCCATTGAGGCCCCGCGCGACCATTCGCGCGTGAGGCAAGGGCGCGGATGCGCCCGCCCGCCGCCTGAGGGACCAAACAAAAAAGGGACCAAACAAAAACAAGAAACCCCCAAGGTTTCCCTTGAGGGTTTCATGGTGGGCGATACAAGGATTGAACTTGTGACCCCACCCGTGTGAAGGGTGTGCTCTCCCGCTGAGCTAATCGCCCGTTTTACCGGTTGCCGGGATGCCCGGCGTCGGGAGGCGCTTTATAGAAAAGACGGCCCCACCCTGTCAACGGAAAAAATGACAGATTTTATCCGGCCCCGCAGGCCCCGTCTGCGCCCAGTTGCACCTGATCGGCGCGGGCATCAATGCGGCTGACGTGGCGGCTGACCGCCGGGCTGGGGTGCAGCGGCGTGCGGTCGAGCGGATCAGGAAGCTGGGCGGCCAGCAAGGCGGATTCCCGCTGGCTTAAGGCGCTGGCGGGCTTGCGGAAGTAGTGGCGGGCGGCGGCCTCGGCCCCATAGAGGCCGGGGCCGAATTCCACGATGTTCAGGTAGGTCTCCAGAATCCGCCGCTTCGGCCACAGGGCTTCCAGATAGACGGTCAGATAGGCTTCCAGCCCCTTGCGCAGGAAAGTCCGGCCCGGCCACAGGTACAGATTCTTGGCGGTCTGCATGGAAATGGTGCTGCCGCCAACCAGTGTCCGCCCGCTGCCGTAACGGTCGATGGCATTGCTGATCGCATCCCAGTCAAATCCCCAGTGGGTGCAGAATTTCCCGTCTTCCGAGGCGATGACGGCGCGGCGCAGGTGTGGGGAGATGGCGTCCAGCGGCTGCCAGTCCTTGTCCAGGCCATGGCCCTGCGCGGCGCGGATCAGCATCAGGGGGGTGCCCGGCGGCGGCAGAAAGCGGAACAGCAGGGTCAGCAGCAGCGGCAGGCCGACCGCAACCGCCAGAAACCCGCGCCACAGCAGGCGGCGGGTGCGGGGGGAGGGCAGGCGCAGGCGGAATGGCAGGGGCACGGGCGGCGGGATCCGGTTGGGGGTGGTTGCACAGCCTACCTGTGATGCCGGTGGGGGAAAACCCTGAAGGCGGTGTGGGGGCCGGGACGGATCGGGAAAAAGCGCACGGGGGATCAGCCGGGCGACAAAGTAGCTTGCGTTATGCCAGTTACTGGTGTTTAGTAACTTTAATGGTGAAAGTGACCGAGGTGTCTCCGGCATGCAGCGTAAAAGTATCGGCAACACGCAGTGCCCTATCGCCCGCAGCCTCGACCGGGTCGGGGAGTGGTGGAGCATCCTGATCCTGCGGGATTGTCTTCAGGGCCTGACGCGGTTTGATGAATTTGAAAAAAGTCTCGGTATCGCATCCAACATGCTGACCCGCCGTCTGGCCGGACTGGTGGACTCCGGCCTGCTGGAGCGGCGGCAGTACAACGACCGCCCCCCGCGCTTTGAATATATCCTGACGGAGCGGGGGCGGGACTTCGAGCCGGTGCTGGCAACCCTGCTGGCGTGGGGTAACAGGCACTTTGCCCCTGAAGGGCCCAGCGTCATCATCGTCAACCGCGAAACCGGCGAAGCCGCCGACCCGGTGGTGATTGACCGTATCAGCGGGCGTGCCCTGTCTGATCCGGTGTTCTCCACCGCGCCGGGGCCTGCCGCCGAAGGAGAAATCCGGGACCGGCACGCCCATCTTCTGCACTCCGGAAGACGCTGATCGCCCCGGCGCTGTCCGGCGCCCCTGTCTGTTATTTCTTTCCGCCCTGTGCATGACCGGGGCGGTGGTCCGCTGATGGCCGGGCCGCCGCCGATGGACCCACATTTCTGATTCCCCCCCTTAAAAACTCCGCCGGAGCCTCGGTGAGGGGGCTTTTCTCTGGCTGAGAATCTCAGGCCAGCCGTCCCCTGCTGGCCGCAGGTGACCCACACCGTGCCCGTGGCGGCCGGTGATCTTCAGATGCAGCAGATCGTTCGGAGGACGCAGATGTCCGCAGTAACCAAGATTGGGCTGGCCTTCGGTCTGGCCGGGCTGGCCATGGGATTGGCCGGCTGTGATTCCCCGCCCCCGTCTGACAGTGATCCCCGGCAACTGCCGCCACTGGTCCGGACCACGACGGTCCAGCCTGCCGCCGGGGCGGAGCGGGGCTTTACCGGGCTGGTGATGGCCCGGGTACAAAGCAGCCTGACCTTCCGGGTGGCGGGGAAAGTGACGGCCCGCCTTGTTGATGCCGGTCAGCCGGTCCGGGCGGGCCAGCCGTTGATGCGGATCGACCGCACCGATTATGAACACGCTGTCGCCGCCCAGCGCGGAAACGCGGCGGCGGCAAGGGCACGGATGAAGCAGGCGGTGGCGGATGCGGCGCGCTACCAGTCTCTGGTGGCATCCGGCGCGGTGTCCCAGTCGGCCTATGATCAGGCGAGGGCGGCCGCCGACAGTGCCCGTGCGCTGTCTGATGCGGCGGAGGCCCAGCTGAAGGTTGCCGAAAACGAGGGGCGCTATTCCACGCTGGTGGCGGACAGCGACGGCGTCATCATGGAAACGCTGGCGGAGCCCGGCCAGTTCGTCGCCGCCGGGCAGGTGGTGATGCGGCTGGCGCAGGACGGCCCCCGCGAGGCGGCGATTGATCTGCCGGAAACGGTGCGCCCTGCCATCGGGGCAACGGCTGAGGCCAGCCTGTATGGTGTTGACGGGCGCTTTCCGGCCCGGCTGCGGCAGTTGTCGGATACCGCTGATCCGGTGACGCGGACGTTTGAGGCCCGCTATGTGCTGGATGGCAGGGCTGCCACGGCCCCGTTGGGGGCGACGGTCACCATCCGCATGGCGGCGGATGCCGCTTCCGCTGTTGTGGTGCCTCTGGGGGCCATTGATGACCGGGGGGCCGGTCCGGGGGTCTGGGTGATCGACGGGCCGACGGCCACGGTGTCATTCCGGCCCGTGCGCCTGCGCCGGCTGGAAAGTGAACGGGCGGTCCTCAGCGACGGGGTCCGCCTTGGCGAGTCCGTTGTCGCGCTGGGGGGCCATGTCCTGCACGAAGGGCAGCAGGTCCGCCGCGCAGAGCAGAAGGCGGTGCTGAAATGAGCCTGTTCAATCTTTCCGCCCTTGCGGTGCGGGAACGCTCGATCACGCTGTTCCTGATCATTCTGATCTCGCTGGCCGGGGGCCTGTCCTTCTTCAAACTGGGGCGGGGCGAGGATCCGGCTTTCACCATCAAGGTCATGACCGTTGTCTCGGTCTGGCCGGGCGCGACAGCGCAGGAGATGCAGGATCAGGTCGCCGAGAAGATCGAAAAGCGCATGCAGGAACTGCGCTGGTATGACCGGAGCGAGACGTTTACGCGCCCCGGTCTGGCCTTCACCACGGTGACGCTGATGGACAGCACGCCGCCTGCCGCCGTGCAGGAGGAATTCTATCAGGCGCGTAAGAAGATCGGTGACGAGGCCCGCACCCTGCCCGCCGGTGTGATCGGGCCGATGGTCAACGACGAATATGCGGATGTGACCTTTGCCCTGTTTGCCCTGAAGGCCAGGGGCGAGGCCCCGCGCCTGCTGGTGCGGGATGCGGAAACCCTGCGCCAGCGCCTGCTGCATGTGCCGGGCGTGAAGAAGGTCAATATTCTGGGGGAGCAGGCGGAACGGATTTATGTTGAGTTCTCTCACGAGCGGCTGGCCACGCTGGGGGTGAACCCGCAGGATATCTTTGCCGCCATCAGCAGCCAGAATGTGCTGACCCCGGCGGGATCTGTCGAAACCAACGGGCCGCAGGTGTTCATCCGGCTGGACGGGGCCTTCGATGAACTGGAGAAAATCCGCGAGACGCCGGTGGTGGCGCGGGGAAAAACGCTGAAACTGTCCGATATTGCCACGGTCAGCCGCGGGTATGAGGATCCGGCGACCTTCATGATCCGTAGCGGCGGAGAACCGGCACTGCTGCTGGGGATCGTCATGCGCGACGGCTGGAACGGTCTGGATCTGGGCCGGGCGCTGGATCAGGAGGTTGCGGCCATCAACGGGGATCTGCCCGTGGGCGTCAGCCTGACCAAAGTCACCGATCAGGCGGTCAATATCAGCTCCGCCGTTGACGAGTTCATGATCAAGTTCTTTGTCGCCCTGCTGGTGGTCATGGTGGTGTGCTTCCTCAGCATGGGGTGGCGGGTCGGCATCGTGGTGGCGGCGGCAGTGCCGCTGACGCTGGCCGTGGTGTTTGTGATCATGGGGGCCACCGGTAAAAACTTTGACCGCATCACGCTGGGATCGTTGATCCTTGCGCTGGGTCTGCTGGTGGATGATGCCATCATTGCCATCGAGATGATGGTGGTGAAAATGGAAGAAGGCTACGACCGCGTCGCGGCATCCGCCTATGCCTGGAGCCATACCGCCGCTCCGATGCTGTCGGGTACGCTGGTGACGGCCATCGGCTTCATGCCGAACGGCTTTGCCCGGTCCACGGCCGGTGAGTACACCAGCAACATGTTCTGGATCGTCGGTATCGCGCTGATTGCGTCCTGGGTGGTTGCCGTGGCTTTCACGCCCTATCTGGGCGTCAGGCTGCTGCCGGAGATCCGTAAGGTGGACGGGGGCCATGCCGCCATCTACAACACCCCGCATTACAACCGTCTGCGCCGTCTGCTTCGCCGGGTCATTGCCCACAAATGGCTGGTCGCCGGTGCGGTGATGGGGGCCTTTGTGGTTGCCGTACTGGGGATGGCGGCGGTCAAGAAACAGTTCTTCCCCACCTCTGACCGTCCGGAGGTGCTGGTCGAGGTGCAGATGCCCTATGGCACCGCAATCGGGCAGACCAGCGCCGCCGCCGCCAAGGTCGAGGCCTGGCTGTCCGGTCAGCCGGAGGCCAGAATTGTCACCGCCTATATCGGTCAGGGGGCACCGCGCTTCTTTCTGGCGATGTCGCCGGAATTGCCGGATCCGTCGTTTGCGAAAATCGTGGTCCGCACCGACAGTCAGGAGGACCGCGAACGCCTTAAGCACAGGCTGCGTCAGGAGATTGCTGCCGGCCTTGCCCCCGAGGCCCGCCTGCGGGTCACCCAGATCGTGTTCGGGCCGTACTCTCCTTTTCCCGTGGCCTACCGCGTGGTGGGGCCTGATCCGGACCGGCTGCGGGAGATTGCGGCCGGGGTGCGGCAGGTGATGGAGGGCAGCCCGATGCTGCGGACCGTCAACACCGACTGGGGCACGCGGACGCCGACATTGCATTTTACCCTGGAGCAGGACCGCCTTCAGGCTGTCGGCCTGACCTCCGGTGCCGTAGCCCAGCAGTTGCAGTTTCTGTTGTCCGGCGTTCCGGTAACGGCGGTGCGCGAGGATATCCGCACCGTTCAGGTGATGGCCCGCTCTGCGGGGGAAACCCGGCTTGATCTGGCGAAGTTCGCTGATTTTACCCTGACCACGGCCAGCGGGCAGCGTATTCCGCTGTCGCAGGTCGGGGGCATTGACGTACGGATGGAGGAGCCGGTGATGCGCCGCCGCGACCGCATGCCGACGATTACCGTGCGGGGCGACATCGCGGAAGATCTGCAACCCCCTGATGTGTCTGCGGCGATCACCCGGCAGCTTCAGCCGGTTATGGACAGGCTGCCTGCCGGATACCGGATCGAAGAGGCCGGATCCATTGAGGAATCCGGGAAAGCGACCAAGGCGCTGTTGCCGCTGTTTCCGGTTATGGTGGCGCTCACCCTGATCATCATCATCCTTCAGGTCCGCTCGATCTCTGCCATGGTGATGGTCTTTGCCACCAGTCCGCTGGGCCTGATCGGGGTGGTGCCGACCCTGCTGCTGTTCCATCAGCCGTTCGGCATCAATGCGCTGGTCGGGCTGATTGCGCTGTCGGGCATTCTGATGCGCAATACCCTGATCCTGATCGGCCAGATTGACCATAATATCGAAGAAGGCCTGACCCCGTTTGAGGCGGTGGTCGAAGCGACGGTGCAGCGGGCCCGGCCGGTGATCCTGACCGCGCTGGCGGCCATTCTGGCCTTCATCCCGCTGACCCATTCGGTGTTCTGGGGAACGCTGGCCTACACCCTGATCGGTGGCACCTTTGCCGGAACGGTCCTGACGTTGGCCTTCCTTCCGGCGATGTATGCGATCTGGTTCAGGATCAGGCCGACGCCGGTTCCGGGCTGATCTTCTTCTCTCCCTTTATACCCCACAGAAAGGAACTGCAATGTCAGAGCCTAAGGTTGTTGTCGTCACCGGTGTGTCATCCGGTATCGGGCGGGCCGCCGCCGGGCAGTTTGCCCGGCAGGGATGCCGGGTGTTCGGCACCGTGCGGGACGGCCGGACGGCCCGGCCACTCCCGGGGGTCGGTCTGATCGAGATGGATATCCGCGACGAGGTGTCCGTCCGGAGCGGAATCCAGAGCATCATCGATCAGGCCGGACGGATTGATGTGCTGGTCAACAGTGCGGGCGTGACTTTGCTGGGGGCAACGGAAGAAACGTCGGTAACAGAGGCGCGGTCTCTGTTTGAGACAAATGTGCTTGGGATTCTGCGCACGGTGCAGGCGGTGTTGCCGCACATGCGGGGGCAACGGTCCGGGCGGATTGTTAACATCAGTTCGGTGCTGGGCTTTCTTCCCGCGCCCTATATGGGGCTTTATGCGGCCTCCAAGCATGCGGTTGAGGGCCTGTCGGCGACCCTTGATCACGAGGTGCGCCGCTTTGGGGTCCGCGTCACGCTGGTGGAGCCGTCTTTCACCAACACCAACCTTGATCTCAATGCGCCGGAAGCGGTGGCCCGTCTTGCGGACTACGATGCGGACCGCAGCGCCGTCACCCGGGCGATTCAGGTCAATGTCCGCAAGGCGCCGGGGCCGGAGGCGGTCGCTGCCACGGTGGTTGCTGCCGGATTGGGCCGATGGAGGATGCGGCGGACACCCCGGGGCGAGGCCTCTCTTCTGGCCGTGCTGCGGCGCTTTCTGCCCTCAGGCCCGGTTGAGGCGGGTTTGCGGAAAACGTTCGGCCTGTCCTGACCGGGGCTTTGGCCGGGGTGGGGGACACAGTGGTTTTCCTGAGGGTTCCCGCCCCCCGCCAGAGCCCGGAAAAGATTCCAAAAACAAGAAACCCTCAAGGTTTCCCTTGAGGGTTTCATGGTGGGCGATACAAGGATTGAACTTGTGACCCCACCCGTGTGAAGGGTGTGCTCTCCCGCTGAGCTAATCGCCCGTTTTACCGGTTGCCGAGATCCTCGGCGTCGGGAGCCGGATGTATATAGATCCGGCTCCCGGCTGTCAACAGGGAAAAATCAGTCTGCTCCGGCCAGCGCCGCAGCCGGGGAAAGGACCTGTGCCACCGCCTGCGGCAGGTGGCTGAAGTGGTCGATCAGGGCATCCGCGCCCAGGCTTTCCAGCGGGCCGTGGCAATAGCCGAAGGTGACGCAGACGCAGGGCAGACCGGCGGCGCGGGCGGCGGCGCTGTCGTTGATGCTGTCGCCGATCATCACCGCCGGGCGGCCGGTGGCGTTCAGGCGCTCCAGCGCGGTGGTCAGCGGCAGCGGATCGGGCTTCAGCACCGGGGTGGAGCCGCCACCGATCACCACGGAGAAGAACTTCAGCAGGTCCAGCTTTTTCAGCAGGACGAGGGCGGGCTGTTCCGGCTTGTTGGTCACCACCGCCATCGGGTGCCCGGCGGCGTGCAGGGTGGTCAGGGTTTCCACCACGCCGGGGTAGAGGGTGGTTTCCGCCGTCGGATGGTCGCCGTAGACCTCCATGAAGCGGTCATAAAGGGTTTCGATGACGGTTTCGCCGTCGTGGCGCGGGGCGGGCAGGCCGCCGGTGTAAAGGTAGGCCCGTTCCATCAGCTTGCGGGCACCGTTGCCGATCATCGCGGTGATGGCGGTGCGGTCCAGCGGGGCGCGGTCATCGGCGGCCAGCACGCTGTTCACGGCGGTCAGCAGGTCGGGCACGCTGTCCACCAGCGTTCCGTCAAGGTCAAACAATAGGGCGGGGAGGTGGGCGGGGAGGTGGGGAGTCATCTTTACGTCCGCTATCGGTGAGAAGAAAGGGGAATGAGGAAAACCTGAAACACAACGAAACACGTTTTGATTTTCCGGTTGCATCAGGATATGGCACTTTCCCGACGGACACACCAGTCCATCCGCCCTTTTCTGCCGGTCTCGGGCAGGGCAGGCGGAATCCGAGCAACATTTCAGGTCTGTGGGGTTTTTTGATGGCACCGTCTTCTGCTGCCGCGATTGTTCTGGCCGCCGGGCTGGGCACCCGTATGAAGTCCAGCCTGCCGAAGGTGCTGCATCCGGTGCTGGGCCGCCCGATGGTGGCGCATGTGGCGGCGGCGGCGGCACAGGCCGGGGTGGACCGTCTGGTGGTGGTGGTCGGGCCGGAAGGCGATGCGGTGGCCAGGGTGGTTGCCCCGCACCCGACCGTGGTGCAGCACGACCGTCTGGGCACCGGCCATGCCGCCCTTCAGGCCCGGGCGGCGCTGGAAGGCTTTACCGGCACCGTGGTGGTGCTGTGCGGCGATGCCCCGCTGCTGCGCCCGGAAACGGTGCGCGCCCTGATTGACGCGCGGGAACGCGCCGGTGCCGGGGTGGCGGTGCTGGGGTTCGAGGCCGCTGATCCCGGGGCCTATGGCCGCCTGATGCTGGAAGACGGCAGCAGCCTGACCGCGATTGTCGAGGCCAAGGAAGCAACGCCGGAGCAGCTGGCGGTGCGCTGGTGCAATTCCGGGGTGCTGGCCATCGACGGGGCCGCCCTGTGGGGCTGGCTGGACCGCATCCGCAATGACAATGCCAAGGGCGAATATTACCTGACCGACGTGGTGGCGCTGGCCCGCGCCGATGGCCGCGCCTGCGTGATGGTGCCGTGCTCGGAGCAGGAGGTGATGGGCGTCAACGCCCGCGCCGAGCTGGCGGTGTGCGAAGCCGTCGCCCAGACCCGCATGCGTCAGCAGGCAATGGCCGATGGCGCGACCCTGATCGACCCGGCCACCACCTATTTCAGCTGGGATACCCGGCTGGGGCGGGATGTGACGGTGGGGCCGTTCACCGTGTTCGGCCCCGGGGTGACGGTGGCCGATGGCGTGGAAATCAAGGGGTTCTGCCACTTTGAAGGCTGTGCGGTGGCCGCCGGGGCCAGCGTTGGCCCCTACGCCCGCCTGCGCCCGGATGCCGACATCGGCGAAGGTGCGCACATCGGCAACTTCGTGGAAATCAAGAAGGCAACGGTCGAGGCCGGGGCCAAGGTTAACCATCTGTCCTACATCGGTGATGCCTTTGTCGGGGCCAAGGCCAACATCGGCGCCGGGACCATCACCTGTAACTACGATGGCTTCGGCAAGTATAAGACCACCATCGGGGCCGGGGCCTTTGTCGGCTCCAACTCCTCTCTGGTCGCTCCGGTGACGGTGGGGGATGGCGCGATCATCGGGGCCGGATCGGTGATCACCCGCGATGTCGAGGCGGATGCGCTGGGCGTCACCCGGGCCGAACAGGTGCAGAAATCCGGCTGGGCAGCCCGGTTCCGGGATGTGAAGCGGGCAGCGAAACTGGCCCTGGCGGCGAAGGCCGCAGAACGTAATTCTCCGGCGAAGAAAAAGTAAGGAAACATCAGACATGTGCGGCATTATTGGTGTTGTTGGCTTGCAGGATGCGGCCCCGCGTCTGGTTGATGGCCTGAAGCGTCTGGAATACCGGGGCTATGACAGCGCCGGCATCGCCACCCTGATCGGCGATGGCATCGACCGCCGCCGGGCGGAAGGCAAGCTGGTCAATCTGGCCAACCGGCTGAAGGAAGACCCGCTGCCGGGTACGGTCGGCATCGGCCATACCCGCTGGGCCACCCACGGCGTGCCGACGGAACGCAACGCCCACCCGCATACCGATGGCCGGGTGGCGGTGGTGCACAACGGCATCATCGAGAACTACGCCACCCTGCGGGCGGAGCTTCAGGCGGCGGGCTGCGAATTCCGCAGTGACACTGACACCGAGACGGTGGTGCACCTGATCAGCCATTACTGGCAGAACGGGGTGGACCCGGTGGCCGCCACCCATAAGGCGCTGAAGCGTCTGGAAGGGGCCTTTGCGCTGGCGATCATCTTCACCGGCGAACACAACCTGATGATCGCCGCCCGCAAGGGCAGCCCGCTGGCAGTGGGCTACGGCGACGGGGAAATGTACATCGGCTCCGACGCGCTGGCGCTGTCGCACCTGACCAACCGCCTCAGCTATCTGGAAGAAGGCGACTGGGCGGTGGTGCGCCGCGACGGCGTGGAGTTCCGCACCCTCGGCGGCGATGTGGTGGAGCGGGCGGTGCATGTCTCCGCCCTGTCCGGCGCGATGATCGGCAAGGGCGAACACCGCCACTATATGGCGAAGGAAATCTTCGAACAGCCGCAGGTGATCGGCGACAGCCTGAACGCGCTGGTCAACCCCAGCACCCGTGCGGTGTCGCTGCCCGATCTGCCGTTTGATCTGGCGACGGTGCGCCGGGTGACGATCGTGGCCTGCGGCACCTCGTATTACGCCGGTCTGGTCGCCAAATACTGGCTGGAAAGCGTGGCCCGGGTGCCGGTGGATATCGACGTGGCCTCGGAATTCCGCTACCGCGAGCCGGTGCTGGAAGACGGCGGGCTGGCGCTGTTCATCTCCCAGTCGGGGGAAACCGCCGATACGCTGGCCGCCCTGCGGTATTGCAAGGAGCATGGGCAGCACGTGGTGTCTCTGGTCAACGTGCCGGAAAGCACGATGGCGCGGGAAAGCCATGCCATCCTCCAGACTTTGGCCGGGCCGGAAATCGGGGTGGCCTCCACCAAGGCCTTCACCACCCAGCTGACCGTTCTGGCCTGCCTGACGCTGGCGGTGGCGCGGGCGCGCGGGGCGATCTCGGCAGCGCGGGAGGCGGAACTGTCGCAGGCGCTGATCGAGGTCCCGGCCCGCGCCGGGGAAGTGCTGAACCACGACGAACGCATCCGCGCCATTGCCGAAGACGTGATGCTGGCCCGCGACGTGCTGTATCTGGGCCGGGGCGCCAGCTATCCGATTGCGCTGGAAGGGGCGCTGAAGCTGAAGGAAATCAGCTACATCCACGCCGAAGGCTACGCCGCCGGGGAAATGAAGCACGGCCCGATCGCCCTGATCGACGACAGCGTGCCGGTGGTGGTGATTGCGCCGGGCGACAGCCTGCTGGACAAGACCATTTCCAACGTGCAGGAAACCGTCGCCCGCGGCGGCCGGGTCATCGCCTTCTCCGACGCCGACGGCGTGGAGCGGATGAAGGACAGCGCGGTTTACTCCATCACCCTTCCGGCGGTGGATCCGTTCGTGGCCCCGATCCTCTACGCCATTCCGGTGCAGCTTCTGGCCTACCACGTGGCGGTGCTGAAAGGCACCGACGTTGACCAGCCGCGCAATCTGGCAAAGAGCGTGACGGTGGAGTGATCCGGCGTCTGTGATGGGAAAAAACAGTCAGCCCCGCCGGGATCCTTCCGGCGGGGCTGTTTTATGTCCGTTGATGTGCGAATGCAGACAGCGCACGCAAAGCACATGTTCAGCCAGTTGGACACCTCCGGAAAAAGAGATTCCTCTGTTTCCGGAGGTGTCCAGGTTTTGAGTGTAGTCACGTTCGAGTGCTTCAGGTATACAATCATAGGTTATAATTCTGGACGCAGCGAGCACGTCCGGACTGACAATCGCTCATTGGCCTAATTTACGGCAGCGCATAGAGGGGACCACTTTGGATCAGCAAACAGAAATTCAGCCCTGGGATCCCTTGGATATAGCCAATAGAAGCGATCTAGAAATACTAACAGCAGCAAAGAAAAGAGAAATAAAAAATATCCTTAAATCTTATGTCGGAACATATGATCCGATGTCTGAGTTAATTCAGAACGCTATGGATGCTGTCGAAAAGCGACAGGATTGTGATGATGAATTTACCCCAAAGCTTGATATAATAATAAATCTATTGGAAAATTCTTTCCAGATTATTGATAACGGCACGGGCTTTCACCTTGAGCAGTTCCGTGCTTTCATGGCTCCAAACATTTCCTTCAAGAAGGAGGCCACAAGTCGTGGCAACAAGGGAGTCGGAGCAACCTACATCGCATACGGTTTTAACGAACTTGAGATTCGTACCAAGAACCCACATTTCCAATTTTCCGGTCGTTTTCGGCATGGCCGAGACTGGGTCGAAGACTCGTCCGGAACGGTGCATCGCCCCCAAGTTTTGCCGACCTCCTCTGTGGATACACGCTTCAATGCTATAGACCAAGGAACGAGCTTTAAGATCACGTTCGGCGGGAAGAATACGCGCCCGTCTAACCTTTCGTGGTATCAAGCTACCACACCCGAGCAATGGCTATATCTACTTTTGGTAAAGACGCCGCTTGGACATATCAATATTGAAGATGGAGCTGCCAGCTCAATCAGCTTCGATCTTACAGTTGTGGATGCCGCCGGTACATCGAATGTCTCGAATAGCTGTAAAGCAAAATACAAATACCCTCATGAAGAAATAAAAGCGAGTCAGAGGCTTAGCACCGTAGTCAGTTCTCAAAAAGCGGCTATAGGTGCGGGAAAAGATCCGAGTCGGGCTATTGAGAAATATCGCAATTCAAATGGGCTATTTGATTGGTTCAATCCAGAAGAATTGATTTCTAAAATTAGAAGTATTACGGAAGAGGAAAGATTTATTATTAAGCAACATTCCGTTTCTGCATACGGATATTTTGCTTACTCAACATCAGTTTGGGATAATCTGAATGATGTAAAGGCAAAATTAAGAAAGAACTATCGAATTCTACGGGGCGGACTTCAGATGGCCAATAATCACATGGCCCAGGGCGATTTGATCACCATCCCTCTCACTAAAAGCATTGGGCATCAGAATCAAACTCATGTGATCGTCCATTTCTCAGGGGCGGAACCGGACTTGGGACGAAAAGGCTTTCAGCCGGAGTTGAGGGCGCTCGCCGAAAAAATTGCCGTTTTTATTGTGGGGCATCTTGCCGGTAGGCGCGACCTTCTAAAGGGAGATAGCGGAGAAGAGCCCGATATCGGGCGCGAGATACATCTCCATGACTGGCTTCGAGAGCAAGAGAAGCATGGAGAGAGTCATCCGCTCCTGTTAAAAAACGATAACTTCTTCTTACCTACGCGGAAGATTTCAGTGCAGTCAGAACCGCTTTCGGAGCAAGATGTAATTGTTCTGTTCAATCAGTTACTCGCAGGTGGCGTTATCCGAGGGGTGCGGTTGCTGGCGACGTCTCAGGTCGCCCAGTATGACGGGGTGCTGAGATTCATAGTTGAAGAGCCTATGGAGCACTTGGTATTTGACGAAGTAAATAATCCGCTTGGCGTATACAGAGAGCAGCTTCAAAATACTTATATTGGTCCTCCTCAAATACTTGAGTACAAATTTTCCCTCGATGGATTAATCAGGGATTTCGAAAGTGGAGTAAAAAAGCAAAAGGACGTTGCTTTAGCTGTATTTTGGGACATGGGTTTCGAGTATAAGAAAGACTATACAGTTCTATCATTATTGGATTTCGACCACATACATCGTCGCCGCCATCATGGATTGACTCATGTAATCCGCTCTGCAAACACAACTTTTTACGCCATCTGCTTGAAAGAATTGATTGCGCTTTTGAACGATCAAGCCGGGGCGCAAGCCTATCAACGCCAAGCCTATGGCGACGACATTTAGGCTTATAGAAATAATATTTTCAATTAAGCGTCTCCGTAAATCTGATTTAGAGCATCGAGCCTTTAATCTGATACATATCCTGCATGCTTGAGGTAATTCCAGCATTCGTCGGGAGAGTAGAGATCGCAGATGCTGCCGACGGCTTGCCATAGGGCGCTGATGGTTCGAGCCCCGATGCGGCGGAGATGAGCCTTGAGTTTGGCGAAGGCCATTTCGATGGGATTGAGGTCTGGGCTATAGGGCGGCAGGAACAGAAACCATGCGCCACGTTCCTTGAGAATGGCCGCGGCCTTCTCGCTCCTGTGGCTGGACAGGTTGTCGAGGATGACGACGTCACCCGGCTGCAATGTCGGTGCCAGCTGCGTCTCGATATAGGTTTCGAAGATCTTGCGGTTCATTGGCCCGTTGATGACCCAAGGTGCCGTCAGGGCATCGCATCGTAAGGCAGCGATGAAGGTCTGGGTTCCCCAATACCCGAATGGGGCGTGTGATCTGAGGCGTTGCCCCCGCCGCGCCCTTCCGCGCAGCCGGGTCATTTTCGTGGTGGTCGCGGTCTCATCGATAAAAACCAACCGATGCGGTTCTTGGCGCATCCGGGGCTGACGTTTTGCCCGCCAGACCCGGCGATCCCGTGCCACGTCATCGCGACCGGCCTCGGTTGCCAGCA
>NZ_JACIIX010000010.1 GCF_014205675.1 Novispirillum itersonii
GAAACACCACACCGCGGGGTGGAGCAGCCCGGTAGCTCGTCAGGCTCATAACCTGAAGGCCGCAGGTTCAAATCCTGCCCCCGCAACCACATACCTCAACAGCCCTCCAGCTTACGCTGGGGGGCTTTTGCGTTTCGGGGGTGGTGCGGGTTTTACCGATACCCCCCGAGCACGTTCCGAAAAACGGGACCCAAGGGCCTGAGGCCCTTGGTGGGGACAGGGCAAAGCCCTGCGAACAGTACGATGGGGCAACAGGAGTGCCCGGGCTTGATCCTCCCCTGCCCCGCTCCTATGCTGGTGCCATGAAAATCATCGACCATGTCCTGACCGATCGCGGTTCAAAATATGCGGTGTCCGGTGGCCCGGCACGGAGCGCCGAAGAGGCGCGACTGTTCCTGAAAGAGCTGAAGCGGAACAAGAAGTTCGCTAAGGCGACCCATAATTCCTGGGCCCTTCTTTGCGAAGAGGGATCCCTGAAGAATGACGATGGCGAAAGTGGCGCAGGCATGCTGATTCTGCGGACGCTGGAGGGGGCCGGTCTGCGCGATCATATCGTGGTGGTCACCCGCTGGTATGGCGGCACCCACCTCGGTGGGGACCGCTTCCGCCACGTGAAGGACTCCGTGAAGGCCTATCTGGATGCGATGGCGGAAGAGGCTGGCTGAGCCCCCTCCTCCGCCCTCACACTCAGCTGTATGTCTTTTCCAGTGCGTCCCACTCCGGTTTGCCGACCAGCCGTTGCCGTTCGGCAAATGGCGTCACCAGACCGCTGGCTTCAGTGACTTGCTTGTCATCCCGCAGTACTGTCAACGCCTTCTGCATTCCGGCGACCGCCCCCTGTAGGGCGGCGTTGGCATACAGCACGATGCCATAGCCCAGATCGGCCAGTTCCGTGGCGTTGAAGATCGGGGTCTTGCCACCGATCACCATATTCATCAGCTGCGGCTGGTGCAGGCGCTGTGGCAGGGCGCGGATTTCCTCGGCCGTTGTCACCGCCTCGACAAACAGAATGTCGGCCCCGGCCTCGGCAAAGGCCTGTGCCCGCTCAATAGCGGCATCAAAGCCATGGACTGCCGCCGCATCGGTACGGGCCATGATCAGCAGGTCAGCATCCTGCCGGGCATCGACGGCGGCCTTGATCTTGTTCACCGCTTCCTCGGTGGAAATCACATCCTTTCCGGAGAAATGGCCGCACCGCTTGGGGGCCACCTGATCTTCCAGCTGGATGCAGTCAGCCCCGGCCCGCTCCAGCGTCCGCACGGTGTGGCGGACGTTCAGGGCATTGCCGAAACCGGTATCGGCATCAACGATCAGGGGCACCGAGACGGCATCGCGGATGCGGGCAGTGTGGTCGGCGATATCCGATAACCCCATAAAGCCCTGATCAGGCAGGCCAAACCACATGTTGGTGACGCCAGCGCCGGTGACATAGATCGCCTCGAACCCCAGATCTTCCACCACCTTGGCGGACAGGGCATTAAAAGCCCCGGGGACGATCACGCCCCGGCGGGCTTCGGCAAGCTGGCGGAGGGTTTTACGGGTGGACATCGGGGCATTCCTGTTAAACGGGGGAAGAACAAAAGGTCAGAAACAATCGGCGGGCACCCGCACCCAGCCTTCCATCAGGATCCGGGCGCTGCGGCTCATGCTGGCGCGGGTGATGGCCCAGCCATCGCCGCGCCGTTCGGCGGCAGCGCCGACCCGCAGGGTGCCGGAGGGGTGGCCGAAACAGAGGCTGGACCGCTCCCTTCCCCCGGCGGCCTGATGGACGACGGTTCCGTGGATCGCGGCAGCGGCGGCAAGGGCAATGGCGGCGGTGCCCATCATCGCATGGTGCAGTTTGCCCATCGACAGCGCCCGCGCCAACAGATCAATCTCGTCGGCCCGCACGGTTTTCCCGGCGGAGGTCATATAGTCAGCCGGTGGGGCGACGAGGATAATCTTCGGGGTATGCAGGCGGGTGGCGGCCTGCTCCGGGTGGTCGATCAGCCCCATCTTCAGCGCCCCGAGGGTTCGCAGGGCCTCGAACCGTGCCAGCGCTGCCGGGTCACCATTGAGGGCGTCCTGCGTTTCGGTGCCGGTATAGCCAAGGTCGGCGGCGGCCACGAAGATGGTGGGAATCCCGGCGGTGATCAGGGTGACGGTCAGGCGTCCCCCGGGCACCAGACTGTCCGGGCAGACCAGCACATCGCTAGCGTTCCCGGTCGGGAACAGGCCGCTCGCCCCCTCCCCGTCTTCGGCGGGATCGAGGAAATCCAGCGCGATTTCCGCCGCCGGAAAGGTCACCCCGTCCAGCAGGAAGGCGCCGGTTTCCTGCACCTGTCCGCCGTGGACCGGCACATGGGCGAGGATGGTCCTGCCGATATTCGCCTGCCAGATCCGCACCGTGCACAGGCCGGTATCGGGGAGTCGGGCCGGATCGACCAGCCCGCCATGCAGGGCGAAGGCCCCGGCGGCGGTGGTCAGGTTGCCGCAGTTGCCGGACCAGTCAACGGTGGCGCGGTCAATGGCAACCTGCCCATAGAGATAGTCCACATCATGGTCAGGCCGGGCGCTGCGCGACAGGATCACCGCCTTGCTGGTGCTGGACGTCGCCCCCCCCATGCCATCGGTCTGTTTGCCATAGGGGTCCGGGCTGCCCAACACCCGCAGCAACAGGGCATCGCGGGCCGGGCCGGGAACCCGGCAGCGCTCCGGCAGGTCGTCCAGACGGAAAAACACCCCCTTGCTGGTACCGCCACGCATATAGGTGGCGGGAATGCGGATCTGCGGCGGTGGCGGTGTCATGCAGGAGTCCTTCTCAGCCGGGGCTCCTATCTTACGGAGACTGTGGCTTCCTCACCAGAGGGCGCATTCCTTTCGCCGCTCTTCCCCTTATGGTCACACAGGCGGAGGGCGACGGCACAGAAGGCCCCGATCAACCGTTGCCGGGTGGAGGCAACCGGGGTCAGCAGGCCGATGGTGCGGGCCGGGGCCTCCGGCAGCACAATCCGGCGGAGGTCGGTGCCTTCCGGCCACGGCGGCAGCCAGTCGGGAATCAGGGAGACCCCCAGCCCCCGGCTGACCAGAACGGTGATGGCTTCCAGCGAGTCCAGCTCGTGGCGTTCCTGTGGATGCAGCCGCTGCCGGCGCAGATACTGCTCAACCAGCCGTCCGCCCCAGTGGTTGCGGTCATAGCGGATGAACGGGGCCTGCCGCAGGATGGCGGCGGGGGAGTCCTCCTGCACCGACAGCGGGGTGATCAGCAGCAGGGCCTCCCGCCGCAGGGGGGTCCAGCGCAGGGTTTTGGGCAGCACGAACGGCGGCTCGATCAGGATGGCGGCATCCAGCCCCCCTTCGGCGACGCGGTCGTGCAGATCGCTGGACATGCCGGGCAGGATATACAGTTCGATCCCCGGATGGCTGCGTTCCAGCGACACCATCACATCGGGCAGCAGCCCGGTCAGGACGGAGTTGATCACCCCGATCCGCAGCAGCCCGACATCCTGCCCGGCGGTGGCGGCGGCCTTCAGGTCCGCTTCTGCCGCCAGCAGCCGCCGGGCCTCCGGCAGGATGGCGGTCCCCGCCGGGGTGGCCTGCATGGTCTGCCCGGCCCGCTGCACCAGCGGCTGGCCGATGTCGTCTTCCAGCGCCCGGATCCGCTGCACCACCGCCGACGGCGTCAGGTTCAGCCGCCGTGCCGCCTCGGCGACGGATCCATGCTCGATCACGGCCAGCAGGGTTTGCAGGAAGCGGGTATCCATGGCTGTCTCCGGTCTGGAACCGGGGAGAGTAAACACCATATTTTCTGAACTCTGAAACCATAAAACCACATATTTTCTTTTCAGCCCGGAATGCGATCCTGAAGGCACAGCAGCCCTGTAGCAGGAGAGCCCGCCGCGATGTCCCAGTCCGTTCACCTCGCCGCCCGCATGTCGGCGGTGCAGCCGTCACCGACCATTGCCATCACCCGCCTTGCCAACGAGCTGCGCCGTCAGGGGCGTGACATCATCGGCCTGTCGCAGGGCGAGCCGGACTTTGATACGCCGGACCATGTCAAGGCGGCGGCCAAGGCGGCGATTGATGCCGGACAGACCAAATACACCGATGTTGACGGCACCCCGGAGCTGAAGCGCGCCATTGTCGAGAAGTTCCAGCGGGAAAACGGCCTGACCTATACCCCGGCCCAGATCAGCGTCGGCACCGGTGGCAAACAGGTGCTGTACAATGCCCTGTGTGCAACGCTGGATGAGGGGGATGAGGTGATCATCCCCGCCCCCTACTGGGTGTCCTACCCCGACATGGTGCGGCTGGCCGGTGGGGTGCCGGTGACGGTCGCCTGCGGCGAGGACGATGGGTTCAAGCTGACAGCCGCCGGATTGCAGGCAGTGATCACCCCGCGCACCCGCTGGCTGGTGCTGAATTCCCCCAGCAACCCCACCGGGGCCGGATATACGGCGGCAGAGCTGCGGGCGCTGGCCGATGTGCTGCTGCAACACCCGCAGGTGATGATCCTGACCGATGATATGTATGAACACATCCGCTATGACGGCTGGGAGTTCGTGACCATCGGCGCGGTGGAACCCCGCCTGCTCGACCGGACCCTGACCTGCAACGGGGTGTCGAAGGCCTATGCGATGACCGGCTGGCGCATCGGCTATGCCGGGGGGCCGGAAGCCCTGATCCGCGCCATGGCCACCATCCAGTCGCAGAGCACCACTAATCCCAGTTCCGTCAGTCAGGCAGCGGCGGTGGCGGCCCTGACCGGCCCGCTGGAGTTCCTCGCCGAGCGCAATGCGGTGTTCCAGAACCGCCGCGACCTGTGCCTGACCGCCTTCAACAGCATTGATGGCCTGTCCTGCCGCACCCCGGACGGCGCGTTCTACCTGTTCCCCTCCTGTGCCGGAATGATTGGCCGCCGCCGCCCGGATGGCCGGGTGATCGGCAGCGATGTGGATTTCGCCACCTTCCTGCTGGAAGACGCCGGGGTGGCCGTGGTGCCGGGATCGGCCTTCGGTCTGGCCCCCTACTTCCGCATTTCCTTCGCCACGGCGACGGAGCGGCTGGAAACCGCCTGCGCCCGGATTGCCGCCGCCTGCGCCACGCTGGCCTAACCCCCCTCCCCTCTGCCGAGAAGAAGGATAAAACGCTTATGGATCTGGGACTTCAGGGAAAAACCGCGCTGGTTCTGGGGGCCGGGGGTGGCCTTGGCGGGGCGATTGCCCGGGCGCTGGCCCGCGAGGGCGCACAGGTGGCGCTTGGGGATCTGTCGACGGAGGCGGTCGAACGGACCGCTGCCGAGATCAACGAAACCGGGGGCCGGGCCCTGCCCCTGACGTGGGATGTGGCGGGACCGCCGCGCCATGGCCGCGCCCTGCCGCTGACCTGGGATCTTGGCGACCTCAGCCAGATTGACGGCAATGTCAGCCGGATCGAGGAAATCTTCGGCCCGGTGGATATTCTGGTCAACAACACCGGCGGCCCGCCGCCGACCCCGGTGTCCGGGCAGTCTGCCGAGGTGTGGGCCAAATACTTCCAGTCGATGGTGCTGTCGGTGATCAGCCTGACCGACCGGGTGCTGCCGGGCATGAAGGCCCGGGGCTGGGGCCGGGTGATCACCTCCACCTCCTCCGGGGTGGTGGCGCCGATTCCCAACCTTGGCCTGTCCAACGCCCTGCGGGTGTCCCTTGTCGGCTGGTCGAAGACGCTGGCGCGGGAAGTCGGGCGGGACGGAATCACCAGTAATATCGTTCTGCCCGGCCGCATCGCCACACCGCGCATCACCTTCCTTGATGAGCAGAAGGCCAGGCGCGAAGGCCGCCCGGTGGAGGAGGTGGCGGCGGAAAGCATCGCTTCCATCCCGGTCGGCCGTTACGGCAACCCCGAGGAATACGGCGATGTGGTGGCGTTTCTGGCCAGCACCCGCGCCGCGTATCTGACCGGCAGCGTCATCCGTGTGGATGGCGGCCTGATTCCCAGCCTCTGATCTGACCCTGAAAGGATCCTGTTATGGCCACTCATGCCGAAATCGTTGAGGTTCTGTCGAAGGTCACCACCGCGACCATCACCACCATCCTGCTGAAGAAGGGGCTGCGCAATGTATGGCTGCGCGGGGCGCGTCCGCTGAAGGCGGGGCAGCCGCGTCTGGTCGGCCGGGCGTTCACCCTGCGCTTCGTCCCGGCGCGCGAAGATCTGGCAACCCCGGAATCGTGGTCCTCGCCGAAGTCCACCCGCGCGGCGATTGAGGCGATGCCGGAAGGCTGCATCGCCGTGGTTGATGCCATGGGCATCACCGATGCCGGGATTTTTGGCGATATCCTGTGCGCCCGCATGGCGAAGAAGGGTGTTGCCGCCCTGATCACCGATGGCGTGGTGCGCGATGTCGCCGGGGTGCTGGCCACCGGCCTGCCGGTGTGGTGCAGCGGTGTGGCCGCCCCGCCGTCGGTGGCCGGGCTGACCTTCGTCAACTGGCAGGAACCGATCGCCTGCGGCGGCGTGGCGGTCTACCCGGATGATGTGATCGTCGTGGATGATGACGGCGCGGTGCTGATTCCGGCGGCGCTGGTTGATGAGGTGGTCAAGCTGGGCCCGGAACAGGAACGGCTGGAAGGCTGGATCATGGAGCAGGTGGAAGCCGGAACCCCCCTGCCCGGCCTGTATCCGCCGAACGAAGAGAATAAGGCCCGTTACGAAGCCTCGAAGGCCGGAAAGTAAACCGGCCCTGATCCTGAATGCCCGGAACACCGCGCCTGATCCTTCTGTCAGGCGCGGTGTTTCAGTGATTGCCGCCCTCATGCCAGGCAAGGAATTCGGCGGTTTCCAGTCCCCGGGTCAGCAGGAAATAATACTCCATCCGCCGCTTTTCTGCGGCTTCGAGATCTGCGGGCCAGTCGAGCAGCAGGCTTTCCAGCCGGGCCAGATCGACGACCTGCCCGGCGGTCCGCGATGCCTTGAGGCGTTCCAGCGAGGCCAGCATCTGCGGGCGCCGGGCGGTCAGGATCGAGAACCATTCGCCGAGCTGGCTGCCCCGGCGGGTTTCGTGCCGTGTCTGATCCGGCACCTGTCCGGCCAAAACGGCCCGGGCGAGCGAACGGGGTTCTCCGTCGCGGATGAAGTCTTCCAGCGGCAGGCTGGCGAAGAATTCGATGACCCGGCGGTCGCCCAGCGGTGCCCGCCAGTCGACGCCGTGCAGGGCCCGGGCCGCCACCGCCCACTGCCCGACCCCTTCATCCCCCTGAAACCACTCCCGGGTTGTCTGCACCGACGAATGAGGGCTGCCGGTCCGGACCCGGTAACGGTCAGGGTCAAGGCGGTCCAGCATGTTCATGTCCGCCGCGAAGGTGGGGTTGAGGGCGGCGAACCGTCCCCACGGGGTTGTCCATCCCTTGCGTCGGCCGCGCAGCCACAGCGGCTCATGCGGGGCGAGCAGCCGGTGCCGGATCAGGGCCGGAAGGCTCTGCCCGCTTCTCCGGCTGCGCTGCCACAGCAGGCGCGTCAGGGCCAGCAGCCGCCCCTGACGCAGCAGGGCCGTTTCCACCGTTCCCCCGTGAGAACTGTAAAAGTGATTTCCACCCTCCCCGTTCAGGATCACCCGCCCGCCCTGTGCGGTGATGAACCGGAACAGCGGGAAAAACCAGGCTCCGTTGATCAGGTTATCGGCGGGGGTTCCTGCTTCGAGGAACCAGCGGCGGCGGTCAGATTCGCCCCAGTCCTGCCCATCCTCGCCGACCGGATGCCAGATCAGGCCGGGGTGATGGTCAACGAAGGCGCGGGCGCGGGAGGCTTCATCATAAAAGCGGATCGGGCCATTCTGCGGGGTTGGTCCCCCCGGGATCCGGGTCAGGGCGATCAGCCGGTCCGGCTCAAGGCAGCGGCGGGCCGACAGCAGGACGGTCGGGCTGTCGAGCCCCCCGGTGAGGGAGGCACCGACCATGCCGACCGCGCGGACGGATCCGGCAACGGTCCGGTCGATCACTTCGGCGGCGGCGGCCACCGTGTCCTCATGGCGGCTGAAGCGCCGGGTTCCGGGATGCGGCAGGGACCACCAGCGGTGCGACCGTGTCGCCTCCGGGGTCAGGGTCAGGGTATGTCCCATGCGGACCCGGTTGATCCCGGCATAAATCGTCCGGTCCCCGGGTTCGGTGTTCAGGATCAGATGATCGGCCACCGCCAGATCATCGAGATCCCGGGGGATCTCCGGCAGGGCCAGCAGCGGGCGGAGCCGGGTTGAGAAGGCAATCAGATGGGCGCTGCGGTGGATGAACAGGGACCGGTTCTGCGATGGATCGCGGGTCAGCACCAGCCGGTGTTCCCCCGGCAGCCACAGGGCCAGCGCGAAGTCGCCATAAAACCGCGACACGGCGTCGGTCCCCCACCGTTCCAGTGCCCTCAGGCACAGGGCTCCGTCGGGAAGGGCTGCCGCGTTACCGGACAGGCCCAGGGTATCTGCGAGTTCGCCCCGGTTCGACAGGCGGACATCTGCTGCCAGAACCGCCCCGGACGGCCCGGTCAGGGGCATCCGCTCGCGGTCATCCTCGGGGGTGAAGACATGCTGGCGATGGACGAGGGTAAATGATCCCTGACGCCAGATACGGGGATCGGCACTTCCGCGACCCGCCAGGCCCTGTGCCAGCCTGACGGAATCATGGTGATCTGCCGGCCGCCCGTCAAGCCGCCACAGACCGGCAAAATCACTCATGAACCTGACATAACCCCTTGGCCGTCATTGCCGGGGGACCACCCGTCGGCAGTCTGATCGGCGGGCAGAATGCTCAGCCGGGGGCTGGCCCAAGGCTCACGGCCACCGGCCTGAGGCGCGGTGAGTGTCTGGGAGGGGGAGGGAGGCCCGACCGCAATCGGTGCTTTCGGTTCCATCAGAATTCTCCTTATATCCTTGACGTTAATTTCAAAATTTACATATAGCAGAGGGGCATGCGGGGAGGAAGTTAAGAACCGTCATTATTTTCAGGCGTGTACTTGAAGAGAACGATCGGTTTTATTGGAGAGTAATCCGGGGTTGGTGTGCTGTTCTCTGATTGTACGGACCATCAGTCTGCGGCGTGGATCCAGCCGTGGACGGTCCGGCGTCCGTCCCGGGGAGCAGGGGCACCGGGACCGTTCAGGATCAAGGCAGGTCCGGCTGGCTGTGGCGGCACAGTCCGGCACCCCTGCGGTCCGGGCGCGGGGTGGTTGCGCCGGTCAGGCCAGGTATTCCACCCCCTGTTTCCGGGCAGCGGGGGCGTGGCCGGTTGAATCAGGAGGGGGCCGCTGACGGATGATAGCCAAGTCTTTCCATGACGGGGCCATGGGCGGCGGCCTGCTCCGCCGTCAGATCGGTTTTCCAGCGTCCTGCCTTGCCCTGCCGGAAAAACCGGTTCTGGACTTTTGGCCGTTCGGGAAAGCCATGGGCTTCCTCGATGGCGGCAAGGGCCGGGAAGCCGCAGGCTGCCACCGCTGCCGCCACGACGGAGGGGGTTGAGGGCAGGCCGAGAAACCGTGCGAACCGTCCGACGACGGTATGGGGATCGGCCAGCATGTCCTCATACCGGATCACCAGCAGGGGGCCGGGGAACCCATCCAGCCATGACCGGACGTGGTCCGACCATGTTCCCAGCTGTTCGGGGGCGTTTGGGGCCCAGTGGGAGGTCTTCTGTCCGATCGCCTTGTCCGGCCGTGCCATTTCCGTAATGGTTTCATCAATGGTGGAACCGGAATGATTGGCCCACGATGGGGCCACATCCCGGGGGTCACGCACCAGATAGACTGCTCCGGCGGTCAGGTCCGGCGGAAAGCCGTGCGGATCGTAGGCATCATGGATTTTCAGGAACCGGACCCCCGGTGCCACCAGCCGGGCCAGCGGGGTTTCGGTGATCAGGGCGTGATAGGCGCTGCGGCGCAGTCCGGTCAGTTCCGCTGTGGTCAGGTCGTCGGTTGGCACTTCCGTGACGGCTTCCAGCCACGAACGGGCCGATGGCTGCGGGTAGTGCCAGTGAAGCTGCTCCAGATCCGGGGCCGCGCCGCCATGGCTGAGGCTGTCGATCAGGCACCGGGCCCACGTATTGCCCGATTTTGGATAGGAGGCGATCCAGAATAATCCGTTTTCCACCGGCTGCCCCCTTATCCCCGGTCCATAAAGTCTTCGACCAGACGGACCGTTTCCCCCAGATCGGCATAGTCAAGGGACCGGATCAGCCGTGCCACCGGAACGGTGCCGGCAAGCCCCCCGGCGGCCCTGAACAGATCAGCCTGCCGGCCGAGCATCCGGCCGACGGAAGGACGGGACACATGGCTGAGGATCAACGGAACTGCCGCTGTTGCAGGCACGGCAATCCGCTCCGGGGCCTTGCCACGTGCCAACAGCAGAACACCCTCCAGCCGACGCGGCGATGTATCGAAGTCCTGTCTGGGGGGCAGGTCATACTTTTCCAGTGCGTCGCGCACCCGTTGCAATCCGGTCATATCCTCCCCCATCGCCTCAAGCGTATCTCGCCACACCTTAAGACGGCAGAAAGACGGCAGAACGGTCCTGTTTGCGGGGTCAAGAACAGTCAGGTCATCTGACAGCAAATGATGCCCCCGGCGCAGCAGGGCCAACGCCAGGGTGGATTTTCCGGCACCGCTGGCCCCCAGAAGGGCCACCGTGCGGCCACCGATGCTCAGGGATGCGGCATGCAGGGGGAACGTTGCGCGTTGGTGACACAGAACGCCGATTGCCATCCCCAGCAGGAACAGGCGCCAGGCGGGAGCCGTCTCCTGACCGAGGATATCGACGGTGATCCGGCGGCCTCCTTCGATCAGAAACTGCGCCAGATCGGGAACCCGCAGGCGGACGGATCCTTGGCTGTCCACCGCCAGCCACGGGGCTGAGGCCGGGACCGCAGGCAAGGCTCCGGCGTTAATCCACACATCGACGGCGGCTTCGTCTGGACCTGTCCAGAGGGCCAGTTCGGGCAGGGGCAACACGCTGCGGACGCGCCAGCCACACAGAGCATAATCCCTTTCGGTCATTCATTTCGCTTCCGTAAAATACAGACCGGATCCGGCGTCATGGCCCAAGGGGGCATTCCGCCGGGGGTGATTGTGTCTGTATGTACTTCTATTCAGGGTGTGCCGCCAGAGGTGGCTGTGGGGAGGTATCAGGAGAGTGAGGACGGGGGAACCCCGGGGTTTCCGCAGTCTCCTCCGGCGGGCCAGATCTCTCTCGGTGTTGATGGCTGTCAGTCTGCCAGCAGGGTCCGGATCAGGGCGGAGTCCGGGTCAGCCAGAGCGTCGATGACATCAAAGTGGTGGCGTCCGGGGGATTCGACGACGGCGGTTGCCGCCCCCAGACCCTGCCAGACCGAGGCCAGCAGGGCGTTCTGCCGCCGGAATTCCGGCCGTTCCTCCGCCCCGGCCCAGCAGATCACCGGCAGATCCGGGCGCGGTATCCGCAGGGCCGGGCTTTCGGCGGCAGCTTCCGCCGCATCCAGACGCAGGGTGGCGTTCATCCGGGTGGCCAGCAGCGGCCGCAGGTCATGCAGCCCGCTGAGGGAGACAACGCGGGTGATCCGCGCCGCCGTCTCCGGCCGCAGCGGGGCATCGGTGCAGGCCATCCGGCTGACCAGATGTCCCCCGGCGGAATGGCCGGTCAGCCGCAGCGGGCCGGGGCAGTGGGCGGCGATGGCCTCCACCGCCTGCCCGATCTGCCGGGTGATGCCGCTGATCCGGCTGTCCGGGCACAGGGTATAGCCGGGCATCGCCACCGCCCAGCCATGGGCCAAGGCTCCGGCGGCCAGATGGGACCAGCTGCTTTTGTCAAAGGCCATCCAGTATCCGCCGTGGACGAACACCACCGTCCCCCGGGCGGCACCGGTCGGGGTGAACAGGTCGTACCGCTCCCGCGCACCGCTGCCATAGGGCCGGTCGAGGTCGGCCCGCCCGGCGGCGGTGAGGGTTGCGCGGAAGGCGGCGGCCTGTGCCGCCCACCGCTGCGGGTAGGCGTCGCCGCCGGGGATATAGGCACCGTTGCTGTAGGCGTCATCCCAGTCGGTGATGCGGGTGGGGGAGATCATCGGGGTTTGCTCCTTGATGGCGGCGTTACAGGACGGTGCGAACCCGCCACAGCTCCGGGAACAGTTCCACCGCCAGCATGTTGCGCAGGTAGGGTACCCCGCCGGTGCCGCCGGTGCCGCGTTTGAAGCCGATCACCCGTTCCACCGTGGTGACGTGGTTGAAACGCCAGCGGCGGAAGTAGTCCTCAAAGTCCACCAGCTTTTCCGCCAGCTCATACAGCGGCCAGTGCTGTTCCGGGGCCTGATAGACCTGTCGCCACGCCTCCGTCACCCCATCGTGGGCCTGATGGGTCTGGCGGACATCGCGCTCCAGCACCTCGGCCGGAACGGCGATGCCGTTGCGGGCCAGCAGCCGCAGGGCCTCGTCATACAGGCTGGGGCGGGTCAGCTCCTCCTCCAGCCGGACCAGAATCTCCGGGCGGTGGGCATGCGGGCGCAGCATCGCCGGATTACGGTTGCCGAGCAGGAATTCAATTTCCCGGTACTGATAGGACTGGAAGCCGGACGACTGCCCGAGATCATCGCGGAACCGGGTGTATTCGCTGGGGGTCATGGTGCGCAGCACATCCCATGCCGCGTTCAGCTGTTCAAAAATGCGGGCGACCCGGGCCAGCATCTTGAAGGCGGGAGAAAGCTGGCCGTCCCGCAGGGCGGCGCGGGCGGCGTGGATTTCGTACAGCGCCAGCCGCATCCACAGTTCCGAGGTCTGATGCTGGATGATGAACAGCATCTCATCATGGGCGGTGGACAGGGGCGTCTGCGCCCCCAGAATACGGTCGAGCTGGAGGTAGTCACCGTAGGACATCCGCCCGTCAAAGGTCATCTGGGCCCCTTCGTGGGCCGGATCATAGGGCTTGCTCATGTCACGATCGCCTTCTTGTGGTAGTCCGGGCGGTCCCACAGGGCCCCGTCGATCACCTGTTGCAGGATATCCACCGCCCGGCGGACATCGGCGGCCCCGATGTACAGCGGGGTAAAGCCAAAGCGCAGCACATCCGGGGCGCGGAAGTCGCCGATGACGCCACGGTCAATCAGGGCCTGCATCACCGCATAGCCCTGCGGATGCCGGAACGATACCTGACTGCCGCGCTGGCTGCCGTCGCGGGGCGAGGCCAGCGTCAGGGTCGGGCAGCGGGCTTCCACCAGCGAGATGAACAGGTCGCACAGGGCCATGGAATCACGGCGGATCTGGGCCATATCAACGCCATCCCAGACATCCAGCGCCGCCTCCAGCGCTGCCAGAGCGATCACCGGCGGGGTGCCGACGCGCATCCGCTCCACCCCCTCGCCGGGGCGGTAGGCGGGATCGAAGGCGAAGGGGGCGGCATGGCCCATCCAGCCGGACAGGGCCGGGCGGGCGCTGTCGGCATGGCGGGGGGCCACATAGATGAAGGCCGGGGCCCCGGGGCCGCCGTTCAGGTATTTATAGGTGCAGCCGACGGCAAAATCGGCCCTGGCCCCGGCCAGATCCACCGGCAGCGCCCCGGCGGAATGGGCCAGATCCCACACCGTCACCACGCCGTGGGCGTGGGCCTTGGCGGTCAGGGCGGCCATGTCGTGCAGCCGCCCGCTGCGGTAATCGACCTGTGTCAGCATCAGCACGGCGACTTCATCGGTGATGGCGTCGGCCACCGCCTCCGGCTCCACCACCCGCAGGGTATGCCCCTGCCCCAGCGTTTCGATCAGCCCTTCGACCATGTACAGGTCGGTGGGGAAATTGCCGGAATCGGACAGGATCACCCGGCGATCCGGGCGCATCGCCAGCGCGGCGGCCACCGCCTGATAGACCTTGATCGACAGGGTATCGCCCATCACCACGCTGCCGGGCTCGGCCCCGATCAGCCGGGCGATGCGGTCGCCGACGCGGCGCGGCTGCACCATCCATCCGGCGCTGTTCCAGCCCCGGATCAACTGGCCACCCCATTCTGCGGTCAGGGTGCGGGCGACGCGGTCCGCCACCCCCACCGGCAGCGGCCCGAGGGAATTGCCGTCGAGGTAGATCACCCCGTCCGGCAGATCAAAGCGGGTGCGGGTTGCCGGGGTTTCGGGCGGGCTGTATCCGGAAGTCTGGGGGTCTGACATGGGCGTTCCCTGCGGCTGTGGTGGATGCCAGTGACCAGTAACCGGAAAATGTCTGGTGATATTGTCTGGCAATCAGTGTGTCAGGCTATCGGAAACCACCGGGGCCGTCGACCCTTCTGCCACCCTGCGGCGACATAAATGCAAAAAGCCCGCCGGAGGCGTCTCCGGCGGGCTATGTCTCTCAGGGGAAAAGGCCGGATCAGGCGTAACGGCTGATCGCCAGATCACGGGCATCGATCTCCGGGGTCTTGCCGGACACCAGATCGGCCAGCAGACGGCCGGAGCCGCAGCTCATGGTCCAGCCGAGGGTGCCGTGGCCGGTGTTCAGGTACAGGCCCTTCAGGTGGGTGGCACCGATCACCGGGGTGCCATCGGGGGTCATCGGGCGCAGACCGCTCCAGAAATCAGCCTTTGACATGTCGCCGCCGGGGAACAGGTCGGTGACCGAATGTTCCAGCGTGCGGCGGCGGGCCGGTTCCAGAATGTTGTTATAGCCCGAGATTTCCGCCATGCCGCCGACGCGGATGCGGTCACCCAAGCGGGTGATGGCAATCTTGTAGCTTTCGTCCATCACCGTGGATTCCGGCGACAGCTCCGGGTTGGTGATCGGAATGGTCAGCGAGTACCCCTTCACCGGGTACACCGGCAGGCGGATCGCATGGTCCTTCAGCAGCAGCGGCGACCAGCTGCCAAGGGCCACCACCACGGCATCGGCCTTCAGCGTGCCCTTGTCGGTGACGACGCCGGTCACGCGGTCCCCCAGCGCCTCGATACGGCGGATCTCTTCGTTCCAGCGGAAGGTGACGCCCGCCGCTTCGGCCAGCTTCGCCAGATTGTTGGTGAACTTGAAGCAGTCGCCGGTTTCATCCAGCGGGGTCTGAAGACCGCCGACAATCTTGTGGCGGACCCGGGCCAGTGCCGGTTCCACCCGGATGCAGGCGTCGGGGTCCAGCAGGTCGCACGGGATGCCGTCGGCCTTCAGGGCCTTGACGTCCTTGGCGGAGGCATCAAGCTGGGCCTGCGTGCGGAACAGTTGCAGGGTGCCCTTCATCCGCTCGTCATAGGTCAGGCCGGTTTCGGCCCGCAGCTCCGCCAGCGACTGGCGGGCATAGTCGGCCAGCCGCAGCATGCGGCTTTTGTTGAGGGCATAGCGGGACGAGGTGCAGTTGCTGAGCATCTGCACCAGCCAGCGCATCATCGCGCCATCAACCTTCGGGCGCAGGATCAGCGGGGCGTGTTCCATCATCAGCCACTTGACGGCCTTCATCGGAATGCCGGGGGCGGCCCACGGGCTGCAATAGCCGAAGGACACTTCGCCGGCGTTGGCGAAGGAGGTTTCCAGCGCCGGGCCGTCCTGACGGTCGATCACGGTCACTTCGTGACCGGCCTTGGCCAGATACCACGCCGAGGTTGTTCCGATGACCCCACTGCCGAGAACAAGGACTTTCATTGCGATGCAACCCGAAGAGAAAGTGACCGATCAGCCGGGGTCCGGGGCGCTGCTGTCAGGCCCGGCGGATCAAATATCCGGCCATTCATCCTGACCCGATTTTTACCGTGTCTTGACAGCGGAAGGAACATCTATCATGAATTGCCAAAAATAAGCATAGTTCTGCGAATATATAGAAAGTATACCGCATAAAATTGATTTTCCGGGCTTCGCAGGCGCGGAAAGTCGTATTTTGTGTCCCACCCGGACCACGGGGTCCGGCATGGGCCGGGAATGGGCGCAGACTCCGGCCCCTCTGACAGCCCGCCGCCGGAAACCGTCCCGCCGTGCGTATCATCCGGGGATCCCGTGATTGGCCCCGGTGCGGTGGAGTAAAGATGAGATGAAGGGTCTTGTGGCGGCTGCCGGTCTGGCACTGATGGCGCTGGTGGCGGTGATGGCCCCGGCGCAGGCCGATTTCCGGAGGGATTCCGCAGGACCGGGGCATGACAGTCCGGGCGATGGGGGCCGGAGGGGGCAGCCTGCTCCGGCGCGTGGCTATAGCCCTCCCCCCTCCCGCAGCGCCGATGATGATCTGTGGCACCGGGGCGCGTGGTGGCAGGGCCGCCATGATGGCCGAGAAGGCTGGTGGTGGATTGTCGGCAGCCGCTGGTCCTGGTATCCGTCCCCGGTCTATCCGTCTCCGGTCTATCCGTCTCCCGGCCCGTATAGTCCGCCGCCGGTTTCACCCCCGCTGCGCGGCGGCACCGACAGCAGTGGGGGCCATTGCCGGGACTACCGGCAGACGGTGACGGTCGGCGGCCAGCCGTCCACGGCCTATGGCACCGCCTGCCGTCAGGCGGACGGCAGCTGGAAACTGATCAGCCGGAACTGAGGGATCTTCCCGGTCTGATCTCCCCTGTCTGGGCGGCCCGTCACCGTACGTTTATCATTATGACGTTTCATCAGACTTTAACATGACTTCATACAGGCACTGACCTAAGCCCGGATCTCTCTGTATGACAGTTTCGGGACACCCGCCACCGTGTCAGCTTTTCAGCTTAAACCGCACCGGGCACGGGGCCTGCTCCGTTGGCTGTTCCCGACCCTGACCGACCGCTTTCTGGTCCGCCATCCGCAGCGGGAGATCGCCGGGGCGCTGTCGTGCCTGATCGCCTCCGTACCGCAGACCATGGCCTACGGGGCGATTGCCACGGCGGCGCTGGGGCCGCAGTGGACCGGTTTTGGGATTGTCGCGGCGCTGCTGTCGTCGGTGGTTCACGGTTTTCTGGCGGTGGGGCTGGGCAGCAATCCGTCCACCGTCAGCGGGCCACGGGCGGCAACCGCACTGGTCTATGGGACCATGCTGGCACAGCTGGCGGCCCTGCCGGGGCTGTCGGGGGCCGATCCGCTGCTGGTTCTCGCGCTGGCGCAGCTGGCTGTGACCGGGTCCGGCCTGATACAGGTGCTGTTTGCCCTGCTGCGCGTCGGGCGGCTGGTCAGTTTTATTCCCTATCCGGTGGTGGCCGGGTTTTTCAATGGGTCGGCCCTGCTGATTCTGTTCAGCCAGATTGCGCCCCTGACCGGTGTTCCGGCGGCGGTGCTGGCGGCCGGTCCGCTGGCGGTCTGGCAGGCGCTGCACCCGGGGCCGCTGCTGCTGGGACTGGCTGCCGCCGGACTCATGATGGTGGCCGGGCGCTGGCTGCGGCGGGTTCCCCCGTCTCTGGTCGGGCTGGTGGCCGGGGCGGGGGTTTATCATCTTCTGACCGTGCTGATGCCGGGGCTTGGGCTGGGCGGCACCATCGGCCCGCTGCCGGACGGCGGATTGCCGCAGACTGCCGCCCTGTCAGCGGTGCTGGCGGCGCTGCCCGGCTGGAGCGGCGGCCTGCTGGCGGTGCTGATCCCGGCGGCGCTGTCGATGGCGGCCCTCAACAGCCTTGATGCACTGCTGGCGTCGGCGGCGCTGGATGCCCTGACCGGCCGACGGTCCTCCGGGGACCGGGAACTGCTGGCGCAGGGGATCGGGAACATGGCGGTCGGGCTGCTGTGGATGCTGCCGTCTTCCGGCTCAGTGGCCCGGGCCGGGGCTCTGGTCGGCGGCGGCAGCCGGTCTGCCCTTGGCCCCCTGCTGGTGGCCGGGGGAACGCTGATGCTGGTGACCGTGGCCGGGGGGCTGGTGGCGGGCCTGCCACGGGCGGTGATGGCCGGGTTGCTGGTGGTGGTGGCCCTCGGCCTGTTCGACCGCTGGACGCTGGGTCTGCTGCGGCAGGGGCCGGGGCGCTGGCCGCGCGGGGATCTGGCGGCGGTGCTGGTGGTGGTGGTGGCGACGCTGACCTTTTCGCTGGTGGTGGCGGTGGCGACCGGTGTTCTGCTGACGCTGCTGCTGTTTGTGGTGCGGATGGCACACAGCCCGGTCCGCCGTTGCTATCGCGCGACGGTGCTGACGGCCCGCATCAGTGGCAACCCGCAGCGGGCGGCGCTGATTGAGCAGCACGGCCACCGCATTGCGGTGATTGAGCTGGAGGGGGCGCTGTTCTTCGGCTCCGTCGCCGCGCTGGAGGCCTGCCTCGACAGCCTGATGGCCGAGGGCGTGCAGTATGTGGTGATCGATCTGCGCCGGGCCAAGGATGCCGATGCCACCGGGGCGCGGGCGGTGGAACGCTGGAGCGCCCGGCTGCGGCGGCGGGGCGGTGCCCTGTTTCTGGCCTATGTGGAGCGCGAACGCCGGATCACCCCCGGCCTGCCCGTTGGCCCGGAACGGCGGCGGGAGGAGGCAGACCGTCGTCTGTGGCGGATTTTCGACCGTCTCGGCACGGTCGCGGCCTTGGGGGAAGACTGTTTCCAGCCGGATGTGGACCGGGCGGTGGCCTGCTGCGAAGCCGCCCTGACGGCACAGCCGGGGATGGTGGCGACGGCAGGGCGGCGTGGGGTTCCGGCGGTGCTGCGGGGACTGGATCTGCATCAGCTGAAGACCCTGCGGGCGGTGATGACCCGCCATGTTCTGCCCTCCGGTCATGCCGTGTTCCGGCAGGGCGATCCGCCGGACAGTGTCTATTTCGTCGCTGCCGGACAGGTTGATGTGGTGATTGATCTGGCGGGCACCGACCGCAAGCTGCGGGTCCAGAGCCTGACGCGGGGCAGTATCTTCGGGGAAATGGCGGTGCTGGACCCGCATCCGCGCTCGGCCAGTGTCGAGGTTGCGGCCCCTGCCGTGGTCTACCGGCTGGCGGCGGCGGATTTCCGGGCCCTGAAGCAGACCTCTCCGGATCTGGCGTTCCGGTTGCTGGAAAATATCGCCCTGATTTTTGCCGGACGCCTGCGGGCGACCAATCTGCTGCTGGCGGAACTGGAACGGTGATCCCGGCGGGGCGGGCGGGGGACAGGCCCCACCCGCCCCGCCGGGATGCCGGTTTTATTCCGCCGCCGCCCTGACCGGGGCGGACAGGGCATCCAGCGCGGTGGAGAGGTCGGCGAGGATGTCGGCCGGGGTTTCCAGCCCGACCGACAGGCGGATCAGCCCTTCGGAGATGCCATAGGCGGCGCGTTCCTCCGGGGTGTAGCTGGAATGGGTCATGCTGGCCGGGTGCTGGATCAGGGTTTCGGCATCGCCAAGGCTGACGGCACAGACGATCATCGACAGGCTGTCCATCAGGCGGATCCCGGCGTCATAGCCGCCGGTCAGTTCGAAGGCGATCATCCCGCCCGGCAACTTCATCTGCGCCTTGGCCAGATCGTGCTGCGGATGGCTGGACAGGCCGGGGTAGTAGACCCGCGCCACCGCCGGATGGGCTTCCAGCATGTCGGCGACGGTCTGGGCGGAGGAACAATGACGGTCCATCCGCAGTTCCAGCGTCTTCAGGCCGCGCATGATCAGGCTGGCGTCCATTGCCGACAGCACGGCACCGGTCATGTCCTTCAGGCCGAAGAAGCGGATCGAGGTGATCATCTCCGCCCGGCCGATCACCGCCCCGGCGGTCAGGTCGCCGTGGCCGCCCAGATACTTGGTGGCGGAATGCACCACCAGATCGGCACCGAGGCTGATCGGCTGCTGGAGGTAGGGCGAGCAGTAGGTGTTGTCCACCACCACCACCGCGTTCTGTTCGTGGGCGATGGCGGAGACGGTGCGGATGTCCACCACCCGCATGTTGGGGTTGGCCGGGGTTTCAAAATAGACCACGGCGGTTTTTTCGGTCATGGCGGCGCGCAGGGCGGCGGCATCGGTCAGGTCAACATGGCTGACCGTCACGCCGAAGCGGGCCAGACCATGGCGCATGAAGGCGAAGGTGCAGCCGTACAGGGTTTTATCGACGATGATTTCGTCCCCCGGCTTGACCAGCGTCCACAGGGTGGAGGTGATCGCCCCCATGCCGGAGCCGGTGACCATCGCCGCCTCGCCGCCTTCCAGTTCGGCCAGACGGGCTTCCAGCAGGCGCAGGGTCGGGTTGCCGAGGCGGGTGTAGATATAGCCCGGATCTTCCCCGGCGAAGCGGCGGCCACCGGTGGCGGCATCGGGGAAGGCGAAGGTGGAGGTCATGTAGACCGGCGGCACCAGCGCGCCGTTGTGATCCTGCGGATCATAGGCATGGTGGATGGCGCGGGTGGCGAAACCGGGGGTCTTCTGGGCGGTATCGCTGGTCTTCGACATGAAACATCTCCCGTGTTTGGCCCGTGGCGGGCCTTTCTGTTGTGGGGATGTCATCGCAGGAACCGTGCCAGTGGGGAAAATCAGCGGTTTATGAGGGGTGTGTAAGAAATTTCTTACGGTTTGCGTCTCTTGTCAGGCGGCGGATGTAAAGATAATCTTCCAGTGTAAGAAAAATCTGACACCGGAGGGTCGATGCTGCTGGATATTCACGCCGATAACCGGGTCGGCATCACCGGCGAGATTCTGACGGTGATCGCCGGGGCCGGGCACGATGTGCGGCGGCTGGAGGTGGTGACCCACCATGTTTACGCCGAGCTGCCGGGCCTGCGCCCGCCGGGACTGGATGGTCTGCGCGCCGCCCTGCTGGCGGTGCCCGGTCTGTGGGCGGTGACCCCGGTGGAGGCCCTGCCCGGCGACCGTCGCCAGCAGGCGCTGGAACTGCTGGCCGACAGTTACCCCGATGCTTTGGTGGTGGCGGAGCCCGGCGGCGGTCTTGCCGCAGCCAACCGGGCAGCACAGGCGATTCTGGACGGGGCGGCGGTGTTGCCTGATCCGGTGCGGGCCATGCTCGACCGGGGCCAGCCGCAGGCCCAGCCGGTGACCCTGAACGGGCAGGCGTGGATGGTGGAGGTGATCCCCTCCCCCGCTGTGGCCGGGCCGGACGGGGGAACCGGCGGTGGAATTGTGGTGTTCCGGCATCCGCAGCGGCTGGGGCAGGCGCTGGCCCGGGTCGGCCCGGGGGAACAGGGGTCGCTGGATGCGATTCTGGGCACCTGTCCGGCGATTCTGGCGGTCAAGGACCGGGTCCGGCGCTTTGCCGATGTTGATGCTCCGGTGCTGATCGGCGGGGAAACCGGGGTCGGCAAGGAACTGGTGGCCCGGGCGATCCATGGCGCGGGCCGCCGTCATGACGCCCCGTTTCTGGCCCTGAACTGCGCCGCCCTGCCGGAAACACTGGTGGAGAGCGAGCTGTTCGGCTACGCCCCCGGAGCCTTCAGCGGCGCGGCGCGGGATGGCAAGCTGGGGTTGCTGGAACTGGCCGACGGCGGCACGGTGTTCCTGGATGAGATCGGCGAGATGTCGCCCTACGTGCAGAGCAAGCTGCTGCGCTTTCTGGCCGATGGCACCTTCCGCCGGGTGGGGGGAAAGCAGGAGCGGCGGGTCAGCGTGCGGATTGTCAGCGCCACCCACCGCGATCTGGCGGCGGCCTGTGCCGACAAGACCTTCCGCGAGGATCTGCTGTACCGTCTGTCGGTGTTGCAGGTTGATGTGCCGCCGCTGCGCCGCCGGGGAGAGGACATTCCGGTGCTGATCGACAGTTTTCTCGACAGCACCGCCGCCCGCCTTGGCCGCCCGGTGCCGCGCCTGACCGATGCGGCCCGGCAGGCCCTGTGCCGCTATGACTGGCCGGGCAATGTGCGGCAGTTGCAGAACGTGCTGTTCCGGGCCCTGACCCTGACCGATGCCCCGCTGCTGGAGGCGGCGGCCTTTGATCTGGGGGACGCGCCGGTTCTCCCTCCCCCTCCCCTTCCGCCGCTGGCCGGAGAAGGACCGGCCCCGGAAACGCCGCGAGAGGACCCGGCAGCCGATCCGGCGGACTGGGACAGTGCGCAGGCGGCGTTTGAGCGGGATCTGCTGGCCCGGCTGTGGCCCCGCTATCCGTCCACCCGGCGGCTGGCGGAGCGGCTGAAGGTGTCGCACACCACCATCGCCCAGAAGCTGCGGGCCTACGGCCTGCGTTGAGGTTCGGGGTTTGCGATGTCGCATATCCCGGATTGATCCGGTTTCGGTCACAGCCTGCTCAGGGATCAACCCATTCATAGGTTTCCTCCGGGCCGTGGCAGCCTTTGCAGCCGCCGCTGCCGCAGGCTTTTCCGGCGGCGTCGGATCCGCCACCGATCCGGCGGACCCTGCCCTTGCCGACCCAGATCTGCAAGGCATCCCGCACCGCATCGGTGCTGCTGCCGACATGCAGGGCCAGTTCACTCAGGGTGGCCTGCCGCCGTTGTTGCAGGCAGGTTTTCAGGGCAATCAGACTCATGATGCCGCCCTCAGGCCCCGGTTGGAGATCTGCCGCAGCAGGGTGACCCCCAGCAGCAGGATGGCACAGCCCCCGGCGATCCACAGGGCGGAAGGCCCCGGATGGTTCAGCCAGGTGGCCCCCTGATAGATCATCACCGCCATCACATAGGCCACCGAGGTGGTCCAGCCCGCCGCGAAGGCGGCCCACCGCCCCCCGGCTTCCTGCCGGATCGCCCCCAGCGTGGCAACGCAGGGGGTGTACAGCAGGATCAGCACCATATAGGCCAAGGCTCCGGCCCCGCCGTCAAAATAGGCGGTCATCGCCCCGAAGGCACTGGCGTTGACGCCAAGGGCCGCCGTGGTTTCCGTGCTGTCCTGCGACAGGGTGCCGAGCTTCAGCGGATCCAGCACCGCCTGCCCCAGCGCCGCCAGATTGGCGGGGACGGTGGCGACAGCTTTTTGCAGGGCGTCCGCCAGCACGAAGGGAGTGCCCTCCTCTGCCGTATCGGCGCTGCCGTACAGGCTGTTCAAGGTGCCGATCACCGCTTCCTTGGCGAAAATGCCGGTCACAAGGCCGACAGTGGCGGGCCAGTTGTCCTCCCGCAGACCCATCGGGGCCAGAACCGGGCTGACGGCGGAACTGACCGCCGCCAGAATCGACTCCCGCCCGGCGTCCTTGCGGAACTCCCCGGCGGGGGTGAAGGAGGACAGAAGGCTCAAGGCCAGCACCATCGGCACAATCACCTGACCGGCCCGGAGCAGGAAGTCCCGCAGCCGTTGCCACGCATGCCAGACAATGCCGTGCAGGGTCGGGATGTGATAGGGCGGCAGTTCCATCACAAACGGGGCGGCTTCGCCGCGCAGCAGGGTGGTTTTCAGGATCAGGCCGGTGATGACCGCCACGGCGATGCCCAGCAGATACAGGCCGAACACCACATTCTGGCCTCCGCTGGGGAAGAAGGCGGCGGCAAACAGCGCAAACACCGGCAGACGGGCCCCGCAGGCCATGAACGGGGCCATCATCGCCGTCATCACCCGGTCGCGGTGGCTGTCCAGCGTGCGGGCGGCCATCACCGCCGGAACATTGCAGCCAAAACCGACGATCAGGGGCACAAAGGCTTTGCCCGGCAGGCCGATGCCGCGCATGGCGCGGTCCATCACAAAGGCGGCCCGGGCCATGTAGCCGGAATCCTCCAGCGCCGACAGCACCAGAAACAGGCTGCCGATCACCGGGGCAAAGGTGGCGACGGTCTGGATGCCGCTGCCGAGACCGGTCACCGTCACCATCAGCCAGCCGGGGGCTCCGGCGGCGGTCAGAAGCTGCTCCGGCCAGTCCACCAGCAGGGCACCGACCCCCTGATCGAACAGGTCGATGAAGGCACCGCCGACGCTGATGGTCAGCACGAACATCAGGTACATGATGCCGAGAAACAGCGGCACCCCGAGAAACCGGTTGAGGGCAATCGCATCCAGCCGCCGGGTCAGGGCCGGGGAAATCTCGTGCAGGCGGCGGCAGGCGGTGGCGGTGATCCGCCCGATCAGCTGATAGCGGGCATCGGCGATCAGGATGTCGGCATCCTCGCCGCCCTCGCGTTCCAGTGTCTGCCGCACGGCCTCCACCTGCTCCCGCAGGCCGGGGGTGGCGGTGAAGACGGCGGCGGCAAAATCGGAGTCCGGGGTCGCTTCCAGCAGCCGCACTGCCAGCCAGCGCGGATCATGACGGGTCTGTCCGCCGAGGGCCGGACGCAGGGCGGCAATTGCCCGTTCCACCGCCTCGGGATAGGGCACCGGAGCCGGGGCAGAGACACCCCCGGCGCAGGCTTTCTTCAGGGCGTCCAGCCCCCGGCGGCGGCTGGCCACCAGCGGCACCACCGGGCAGCCGAGGGCGGCGGACAGGGCGGCAAGGTCAATCTCCACCCCGGCCTTTTCGGCCAGATCCATCATGTTGACCGCCACCACCAGCGGCACCCGCCGTTCCATCATCTGCACGGTCAGGTACAGCGAGCGTTCCAGCGTCGAGGCATCAATCACGTTGATCACCACCCCGGTCTCGCCGGAGGTCAGGTAATCGCGGCTGACCCGTTCATCCTGCGGGCCGTGATCGCCGCTGATCATGTACAGACCGGGCAGATCGACCACCTCGACCGTGCTGCCCTGCCATGGATAGGTGCCGCGCTTCTGCTCCACCGTCACCCCCGGCCAGTTGCCGACCTGCTGCCGGGATCCGGTCAAGGCGTTGAACAGGGTGGTTTTGCCGCAGTTGGGGTTGCCCGCCAGCACGACTTTGCCCGCCAGCGCGACTTTGCAATTCATAATGGATGCGGCGGTCATCACAGCGTCTCGATGCGAAGGATTGCCGCTTCGTCCCGGCGCAGGGTCAGGGTGTAACCGCGCAGCCGCACCTCCACCGGATCGCCGAGCGGGGCAACCCGGGTCAGGGTAAAGGCGGTGCCGGGGATCAGGCCAAAGGCAAGCAGGCGCTGGCGGTAGGCCGCGCTGCCACCGTCAAGGCCGGTGATCCGGGCCGACTGGCCGGGTTGAAGCTGCGACAGCGGGCGCGGTGAAAGCGGGGGCTGGGACATCGGACGGGCTCCGGCAAGAAGGCGATACTGATTTGCATTCTTACCTTTGGAGGGCCGTTCCGACTTGTCGCAGGGTAAATGCCGGGGTCTGCCGCTGTCAGGCTGGCATGGAAACCGTCGGGGTCAGCCCAAGGGAAAACATCCCCGCATGCAGGGCCAGCCGGAGGACAAACAGCAGAAACCCGTAATAAAGCGGATAAAAGGCCGGATGCAGGAAGCCGGGGGTGATCACCGCAAACAGCCGGTAAAACGGATCCGTGATCCGCACAAACGCGTTCATGATGTAGTTGCCGGACGGATCAGGAACCATGAACTGCAATAGAAACCGTCCGGCCATGGTCCACATGACGGCAGCCAGAAGGTAACTGGGAATCAGGTAGTACCAGTACTCCAGAAGCATCGGCATCCTCCGGGCGGAAAGGACCGGGGGAAGACTCCCCCGGTCTGACAGGTCAGACGGAGACCGGTGCGGGCCGTGCGGTCAGGCCCGTCCCGCGTCCGGTCTCCGGGGGATCAGTGTCCCCCGGCCAGCGCGTTCTTTTCGCGGTCGATGAACGTTTCTCCGCGCGGGACGCGGATATCGTCGATAAGCTGTTGCATTTCCTGACTCGGGGCCTTGGTCAGCAGGCTGACCACCACGGTGGTGATGAAGGCGACGGGGATGCCGAACACCCCGGCGGAGATGTTCTTCACCCCAAACCATTCCGGCATACCGCCGTAGCGGGTGCCGATCAGGTAATACATGCAGACCCCGAAGCCGGCAATCATCCCGGCCACCGCGCCGGGGGTGTTGCAGCGTTTCCACCACACGCCCAGCACCAGGGCGCAGAACAGCCCCGATGCGGCGATGGAGAACGCCCACGCCACCATGGAAAGAATGTCCGATGGTTTGGTCGAGGCGGTGTAGGCCGCCAGAATCGCCACCACCACCAGCAGCACGCGGGAAATCATCAGGCGTCTGGCCGTATCGGCATGCGGGTTGATCATGCGGTAATAGACGTCGTGCGACAGGGCGTTGGAAATCGCCAGCAGCAGACCGTCGGCGGTGGACAGGGCGGCGGCAAGGCCCCCGGCGGCGACCAGACCGGCGATGACATACGGCAGACCGGCAATTTCCGGAGTCGCCAGCACGATGGCGTCGTTGTTCAGTTTCAGGTCGGCAAAGTGCAGCAGGCCGTCTTTGCCGATGTCGGTGATGGTGACCAGACCGACATTTTTCCAGATGGCGACCCACGCCGGGAGATCGGTGATCGGCTTGCCGAGCAGGTTGGCATAAACCTCGTACTTGGCAAACGCGGCATAAGCCGGGGCAGTGAAGTACAGCAGGAAGATGAACAGCAGTGACCAGCCGACCGAAACCCGGGCCTCACGCACCGACGGGGTGGTGAAGAAGCGCATCAGCACATGCGGCAGCGATGCGGTGCCCAGCATCAGGCAGAAGATCAGACCGAAGAAGTTGACCGGATCCATACGGGTAAAGGGCGCGGTGTGGAACAGGTTCTGTTCCCGCACGGTGGCGAGGAACTCGCTGGTCTGCTCCAGTCTGGCGATTTCCTGTAGGACCTGGCCGTACATGATCTGCGGAATCGGCACGCCGGTGACCTTGGCCGACAGGATCACAACCGGGGTCAGGTAGGCAATGATCAGGATGATGTACTGGGCCACCTGGGTCCAGGTTACCGCCCGCATGCCGCCCAGCATCGAGCAGACAAGAATCCCGACCAGCCCGGCGAACACCGCCACCTCGAACGACAGGCCGAGGAAGCGGCTGGTGATGATGCCGGTGGCGTAGATCTGCGCCGTCACATAGGTGAAGGAACAGGACAGCAGCACGATAATGCCGACGGCGCGGGCGAAGTTGCCGCCGTAGCGGGTGCCGAGGAAGTCCGGCACCGTATAGGCCCCGAACTTGCGCAGATACGGGGCCATCAGCACCGCCACCAGCACGAAGCCGCCGGTCCACCCCAGCGCATAGGCCAAGCCGTCATAGCCGGAGGCATAGAAGGTGCCGGCCATGCCGACAAAGGAGGCACCGGACATCCAGTCGGAGCCGGTGGCCATGCCGTTGTAAACGGCGGGTACCGACCGTCCGGCCACATAATATTCCGACACCTGCGTGGTGCGGGACAGGATACCGATCAGGGCATAAATGCCGATCGTCATGAAAACGAACAGATAGCCGATGATCTTGTTGGGGACGCCAAGCTGTTCAAGGATGGCGAGAAAAATCACGAATCCGATAAAGGTGCCGGTATAGATACCGTACACTTTACCGAGATTGTCGAGGAAACCACCTTTCATTGCTGTATCCCCCTTCAGTCTTCGCTGACGCCGCACTCTTCATCAATCTCGTTCTGGCGTTTGGCAAACCAGAAGCACAGAATGACGAAGGCGAGCAAACTGCCCTGGGCGGCCATGTAGAAGCCGAGCGGGAAGCCGATAAAGGTGATAGCATTCAGATCTTTGACGAAGAAATGAATCCCGAAGGAGAAGACAAACCAGACTGCCAGACTGATCCACATCAGCGATTTTGATTTCGCCCAATGTGCCCGTGCCTGTTCCGGTGAAATCGTGGACATGGAAAACCTCCCAGATTTCCTGTTTCGGAATACTGTCGGATCTGTGCAGACAGAGATGCGGGCGCACAAGGGCGGCCGGGGATCCGGTCTGACAGGGGACATGTTCTTCTGACCGCACCGGCGGAGGGGAACGGAACGCGGACCGTCCGGGCCTTTTCGTTGCGAGGCCTTTGACGGGCCCGTCGGCCTGCTGCCCGCCGGGGTACCCGATCCTTTCTTGGGTCCGTCAGCCCGGTGTCAGGCTGCGGACATTTTGATGGACTGGCACCCCTTGTGTACGGGAATGTGCAGTCCATAGTGTTATCGTATTACAGTGGCATTATTTTATCAGCAATCAAGTTTTGTCGCGAAAAGAAAAAATCAGGATATGGATCCGTGTATGTGAAAATGATAGCGTTATCCCATACTATAAATGTGCTGTTTTTGCGTCAGCGAGAGATATTTTGCACAACAGCATTTAGGCTATTTCTTCCTGCGGAATAAAATCAGGAAATATAGGGGTATAAACAGAAGGGGCTTCAGATGGGGCCGCCTGTAGACCGGGGAGGAACCATGAAAGGTCTGACAGAGATGATCGGCCGCCTGATCGGTCTGGGACCGGTCAGTGGCTGGCGCCGGAAGACGGTGACCACCCGGGAGGAGCTGATCCGTTTTCTGGCGGCGGAGGCGGCTTTTACGGTGCAGAAGACCGCCTATGGCTATTGCCGGGCCCGGGTTGGCCGCCAGCAGGATAAGCTGGTGTCGGAGCCGGAATTCATCGCCCGGATGGAGCCGTGCCGCTGGCAGACGGCGGCGGCGGTGTTGGCTGATATGCTGCTGTGGTGGCTGGCCGGGCTTCCGGCCGGGGCCGACCGTCTGCGGCGGCAGGTGCCGGAGCTGTATGCCGACGCCCTGACGGCGTTGGGATCCCCGCCGCAGGCGGTGGGGCCGGAGTTCCATCCGGCCGCCTGCTCCGCCTTTGCCCGGCGTCTTGATCAGCCCCTGCCCGACCGGGCTGACATCAAGGCGGCCTTTGATCCGGGGTTCCGGGTCCTGTTGGACACCCTGCCCTTCAACCGTGATCTGGTGGACTGGGATGCGGCACAGATCCGCCATACGTTCCGGCTTTGGGTGGTGCATCATTGTGACCGGCAGGGCCGGATGCTGATGGCGGACAGTCTGATGACTGCCCTGCTGGCAGGGGATGGGGCGGAGGAAGGGGTGCGGCATGGTTCCGGAGTCGCTGCGCGGGCTTGACAGTTTTCCCTACCGCCACCGGGTGCGGGAGGTGATGCGGACCCCGGCGGTGACGGTCGGGCCGGACTGTGATCTGGCAACGGCGGCGGCGGTGATGCTGGAGCAGAATGTCAGTGCCCTGTTCACCATTGATGCCGCCGGTCAGGCCTGTGGAATCATTACCGAGAAAGATGTGCTGCGGGCCCTGACCCGGCTGCGGGACGGGGCGGCGGTGGCTCCGCTGGCCGGGTTCCTGTCATCCCCGGTGGCCTTTGTGCGTGAAAATGCGTTTGTCTACATGGCTCTGGGGCGGATGGACCGTCTGAACATCCGGCATCTGGCGGTGATTGACGGCCATGAACGGGTGATCGGGCTGGTGACGGCGCGGGATCTGCTGCGGCTGCGGGCGGCGGAAAGCCTGCGCATCGGCGATGCGGTCCGGGCTGCCACGGATGCCACCGGTCTGGCGGAGGCGCGGACCCAGTTACCGCAGTTGGTGGAGTCGCTGCTGGCCGAGGGGCTGACGGCGGTGCAGGTGGCGGCGGTGGTGTCGGCAGTTTACGCCGATATGACCCGTCGGGCGGCCCAGTTGACCGAGTCGGCCCTTCAGGCCGATCCGGCCTTCGGTCCGGCTCCGGCCCGCTGGACCGTGCTGATTCTGGGCTCGGGCGGACGGGGGGAAAGTCTGCTGGCCCCGGATCAGGACAACGCGATCCTGCACGCTGGGACGGAGGCGGACGATCCTTGGTTTGCCGAGGCCGGAATCCGGCTGAGTGCCCTGCTGGATGCCGCCGGGATTCCGTTCTGCAAAGGTGGGGTGATGGCCTCGCGGCCGGAATGGCGGCACTCGCTGGACGGCTGGCGGCGGCAGGTCGGGCGCTGGCTGGAACATCCCGATCCCGAAAGCCTGCTGAAGGCTGATATCTTCTTTGATTTCATGCCGGTGTTCGGTGATGCCGGTCTGGCGGCGACCCTGCGGGATGAGGTGACGGAGCGCAGCCGCGGTGCCCTGTCCTTCCTGCACGGGATGGCGGCGCATCTGGATGGCATCTCTCCGCCGGTCGGCCTGTTCGGACGCCTGAAAACCCAGCAGGGCCGGGTTGACCTGAAGCGGCACGGCCTGTTTCCGCTGGTGGCCGGGGCGCGGATCATGGCCCTGCATCAGGGGATTGCCGCCACCGCGACGGCGGACCGTCTGTTGGCGCTGTTACAACGCCAGATCCTGCCGGAGGCGGACCTGAAACCGTTGCTGGCGGCGCAGGATTGTCTGATCCGGGTCATTCTGCGTCAGCAGGGGGATGACCTGCGGGCCGGGACCGTTCCGGGGGTGCGGGTGGATCCGTCGCGGTTTGACCGGGCAGACCGGGCGGCGGTGGTGTCGGCGGTGCGGCAGTGTGCGCGGTTGCCGCAGATGCTGCGTGACAGCTTCGACCGGGTCCGGCCCCGGCCCCGGTGAGGCTGCCACCGGATGCCTGATCACAGATAAGACCACCCGGCCAATGAACGGATCCGCTTGGCCAGTTCATGCTGGGCCAGTTATGCTGGGATGGTGAGGGGCAGGCACCACTCGGGCTTGCCGGTCGGCCAGAGCGCCTTCGGCACGTCAAATCAAACGCCAGCCGGTATAAAAGGAACAGGTAAAAGAAAACAGGGGAGCCCTGCGGCCCCCCTGCCCTTCTTAATAGTACGTCAGATGGCCGTTACGCCGACCGGCGCAGGCTTTCGCCGCGACGGTCCAGCACCACTTCGGCGATCTGCACCGCGTTCAGGGCGGCGCCCTTCAGCAGCTGGTCACCGCAGACGAACAGTTCCAGACCATGGTCGCCGAACACCAGATTCTGACGGATCCGGCCGACTTCGACGTCGTACTTGCCGGAGGCATTCAGCGGCATCGGGTAAACCTTGGCGGCGGGATCATCCACCACCTTCACCCCGGGGGCATCGGCCAGCAGGGCGCGGGCGGCGTCCGGGGTCACCGGCCTGGCGAACTCGATCACCGCGCTTTCGGCATGGGCGCGGGAGGTCGGGATGCGCACGGCGGTGCAGGACAGCGCCAGATCAGGGATCCCCATGATCTTGCGGCTTTCCCAGGTGACCTTCATCTCTTCCTTGGTGTAGCCGTTGTCCTGGAACGCATCGATGTGCGGAATCAGGTTGAACGGCAGCGGATGGGCAAACACCTTATTATCGGCCTTGCCGGTGTCCAGATAGGCGCGGGCCTGATCTTCCAGCTCGCTCATCCCTTCCGCCCCGGCGCCCGAAGCCGCCTGATAGGTGGAGACGATGACCTTCTTCAGCCCGAAGGCCTTGTGCAGCGGCCACAGCGCCACAGCCAGAATGGCGGTGGTGCAGTTGGGGTTGGCGATGATACGGGCATCCCCGACGGCATCCGGATTGATTTCCGGAATCACCAGCGGCTTGTCGTCGTCATAGCGGAAGGCCGAGGAGTTATCGATGACGGTCACGCCACGGGCGGCCAGCTGTGGCGCGAATTCCTTGGCGAAGTCGCCGGAAACGGCCAGCAGGGCAATATCGCACTCCGCCACCGCGTCAACGGTGAAGGCTTCGATGGTTTTAGTGCCGTAGGGAGTCTCGGTAGTTTTGCCAGCCGAACGGGCGGAGGCAAACAGACGAAGTTCGGAGAGGGGAAACGCGCGGTCATGCAGCACGTTCACCATCTCCTTCCCGACGGCACCCGTGACGCCAACAACAGCGACGCGGGGACCGGAAGCCACGAAGTGAGACATGGTGATTCCCATAAGCTGGGGGTTAAACAAAGCTATCGTTTATAGCAACGACGCCCGGGCATTTGAACGCCGATTCTTCGCCAGTGCAAAAGTTTTTTGACAGACCCTGCTGCCCCAAAGAGGTTTTTCACGCTCCGGCAGCGCGGCGGGGAGTTACATCGCGGGGACTGAGGCCAAAGCGCTGCCCCGGAGGGTTTTTCACGCTCCGGCAGCGCGGCGGGGAGTTACATCGCGGGGACTGAGGCCAAAGCGCTGCCCCGGAGGGTTTTTTAAGCTCCGGCAGCGCGGCGGGGAGTTACATCGCGGGGACTGAGGCCAAAGCGCTGCCGGAACACCGTGGAGAAGTGCGCGGGCGTATAGCCGACCCGGTAGGCGGCGACGGAGGCATTCAGCCCGTCCTGTGCCAGCAGGCGGAAGGCCTCGGCCAGCCGCCGTTCCTGAAGGAAGCGGTGCAGGCTGACGCCCTTGACCGCCTTGAAGGCGGCGGACAGATGCGGGGCGGTGACCCCAAGGCGGCGGGCCAGATCCTCCGGGTCCGGGGCGGGGGTGAAGGATCCGTCAAGACTGTTGAGAACGGCGCAGACCAGCCGGGCCGCCTCCGGATGGTCGGTGGCGGGATCCGGTCGGGAGGATCCGCAGCGGTGCAGGGTCATCGCCGCCAGTTCCAGTCCCTTGCCCCGGCGGAACAGGTCACGGGCGCGGCCCTGCAACGGGCAGACCAGAATCTGGGCGGCCAGTGTGCGGAAACCGGGGGAAAACCGCCGCAGGCTGGCCGGGCTGTCGCCGGTTCCGGGATGGGTCCGGGCCGTGGTCAGCACCACCATCTGCAAAGGATCGGCTCCGCTGGTGCTCAGGGTCCAGCCGGGGCCGCCCTCCAGCACCAGCAGCGACTCAGGGGTGACGGGTCCGGCGGACTGCTGCCGGTGCAGGATCTGCCCGTGACCGGAGACGGCCTGAAGGCACAGGCGGCGGCCATCGGGCAGATTGATGCTGCTGTGAGGGGGGAGGGTTATCGCCCGCAGGTGCAACGGACCATCGAGAGGAAGCGACCACCCGTCGGTGTCGTCTGGCTGTTCCATGATATCACCCTTCTGCCGTCGCCGGGGCGCACAGACGGGCTTCCGCCCACGCCCGCGCGCTGTCGGCGGTGGTGTGGACGACCACCGGATAGGGCCAGCCGGGGGCGGCGGTCATCCGGGCCACCTGCTGTTCTGCCGCTGCCACGGCGGGTCCGGCGGGCAGCAGCATCACCATGCCCCGGCACAGGCGGTGCAGGCGGTCCCGTTCCTGCCGGAACCAGTGGGTAAAGGCGCGGGTCCCGGCATCGCACAGCGGGGGCGGGCCGTTTTCGGCGATCAGCACGTAGGGGCGTCCGTCCTCCAGCAGGGTGGTCAGGGTGGCGATCAGGGCGGTGCTGTCCGCCTCCGACAGCGGGGCCGGAGCGGCGGGCAGGATCACCAGCGGAAAGCGGCTGGTATCAGGAGAATAGCGGATCAGGGGGCCGGACATCGGGGTCCCTCCACAGGTGTTCCGAAGATGCGAATGAGTTTTACTCTCTGTCGGAAACTGTAGGGGGCGGGAGCCGGGGGCATCAATGGTCCCGGCTTTTGCGCCGGGCCGGATCGGTTATGCCAAAAGCCGGTGTCTTCGCCGGTGACGCTGCCGCTGTCTCAGCCGATATCGCGCCGGGGCGGCGTGCCGAACCGGCGGCGGTAGGCGGTGGTGAAATTGGACACATGGTCATAGCCGACCTGCGCCGCCACCCGGGCGATATCGCCACCGTCCCGCAGCAGGCTGCGCGCCAGTTCCAGCCGCGCCCGCCGCAGGGTCTGGAACACTGTTTCGCCGAAGGTGTCGCGGTAGCGGGCCTTCAGCACGCTGACGCTGATTCCGGCCTCGCGGGCCAGCGCCGACAGGCTGTGGTCCCGTCCCGGATCGGCCAGCAGGCAGTCATGCACCCGTTGCAGCCGGGCCTGTGGGCCGGGGGGACCGGAGGAGGCCGCCGGGACGGCAAGGCCGCCGCAGATCAGGTCAAGGGTCAGCGCCTCGCAGTGCAGGCGCTGGAACGGACTGTCGGCGGCGACCGCCCCCGCCGTGGGAAACAGGCCGTTGAGACGGTCCCACAGGGCGGCGTCGGGCCGCCATGGCCGGGCGGTCACCTGCCCGCTGCCGGAGAACTCCGGCCCGGCGGGCAGCCGGTTTTCCTCCAGCCAGTCGGGGGTGGCATAGGCAAACACGGTCTGATGCCGCACGCCCCGGGGCTGGCATCCGGTCATCACCGACGGGCGGCCAAAGGTCAGGGTCATCCCCTGCCCGGTCGGGGTGGACAGTGCCCCGGCCCCTTCGGCCCAGCCGCTGACCGGGGCGGCCAGACACAGGCCGGTCAGGAGGCCGGGGGCCATGTCGGCCTCGGCGGAAAAGTCATGGAAGTGCAGCACATCGACCAGCATCAGGGTCAGGCCGGGGCGGACCGGCAGCACCACGGTGTGGCCGCGCATCATTTCCCGGGTGTCGTCCGGCGGGGTCGGGGTGCCGGACAGGGCCAGCCCGCGATAGCGGTAGCCGCAGCGCCGGGCCAGGGCATACTGGTCACGCGGGGTGTAGGCGGTTCCGGTGGCGGGGCCACCGGGGGGCGGGGCGGAAGGCTGGGTCATGACCGGATCAGGATACGGCCCGCCGCCCCAAATATGCAAGTGAGTATCACTCTTAATTTATGTCCGGTGCCCCCTCCCCGGTCTGGGCCTGCCACATCCGGGCATACAGGCCCTGCCGGGCCAGCAGCTCCGCGTGGGGGCCCTGTTCCCGCAGACGACCCCCGTCGAGCACCAGAATTCGGTCGGCGTCGCGGATGGTCCACAGGCGGTGGGCGATCACCAGCACGGTCCGGCCCCGGCACAGGGCGGAAAGAGCCTCGCGCACCTGTGTTTCGCTGTCGAGGTCAAGGCTGGCGGTGGCCTCGTCGAGGATCAGCACCGGGGCATCCTTCAGCACGGCGCGGGCAATGGCCAGCCGCTGCTGTTCCCCGCCGGACAGCTGCCCGAGCACCGCCGGGGTCAGCACGGTGTCATAGCCCTCCGGCAGGGTCAGGATCCGGCTGTGGATGGCGGCGGTCATGGCGGCGGCCTCGACCTCGGCCTGCGGGGCGTCCGGGCGGCCGAGGCGGATGTTGTCCCGCACCGACAGCCCGAACAGCGAGACATCCTGTAACACCATGCTGACAGTGCGGTTCAGGGTGGCTTCATCCATATCGCGCAGATCGGTGCCGCCGATGCGGATGGCCCCGGAGTCAACATCCCACAGCCGCGCCGCCAGCAGGGCCAGCGTGGTTTTTCCGGCCCCGGAAGGACCGACGAGGGCGGTGATGCTGCCGGCCGGCAGGGCGACGCTGATGCCGCACAGGGTTTCGTGCCGTCCGCCGGGGGGAACAGCCCCGTCGGCGGTGCCGTGGTGAGAGAAGTGAACGTCCTCGAAGCAGAGATCGGCCCCGGCGGGCGGCTGGCCCCGTGCGGGCAGCGGCAGCGCGGTTTCCGCCGCCACGGCGCGGAGACCGGCCAGCACACTGCGGGAGAACCGCAGCTCCGCCAGAAAGGCGGCGACATCGCCGAGGGCGGCGGTCAGGCGCAGGGCGATCAGCAGGCTGATCGCCACCGGCAGGGCGGCGGTGCTTCCTGCTTCCGGTGGCAGGGTCAGGACGGCGGTGGCAATCACCGCCACCAGCCCCAGATTCAGCAGAAGACCATAGACGGTCAGGGCCGGGGCCGGGGCGGCCTCGGTCTTCATGCTGGCCTGCCGCAGCCGGTCGAGGGTGGTATGGGCGTGGGCCCGCCGGGTCCGGGCGGGATCGAAGAAGGCCAGATCCCGGGCTCCGGCGGCGGTCTCGGTAACGGCGACCACCGCCTGTTCACGCAGCCCGGTGACGGCGGCCCCGGCGCGGTCCAGCAGGCGGTAACTCCACGGGATGCTGAGGAAGGCCAGCGGCACCGACAGGGCCTGTACCACGGCCAGCCGCCAGTCCAGCCACAGCAGCAGGCCCCACAGCAGCAGCGGGAAGGCGACCCCGGCGACGATCAGCCCCCAGACATGGGTGATGATGTCCTGATACAGCCCGAAGCGGGCGGTCAGCAGATCGGCCAGTGCCCCCTGCCGCCACGACAGGATCCGCCCGGCGGGGATCCGGGTCAGGTGATTGGCGAGCCGCAGCCGGGTCTGGCTGACCATCTGATAGGTGGCGCTGAAGTTGTCGTTCATCGCTGTGGTCTTGACGGCGCAGCCGATGACCAGTCCGGCCACCGTCAGCCCGGCCAGCAGTGCCCCCAGCAGCAGCGGCGGCAGCCCGGCAGAGGCCAGCGCCGGGACCGCCGCCAGCAGGGCCCAGGGCAGCGCATCGGTCACGGCGCCAAGGCTGCTGAACAGCATGCCCCGCCACAGGCGGGGATCCTCCTGCCCGGCCAGATCAAAGCCAAGGCGGGACAGTATCAGGTGTCGCATCGGTCGGTCTCCGTCCGGGCGCGCAGACTCCAGTCGTCAGTGCGGGCCTGTCCCGCCCACAGGCGGCTGTAGGTGGGGGATGTGGTCAAAAGCTGGCTGTGCGGGCCGCAGGCGGTCAGGCGGCCGGACTCCAGCACCACGATCTGGTCGGCGGTTTCCAGCCCGCGCAGGCGGTGGGCGATGACCAGAACGGTGCGGCCGCGCATCAGGGTGTGGAGGGCGGCGCGGATCTCCCGCTCCGCCATCGGGTCAACATGGGCGGTGGCCTCGTCCAGAATCAGGATCGGGGCATCCTTCAGGAAGGCCCGGGCCAGCGCGATCCGCTGCCGTTCCCCGCCGGACAGCCGGGTGCCGTGGTCCCCGACCCGGGCGTCCAGACCGCCGGGCAGAGTGTCCAGCAGGGGGGCGGCCCCGGCGGCATGCAGGGCCGCTGTCAGGTCTGCATCGCTGGCACCGGGGCGGGCCATGCGCAGGCTGTCGCGCAGGCTGCCGTCAAACAGGACAGGATCCTGAAACACCACGGCGATCCGGGACCGCAGATCCTGCAACGACAGGGCCCGCAGGTCGGTGCCGCCAAGCCGGATCTGCCCGCCGGAGCAGTCATCCAGCCGGGCGGCCAGCCGGGCCAGCGTGGTCTTGCCCGCCCCGGACGGACCGACGATCACCGTGGTGGTGCCGGGGGCGGCGGTGAAGGAGACCCGGTCAAGCAGACAGTGGCCGCCACCCTGCCCTGCTTCCGGGGCGGCGTGGAAGGAAACCGCGTCAAAAGTCAGGGTGGTGTCCTGCGGCAGCGGGGCCGGGGGGACCGGATCCGGCATCCCCGGCAGGGCCAGCAGGGCATTGATCCGCCCGGCGCTGGCCTGTAACGCCCGCAGGCCATGCAGGGCCAGCACCGCCCGCCCCAGCGGCAGCAGCGTGGTGCCGCCGACGGCGACAAACAGCAGCAGCCGGTCCGCAGGCAGCGCCCCGGAGGCATAGAGCGGCAGGCCCGCCGCCAGGACCACCATCGGCGGGTAGGTCATGCTCATGCCGAAAACGGCATAGGGGGCGGCGGCCCGGCGGGTGATGGCGGCGGCGAGCTGACTGACGGCGGTGATTGCCCCATGGACCTGTGACAGGGTATCGGCCTGCCGGTTGAAGGCGCGCAGGGTCACCAGCCCGCGCACATAGGCGGCCAGCGCGGTCCCGGCCTCGGCCTCGGCGGCAATCCAGCGGGCGTACTGGTCGGCCGATCCCCCCGCCATCCGCCATTGCGCCAGCACCGCCAGCGGCAGCAGGGCCAGCACCGCCAGAGTCAGCCGCCAGTCCACCGCCAGCAGGACGGCGGTGGCGGCGACCGGCAGCAGCAGCCCGGTGACAACATCGGGCAGAGTGTGGCCGAGAACACCGTTCAGGCGGCCGACATCCTCCATGACCGTGCGTTTCAGGGCGGCGGCCTTTCCGTCCAGCCGCAGCAGCGGCAGGCGGGCGATATGGTCAATCAGCCGGTGCCGCAGCCGGGTTTCCGCCGCAAAGGCAATGTGGTGCGCCAGCAGCAGGGTCGCGCCCTGACAGACGGTACGGGCCATGACGCACAGCAGCGTCAGCCCGGCGAGGGCCAGCAGCAGCGCCGGGTCTGCCCCGGGTGTGGCTCCGGCTCCGGCAAACGGCGCGGTGCCGAGGAGAAGTGCTCCGATCGCCCACACCAGCCCGTAGGGGGCCAGCTCCAGCAGGGCGGTCAGGGCGGACAGGCCAAGGGTCAGGCCCAGCCGGAGACGGTCCGGGGCGAGGGCGTCGGCGAATCCTGAAACAGGCGGTGGGGGAACCGGGGGAGAGGTGGAAGGCATCGGGGCTGTGGTCCGGGGTGGTGGAGGCCTGAGGCCGGTGTGGCGGATGCTACGGGGCGATCCGGCGGGCAGCCACGGTCCAGACTTTCGATTTCCGGGAAATTCCTTTCGGTTTTTGTCCCGGGGCTGGCCGCTGTGGCGGCAGCGGTGCATGGTGTGCGCCGCCGGTTCCGTCCCGTGGCCGCACGGCACTGCGGGGCGAATACGGCGGATGACGGCGGGATCTGCCTGATTTATGCAATTGAGACTTAATTGCTTTAATGGGCCGATCGGACATCACAGCATGGAGGACAGGGTACGATGCGCAGCCTGAAGAGTGACCGGCCTATGGGGGGAATGACCCGCCGGATCAAGACGGTGGCCCTGAGCGGGGTGGCCTTCAGTGGAGTGGCCCTGAGCGGAGGTCTGGAACCGGGACTGTTCGGACCGGGGATGGCGGTGGCGCAGACCGTGCCGTCATCCCAGTCGCCAGCGGTGCTGGCCCCGGTCACCGTCACCGCCCAGAAGCGGACGGAAGACGCCGCCGCTGTGCCGATCAGCATGGATGTGCGCAGCGGCGACAGGCTGGAGGAGCAGCGGATCCTTCAGACCCCCGATCTGCTGCGGTCGTCCCCCAATGCCCATATGAACGGCGGCGCCACCGGTGCCGCCTATACCCCGTATATGGCAATCCGTGGGGTCGGTTCCGACCTCAACGATGCCGAAGCCTCGATCGGTATGTTCGTCGATGGGGTGCCGGTCAGTGATACTCAGTCCTACACCAGCGGCCTGCTGGATATGGAGCGGGTGGAAATTCTGCGCGGCCCGCAGGGGACGCTGTATGGCCGCAACACCCTTGGCGGGTCGGTCAATCTGGTGTCGCGCAAGGCGGACCCGACCCGGACCGAAGGCCGGATGACCGCCGGATACGGCAGCTTCGGCCAGATCCGGCTGGAGGGGATGGTCAATGCGCCGGTGGTGCCGGGTACCTCGGCGGTCCGTCTTGCGATATCGCAAGATCGCAGCGACGGCTATACCGATAACCGCGCCGCCGGGACCAAAAACGCCAATGCCCGCACCGCGACGCAGGCCCGGGGCAGCGTGACGGCCGAGGTGAACGACAGCACCCGGCTGATGCTGAGCGTTGACGGGCAGACCCAGACATTCCGCGACGGGGTTTCGCAGACCCTCGCCTCCTTCCGGGCCGGGGATGACGGCGTCAGCGTTGACAACCCGTTCCATGGAGAGATGAAAAGCCTCGGCGGGCGGGCGGAGCTGACCCACGATCTGGCCGGGGGCTACACCCTGACCAGTCTGACCGGGCTGCGCCGTCAGGATACGGACTATGCCGGGCGCTCCGCCCCGACCTCCTACTTTGCGCCGACCAATGCCCAGATGCAGGCATTCGGGGTGACGGGCTATGACCATCGGTTCAACAACCCGTTTGAAGGGTCGTTTTCCCAGATGACGCAGGAACTGCGGCTGACCTCGCCGGAGACCGGGCCGCTCCGCTATGTGCTGGGGGCCTATGGCGAGGTGTCGCGCAGCGAACGCACCTACGGGGCGGAAAGCAGCTGGCAGAACAATGCGGTGCTGTCCGGCACCGGGGTGTCGCTGTCGATGGACGGCACCACCGACACCCGGGCGGCGGCAGTGTTCGGCGACGGGTCCTATGCCCTGACCGAGGCGTGGGATGTGTTCGGCGGGCTGCGGGTCGGGTATGAGGAAAAGGACTACCAGTACCGCCTCGGCTCAACCAATGCCTCCTACACAGCCCTGATGCTGAACACGGTGGCCCGGGCCTATGACGACAGCCTGAGTGCCACCTACGCCACGCCCAAGGCCGGGCTGCGCTATCATCTGGATGATGACAACAGCGTCTTCGGCAGTGTCAGTCAGGGTTATAAGTCCGGGGGCTTTAACAACGGGCTGATCTATCCGTCCTCTCCCAGCGAATTTGCTGAGGAACGGCTGACCAACTATGAAGTCGGGATGAAAAACAGCCTGTTCGGCGGGCGGCTGCGGCTCGACAGTGCCCTGTTCTATATCGACTGGAAAGACCAGCAGGTTCTGGCCTTTGACAGTGCGGCCCAGTCCACCTCAACCGTTAATGCCTCGCGCAGCCGGTCTTACGGTGGGGAACTGTCCGGCGAGGTTCAGCTTGGCGATGGCTGGCGGGCGGCTCTTGGGGTCGGCTATGCCGATGCCACCTATGTGGATTTCAAGAATGCCCCGGCCACCGGCGGCACCGGATCACGGGATGCCAGCGGCAAGCAGCAGCAGTACCATTCCAAGCTGACCGGCACCGCCGAGCTGGGCTATGACTGGTCGCTGGGTGTCGGGGATCTGACCGGCTCCGCCGCGCTGGGCTACCGCTATCGCTCCAAATCCTATTTCGATGTCAACAACACCATCGCGCAGGACGGTTACGGGGTGGTGGATGCCCGCATCGGGGTGGAGAACGACCACTACGGCGTGCACCTGTGGGGCCGCAACCTGACCGATGAACGTTACATCGTGTCAGGGGCCGATCTCGGCAACGGTGTGCTGGTCAGTCAGGGCGAACCGCTGGCGGTCGGCATCAGTGGCACGGTCCGCTTCTAACCGCTGGAGGACGGCGTTGGTCAGGGATTGGAACACACTGTCCCAGTCCCCCGGCTGCGGCTGACGGAACAGCCGCAGCGACGGATACCACGGGCTGTCGTCCCGGTCCGTCAGCCAGCGCCAGTCCGGGATGGCGGGCAGCAGCACCCACACCGGCACCCCGAGCGACCCGGCCAGATGGGCGATGGCGGTGTCAACGGTGATCACCAGATCCAGCGCCGCGACGGTGGCGGCGGTTTCAGCAAAGTCGCCGCCGTCATAGTCCGGCCCCGGAGACTGGACCATGGGAGCGTCCCCCAGCTGTTCGCAGCCCGGACCCTTTTGCAGGCTGATCAGATGGACGCCCGGCAGCGCCGCCAGAGGGGCGAACCGCGACAGCGGGACCGAGCGGTTGCGGTCGTTGTGGTGGTTGGGGTTGCCCTGCCAGACAATGCCGATCCGCAGGCCCTGCTGTGGCAAGCGGGCGCGGAGTGTCCGCACCCGCTCCGGATCCGCCTGTAGCGCGGCAGGCGGAGGGATGGTGTCGAGAGTGGTCTTCAGAACCAGCGGCAGGCTGAGCAGCGGGCACTGGGCGCTGGGCGCGACCCCGGCAGGACGCGGGGCGTCGCGGGGGATGATCTGCACCGCTGGCCCGGCCAGTGGTGCCAGAACGGTTTCCAGCCCCGGCTGGACTTCCAGCACCACCGACCACCCCAGTGCCACCACCTGCGGCAGATAACGGGCAAACTGGAGGGTATCGCCCAGACCCTGTTCCGCCCACAGCAGCAGGGTTTGGCCGGAGGGGGCCCCCTCCCCCTGCCAGCGCGGCAGATGCTGGTGCCGGGCGGTGCCGCCGGGCCAGCCGGGGCAGCGCCAGCGCCATTCATAGTCCTGCCAGCCAGCCCTGAAATCGCCACACACCAACCGGGCCATGCCACGGTTGAAATGGGCCTCGGCCAGATCCGGCCGGAGGTCAAGGGCGGCGGTATAGGCCGTAATGGCTTCTTCGGTGCGGCCGACATCCATCAGGGCAAAGCCCCGGTTACAGAAGGCCTCGGCGCAGTCCGGTTGCAGGCTGAGGGCGGTGTCAAAGGCCTGAAGGGCCTCATCCGTCCGCCCGAGGGCTGCCAAAGCCGCCCCCCGGTCGCAGTGGAGGCGGGCGGAGTCCGGTTGCAGGCACAGGGCGGCGTCAAAGGCATCAACGGCGGCCTGTGTCTGCCCGAGCTGACGGCGGGCACTGCCGAGGCTGATATAGGCCTCGACCAGAGACGGGCGCAGGCAGAGGGCGGTTTCGCAGGCGGCGGCGGCCTCATCGGGGCGGCCAAGCGCCATCAGGGCCCGGCTGCGGTTGGAATGCCCTTCGGCATAGTCCGGGCGGATCTGTAACGCGGTTTCATAGGCGGTCAGCGCTTCGGCGGCCCGGCCGAGATCGAGCAGGACATTGCCCCGGTTGGACTGGGCCAGCACATGCTCCGGCGCCAGCCGCAGGGTGTCTTCATAGGCAGTCAGGGCGTCTTCAAGCTGATCGAGAGCCCTCAGGGCATTGCCGAGATTGCAGTGATAGGCCGGAACTGCGTCGTTCAGCGTGATGGCCTGTTCGATCAGCGCAGCGGCAGGACCGTGCTGGCCCCGCTGATAGTGGATGATCCCCAGCAGGTGCAGGGCATCCGGATGGTCAGGGGTGGCAGCAAGCGCCTGCCGGTAACAGGCCTCGGCCTGTTCGAGGTCTCCGGCCTGATGGCGGGCCATCCCGGTGGTCAACAGGGTGTGCAGTGTCTGGGGATCCATTGGGGACTGTCTCAAGATCGGCCTCTGTGCTGTTCCGGAACAGCAGGATGCCTGTAACCGCACCCTGAGGGAAACCTATTCAATAAAAAACTCCGGCACTAAAAAAGATTCCGGGAAACAGTCGGAGCCGGGGCGTGCCGGGGGCTGGATCACGCAGGTGTGACGGCCCTCCGGCCATTCCGGGATTGCCCGGGAGCGGTGGCTGCGGCAGGCTGAACCGGCCCGGACCGTTTTGTCCGGTGTTTTCTTTTACGGCAAGGACTCCCCCTTCCATGACGTTGTCTCAGAACACTCCGGCAATTGATTACTATTTCTCGCCAATGTCGCCGTTTGCCTATCTCGGGACCCCCCGGCTGATGGCGCTGGCCGCCCGGTACGGCTGCGCGGTGCGCTGTAAGCCGGTGCGGATCGGCGAGGTTTTTTCCGCCACCGGCGGGCTGCCGCTGGCGCAGCGCCCGGAGGCCCGGAAGGCTTACCGGCTGGTCGAGCTGACCCGGATCAGCCGCCGCCATGGGCTGCCGCTGACCCTGCATCCGGCCTTTTATCCCTGCGACGACACGCTGGCCGCCGGAGTGATTGTGGCGGCGGAGCAGGCCGGGGCCGATGCGCTGGCGGTCTCGCTGGCGCTGGGCCGAGGGCTGTGGGCGGAGGAGCGGAACATTGCCGATCCCGCCGAGGTCCGGGCGATTCTGACGGCGGCTGGTCTGGAGGCTGACGCCCTGCTGGCGGCTGCGGCAGAAGCTGAACCACAGCGGGTTGCCAATACGGCGGAGGCTTTGGCTGCCGGGGTGTTCGGCGCGCCGACCTATGTCTGGAAGGGCGAACTGTTCTGGGGGCAGGACCGTCTGGACTATCTGGAAGACGCTGTTGCCGCTGGATAAAAAGCGGAAAGATTCCTCGTCAGGAATCATTATTCCCCGAGTCGGGGCCATCGGTCACCATCGAGTCGGGACCAGACTGTCCTGAAAAAAGAACGGCTGCCGGAGGAACCCCGGCAGCCGTTGTGGCAACAAGACAGGCAGACCCGGTGGATCAATGCGCCTTGTGGGCCTCCGCCGGAGTGGTGGTCAGCGGTTCCACCTTCACCTCGACGTCAACGCTGCCGGACTTTTCGAAGGTCAGGGTCAGCGGGAATTTGTCATTTTCCTTCAGCGGCGCCTTCAGGCCGAACAGCATGACGTGCAGCCCGCCGGGTTCCAGCGCGACGGTGCCGCCCGCCGGAATCTCGATCGCCTCAACCTGCCGCATCTTCATCACGCCGCCGTCCATGGTGTGGGTATGGAGTTCAGCGCGGTCAGCGGCGGTGGTCTTGGCGGCGATCAGACGGTCGGCTTCGCCGGAGTTGGTGATCTTCAGGAATGCGGCGCCGTTGGCGGCCATCCCGGCGGATGCCTTCGCCCACGGATGACCGATGGCGAGCTTGCCGACGGTGTAGCCGTGGGCCAGTGCCCCGGCGGACAGGGTGACAGCGACGGCGGCGGCCAGCAGCGGGGCGGCGAGGCGGGAACGGAAAGACAGCATGGTCATCATCCTTAGATCGGTCCGGCGACAGGCCGGACCCTGACAGTTTCCCCGGCCCGGAAAGAGGTCCGGGCGGAGCCAGAGGGGGGGGCGGAACAGTCAGGTCAGGATCGGGGGGGCCCGTGGTTGCGGGCGGTGCAGCGCAGGCAGGGCGGGCGCGGACCGGGCCGGAGAAACCGCCTGACGGGTAAAGGCGGACACCGCTGGGGACGGTGCCTGCACCGCAGGCAGATCATCCGGCAGAACCGGCACACACAACGCACACAGGCTATCAGCAGAGGCGAGGGGCACCCCCGGGCTGCCGGTGGCGGTGGGCAGGGTCCGCATCCCGCTGCCGGTACACAGCACCGTATCAGCCGCCGCCAACGGGCGGATCGGCCCGGACGGATCAGCCGCCACGATTCCTGCAACGGCGGACAGGATCAGATGCAGCGACAGGGCAAACACCATCCATGCCGCCGCCCCCGGCGCAGGGCCGGAGCGGGCGGTCCGTCGGACCGGAAAGACGGTGTTGGACTTCAGCATCATGGCGGCATGCTGCCCTCCGGCGGGGGGGGCTGTCAACGGGGGACCCCTTTGCTTTAGAACGGTACTGATGTACCGCCCGCTTCCGCCTGTCCCGTGGCATGGTGGGCACGGAACCGGAAAGGTATGCGATGTCGCATATCCGGAATGGGAGAGGCATATGGCACGGTCAGCCCGGCTGCTGGCATTGGTGCAGGAACTGCGGGCGCACCGCCATCCGGTGACGGCGGCCCGGCTGGCGGAACGCCTTGAGGTCAGCATCCGCACCATTTACCGCGATATCGCCACCTTGCAGGAACAGGGGGCGGTGATTGATGGCGAGGCCGGGCTGGGCTATCAGCTCCGCGATGGCTACCTGCTGCCACCGCTGATGTTCAGCGATGAGGAACTGGATGCGCTGGTGCTGGGCATGCGCTGGGTGGCGGCCCGCACCGATCCGCATCTGCGCCGGTCGGCGGTGGCGGCACTGGCGAAGATTGCCGCAGTCCTGCCCCCCGGCTGGGGGGATTTGCGTGAAAACCGGACCCTGTTCGTCGGACCGGGACAGCGGCGGGCTCCGGGAAGCAATCTCCCCCCTCCCCCGCCGCCTGATCTAATGGCCCTGCTGCGCCGCTGTCTTCGTGAGGAGCGGGTGGTGAGCCTGACCTACTGCGATGGCGACGGCACGGAAACGCAACGGCGGATCTGGCCGTTCGTTCTGGGGTATTTCGATACGTCAGAAGTGGTGGGCGGCTGGTGTGAAACCCGGCAGGCTTTCCGGCATTTCCGCACCGACCGCATTCTGGGGGTGGAGGATACCGGAGAGCGGTATCCCCGGCGGCGGGCGGTGCTGCTGAAGGAATGGAGCGCGGCGGAACAGATTTCCCTCGATATGCTCGATCCTGCTGACAGAAACTGACACAGGCCGGGGGCAGGATGAGTTTCACAGGGGGCGGGATGGTCCGCCCCGGAGTGAAGATCTCCAGAGCAAAGGATCGAATGATGCCGTCCCAGACCTACCTGCTGTTCTATGTCGAAAGCCCGGTTGCCAGCGCGGCCTTCTACACTCAGGCGCTGTCGCGTCAGCCGGTGGAGGTCAGCCCGACCTTCGCCCTGTTTATCCTCGATGACGGCACTAAGGTCGGCCTGTGGTCGCGGCATACGGTTGAACCGGCAGCCCGCCCGGTGCCGGACCTTCTCAGCGGTGGTTCGGAACTGGCGCTGACCCTGCCGTCCCGCGCGGCGCTGGAAGACTGCCATACCGCATGGCAGGCGGCGGGGGTGCCGATCGCGCAGGCCCCGGTGGCGCTGGACTTTGGCTATACGTTCGTCGGGCTGGACCCCGATGGTCACCGCCTGCGGATGTTTGTCCCGGAGAGGGGCGACGGGGCGTAAGCGTTCCCCTCCCCTGTGGTCCCGGTTGCGGCGTGTCTGCCGGAGCCCCTGATGCAACAGCCCCGGAGTTTGCGATGTCGCAGACTCCGGGGCTGTTTTGTGGTCTGGACCGGTGTTCCCGGGAAAATCAGGTTTCCTCGTCGATCAGCACACCCAAGGCCTGCCGCAGAATGCGGATCTGCTGCTTCTGCTGGCTGTTCAGGGGGCCAAGGCGGCCCATGCGCATGATCTGCTTGGAAATGGTGCGGATGCTGGTCTGGACCACCTGATCAACCGGGGTTTTGCGGCGGGGGGCCGGTCCGGTGTCAGCCTCTGCCGCAGTGGCGGAAAGACCGGTCTCCGCTTCCGGATCTGCTCCGGTGCCGTCTGCGGGCTCTTCGCTGTGGGCAGGCTGCTGGCGCAGGGCCCGCAGTTCGGCGATGGAAGCCCCGTCCCGGGCCCGCAGCCACAGCATCTGCTGGCGTTCCGGGTCCTTGCACATCGTCACTTCATACAGCGCGTTCAGGCTGAGATCGCCGGGGTCGGCAAAGTAATCGGCGCGGAGGCTGTCGGGCAGGTCACGCAGTTTCAGCAGGCGGCTGACCTGTTCCTCGCGGTAGCCCAGCAGGGTGGCGGCCTCGCGGTTGGTCATCCGGCTGTGGCCCATCAGGGCGGCGAGGGAATCCGCCAGTTCCAGCGGCAGCAGGTTGGTGCGCTGGCAGTTTTCCAGCAGGGCATCCAGCGCGGTGTCATTGCTGGATGACCAGACGGCACGGATCGTCGGCAGGCCGAGGGACTGGGTGGCGCGGAACCGCCGCTCCCCGGCGACAATCATGAAGTGGGTGCCATCGGGCAACGGCTTGACGACGATCGGCTGTAACAGCCCGCGTTCGCGGATCGAATTGGCGAGGGAGGCGATTTCGGCGTCGTCAAAGACCTGACGCGGCTGGTCCGGGTTGGGCACCAGCTGGGTCAGGGCGATGTCGTGGATGCGCATCTCCGGGCGGGCGGAGGGCAGCAGGCTGGCGCCCTGCTCCCGTTCGCCGCGCACCACCGAGCTGGCACCGCCCGCGCCTTTCCACCCTTTCAAAGCCATGATCCGTTGTTCTCCATTGTCTGCACAGGGTCTTGATGGGGGGGCAGGGTCAGGCCGTGACCGGTGCGGTCAGGCTGTCGGCAATGGCGTTGATCACCGACATGCCGGGAGCCTTGGGGTCCAGCACGATCAGCGGGCGGCGGGCATAGGCCGCCTGCGTGAACACCGTGGCCTTGGCGATCGGTTCAAAGATCCGGGTGTGGTCGCCGTACAGGTCGTAGATGTCCTGAAGGCTCTGGCGGTCCTGACTGTGCTGGGCGTTGTATTTGGTCGGCACGATGCCATGGATCGACAGGCGGGCGTTGATCTCCTCCTGAAATCCGGCGATGCGGCGGAACAGCAGGTTGATGCCGTAGACCGCATAGGGTTCGGCTTCGGTCGGGATCAGCACGGTGTCGGCGGCGGTCAGGGCGTTGGCGGTCATCACCCCCAGATTGGGCGGACAGTCGATGACGATATGGTCGTAGGCGTGGGCAACCTTGCGCAGGTGGCGTTCCAGCAGGCGGCTCCAGTCCGGGCGGACCACCAGTGTCAGCGACAGGTCCTCGATATCCAGCGAGGAGGCCAGCAGGTCGAGCGGAATGTCCAGATCCGGCATCGGCGGCAGGATGGCATCCTCCACCGCCGTTGCTCCGGTCAGCACGTGATAGAGGGTCTGGCCGCGCCCGGCCAGATCCTGCGGCCGCTGGTCAACGGTCATGGTGGCGTTGGACTGGGCGTCGGTGTCCACCAGCAGGGTCCGCCGTCCCATGGCGGCCAGCCGGGCGGCCAGATTGACGGCGACCGTGGTTTTGGCGACCCCGCCCTTCTGGTTGGCAATGGCGATGATCTTCGGCGGAACGGTCTGCGGGAATGCCATCGGGCGATCCTTACCTAAAACGCGAAAAGGGACCTAAAACGCACAAAGGGCCTGTCCGCCAAAGGACCCGGAGCCACAGGGCGCACCCCTGCGGGGCAGGGTGCGGCAACCGGCGGCGCGGTGACAGAGGCGGACGGATCCGGGGCGGACTGGAACCGGGGCGGGCGGAGGATCCTGCCGGTCCGGTGGCGCCACTGTATCAACTCCGCAGCGGGGCGACAACTGCGGTGCAAACATGGAAAGCGGTTTGCGATGTCGCAAGGTGCGCCCGGGCCGTCCGGTGTGACCCGATCCGGCAGGGACGGCCCGGCGTCGGCGGGTTACAGGGCCCGCAGATCCGGGGTGGCCTCGGTGCCGAAGCGGTCGCTGAGCAGGTAGTCCACCAGCCGGGCGGCACTGTCTTCCGGGCTGCTGAGGGAGCCGCTGTCTTTCAGCGCGGTGAAGCGGTCGAGCAGCGGGAACAGGCTGCGGTCGGTGTCGCGGATGGTGGCCTGCATGGCGGTGTCGATCACCCCGGGGGCCAGACTGGCAATCCGCAGTCCGTCGCAGGCGTCGGCCTGTACGGCGCGGGCGTGGTGGTCCAGCGCCGCTTTGGTGGCACAGTAGACCGCCCATCCGGCATAGGCATTGCGGGCCGCCCCGCTGGAAATATGCAGGATCCGCGCCGGGCTGCCGGAGGGCCGGGCCGCCACCAACGCGTTGGACAGCAGCAGCGGCGCGGTGACGTTCAGGGTCACCGCCTGCACCACCTGCAACGGGTCCTGTGTGCCCAGCGGGCCGATCGGGGCGACGGTCCCGGCATTGTTGATCAGCAGCGGCACGGTATCGCCGATGAAGGCGGCCAGATCCGGGGTTTCCAGCCAGTGGCCGACGGCGACGGCATCGCCCAGATCCAGCGCCACTTCGGTCAGCAGCGGATGATTGGTCAGGGCCGGATTGCCCGACCGCGACAGGGCCAGCACCGGAATCCCCCGCTCCAGCAGGGCGGCGGTGATGGCGGCCCCCAGCCCACGGGAATGGCCGGTGACAATGGCGGTGCAGGGAAACGTCGGCATGGGGGGAAGCCTCCGGGGGGATAAAAAGGAAGTCCTGACAACAGTCTATGTGTCCCAGTCTACGACCGGTCCACCAGAAAGGAAAGTGACGGCGGCTTGATCTTGGCCGGGTTCCGGCTTATCCCGGAACAGGTCCTTGCTGCCGGAGCCACCGCGTGTCCGCTGTTCCCCCCTCTTCGCCGCTGTCTCCGTCTGTCCGCTTGCCGGACCGGGCCGATGTGGTGGTGGTCGGCGGCGGTCTGGCGGCGCTGTGTGCGGCGCTGGCGGCGCGGCAGGCCGGGGCCGGGGTGCTGCTGCTGGAACAGGCCGGCCCGGCCCTGCGCGGCGGCAACACCCGGCATTCCCGCAATCTGCGGCTGACCCATGATGCGCCGGGGCCGTTGATGCCCGGCAGCTACCGGGCCGAAGAGTTCATCGCCGATCTGCGCCGTGCCAGCAAAGGCGACGGCGACCCGGCCCTGCATGCCCTGCTGGCCACCGAATCGGTGCGGCTGGCCGACTGGCTGGCCCGCTGCGGGGTGCACTTCCAGACCGAGCATCTGCCCTATTCCCGCAAAACGGCGTTTTTTCTCGGCGGCGGCAAGGCGGCGGTCAACAGCCTGTATGCAACGGCGGCGCGCAGCGGCATTGATGTGCGCCTGCATGCCGGGGTGGCGGCGGTGGATCCCCTCTCCTCTTCCTATGGTTCTTCCTCCGGCCTCTCCTCCGGGCCGCTGCGGGTGGTGCTGGACAGCGGCGCTGCCGTGCAGGCCGGGGCGGTGGTGGTGGCCTGTGGCGGCTATCAGGCCAATCCCGACTGGCTGGCGGCGGAATGGGGGCCGCTGGCGGCGACCCTGCACAACCGGGGCACCCCGCATGCCGACGGACAGGTGCTGCGCCACCTGCTTCAGGCCGGGGCCCAGCCCTCCGGCGCGCCGGGGCGGGGGCATCTGGTGGCGGTGGACGGGCGGTCGCCGCGCCATGACGGCGGCATTGTCACCCGGGTGGATGGTTTTGGGTGTGGACGGGTGATTGACGCGGCGGGAACCCTGCTGACCCCGCCGGGAGAAACCGGGCCGCCGCGCTATTCGGCGTGGGGGCGGCGGGTGGCCGCCGGGGCTGGGGGCCGGGCGGTGCTGGTGGTGGAAGCCCGCCGGGCGGCGGAGCTGCCGATGCGGGTCTACCCGCCCCTGCCCTGTGCCACGGCGGCGGAGGCGGCGGCGCTGGCGGCAATCCCGCCGCAGGCGATGGAAGCGGCCCTGAGCGGGCTGGAGCCGCCGTTTCTGCTGGTGCCGGTCCACCCCGGCCTGACCTTTACCGGACTGGGCCTGACGGTCGATCCCGCCCTGCGGGTGCAGCGGGCCGATGGCGGCCACTGGCCCGGCCTGTATGCCGCCGGGATGATCATCGCCCCGCAGATTCTGGGCAGCGGCTATATTGCCGGGGCAGCGCTGACGGTTTCCGCCGTCACCGGACGGCGGGCGGGAGAGGAGGCGGCGCGCTATGTCCGGAGCTGATCCCTTCCCCCCTTCCCCTCTGCTGCCGGAAGAGGATGCCGCGCTTTATGCGGTGGCACGGCAGACCCTGACCCTGTGCGCGGTGTGTAAATACTGTGACGGCTTCTGTCCGGTGTTCCGGCAGCGCGATGCGGTTGGCGGGGCGTTGCCCGGGGCGGGGCAGGCCCCGGCCTTCACCAATGCCGATGTGGATTGGCTGGCCAGCCTGTGCCATGGCTGCCGCGCCTGCTGGGATGCCTGCCAGTATGCGCCGCCGCATGCCTATGCGATTGCCGTGCCGCAGACTCTGGCGGCGGTGCGGCGGCGGCAGCAGACCCCCCTGCCCGGCCTGCGCCGTCGCCTTCTTGCGGTGATGCTGGCGGCCAGTGGCCTGCTGCCGCTGCTGATGCTGGGGCTGATCCCGCCGGAGGTGCTGTTTGCCGTCCATACCGGTCCGGGGGCCTTTTATGCGGTGCTGCCGTGGGGCTGGCTGAGCGGTCTGGCCGGGGGGGCGCTGCTGCTGGCGGTGGCGCTGAGTCTGGGGCGGATGGTCTGGTTCTGGCGGCATATCGATGTCTCCGGCAGAGGCTCCGGGGGCGGGCCGGACCGGCTGACATGGGCCGACTGGCGGACCGGGCTGCGGCAGGCCCTGACTTTGCGGCATCTGGATCATCCCCGCCGCCGCCGCGCCCACCATGCCCTGACCGGCGGTTTTGCCCTGTGTTTTGCCGCCACGGCGGTGGCCACCCTGTGGCATCACGGGTTTGGCTGGATCGCTCCCTATCCGCTGCTCAGCCTGCCGGTCGGGCTGGGCACGGTCGGAGGGCTGCTGATGCTGGCGGGCTGTGGCGGGCTGTGGCGGGAAAACCGCCGCAGTGCGGCAGCGGTGCGGACGCCGCCGGGGCAGCAGGGGCTGCTGATCCTGCTGGCGCTGGTGGCGGCGACCGGTCTGGCCCTGCTGGCCCTGCGCGGCACGGCGGCCATGGGGCTGGTGCTGGGGTGGCATCTGGGGCTGGTGCTGGTGCTGTTTCTGGCCCTGCCGCTGGGTGGGCTGGCCCACGCGCCGCAGCGGATCGCCGCCGTGCTGAAGGCGGCCCGGCTGGACCGGCGGCGTCAGGCGGCGGCGGGGTCTGAAAAAAGCGGGCCTGAAAAAGCGGCGGAAGACGGGTGATCCAGTCCGGCGGCGGCAGCGTAGAAGGATTACAGATCGCAGTCAGCGGCCTGTGCCCGGATCCGTTCCGCGCCCCGCCCCTTCCACAGGATCACACCGGACATGCTGGATTTTTCCCCGGTATCCCTCCATGATCCCGACAGAATTCCGCCGTCCGGCCCGCCCGGACAGGTGCGCTACCGGCTCGCTGCCGGTTTCGGCACCACAACGGCGGGACGGGGCAGAAAACAGCGGACAGGACACGGCATGACGGCGGATCCGGTGGCGGCAGAGATGACCCGCCGCCTTGCGGCGCTGGCGCAGACGCACGATCAGGCGGATTTCATCTGTCTGTTCCAGTATTACGCGCCCCGTATCAAGACCTATCTCCGCCGTCTGGGAGCCGAGGATGCGGTGGCGGAGGAACTGGCGCAGGAAGCCCTGCTGACGGTGTGGCGCAAGGCCGGATACTTTGATCCGGCCAAGGCCAGCGCCGGGACCTGGATCTTCGCCATCGCCCGCAACCTGCGGATTGACCGCCTGCGGCGGGACCGCCGCCCGGAACTGGATCCCGAGGATCCGGCGCTGGTCCCTGACCCCGAAACCCCGCCCGATGACGTGCTGGCGACCCAGCAGCGCGACCGCACCCTGCGCGCTGCCGTTGCCACCCTGCCCCCGGAACAGGCCGAAGTGATTGCCCTATCCTTTTACGAAGACGCCCCACACTCAGAAATTTCGTCCCGGCTGGGCATTCCGCTCGGGACCGTCAAATCGCGGCTGCGGCTGGCGATGAGCCGGATCCGGGCTGCCCTTGGCGATGCCGCCGGACCGGTGGAGGACCTGCGATGAGCGCCACCTTCCATCCCCCTGAAGACCTGCTGCTGGCCTATGCCGCCGGATCGCTGGAAGAAGCGTCGGCCCTGCTGGTGGCCTGCCACCTGACCCTGTGCCCGGACTGCCGCCGGATGGCGGGCGAGGCCGAGGCGGTCGGCGGCACCCTGCTGGAGGATCTGCCCCCGGCGGCACTGGCGGACTCCGCCCTGGCCTCGGTGCTGGCCCGGCTGGGACCGGCGGCCCCGGTGTCGCGCCCGCTGCGCCCGGCTCCGGTGCGCCCTCCCCTGCCCGGTCTGCTGCCGAAGCCGCTGCGCGAGTATGTCGGGGCCGACACCGCCCGCCTGCCGTGGAAGCGGCTGCCGGGCGGGCTGGAGCAGGTGCCGGTGGTGACCCGCCCGCAGGCGCGGGCCCGGCTGTACCGCATTGCCCCGGGGATGGGGGTGCCGGAACACAGCCACGGCGGACTGGAAATGACGCTGGTGCTGGGCGGCGGGTTCACCGATGGTCACGGCCACTACGGGCCGGGCGACGTGGCGGTGATGACCGATGGCGGGGTGCACCGTCCGGTGGCCGATGCCGGGGACCCGTGCCTGTGTCTGGCGGTGACGACGGCCCCCCTGAAGCTGACCGGGCTGGTCGGTCGCCTGATCAATCCGTTCCTTGATCTGTAACGGGGCCTCCGGGACCGGTGATCCGGGCCGGAACCCGGTGCGTAGAGTGTGAAGGGGATCTCAGGGGGCACCGGTGTCTGCGGACCCGGACCCGGCCTGAGGCCCCCATGGATCACAGATCGGGGACCCGTCATGAGCGATCATTCTTCTTCCGCCGCGCCGGTTCTGGTGTTCGGGGCCAGCGGCGGCATTGGTGCTGCCCTGTCCCGGCAGCTGGCGCAGGCCGGGCAGCCGCTGTATCTGTCGGCGCGCCGGGCGGAGCCGCTGGAGGCTTTGTGCTCCTCCCTCTCCTGCCCCGGTCAGGCGGCGGACGTGATGGACCCCGAAGCGGTGCGGCAGGTGACGGAGGCGGCGGTGGACGCCGGAAACGGGCATCTGGCCGGGCTGGTTTACGCCGTCGGCACCCTGTCGCTGAAGGCGGTGACGTCGGCGACGGCGGAGGATCTGTTGGACGCCTACCGCCGCGATGTGATCGGGGCCTTCACCGCCATCAAGGCGGCGCGGACCGCCCTGAAGGCGGCCGGGGGATCGGTGGTGCTGTTTTCCTCGGTGGCGGCGCGGCGGGGGTTTCCGTCGCATGTGGTGGTCGGGGCCGCCAAGGGCGCGGTGGAAGGGCTGGGGCTGTCGCTGGCGGCGGATCTGGCCCCGGAGGTCCGCGTCAACGTGATCGCCCCCAGCCTGACCCGGACCCCGCTGACCGCCGGACTGATGGGCAACGACGCCATGGTTAAGGCGATGGCGGCCCGGCATCCGCTGAAGCGGACCGGCGAGGCGGAGGATGTGGCGGCTCTGGCGGCGTTCCTGCTGTCTCCGGCGGCGGGCTGGATCACCGGGCAGGTGATCGGTGCCGACGGTGGCCGCAGCACAGCGGAAGCACGGGGGTAAGCGGCTGATGATCCGTCCGATGACACCCCCGCCCCATACGGTTTCGCTGCCCCAGCCCCCCGGCGGGGTGTGGATCACCGGGGCGGGCACCGGGATCGGTGCGGCGCTGGCCCGGCATCTGGGGGCAGTCGGCTGGCCGGTGACCGCCAGTGGCCGCCGGGCGGCCCCGTTACAGGCGCTGGCGTCGCAGTGTCCCGGCTGTGTGCCGGTGCCGCTGGATGTCACCGACCGGGCAGCGGTGCAGGCGGCGGTGGCGGCGATGGAACCGTCGCTGCCGATGATGGCGGTGCTGTGCGCCGGAACCCATCACCCGACGCCCGGCGATGACTTTTCCGCCGCAGCGGTGCAAAGCCTGATCGACACCAACCTGATGGGCATCGTTCATTGCGTGGAAGCCCTGCTGCCGCTGTACCGGGCCCGCCGGAGCGGCCATCTGGTGCTGGTGGCGTCGGTGGCGGGATACCGCGGACTGCCGACAGCAGCCGGGTACTGCGCCAGTAAGGCGGCGGTGATCGCGCTGGCGGAATCGCTGCGACTGGATCTGGCTGACAGCGGGGTGCGGGTGACATTGGTCAATCCCGGCTTTGTCGATACGCCGCTGACCCGGCAAAATCCATTTCCGATGCCGGATCTGATCACGGCCGAAGCGGCGGCGCTGGCGATTGTGCGCGGGCTGGAGCGGGGCCGGTTCGAGATTGCCTTCCCATCCCGTTTTGCCGCTGCCATGAAGTTGCTGCGGTGTCTGCCGGACCGCTGGTATTTCGCGGCGGTCCGGCGCTTTACCGGTCTGTAAGGGCTCGGTCTGCCGGGCTTAGGCCGCCGGGCTGTGGGTGGCGGTCCCGGCGGTTTCCCACACCGGCGGGCAGCCGATGGAGCGGGCGGCGGCGAGGCCGGAGGAAAAGGCATCCTCATGGAAGCCGTAGCCGAAATACGATCCGCAGAACCACAGACGGTCCGTCCCCTGCACCTGATGCAGGGCCTTCTGAGCCGCCATCGCATCGGCGTCAAACACCGGATGGGCATAGGTGAAGCGGCGGTATTCCTTCGCCGGATCAATGGTATCGTGCGGATTGAGGGTGACGAACAGCGGGGTGTGATCCGGCAGGTTTTGCAGGCGGTTCATCCAGTAGGTGACGCACAGGTCCGACGTGCCGCCGGGGCCCCGCCGGGCCCGGTAATTCCATGCCGACCACACCCGGGGGCGCACCGGCATCTGGGCGGTGTCGCCGTGCAGCACCGCCAGATTGTCCTGATAGCGGAAAGCCCCCAGCAGCCGCTGTTCCTGCGCGTGCGGGGCCTCGATCATCGCCAGCGCCTGATCGGCGTGGGTGCCGATCACCACCGCATCGAACAGGTCGTCGGATCCGCTTTCGGTCAGTACCCGGACCCCTGCCCCGCCTGTGCAGCGGATCACCCGGGTGACGGCCTCGCCAAGGCGCAGGGTGGCCGGGGTATCGGCCAGCAGGCGGCGGACGTATTCCCGGCTGCCGCCGACCACGGTGCGCCAGCGCGGGCGGTCGGTGATCTGCAACAGGCCATGGTTGGTGCAGAACCGCACGAAGCTGGACATCGGGAAGGCCATCATCGTTTCCGGCGGTGCCGACCAGATGGCGGCGGCCATCGGCAGCAGGTGATCGTCGATGAAGGCCTGGCCATAGCCGTTCTGCCGCAGATAGTCGCCCAGCGACAGTCCGGATCCCACCGTCTGGGCATCGACCGGAGCCTGCCGGTAAAAGCGCAGGATATCGCGCAGCATGCCGTAAAACCGGGGGCGCAGCAGGTTGCCGCGCTGGCCGAACAGGCCGGAGAGGTCACTGCCGGAATATTCCAGCACCCCGCGCTGCCCGGCCTCATCCAGCGTGACGGCGAAGGACATGCCGGTGTCCTGCGTCGGCATCTTCAGATGATCGAACAGGCGGATCAGGTTGGGATAGGTGCGGATGTTGTAGACGATGAAACCGGTATCGACCGCCACCGGCTGTCCGTCGGCCCCCGGCACCTCCACCGTGTTGGCATGGCCGCCGGGGCGGGGTTCGCTGTCGAACACCGTCACCACATGGCGCCGGGACAGGGCCCAGGCCGCACCAAGGGCGGCGGCGCCGCTGCCGATGACGGCAATGCGCCGGGCGTCGGGAAGGGGGCGGTAGGGAGAGTCGATATGCGACATGACGGACGTCCGGGCTGCGGTCGATTGGAAGCTTTTCTAATCTTACGCAGAAAAACCGGACCCGGATCACGGGTATCCGCTGTTTTCGCGAGAGTTTGACAGTATCGTCTCTTGAAGCGGCCCGGTGGGGCCGATATACCCCGAAAGACGCGGTAACCGGAAACCTTTGAGGCAGGCATGGCGGAGTTTCACTCCACTCTTTATGACATTCTGTGGCTGCTTCTGGCGGCGGTGGTGGCGGTGCCGGTGCTGCAACGGTTCGGGGTGCCGTCGGTTCTGGGCTATCTGGCGGCCGGGGCGGCGCTGGGGCCGTATACGCCGGGGGTGGTGATCGATGTGGAATCGACCCTGCCGCTGGCCGAGTTCGGGGTGGTGTTCCTGCTGTTTGCCATCGGGCTGGAGCTGCCGCTGTCGCGGCTGCGCACCATGCGGCGCTATATCTTCGGGCTGGGGGCATTGCAGGTGCTGGTGACGGCGACGGTGCTGGGCGGGCTGGCCTTCGCCCTTGGCCTGTCGCCGAAGGCGGCGGTGCTGGTCGGGGTGACGCTGGCCTTTTCCTCCACTGCCACCGTGCTGGCCATTCTGGTGGAACGCAACGAGGCGGTGACCCAGACCGGCCGGGTCAGCATCGCCGTGCTGATCTTTCAGGATCTGGCGGTGGTGCCGGTGCTGGCGCTGCTGCCGCTGCTGGCCGGGACCGGCCATGATATCGGCACCGCACTGGGGCTGGCGCTGGCCAAGGCCTGTGTCGCCATGGCGCTGATCTTTGTGCTGGGCCGCTATGTGGTGCGCCCGCTGTACGGCTTTATCGCCGCCCGCCGGACATCGGAGGTGTTTACCGCCGCCAACCTGCTGCTGGTGTTGACGGTGGCGTGGGTGACGGAAATGGCCGGGATGTCGATGGCGCTGGGGGCGTTTCTTGCCGGTCTGCTGCTGGCCGACAGCCCGTACCGCCATCAGGTGGAAGCCGATATTGACCCCTTCCGGGGGCTGCTGCTCGGGCTGTTCTTCATGACGGTGGGGATGAGCGTCGATCTGCCGTTTGTGGCGCAAAACCTGCTGCTGGTGCTGGCGGTGACGCTGGGGCTGCTGGCGGTCAAGGCGCTGGTGCTGACCGGGCTGGCCCGGCTGCTGCGGGTGGACTGGGCCACGGTGCTGCGGGTCGGCCTGCTGCTGGCACAGGGCGGGGAGTTTGCCTTTGTGGTGTTCGGTAAGGCGGGGGCGCTGGGGGTGCTGGACCACACCACCACCCAGACCCTGACCGCCACCGTCGCCCTGTCGATGATCCTGACGCCGCTGCTGTCCTCCACCGGGCGGCGCTGGTCGAAGAAGCTGAAGCGGCGGATGGGGCTGGATCTGGTGCCGACCGGCACCGAAGAGGTGCAGCAGCATGTGATCATTGCCGGATATGGCCGGGTCGGGCGCACCATTGCCGGGCTGTTGCAGGAACACGGCGTCCCCTACGTGGCGCTGGATCTGGATGCCGAGCGGGTGGCGCAGGCGCGGGCGGAAGGCCTGCCGGTGTTCTATGGCGATGTCAGTCAGGCCGGGGTGCTGCGCTCCATCGGCATTGACCGGGCGCGGGCGGTGATTGTCACCGTCAACAATGCCCGGGGGGCGGAGCGGGCGGTGGGGGCGGTGCATGACCATGCGCCGGGCCTGCCGATCATCGCCCGGGCCCATGATCTGCGCCAGCAGGGAGTTCTGCGCACCGCCGGGGCGGCGCAGGTGGTGCCGGAGGCGATTGAGGTCAGTTTCCAGATGGCCGGGCTGGCGCTGCGGTCGATGGGGATTGCCGATGACATTATCGAACGCTGTCTGGCAGGACACCGCAGCAGCGGTTATGGCACACTGGAAAGCGGGAACGACGGAGCAGGACACCGATGATGCGGGGCATGAAACGGATGCGGGCAGGGCTGCTGGCGCTGCTGCTGGCCGGGATGGCGGTGGCACCGGGCGCGGTGGCGGCGGATCCGGCGGGGCGGAGCCGGGGCCAGACCCTGTACGTTCCGGTCTATTCCAGCGTGCTGCACGGCAATCAGGACCGCAGCGGCAATCCGGGGGAGTGGCTGCTGTCGGTGATGGTGTCCCTGCGCAATACCGATCCCCGCCTGCCGGTGCGGATCACGGCGGCGCGGTATTATGACGGTGCAGGGACCCTGCTGCGGGAGTACGTGACCGAACCGAAGACGCTGGCCCCGCTGGCCTCAATGGCGACCTTTATTGAGAACCGCGATACCGCCGGGGGCAGCGGCGGCAGTCTGGTGGTGACGTGGGAGGCGGAGGGGGCGGCCAGCCCGCTGCTGGTGGAGGCGTTGCATACCGACCTGTTCGGCACGCGGTCGATTTCCTTCGTCAGCCGGGGCGAGGTGATCGCGCCGGACGGGAAGGCCCCATGATATCAAAAGGCTGATAAAAAGCAGACAGCCGCCATCCAATGGATAGCGGCTGTATATCATTTTGATATTGGATGGATATCAGTAGACCGGATCGGTCACGCCTTCGACCGGGATCGCGCCCTGTTCGATCTCGCGGGTCAGGGCGATGAAACCGGCTTCCAGTTCCTCGCAGTAGGCCCGCAGGGCCTGAAGCTCGCGGAACTGTTCCGGCTGCGGCAGGCCCCGGTTCTTGCCGACTTCCAGCAGGGCGGAGTAATAGCGGGTCTTCAGGTTGGCCAGCCGGGCGGCCAGAGCCTCAATCTCCGGCTGAACCAGCGGGCCGCAGGTCCGGGCCATCTGCTGCTTCAGGGCGTCGTCGGCGAAGGTTTCCAGATGCCGGGCGTACATGGTCCGGGTCATGATCCGGTCGCGGCGCTGCGAGGACACACCGCCGCTGCCGGTGTGGGCGGCCTTGAGGTCGATGGCGTCAGTGAAGGTCATGAGACTGTTCCCCGGGAAAAGCAGGGCCAAAACTGGCAGATCAGGCAAGCACGAACCATGCCATGAAAAGATTAACGCTTTCTGTTGCGGTTTCCTGCGTTGGAAGAACAGGATAGGGGATCTGCCCCGGCTGCTTCCGGGGCCGGGGAGGGAGGCCGCTGCCGCTCCGGGGCGGCAAAATATGCCGGACCGGGGCCGGAGGGGGCGCAGGTCTTGCCGGGGCGGGGCGGGAAACTGCCTGCGGCCTGAAACCGGGGGGCAGACAGCCGTGCTCTGTCTGGTATAAGGATCCGCACTTCTGTACCATAGCAGAGGTCCCTCACCGGTCACGGGCCGGACGGGGAGCGGCCCATGATTCCGCAGGTGATATTCTGACTTCTATGCTTAAGCGCCAGACCATGACTGAAGGCCTGACCGATCTGCTGCGGAAGGCCATCCTGAGCGGGGAAATCCCCGAAGGCACCCAGCTGCGGCAGGATGCGATTGCCCGGCAGTATGATGTCAGCCGCATCCCGGTGCGGGAAGCCCTGCGCCAGCTGGAGGCGGAAGGGCTGATCGTCAGCCATGCCCACCGCAGTTCGATCGTGGCGTCGCTGTCCCTCAGCGATATTGATGAGATTTTCGAGATCCGGTCGATCCTTGAACCGCACCTGCTGGTGTTGTCGCTGCCGAACCTGACGGCGGCGGATTTTGCGGCGGCGGACGCCGTGCTGACCGAATACGATGCGGCGCTGGCGGCGGGCGATGTCGGCAGCTGGGGGGACCTGAACTGGCGGTTTCACGGGATTCTGTGCGGGGCAGCCGGGCGGCCGCAGACCTGGGCGGTGGTCAACGGCCTTCAGCGCAAGATCGACCGCTATACCCGCATGCAGCTGCATTATACTGATGGCGTGGTCAAGGCCCAGACCGAGCACCGGGCCCTGCTGGACCTGTGCAGCAGCGGCAAGGCTGAACAGGCGGCGGCCCATCTGGCCGTGCATATCCGCGAGGCCGGGCAGGCACTGCGGGATTTCCTGCGTCAGCACGCCGGAAAGGAATAAGCGGCGGCTGCCCTTTGAACTGATCCGTTGGGGGCCGACAAGCCCGTGCGGCGTCTCAGCGTCACGGTCCCGACATGACCTGATCCGACGGGTCAGGTCATGTCGGGACGGTATAACCGGGGCAAAGCCCCCCTCTGTCTGGGAAACCGGCCTTCTCTGGACACCGGCAGGCTTCTATACGGCTGTCCCGCCTGTTTGTGTTCCTTCCAGAGGGTCGGGGCCTTCCAGCAGGCGCGGGCCTTGCCCTTCTGCCCCCAGATGGTCGCCCGGGTTGCGCAGAGGGCAGTCTTCCATCGACAGGCAGCCGCAGCCGATACAGCCATCCAGATGATCCCGCAGCCGGGTCAGGCCATCGATCCGGCGTTGCAGAGCCTCGCGCCAGCCGGAGGCCATAGTCTGGATATCAGCCGTCGTCAGCGGTTGACCGGGTGGAAACGGAGCCAGCAGGGCAGAAATTTCTGCCAGCGGAAGCCCGAGGCGTTGGGCAACGCGAATGATTGACACCCGGCGCAGGATATCCCGGGTGTAACGGCGCTGGTTCCCGGGGCTGCGGTGAGCGGCAATCAGCCCTTTGGATTCATAAAAATGCAGGGTGGAGATGGCGAGGCCACTGCGGCGTGAGACGTCGCCAATGGTCAACAACAGTGGCAGGGGGCGGTGGCCGGCTGTCATCAGATCCTCGCTTGACCTTAACCATACTTGAGGTTCTATACCAACGGTCTGTTTGTCAGCGCAAGCCCGGTCCCCGGCTGGACCGGGCCTGTGCAGGGAAGAGGGACAAGGACTGATGGCTGTGATCCAATCCCGGCGTCTTGCTCTGGTCAATGGGGCCGGTACTGCCATCGGGCAGGCGATTGCCGCCGGGTTGGCCCACCGTGGTGTCGCCGTTCTGCTTGCCGGGGATAGGCCGTCTGGGAGACATGACCCTGTGGCACCGGGGGAGGTCCGTCCATTCCGGCTGGATCTTGCCCGGCCAGATAGCGTGCAGGCGCTGGCGGATTGGATCCGGGACATTCATGGTCCCCTTGATGGCCTGATTCATCAGGCATTGCCGCTGGGACTTGTGCCGGGACAGGGCGACCGGGACCGCCTGAGAGCTGAAGTGGTTGTGCTGACCGAGGCGCTGATCCCGCTGCTGGCAGCGTCCGGTCAGGGAAGGATGGTGATTCTGACCTCCCGCGCGGGCTGCGCTCAGCCTCTTGTCGCGGAAAAAGCACCCGACCCGGGGATCAGAACCGTTGCCGCGGCCCTGAATGGCCTGACCCGGCATTATGCGCAGGCCTTGAGAGAGCAGGGCATCAAGGTGAATGCCGTCTGCCCGGAAGAGGGGGTGCAGGCCGCGATCCATATGGCAATGCTGGACGAAGACGGCCCCAGCGGCAGCCTGACCGATGATCTGGGGGAACTGCCATGGTAAGGGCCAGCGCGACCTGACGGAGGGGCCCTGAAAGGGGGCCGGACCGGGCCGGGGGAGACCTCAGAAACCTTCTTCTTTCAGGATTTTTGCCAGCGTTCCGGCAATCCACGCCGTCCGGCTCTGGTAACTGTGGCGGGAGGCAGTGTCGATCCGCGCCAGAAGATCTTCATCCAGCCGCAGCATCACCGGCACCTTGCGGCCCTTGGCGCTGCCGGTCGCGGTGGCCGGGGCAGGGACCTCTGCCGGAGTGGCGGCGGCACCGCCGATGAAGGCATCAATATCGGCGGCTGCTTTGCGTTGGGGTTTCGGGGCGATAGCCATTGTATATCTCCTGTGCAGAGATTGTCTTTACGCTGTAAATGCCTTGGCAACAAGGTAGGACAGTTCGCCGCAGGCCTTGGAATCGCGTCGCTCCATCTCGACCACGCCTTTTCCGACAGCGGCGGCGTTGGGGAAGGCCTTGCGCCGTCCGACCGGGGCATTCAGGTACAGGATCTCCGGATTGCCTTTCAGGGCCTCGGCGGCGGCCATATTGTCGCCCCCCATCGGATCACACAGGTTCAGGACCGCATAGGCGCGCAGGCCTTCGTTATAGATCCGGGCTTCGGCCACCAGCTCGGCCATCTTTCCCAATGTCCAGACATCAAAGGTCCGGGGCATAAACGGGGCCAGAACCACATCGGCCACGGTCAGGGCGGCGCGCAGCGAGGCGGTATCGCGGCCGCCGACATCAATCACCACGTCGTCATATTTCGGGGCGAGCTTCAGCACCTGCGCCCGCACGGCGGCCCCGGAGAGTTCGATGGCGGTATAGCCGGTGCTGCCGGTCAGATCCTGCCGCAGGGCGGTGAAGTCAGAGGCGGTGCGCTGATCATCGGCATCCACCAGCAGCACGTCATGGCCGAGGCGCAGGCGCTCGATGGCGATATTGACGGCGAGAGTGGTTTTACCGACTCCGCCCTTGGTCTGGGCAACAGCAAGGATCATCGGTGCAGCGGTCCTCAGAGATGCCACCGTTGTCCCGGAAGCGGGACCGGCAGGGAGGGGTAACCTCAGGTGCGGTTTCAGCACAGGCGGAGACGGATGTGCCGCAGAAAACACGCTGAATGATATCGGGATGATATCACTTTGAAATACAATTGATCCACAAAGATATCATATCGCTATCCTGCCACACAATATGTGTGGCCGGGATCTCCGCCTTGCGGTCCGACATGAAAAAACCGCCGGAGGAGACCTCCGGCGGTTTGTCAGTGGACCATCCTGTGAACCTCAGGCGGACATCATCTGCTGGACCACAACGCCGTCCTGTATGTACAGGTGGACTTCCCGCCCGGCACTGTCGGTGCTGGTGTATCCGGTGTAACCGGACAGATAGGCAGCGCCGGAGGTCCAGTCGTTGCCGGTCGCACTGGTCAGGTTGACGATGTCTTCGGCACCCCCGTTGATGATCAGGGCATGCGCTGTCGGGGCACCATCGGCGGTCTCCTTGTCGCCAAGGATGGACTGAACCGCGTCAGCCCCGATGTACACCTGCTCGGCGCTGCCGCTCTTATCCATCGCGACCACGTCAAAATTCTGCACCCAGGGCGCATAGGCGTTGAGGTTGTGCTGGCCACCATCGACCTGAAGCGACAGGGTGTTGGTGCCGCTGCCGCCGTCGAGGAAGGCAAACGCCGGTCCGTTGGAGCCGTTCTGGTCCTGGATGTACACCCGGTCATCCCCGTCATTGGCGAAGATCACATCTGCCCCCTTGACGTAGAACACGTCGGCGCCGGTTTCGGCGTAGACATAGTTGGCATTGGGATCATTTAGGACCTCCTGGCTGGTTGTGGAGATCCCGTTGGTGATGATTTCCACCTTCAGGTCGTTTCCGTTCAGATACGGCCGGAAAATCTGGGTGTCGGAAACATTGGAGTAGTGAATGTCCTTCCACAGCGAGGTCATGGTCCCGCTGAGGTCAAGCGCGGTGAAGTCGCTATCCCCAAGATAGGAGCCGAGCTGCAACTGCACATCGGCCTGCTTGAAGCCGGCATCGCCGTTGATGATGTAACTGTTGGCCGTTGTGGAGCCGTCATGCTCGACACGGATTTTCAGCTCCGTATCGCCCCCGAACTCAAAGTTCCCGGCCAGTGTGGCGGTGTCCGAAGAATTGGGGCCGATGGACAGGTTGGCATGGTTGATCGCCAGTGCCGCCCCGCCGTGATCGCTGTTATACGGGGTGGCATTCAGGATTGCCCCGCTGCGCAGCACGATGTCAGCGTGGCCGCTTTCGCTGGGAGCAGAGAATTCCAGAAGACCGGCACCGCTGACGTTCAGCGTGCTGCCTGCGGTCAGGATCAGCTTGCCGCTGATATCCACCGAGGCATTGCTGCTAAGATTCAGGATGGAAGTGCCGGACACCGTCAGGGTGCCGTCGAGTGTGTCATTCCCGCTGTTTCCGGTGATGTCGAGGCTGGCGACACCGCTGAGGTTCAGCGTGCTGTCGGTGAGATAGATGTCCCCCCCCGTGTTGCTGGCCTCAAGGGTGGAAAGGGAGCTGTTCAGGGTCGCGTTAGACAGGGTCAGAGCCCCGGCAATCAGCATGTGGCCGGTTCCGGAAAGGGTGCCGGTTCCGTTCTGGACGCTGGAATTGGTGAAGACGGTGAAGGCGTGGGTGCCATTGCCGTTGACGGTCAGTTCTCCGCCTGTCAGGGCCAGATCTTCCCCCTTGAAGGCAGAGGACGTGCCGGAGCCGTTGACGGTGAGATGCCCCTGAATCGACAGCAGCGGATTGCTGGCGTCGCCGGTGCCGTTCACAACCAGGGAGTCAGCGGTCATTGACTGCCCGCTGTACAGGATCTGGTCACCGGCCCCCTGATCGATTTGCAGGCGGTCATAGGGGCTGAGCGAACCCACGCCCCAGTTTGCGGGCGAGTTCAGGGTTTCGCCGTCCCCAAGCCCGACCCAGACCTGCGTGGTCGAGGTATTGGTGGTGATGGTGGTGTAGCTGGCAGTGCTGACCCCGTCGCTGTCGGTCAGCGTGAGGATGATCGAGCGGTTGGTTTCCGACCCGGAGGCAACATAGTTCAGGCTGTCGAGAATATCGGCGATCTGCGCGGCGGTTTTATTAAACAGCACCACATCGTAGCCTGCTGTCGCTTCCCGGGCCAGCTGCTGATCATCTGAGAAACTGAGAGACCCGGCAGAAACCGACAGCCGGACCTTCAGCCGCTGGTCGGCGGGCAGGGAGGCCAGTCCGGAGGTGTCCACCGACAGCAGGGCTTCCCCGTCCGTCACCATTGTCAACGCCGACGGCAGGGTGACGGAATAGGTCGGGTCATTGGGGGTCAGATTATCGACCGTCACGTCCGCATCAACGTACAGGTGGGTCTGGCCGTTGTCGGCGGTATAGTGCCGGTACAGCTGGGTGACCCCATCGATGGTATAGGCCAGTTTGCCAAGGCTGACCCAGGATCCGGGATCCTTCAGGTGCAGGGTATCGTTGGCATCGCCGGTGATGAACAGGGCGTCGTGGTCCCCGGAAATGGCGTTGGCACTGGAGTGCACCGGGGTCGGACCGGTGATATCGACCCCGGCGTTGAAGGAGCGGACGGTGGCGGCGTCAAGGATGGTCAGCTTTCCGGCGTTGACATCGGAAATATCGACGATGTCCATCGCCTGAACGCGGCCGATCAGGTTTGACAGGTCAAAGGTGGTGCCGCCCCCGGCGATCTTCAGGGTATCGGCCCCGTCGCCGCCGTCCAGCAGATGGAAGGAGGTGTCAGAGGAGGAGATCCGGAAGATATCGTTCCCGCCGTTGCCATACACCACATCGGCCCCGGAAATGGTGAAGTCGCCGCTGTTGTCGTCATTCCAGACGTAGTCCGGAACCCCGATGCCGCTGGTGGTGTTGCTGATACCGGTGGTGATGGTGGTCAGGGTCAGGGTTTTGGTGGTGGTGTTATAGGCGGGATCAATCAGCAGGCCGCTGTTGATTCCCCGGAAGTCGAGCAGGTTGAACGTACCATGCAGGGCATCGTCCAGACCGCCTGCGGTGGCGGAAATGAAGGTGATCGGAGACAGCGGGGTCCCGGTCAGGGTCATCCGCAGGGTTCCGGCCAGATGCAGGCCGCCGTCAAAGGTCAGGGCGTCGGAGCTGCTGCTGCCAGCCTGGACCTCGACCAGCGTGTCTTCGGTGAACCAGGCGTCCCCTTTCAGGCCAAGGGTGCCGGTCTGATGGACGATGCTGGGGAAGGCTTCGGTATTGACGTAGTCGCCGGGGCGGATGGTGCCGGACAGGACAAAGGAATTCAGCGCACTGCCGTCCAGGGTTCCGCTGCCGATCAGGCGGCCGCCGGGGATTTCGCTGTCCCCCTGGAACAGGGAGAAGCTGTTGCCTTTCAGGGTCAGGGTGCTGGAGGAATTGATGCCGATGATCCCGCTGGTTTCAAGGGATTTGGTACCGACGTCGAGGACTGTATTGGTGGCCCCGGCCTCCAGCAGGCTCTGCCAGTAATCATTGTAGCCGTTCTGGGCATCGATGGTTGCGGTGCCGTTGCCGACGGTGCGGAGATATCCGGAGTTCCGCAGCTCGCCTTCCGTCACGTTCAGGGTGCCGCCGCCATGCACCTCAATCCGGCCGGGCATGGACCGGCTGCGGTGCAGTTCGACGGATCCGGCGGAGAAGGTCTGGCCGCCATTGATGGAGAATGTTCCGGCCCCGACGTCCAGGGTTCCGTCAAACGAGGCATTGGCGGTGTCGACGGACACCTCAACCATTGTGTCATCCAGTTCAAGGACGCCGCCGCCGGTCAGGGTCTTTCCGCTGAAATCAAGATCCAGACTGCTGGCAAGCACCAGTCGCCCCTGTAGGATGAACTTGTTGGCAATGCTGAAGTCATTGCCTTCCATCACGACGGTGTTGCTGACACCGAGGATGGCCCCCAGTTTGTCGTTGGCAGCGTTTCCGCTGGCATCAATCGTGCTGTAGAGGCGCAGAACTCCTTCAATGGTGGTTGTACCATACCCCCACAGGGCCCCTCCGCCGTAGATGGCAAGGGTTGTATGGGCTCCGACCGTATTGTCGCCATGCGTAATCAGTGTTCCCTGTAGGCTGACACCGTTTCCGGCGCTGGTCTCAAAACTGTCCAGTGTCAGGGTGACACCGGAACTGACGGTGCCGGAGTGATTGACGATGCGACCGCGGGTAAGAGCCGTCGGGATCTTACTCCAGGCTCCGGTGTCTTCCATCAGGAGAGACGTGCCATTGAAATCAATTATGTCCTCGGCGACGACGTTCAGGACACCTTCAGAGGTCTCGCCACCGGTCACCGCCAGCTGGAGCGTGCCGCTGGTGCCGCTCAGGCCGCGGATGACCAGACCGGTTTTTTCCGTCTGGGCCAGTGCGGCGTTGATCTGTGCGGTGGTGCCGGTGATTTTCAGGGATTTGGAGGTCAGGAACTGGGCCGTGGCACCGCTGTCGCCGACGTTGAGGTCCAGGGAGAAGGCATCAAGGTCTCCGGTCAGGGAGACTGTCACTTCCGTGCCATAGCTGATTGCCAGCCCGGTGGCGGCGACATTGGAATACTGAACGCCGGCCTGAAGGGGAATCGGCGGAGCGGCGATCCGGAAGTCATCCACGGTCAGGACATCCGGGGTGACACCCTTGATCGTCATGGTGCTGACGTCACCGGTGTCCGCAGTCAGGGTGATCAGGGTGTCGCCATCCGCCGTCTGCGACAGCAGGGATTTCAGAGCGTCGAAGCTGCTGATCGGGGTTCCCTTCCCTTCCCCGAGGAACAGGGACGCGTAGTCACGGAGATCAATCTTGTCCTGACCCCGGACGAAATCCTGCACGACATCATGGCCGGTGGAAATCTTGAAGGTGTCGTTGCCGTCGCCGCCGTAGAGGGTATCGTTGCCTTCCCCGCCATACAGGGTGTCGTCACCGAGCCCGCCGCGGAGCGTGTCGTTCCCCTGATAGCCGTTCAGGATGTCATTTCCGGAGCCGCCGAACAGCTCGTCGCTGCTGCTGCTGCCGTTGATTTCATCGTTGCCATACCCGCCGAAGACCATGCGGTTGGCGTTGCTGACGTACATAATGTCATCCGCATCGGATCCGACGTAAATGTCCGTCGTGTCGTCAATGCCAATGGTCAGAGTTTTGTTGGTGTGGCCGTCGTAGATGCTGCCGATCTGTGACAGGGCGGTCAGCCCCTCGATCCTTGTGTATGAGCCGTCCTTATAGCTCAGGCGCAGCGCCCCGTCCGGTTCGACGGCGATATCGTCGAGACCGGGGCCCTCAGAGGTATAGCGCAGGTACAGCGTGCCGTTGTCCTCGGCGTTGATCACATCGTTGCCGTAGGAGGTGCCGTCGAAGATGACGGTGTCCTTGGTGCCCTCGGCATAAATGGTGTCGTTCCCGCCCTCGCCGTAGAAGGTGTTGTTGCCAGCGCCACCGTGGAGGGTGTCATTCCCGGCACCGCCGTGCAGCGTATCGTCCCCGTCCCCGGCGTAGAGGATGTCGTTGCCGTCATCGCCGTGCAGGCGGTCGTTGTTGACGGTGCCATAGATGGTGTCGTTACCGCCCTTGCCGAAGTAGGCGACCCCGCCCAGGGGAGTGGTGAGGTTGAAGGTGTCATCGCCTTCGGTTCCGCCCAGACTCGGGGTCATCTGACCGATGTTGACGGTGGTCAGCGAGGAGGTAAGGCCGCTGGTGTAATTGGCAACCGTGCTGAGATCGGTCGGGGTTGTCCCAAGGGTCTTGATCTCATCGGTCATGGTGCGCTGGGCCAGCGCCGCTGCCCGGGCGGCATCTTCCAGCGAATTGGCGGTATTGAGGGCAAAGCTGTTGATGGACCCCAGAGCCTGTGCCAGCTGATCCTTGAAGGTGGTGTCCATGGTGATGCTGGTTGCCGTGGCGGCCTCACCGAACAGATAAGTCAGGGTGGAGGTGTCGCCGAGACCGGTGGAAAGCGCTGAGGCCCCCCCGGCGCTGACGAAACTGCTCAGGCTGTTCAGCATGGCGGTCTGGGCGGCAGCGGCGCTGACTCCCATCGTTGTCAGCGTCGCAACGCCGACCGCCATCAGGTTGGACACCGCCATCCCGGCGCGCAGAACTGCGGCCGCCTGTGTATCGGCCCCGTTGCTATACAGGGCCGACAGCGGATCCATGGTCAGGATGTTGGTTGACCCCGACAGCCCGAGGACGGTCTGAACGGTGGACAGAGCCTCCGACTGCGACTTTCCGGACTGCACCAGACTTTGCACCAGCGTTGTCAGCGGGGTGATGACCGTGGAACCGGTGGGGGCCGACATCACCCAGGTAATGGCGGCCCCGGTGGCACCGTCCGTACCGCCGGTGGCCCGCAGGACGCCGGACAGCGATCCGCCGTTGGAGTCGTTCAGCACGAAGGTGCCGGAAGCACTGGTCCCCGCCGTAATTTCTCCGGCGTCCCTCACCCCGTCATTATCACTGTCCAGCCAGACGGTCGCCCCGCTGACATAGGGGTCAACCAGCGTACCGCTCCGCTGTGTCGGGGTCGGCGGAGTCGTTGTTCCCCCTCCGGATCCACCCGATCCCCCCGGATTGCTTGGATTGCTTGGATTGCTTGGATTGCTTGGATTGCTCGGGGTTCCGGGGTCGGTCGGGGTGGTCGGATTGGTGGGTGTCGTCGGATCTGTGGGCGTGGTCGGATCTGTGGGGGTTGTCGGATCTGTGGGGGTGGTTGGGTTCGTCGGGTTGGTCGGGGTTGTGGGATCCGTCGGTGTGGTCGGATTGGTGGGCGTGGTCGGGGTTGTGGGTGTGGTCGGAGTGGTTGGGGTTGTCGGCGTCGTCGGGGTGATCGGCAGATCATTCTGCTGTGACGACGGCGGGGTCGGTGTGGTTACCCCGGTGGGGCCGGTGCCGCTTCCCGTGCCGGTTCCGGTGCCGGTGCCGGTGTTCGGCCCGGACGTGTTCGCGTTGTCTGATCCGGTGGCCCCCGAGACGGTCTTGGTATCCCCCTGTGCCGGATTGACGATCGGGTCTTTCGATCCGATGGCGGTATTCAGCAGCTTGTCGATGCTGGCAGTCGGATCAAGGGTCGAGGACAGCGAAGAGTTGCTGTTGACGCTGACGGGCGGAGTCTGGGGAGACTCCGTACCTGCGGTCTGCTCCGGCGTCGGGCCGGTGTTTCCCTGCTGCTGCGGCTGTTCTCCGGGAGCGGGGTTCTGTTGCTGTTGTTGCTGTTGCTCCGGTGTCGGAGCCGGGCGCGACCCCTGTGTCGCCGCCGGAGGCAGATCAGTGGGGGCCAGCGTCATCGGGTTGGGCAGGGATGAGATGGAATCCCCGAACATTGACGTCAGCGATGACGGCGGGACAACCACCGGCGGAGAGGGCGGGCTGAAAGCACCGGTAATGGTCGACAGGGTCAACGGCTGGTTCAGCACGCTGATCCCGGCACTGTTGCTGATCAGGATTTCCCCGACCTGCCCGTCGGCATCAGGAACAAGGGCGACGGCGGTGTTTTCCCCTTCCACCGAGCCATGGCCGGTGGTGCCGCGGATGCCGAGGGTGGCGACCGGGGTCTTGATCTGCATGCCGTCCGGGTTGGCCTTGGCGATCTGCCCGGACACGAAGGAGAAGGTCCCCGACAGCACGGCGATGGCAGACTTTCCGTCCCCGGCGTTGGGGTCGTAGATCATTTCGTCAAGGACCATCCGGCCCTTGGCACCAAGGGAGAAGGTCGATTTATCGGCAAGGACCAGACCGACGGAGGATCCGGCACCGGTCTCAATCACGTCATCCTGATAGACGATATCCCCTTCCTTCAGCACCGAAGTGGTGCCGTCAGGGTGCTTGACGGTGACCTCACCCTTCAGGCTCTTGACCTTGCCGATCCCGACCAGTTCGGTTCCGGCATCGGTCTGGCTGCCCCCGGCCTGCGCAAACTGCCCGGAGACACGCGGCCCGGCCAGCCGGGCCACCACATCCCCATCCAGCGATGCACCGCTGGTGGAAACCAGCTGTGGCGGATGATCGGTCGCGAAATAGTCGCGGACGACGATTTCCTCACCGTGGGGCCCCTTGATCACCAGATCAGAGCCGGAGCGGCTGTAGTCGGCCCCGCCCAGCAGGGCGGCCCCGCCGGGAATGGTAACGCTGCCGGATCCGTCCGCATGGACCAGATGCGCACCGCCCGGTGCGGGCGCATGGTCCGCGCCGGAAGCCTGTCCGTTTGATTCCAGTCCGGTAATGGTCCCGTTCAGCATGATGCCCCTCCGCCCTCTGCACTCATGTGCAGCAGACCTGATAAACCTGATAAATCCGTGCTCATCCGCCGCAGCCTGGGGCCTGTCCCCGTCTTAAGGTTTCCAGCAGGCCAGACTACGACACTCTACAGTTCTACCCTTCCGCCCCTGTGCGCTCAATCACCCACCTTGGATTTTGGCCGGAAAGTCACAGTTTTCTCCTCAATCAGCGTTGATTTATCCCGATCCGGTGCTTCCGGTGCTGTCGGGACCTGAAAACCCTTTGCGCAAAAAGTGTAACGCCGCCTATCCTTTCGCCGGTTACTGGCCAGACCGGGGGACGGCTGGCGGCACTGGTTAGGGGGACGCACTGGAATGACCGACTGGTCCGAGGGATATGTATCCGATATTGATTACACCCACGGTTACTATCGTGAGCTGAATCCGGCGCATCTGCGATTCGCCCTGCTGGCGAAGGGGCTGCGGTCCCCGGATCCGGATGCCGGGGGGTTCGCGTACTGTGAACTCGGTTTCGGGCAGGGGGTCTCCCTGACGATCCACGCCGCGGCCAACCCGGGCGGAACTTTCCTCGGGACTGATTTCAACCCGGCGCATGCCGTCGGGGCGCGGGAGCTGGCGGACCGCTCCGGGGTGACCAACCTGACCCTGCATGACGACAGCTTTGCCGAGCTGCTGGCCCGTAGCGAAGGCGGTGGGATGCCGCAGTTTGACATGATCGTCCTGCACGGCATTCTGTCGTGGATCAGCCCGGAGAACCGGGGAACGATTGTTGAGTTCATCCGCCGGACCCTGAAGCCGGGCGGTGTGGTCTATGTCAGCTACAATGCCCTGCCGGGCTGGGCGGCGATGATGCCGCTGCGGGAGCTGATGACCCTGCACGCCGGGGCGGATGCCGGAGAAATCACCGCCCGGATCGGCCGCTCGCTCGATTTTGCCAAAAAGGTACAGGAAGGCGGATCAGGATATTTCGGGACCAATCCGCAGGTTGGGCCACGGCTGGAACGGCTGCAGGGCATGTCGCGGAATTATCTGGCCCACGAGTATTTCAACCGCGACTGGGTCCCGATGTATCACGCCGATGTGGCGCGGGAATTCTCGCAGGCCAAGCTGGCGTTTGCCGCCACCGCCACCCTGTCTGAGCAGGTTGATGTGGTGAATTTTAATGCCAAGGGGCTGGAACTGCTGCGGCAGACCACGGATCCGGCGTTGAAGGAAACCCTGAAGGATTATCTGGTCAACCAGCAGTTCCGGCGGGATCTTTATGTGCGTGGGGCAATCCGGCTGCCAGGGGTTGAGCAGATCCGGCAGGTGCGGGCCACCCGCTTTGCGCTGGTGGTGCCCCGGGATACGGTTCCGACCAGCATTACCTTCCCGGTCGGGAAGGTGGATATGAAGCAGGAGATTTACGCGCCGATTCTCGACCAGCTGGCGCAGGGGCCTGCCACCTTCGGGGATCTGGTCGACCGGGCCGGCATCACCTCCATGCCGTTTTCGGCGCTGTTGCAGGCGATGGTGATCCTGTGTTCACAGAACTGGGTTGCCCCCTGCCGGTCTGCGGCGGGGGATGCCGGGCGGGCCATGGTGACGGCGCGCTTTAACCGCTTTGCGCTGGACCGGGCGATGCATTCGGCGGCGATCAGCGTTCTGGCTTCGCCGGTCTGTGGCGGTGGTGTGGCGGTGGACCGGGTGCACCAGCTGTTTCTGGCCGCCGAGCGGGAGGGCCGGGATCCGACCCTGACCGCTATGGCCGGTCTGCGGGAGCTGAACCAGCGGCTGATCACCGATGGCAAGACCCTGACCTCGGAAGAGGAAACCGTGGTGGAGTTGGGCAACCGGCTGACCCATTTCCAGGGCAAGATCCGGCCGCTGCTGCAACAGCTGGGCGTGGTCTGAGGGACTAAACTAAGGGCGGTGGTCAGAACCGGGTGGGGTTCCAGGCCTCGGCACTGACGGTCTTGGCGCCGTGGGTGGTGTAATAACCGGTCAGGGATCCATTGGGCTGGATGGTGTAGACCACCAGCCCCGGGGCCTTGACGGCGGCATTGGGGGCATTCTGCGGGGCGGTGTACACCACGGCGAAGGTGTCGCCGCTGCGGATGCCGGTGCCGACATACTGTTCCCGCCCGCCGGAGAGGGACCATTCCACCCGATAGGTCTGGCCGGTCTGGATCACCGTGGTTTTCCCGGCATAGGAAACGGAGCCGTTGGCGGCGATCCCCTGAACGGTATAGGTGCCTGACAGCGGCGTTTCGGCCTGTGCCTGCGGTAGGGCAAGGCAGAGGACCGGAAGAAACACCGACAGGGACGGAAGAAAACGGCGCATGGGAACTCCGGGTTAAAGGAGGGGAAGCCTGAAGAGGGCGGACCCGGCAGACATCACCACGGCGGAGACGTGTCCGGCGGTGACGGGGCCGCTGACGGTGACGGGGCGAGCGGCAGGGTAAACAGGAACGTCGCGCCCTGTCCGGGGGTGGAGATCACCTGAAGGGTTCCGTGCAGGCGTTCGACGATCTTTTTGCAGACCGCGAGACCGATACCGGTTCCGGTGCTGCCGTCTGCGTTCTCAAGGCGCTGAAACAGCTGAAAAATCCGGGCGTGATGTTCCGGGGCGATGCCGATGCCGTCATCGCGGACATAGAAATGGCCGGTCTCCGGAGAAAAACCGGCGCGGACATCCGGGGCGGAACCCGGACGGTGATATTTCAGGGCATTGCTGAACAGATTCAGGAACAGCCGTTCAATCGGGGCCGGGGCGGCCATGATGCCGGGCAGGGGCGTTTCCAGATGGATCCGGCCGCCGGTTTCTGCCGTCAGCAGGGCAAGATCATCAATCACCGCCTGCACCAGGGTCCCGGTGTCCAGCGGCTGATCGGGGCAGTCGTCCTGTCCGGCCCGTGAAAAGGCCAGAAGATCTTCGATCAGGGCATTCATCCGCCGCGCGGCGGTCCGGATATAGCCCAGAAACTCCTGTCCTTCTTCATCCAATGCGGCGGCGTGGCGCTGCTCCAGCAGGGTGGAATAGCTGATCAGGGTCCGCAAAGGTTCCCTCAGGTCGTGGGAGGCAACATAGGCAAACTGCGCGAGGTCGTCATTCGACCGTTCAATTTCTTTGATATAGCTCTGATTCTGGTCTTCGGCCCGCACCTGCTCGGTGACGTCGCTGGAAAAGACCGCCACCATTTCGACCGTGCCGTCGGGGCCGGAAACCGGATAGATGTTGTTGTCCAGAACCAGAGGCGGGCGGATATCGCGGGTGTGCAGGGCCTGTCCGCTGCGGATGACCTGATCCACCACCTGCCGCCGCTGGGCGGCAACATCGGCCGGAAACATGCTGAACAGGTTGCGGCCCCGGATCGCCTCCGGTGTCGAGCCAAAGCGGGCGGCAAAAATACGGTTGGCCGCCAGAAGGAGACCAGTCCGGTCGATCAGCATGATGGCATCGCGGGAGGCATCGAGCAGGGCGCTGATCAGATTGGCCTGACGGCGGGTCTGTAGCTCGGTTTCCCGGCGGGTGGTGATTTCCCGCACCACCCCTTCAATTCCGGTTTCCGTACCGTCGGCATCGTACAGCAGGTGGCAGCTGGTGGAGATCCAGATCGTGCGGCCGTTGGCATGGCGGATCTGGATCGGATGATCGCGGATCACTCCGTTATTCCGCCGCAGGGTATCCAGAAACGCCCCGCGCAGGTCCGGATTGACGTAGAGGGCGGCGATCGGCTGGCCGATCAGGGCCTCGCGCGGGTACCCGACCACGCCAAGAACCGAGGCGCTGACATCCGTCAGGATGCCATCCGGCAGACCCCGGAAGTAGACATCGCCGGAGATCGAGAGGATCCGCTCCGCCTCAGGGGGCAGGGCGCTGTCGGGGGCGGGACCGGTGTCTGGCGGGGGAGGAGGCATGGCGGGCTCCGCGCCGGGGGCATGATGCTGTCAGTGTAACAGCCTCCGGTGGCGGACGCCACGCGCGCCAGCCTTAAAATAATTCGACCGACCGGTGGGGACCGGTCGGTCAGAATCCCCGGCCCGGGGGGTCTCCCTCTCTGCTGACGGAGAGGAAGGGCCATGTTTCCGTGGCTTATTTCTTCAGCTTCAGTTCTTTGATGCCCTGCACCAGATCGGCGGAATTGACCTGACCGTCGCCGTTGATGTCGGCTTTTGCCGAGGGGGTCTTCAGTTTCAGTTCTGCCTTCACAAGGTCAAGATCCGCCTGTGTGAACGTCCCGTCGCCGTTGACATCACACTTCGGCAGGGAGGCCGGACAGACCTGCGTCCCTGCGGCGGTGGCAGGAGCAGCCTTGGCTGCGGCCGGGGCTGCCACCGGCTCCGAGCCATCGCCGTAGTAAAGGGTCCGGTCTTCCCGCTTGGGGAACGGGAAACCGCCCTTGAAGCTGATCCGGACCTCAGCCTTGCCTTCTTTCAGCGGGAAATCCTGCCCGCCAGTGACAATCTGAAGGCGGAGCGGCGTGCCGTTATAGGGGGCCTGCTTATTCATCTCGACGTAGAAGGTTCCCTGATCGTCGAGGACAGAACCGGTGGCGGAGACTGCCCCGTTTTCCTTGTCCTCAACAACCTTGACCGTATCTCCGGCCTTGGGGGGCGGGGCATCGCCCGTGGCCCGGATGGTCCCGACAATCTGGAGATTGGATGGCATTTCCGGAGCCTGCGCCCAGACCGGCGAAGACATCAGAAAGGGCAGAGCGACAACCAGAAGGCGGGATACCAAACGTTTCATGGGACCATCTCTCAGGAAAAGGTGGGGCGGACTCGCCCGTCGCCGGTATACAGGTGCCGGGACATTATGGCTTTTTCAGGAGCTCTGTGATGGTGACCGTGCTGGTTCTGGCACTGCCATCAGCCTGTATGACAGGAATTTCGAGAGACAGGCCGGGTTTCAGGTCCGCCACCGGGACTTCCAGAAAGCTGATGGCTCCCTCATTGGGGGTGGTCATCACCCGCAGAACGGTGCGGTCGGCATCAAACCAGAACCAGGTACGGGCCTTGCCGGTCTCCGGGGTGACGCTTGACGGCAGGGACAGCGGGAACAGGCTCAGGGCCTCCAGCGTCTGTCCGTCCAGATCAAAGCGGACCACCAGAACCGAGGTCATGTCAAAATTGGGCTGGAGCTGGCGCTCATACCCCTTGGCGGCGTCCCGGTCGATGACCAGCGAGGAACGGTCAGCAGGTGCACACGCGGAAAGAAGGGCTGCCCCCAGCAGGACCGGCATGAAAAAGCGCGCTTTCAGCATGGTTTAACTCACTGTGCAGTCAAGGAGAGGGTAACGGTGAAGCGGTCCAGTTTCGGATTGTCGTTGATTTCGACCGCCTGTTCAGGAATCCCGAGGGGCTGAAGCCAGGTCAGGGCATCGTTGCCAAGTCCGCTGATCACCAGCTTCTGGCCCTTCCACAGGATCTTATCAACGGCGGTGCCCTCGGGGACGGCGGCCAGAAGGCGGCCAAGGTCAGGGGCGAGGGTGCCGCCGGGCTGTTTTGCAAAGACCGTCAGTTCATTCACGCTGCGGACCATCATCGCCGTAGCCTGGCGGCGCTGGGTCACCTGCGCCGCCTTATCCTGCAAGCTCAGGATCTCGGCACGCAGGGCCCTTGTCTGCGACGACTGCCCCATCACGAACAGGCCGGCGATGATGCCGAGGACGGCAATTAGGGCGGTGGCGTTGGCGGCGGCGAACAGCGGGGCCGGGCCGATCAGAAACCGGGTCTTGGGGACAAAATCGAACAGGGCTCCGTGCCGTAACCGCTGCCGCAGGGCATCGCCGATGGCATCGGCAGACGCCGGGGCGATGATGGCGGTGGAGGCGACGGCGGTCAGGGCCTGATACTGTTTTTCATCAAGAGCGCAGACCTCCAGACTGTCCGGGCCCTGATACAGGGCCAGATGCCAGTCTGTCAGATCAAACGGAAACAGGTCGGCGGCAATGGCGTCCAGTTCTGCCGCTGTGCGCGGCATCAGCCGCATCCGCCGCCGCAGACAATAGGCCGGATCAATCGCTACCAGCGTGCCCGGACCGGGCCAGCGGCTTTTGCCCCACGGGGTGACGTGAAAATCGCCATCCCAGCGGACACGGAGCATAAACTCGTGTTCCTCGCCGGAGGACAACGCCAGGATCCGGCGGGGAAGCAGAGCCACACTCATTTCTTCTTCTCCCGCTGTTCAGAGGTCTGGATCCCGGAGAAGGCCTCGCTGACCAGACGGGCGGCATATTGATCAACAACGATATAGGGCGTGACGAGAACGAGAAGCTCGCTGCCTTCATCGGAATTGGACTGATTGGAGAAGGCATTGCCAAGGATCGGGATATCGGCGAAGCCCGGGATCTTGTTGGTCCCGGCCGAGTTCCGCCGCTTGATCAGGCCGCCGATGAACACGGTCTCGCCATGGGCGACAACGAATTCCGAGTTGACCTCACGCTTGTCGAAGGTCGGCTGTTTGGTCGCGGAATCGACGGCGCCCTGATTGGAGTCTTCGATCTTCACCTTGAGGGTGATCGAACCGTCGGAGCCGACCAGCGGGGTCACTTCCAGCGTCACCCCGACTTCCTTTTCCTCATACTGGTTGGAAATCTGGGTGGTGCCGCTGGTGCTGACGTTGGTCGGCAGTTCCGACTTCAGGACGCGGACCTGCTTGGTGCTTTTGATCGTCGCCGTCTTCTGGTCCTTGACCAGAACGCGCGGGCGCGACAGCACCTGCACCGAGGTCTCGGCGGCCAGAAGATCGAGCGTGGCGAAGGTATTGTCCTTCAGGCTGACCACCCCGAGAGTGCTGCCCGATGCGGCCAGACCGTCGGTGATTGTGATGCCGGAGCTGCGCAGGCTGGTGCTCATATCGCCGCGCACCTTGCCGCCACGGCCGCTGAGGAACCATTCAACGCCGTAAGCCATCGACTGGGTCAGCTGCACTTCGATGATGCTGCTTTCGATCAGCACCGACGGGGCGACATTGTCGAGGCGGTCAATCACCTTGCGGATCTGATAGTATTCGTCGGCCGAGGACGTCACCAGCAGGCTGTTGGTGCGGTCATCGGAGACCACCGTCACCTTGTCGCGGTCCTGGAACATCGCGGTCAGGACCTGCTCGATCACCGCCCGCAGTTCGCTGGCTTTCTGCGACCGCAGCGGGGCGACAAACACCTGCTTGGTGTCCTTGCCCGGCTGGTCAACCTGCGACAGATACTTCAGGACAGCCTGACGCATCTCCTCGCCCTTGGTGATGACCACCACCCGCTGGGCATTGGTCACCACTTCGGCCTCAACCAGCTTTTTGCCTTCCCCGGCCATGGGCATGCCAAGGGCCTTCGGGAAGTTCTGAAGCAGGGAGACGATCGCCTGGGCTGACAGATACTGCGGGCCATAGACCATCACATTGCGGTCCTGAAGGGCAGGCACGTCAATGTTGGCCAGAAACTTGTCAAGGTTGCGCATTTCCGGCCCGCTGCCGATGGCCACCACCATATTGGCATTATCGACGACCTGAAGGCGGTCCGGCTTGGCGAGGAACTGGCGTCCGATGGTCACCACGTCCTTGGCATCCAGATACCGCAGGCGCCAGGTGCCGCTGGTCTGGCCGAGAGAACTGTCTTCCGCCGCCTTCGCCGAATTGGCGGAGATGGCATAGACATCGCCCTGACGGATGATGTTCACCCCGTGCAGATCAAGGAACGATTCGACCATGCGGACGATGGTGTCCTTGTCATAGGATCCGGAGACAATCCAGCTGACGGTCTGATCCTTGAAATCGGGCAGGAAGGTATAGGGCTGGTGGATGTACTGATCAAACAGCAGCTCGATGACAGACTTCAGGCTGGCATCGACAAAAGACAGCTCAACCGGTTCCTCGTTGACCGACACCGCCGGCAGGCCGTGGTTGGTCTTGCTGCGGATCACCGGAGTGGCATCGCCGATCACCCCGCCGTTCGGGCGCTTGGGCATCGTCATCACGGCTTTGTCATCGTTGGCATTATTCTGTGCCATCGGGTTGGCCAGAAGCCGGGTGTCCACAGGTGCCTGATCCCGCTGCACCAGCTCTTCCTTACTGGGCGGGGCCTTGGGTTCAAACAGCTGCTCCAGGGTCTGGCAGCCGGACAGGCTGAGGCATGACAGCAAAGCCAGAGAAACAAGTTTCACATGTCTGCGCATTTCAATGTTTCCCCAGCAAACGGTCAAGGCGCTCTTTACGGGACGAGTCGAGGAGCTTGGTTTGAGTGACGCCGTCAATTTCAATAACATACCGATCGCTGCTGACGGAAACGAGGTGTCCCCCGGCCAGAGGAGCCCCGAGGGGGACAAACTTTTTATCGACCATCACGCCCTGGGGCCCCCCGGGTAAGCTGATGATGCCTGTGACCCTGCCGGGTCCGGCCGGCCCCTGTGCGGTGGCCTTCGGTCCGGGGTCCGGCAAAATCCAGGGCTCCCCGTCGGCCGAGAACGGATTGCCGTCCGGCCAGACCGGGGTGTGGTCCGGCAGGTCCTGCTGGGAGACTGACGGCAGGGTGACCGTCTTTGCGTCCTGCCTGTCCGGCAGGGCCGAAAAGACCGAGGCGGCCCCGGAGGCCACGGCAATCAGAACGGTTACCAGAGGAAGCAGGCGGTTGGCCTGAATCAGGGAGAGCGTCATTCTGCCGCCTCAATCACCATCGCCACCAGCTGCCCGCTGACGGAAACGGTTTTGGATTTGGGGTCTGCCGTTACGGTCAGCTCATCCCACAGGCTGCCGCGTTCCGGCAGGCCGAGGGCCGAAATGATGCCCAGGGCGGTCCGGTCGCCGCCGACAAACGACAGGGTCATGCGCAGCTGATGAATGCCATCGCCTCTGGCGGCACCTTCCCCCACCACCAATGACAGGTCCCGCACCGGGCCATGCTGGGTGATGGCGTCGCGGACCATGCGTTCAAGAAAGGCGCGGGGATCCTGCCCTTTCGGCATCAGGGTCTGGGCGGAGGCCATGGTGATGGCGTAAGGCTCCACCGCCTGCATATAGGCGGAACTGACACTCTCCTGCGTCGCGATAATCTGACGCATGGACTGGGCCTTGGCCTCAAGGGAGGCATTGCTCTGAAAATCCGGGAGACCCGCAGGAACATCCCCATACTGGCGGAACAGAAGGGCTCCGAGCAAAAGAGCTGCAATCCCGCCCAGTTGCACCACCCTCGAGCGGTAAAATTCGGTCATTGCCACGCCTCGTGCAGCGGGCCGGGTCCGAGAACGGTACCGCAAGCCACCAGATAGGAAAATAGAAAACCCTGTTGTCAGGCACGGGGATAATGTGCATGAAACAGGAACCATGTCTAGGCCTTAGCATCCTGCGAACAAAAGGGGCGGCATTATCGCAGGGTGTGGACGGGAACTCAAGGCACGCCCGCTAGTACATAGGTTTTAAAACATAACGCGCAGACACCGGAGTGCTTTACCGGAAAAAAGCCATTCCGTTAACGATTTAGGGTCCGCTGTCGCCGCAGGCCCGGCGCAACCTGACCGCCGGGCCGGGGGGAGATCTCTCCTGCGGGCCTGCGCCGTGTGGGCGCGGGCCGGAAAGGCCTGCGGATTTTGATCTGGACAAGACTGAGACACATTGTCTTTCATTATGTGAAGTCCTTCAAGAACAAAGGAATGTGGGATGCATATCCTCATCGTTGACGATCATCCTTTGGTAACGGATGGCATCGCGGCCTGTCTGCGGGGCCGGGGACTACAGGTCACTGTTGCGCATACCCTGGCGGAATGCCGGAGCCTTCTGGACGCCGGGACCTACGACCTGCTGTCGCTGGACCTTGATCTCGGGGGCAGTTTCGGGACCGATCTTCTGACGGAAAACCGCGCCCTGCCGCCCTGCCGCCCTGCGTCATCCTTTCCGGCGCCATTGACCGTGATGAGATCGCCATGGCCCTTGATTATGGCGCCAAGGCGTTTATCCCGAAGAACATCCCGTTTGATGACGTGGTCCGCGCCATTGAGCAGGCCGCGACCCTGCCGCCAGCCGAAGACCCGTTCCTGTGGGACGACAATACCGGCGGCTTTGTGGCGATGAGTCTGCTGTTCCCGCGCGGCACCCTGCTGTCGCCGCAGGAGCGCAAGGTTTTCCAGCTGATGAAGGAAGGGTTGCAGGATAAGCAGATTGCCGCCGACCTTGACCGCAGCATTCATACCGTGCGGGTACAGATCCGCTCCATCCTGCGCAAGCGTGGCAGCAAGCGGCGGGGAGAGTCCCTGTGACCGTCACCGGGTACTACGCTCTGGCGCTGCTCAGTGCCGCGCTGGGGTTGGTGGTCCTGCTGCATATGGCGCGGTCGCGGGTCACGCTGGCCCCGCTGTTTGCGCTGGGGGCGGTTGAGACGATCCTGATCTGGCAGTTTCTGAAGATCGGGTGGTGGAGCGAGCTTGGCGCGTCGAAGTTCAATGCCCCGCTGGTGGCTCTGGTGCCGCCGCTGGTGGTGGCGGCCGGGCTGATTTATGCCCTTGATGGCACCAAGGCGGCCCGGGCCTATATCCTCACGCTGATTGCCGCCGCCGCCGCCAGCATCGCCCACAGCGAGTTCGTGCGGGAACTGGGGCACTATATTCCGTTGCCCAGCTATTTTCTGTTTTCGTTGCAGCAGCAGGTCAGTCTGGCCTTTGCGATTGTTCTGGCATCGGTGGTGGTGGCGGTCTTTTACGAGGCCCTGCGGCGCTACCTGATGGTGCCGCTGGCGATTGGCTTTGGCATCGGCTGCGGGATCGCAACCTTTCTGGTGTCCTATTCCCTGCTCAGTTACGGGCTGGAGATGGGCGGGCGCAACATCCATCTGGAAGCACCACATTATGCGCTGGTGGCGGTTCCGGCCATGTTGGTCGGGGTGGCCTATGCCGCCTTGGCGGCGTATCGCAACATGCTGTTGCCCGCCCGGCCGGTGGCCGAGGTGTTTTCGCTGTGGCATGCGATTGAGCAGGAAATTCATACGGTCCGGCAGGACTTTCTGGAGGCCCATGCCACCATCGCCAATCTTCAGGCCCTGAATGAGCGGCTGGAGATGGAACGCCAGCTGCGCGACTACCAGATGCAGCACAGCCCGCTGGTGATTGCCGAGCTGGATGCGGCGGGGACGGTGATGCGCCATAACCCCGCTGCGGCGCAGCTTCTGGCTGACGGCGGGGCGATGACCCATGCGCCGTTGGAGCGCTGGCTGCCGGGGATTGGGATGGTCCTGCGCAGTGGGTCGGGGGCGTCGCAGATTCTTGAAGTGGTGCTGAAAGGCTCGCCCCGCTTTATTCAGGTGACGGCGATGCCGATCCGGTTGCAGCAGAAACTGCGCGGCTTCAGCGTGATCGCCGAGGATGTGACCTCCCGCGAGCAGGCCAAGTTCCGCCAGCGGGTGGCGGAGCGGGTCAAGGGCATTCAGATGACCTCGAAGGTGATCTCCCACGACTTCTCCAACCTGATGCTGGCGATTGAGGGCAACCTGTCCCACATCCGCCATGCGCTGCCGCCGCCGCTGCGGGAGGAACTGGAAAGCAGCCTGCTGGCGATTCTACAGGCGGCAGCCCGTGGCCGCGAGATGTTGCACCAGCTGGGAACCCGCCAGCCGTTCCAGATGCCGGAGCTCCGCACCGAAGAAGCCTGGCCGCTGGTGGCGGAGGCGGTGCGCCTGCAGATGGCGGCAGCCACCGCCGGCGGGATCACCCTGCAACCCGATATCATCCCCGGTGGGGTGGCGGAAATTGACCCGACCCAGATTCTGCGGGTGCTGGTCAATCTGATCGGCAATGCCATCCGCGCGACCCCGCCGGGCGGCAGCATTACGGTCTCCCTGCGCACCGAGGAGCGCGGGCTGGTGGTCAAGGTCGCTGACAGCGGCCACGGCATGACGTCGGAGCAGCTGGCTTCTGCCTTCGAGCCCGGATTTTCCACCAAGGCCGCCGGCCAGGGCGGGCTGGGGCTGGCGATCAGCTATCTGATCGTCGATGCCCACGGCGGTCAGCTGACTCTGGAGTCGGAGCCGAACCGGGGCACCACCGCCACCGTCTGGCTGCCGCTGGCCGATGCGACGCGGACCACGCTGAAGGATCTGCCGGTTCTGGTCGCCATCACCGATGATGCCACCCGCGATGACGTGGTACAGGTGCTGCTGACGGTGACCGATGATCTGACGGAGGTCACCGACCCGCTGGAACTGCTGGCGATTCTGGAGGAAGACCCGCAGGCGTGGCGTCTGGTGGTGATCGGCAGTGACTTCACCCTGCCGGAGTCGGCGGAGACCGCGCTGGCGCAGGCCTGCCGGATTCGGGTCCTCACCCATGGGGCCGGGGGGAAAACCGGGGCGGAGGATGTGTTTGTCAGCAGCTACACCCCGGCCTGCACGGCGGAGGAAGTGGAGTGGGTGGCGTCCCTGATCCGCACCGGTGGCGGGGCCAGAGTCTGATTGGCCGGGTTTGGATGTGGGCGGTCAGCTTCCGGGGACCGCCAATGACTCGCTATGCTTTTGCCGGGCAGACATTTTTTCTTAAGAGTGTGCCTGACGGCTTGGCCTGTCTCACAAAAACGGGTACCGTGCGGCCACTGTCACATCGCGTAAGGTTGGGTGTGCGGTATAGCGCTTGATCCGGGGATCACGTTTTTTTACAAAAGAACGGGGTTACAGGTGTTCGGCGCAGTCCTTTGCGGATGGGGATATGACCAGACTTACACCGATGGTGTTTCTTGCTGCCTTGGCTGCCGCTGCGGTCCACACCGGACCGGCGCTGGCGCAGGAACTGCCATCCAGCCTGCAGGTGGTCGGGGTTGTCAGCCCGGACGTGGCGCAGGTTCTTTCTCTGGCGGGGGCCGTGGTTTCGGTGATTGACCGGGACAACGGCAGTACGGTCGGCACCGGGGCGGTCATCGACGCCAACGGCACCTTTTTTGTTGAAATGATGCAGTCCAATTCCTTCAACGGGCGGGTGATGCAGCTGTCCATGACGTGGCAGGGCAAAACCTATGGGCTGTATGAAGGGACGCGGCTGTCAGAATTCCCCTTCGCGGGCAGCTTCCCGTTTCCGTCCCGTGTGAACAAGACCGTTACGGTCCGTCTGCCCGGTCAGGCCGAGCCGCCTGTCCCCGGTGGCGGGCTGTCCCCGTGGGATGTCAACCGCGACGGTGTGTTCAACGAAAAGGACATCGAGCAGCTTTACAACGGTCTGGGCGGTCAGGCCGGTAGTGGTCCGGTGGTCATTCAGGTCTATGACGTCAACCGCGACGGTGTCTTCAACTCGCTGGATATCGTCGATGCCCGCCGGGCTTTGCAGGGCAAGTAAACGCCCGGCTCTGTCCCCGGGTATCTGACCAGAGAAAGCCGCGCGTGATGATTCCCCGCCGATCCGTTCTGTCGCGCCGATCCCCGCAACGCGGGTTTTCGCTGCTGGAGGTCATCATTGCCCTGACGGTCCTGACAGCGGTCGGGTCTATGGTGCTGGAACGGACTCAGGCGATCATGGATTATCACATCCGGGTGCAGGGGCACCTGAAAGACATCAACGCCTTGATGAACACCGTGGTTCTGTTTGATATCCGCAAAAAAGAAGAAGATGACGTGCGGCTGGTCAAAGACCATCTGGAGGTCTTTCAGGGGGCCGGGGCAAAGCCGCTGACCCGTATTGATAATTTCAGCACCACCCCCTACACCGTGCCGATCAGTCTCGGCTACAGCCCCTATCAGACCTATACCTGGACCAGTGACCGGGGCCGTACGGTCACCCTGCTGATGCCGGGCCTGCTGCCCAAGGCCCGCTGATGACCGGCAGGATCAGGAGGCACCGGGGATTTACCCTGATGGAAGTGGTGATCGCCATGGCGCTGTCGGCGCTGGTGGTGATGATGGCGGTCGGCCTGTATTCCACCGTGCAACGGGCCGGAACCAGCATTGTGTCGGCGCAGCGGGTGTGGATTGCCCAGCAGTTCCTGCGCGGGCAGCTGGCCAATCAGGACCTGACACTGAACAAAACCTTCAATCTGGTGCGGTTTGAGCGGGACCGGCTGACCTTTGTCACCCGCAAAAGCGCCCTGTATGGGCACGATGGCCCGCCGGTGGTGGCTTTCTACCGCATTGATCATGGAGAACTGCGCTACCGCGAGGTTCCGCTGCCGCCGTGGTGGAAGCTGGAAGACCGCGAAAGCCAGTTTGATCTTGAACGGCTGCGCGGCAGCCCGACGGCCTATGAAGGGGCGCTGTTCGCCATTCCGGCCAACGGCGGTTTCAACCGCTGGGACCGCGACAGCCGGGACTGGGTGGAACGCTGGACCGATGAAAGCGCGCTGCCGCCGTTGGTGCGGCTGACGGCGGATCTGCCCTTGGTGATGCCGACCTCCAGCCTGAATCCCCGGTCGCGGACTCAGGACGACAGAAAAGCAAAATAAACAGTTTGACCGACACGCCGGAGCTTTTGGCATGTCGGGATGAAAGGGACCGCGATGACGATGGATTCGACCGGTGTGTCCTTCGGGATGATGCCCCGTGGTCCGGCCCGCCTGACCCGAAGCCAGCGCGGTTTCCGGGGTCAGCGCGGTTTTGTGCTGATTTTCGTGCTGTGGATTCTCGCCGGGTGCAGCCTGCTGCTGGCCAGCTATGCGCAGTCGGCGGGCAAGACCACCGTCACCGAGTCGCTGGCGACGATTCCCCTGCGGCAGCGGGAACTGGAGAATGTCGCCGATTTTGTCGCCAGCCATATGGGCAAAACCACGGTGACCGCCGATTCCCGCTGGCAGGCGCAGAATTCGATTTCCGAGATCGAGTATTCCCAATCCAATGGTGTTTCCGCTGCGGTGGCACAGCTGGCGGAAACCCTCAATCAGGTCGGGTTCAAGATCGAGGTGCCGAACAGCAGTACCACCACCAACCGTCTGTCGAGTCTGCGTCAGTCCCTGTCGGAAATCCCGGAAGGCAAGTCCTCCAGTTTTACTCAGGAAGCCCTGTTTTCTATTGGCAACAATCAGACCCTGACCATCGGCGGGAAAGTATTTTCCGTGACGGTTCTGCCGGTTTCCGCGCGGCCGAACCTGAACACGTTGCCGCCGCTGGCTTTGAAGCGCTACCTCCAGTATCTGGGGCTGTCAGAAATCCGGGCAGAGGCGCTGATCATCGCGCTCCGGCACTGGCGCGGGGATGCCAGCGTTGCGGGGGCCGGGGTGCCGGAGGCGGTCTATAATGCGGCGGCTTCGCCCTACAAGGCCCGGCAGGCGGTGATTGCCGATTGGTCTGAGCTGTACTGGCTGGCCGGATCGTCTCCCGATCTGGTGGATTTCCTGCGGCAGAACTTCTCGCTGGCGGGAACGGACAGCCGGGTCAGCCTGAAGGAGAATACCGCAGACATCATCGGGGCGCTGGCTGACCTCCGCCCCAGCGAGGTTCAGCGGGCCATTGATCACCTGAACGGTGAAAAGTCGGAACAAATTCTGTCTGATGTCATTGGGGTGACGGCGGCGGCCAAATTTGATCAGGCTGTCATGACCTCGGCCCCTGAGACAATGCCGCTCACCATTCAGGTTTCTGAAAAGCCTGACGGCGGGGGGCTGGCGCAGACGGTGGTTTATGAACCCCGGTCCCGGGTCCTCAGTGACAGCTGGGCCGGAACCGCCTCTCCTGCCGTCCGGATGGCCCCGCCGGACGTGCCATGATCCGGTGCCCCGACAGCCCGACTCGATCTTCAAGGGGTTTCCCCGGTCGGGCAGGCCGGTAATTGTTGCTGACTGTTCACATTTATCGGCAAACCTCCCGCGATGGCCCGCAGGCGACTCGGCACCTGATCCCTTAGAGTCTGAAGACCATGGTGCGATCCAGTCCGGTCAGGGTCTCCCCGCCTCACGCCCGGGGAAATGGCTTTCAGGTGTGATCTGCGTCACAATTAATTTAAGTATCTGAAATAAATTGATTTTTTAAACCGTCATCGTGCAGTCACAATTCAATTCGGGGTGGTTGGCCCCTCCCTGTGGCACTCCTCTATACTCATCATTGGTTAATCGGCATCCGGGTGTGGCTGCGGTACAGTCCGCTGGCATTTGAAAGGGGTCTATCCGCCTGTCTTCTGCCTGGGGGGCACACCCGCAGGGGGCGCAGGAAGAAAAGGTCCCGATCAGCCCGGCGCGGAATTTTTCCGCGCCCCTCTTAAACCCACAGAGGACTTCTTTAATGAACTCGACTTTCAAGAAGGTTGCCCTGGCGTCCGCCCTGCTGGCGTCGACCGCCATGGTGACCCCGGCTTTCGCCGGTGACCTGCTCTCGACCGGCACCAAGGTTGCCGCCCCGTGGAACGTGGAAAGCACCGGCAAGCTGCTGGTCTCCCCGGGCCAGAAGGTCCGTCTGGGCTTCCAGACCACTGCTGCTGCTGAAGCCGGTTCCACCCTCTATCTGCATGCCGTCTACCTGAACGCCGCGACCGGCGCCAGCAACGTCATCGTCGGTCAGATGGCCGCTTCTGACGCCACGGCCGACAGCGTCGCTGACTTCAACCCGACCATCCAGAACGTGACCAACGCCACCCATGTGGTGTTCTTCATGGCTGCCAGCAATGGTGCCAACGTTGCGGGTGGCGCGAACGCCCTGAACGCCGGTGCCAACGTGATGGGTCTGAAGCCGACCGATCATAACGCCATCACCACGACGAACGTCTCCACCGTTCTGACCGGTAAGGACATCACCACTGCTCTGGCCACTGCGGACTACCAGACCATCGTCACCGCGATGCTGGCCGTTGACGCCAACTATGCCATTCCGCTGACCAGCACCTACAAGGGTCCGGCCATCGCCAGCATCGGTAAGACCGTTGCCAGCGGCGTGATGAGCGACGCCAAGATTCAGTTCAACACCGGCGTTGCCAAGTCCATCGCCGTTGGCACCCTGGCCCCGACCAACCTGGGCGCCACTGACTCGCTGGGCGCTGACATCCGCTTCCAGCTCGGCTCCGCCACCACCGGCAGCAACGTTGAAAACCCGGTTGTCTCCGCGACCACCACTTCGACCGGTGCCGTTGGCACCCGTAACGTTGTGACCGTCCGCAAGACCGGCCCGGCTGACTTCTCTGCCAACTATGACAACGCTGACCGCGTTGCCAACCTCGGCGCTGCCGCTCTGGTCGACCTCGCCGGCAACGTGATGCCGGACTTCACCGATACCGCCATCACCGCCTTCGCCGCTCCGGCGCTGGCCTCGACCGGTACCGCCAAGGTTGTCCTGAAGACCGCTGGTGACGTGACCAAGCTGTACGACAACACTGCCACCGGCGGTGTGCGTAGCGGCGACGGTAACAACGTCTTCACCATCCGTCTGGCGGAAAGCGTCACCAACCTGAACGTTGCTGAAGACGTCAAGCTGCCGACCGGCCTGACCTTCGGCTCCGTGACCAATGATTCCGCTTCGCCGGAACTGACCGTCACCGTTGCTGCCAACTACGCCCTGCGCATCGCCAACACCGGCGAACTGTACCTGCAGGGTGATGGCACCGGCGTTGTGGCGACCGCCTTCGATCCGGCCAACCCGACCGGCACCAAGGTTGAACTCGGCATTGCCAAGAAGGCTGCGACCCCGCAGGCTTCCGTCGTGAAGACCTCTCTGGGTGACCAGGAAGTCGGCACCTCCGCCGATCTGACCGGCGTGGCCTATGTCGGTGTGGCTGCCACCCCGACCGTGTCCACCAGCGACGCTGATGCCTCCGGCACCCTGGACGGCGTGAAGGTCACCTTCGGCGCTCCGGTGAACACCACCCTGCCGAGCACCACCGGTGCCATCCTGTTCAAGCGTCTCGGTTCTCCCTCCACCGCTGCTGACGTTGTTGCCACTGCCGCCACCATTCTGGCGAACAGCAGCAACAAGGTCGTGCAGGTGAAGGCCAACAGCGGCGACACTGCCATCACCGGCCTCGTGACCCCCACCTCTGAAGCCGCTGCCCGTACCAACACCGGTTCCACCAGCACCGCTGGCGCGTCTCAGGTTCCGTTCGACTTCGCCCTGACCGACTCGCAGATCGCTTACACCAACGTGTACGCTGCGTCCGGTGACCGTGCCGGTTCTCTGGCTCAGGTCCGCGATATCCACGCCAACACCACCACCTCGACCATCACTGACGGCGCTTCGCCGGTGGTGAAGACCGCTGTGTACAGCGAAACCGAAGGCTCGACCCCGGTTTCCGGCAAGCTGGTGATTACCGCTTCTGAAGCGCTGACCGCCGGGACCCTGAAGACCTCCGACTTCATCTTCGGTGGTTCTTCCCTGCAGCTGCTGAACCTGAACGATAACGTCACCGCGACTGTCGCGGGTGCCGTGTCCACCGCCACCGGCGGTGTCACCAACGCCACCCTGACCCTGACCAACGTGACGTCCTCGGTCGCCAACAAGGTGCTGACCCTGGGTGCTGCCCCGGGTTATACCGACGGTGCGACCCCGGCCAACGTGCTGGCCACTGACGGCTCCAAGACTGTCACCACCGGCACCAAGTCCTTCTCCGGTCCGAAGATCGCTCAGGCGATCGCCACCCGCTCCACCAACGCTGTTGATGGCAACATCGACCAGGTTCTGGTGAAGTTCGATAAGGCCGTCACCCTGGCCTCCAGCGGCGGCACCACCGGTGCCACCGTTGACGGCATGTTCAAGGTGAAGGCCACCATCACCGGCGCTGGCGCCATCGAAGTTGCGATCCCGAAGGCCAACATCGACCTGTCCTCTGCCGCCACCGGTTACGTGACCCTGAACATCCCGACTCCGGGCATCGTCGGCTCCACCAAGCTGACCGCCCTGACGGTGGAATATGACACCAACGGCACCAACGAAGATGGTTCGACCCACACTTCGGTGAACCGTCTGGTTTCGACCGACGCCACCCCGGCTGAAATCAACGAAACCGCTGCGTTCGGTACCGGTGATGACGGTGCTTCGGTCACCTACGCCAAGAACTCCACCAAGCTGTACACCATGGAAGTGACCGGCTCCCTGACCACCGACGGCTCTGCCGCCGCGGCCAAGGGCACCATCGTCCGTGCTGACCTGGTGGATATGGCCACTGCCCCGACCGTGAAGAGCGGCTCGCTGACCGTTCCGTGCTCCTGCGCGGCTGGCAGCACCACTCTCGCGGCTGATCCGGCCAACTTCACTGCCATTAACACCGAGCTGGAAAACGCTGCCAAGCTGGGCAAGACTTCCATCAACGCCTACGTTAAGGTTCTGGTGCAGGCTGCGACCGGCAGCGCTGTCAACGCTGAACTGAACGTTGGTACCGTTCCGGCCGGTGACGCCACCAATAAGGTCTACCCGGTGACCATCAACGTCGCGACCGGTGCTGTCACCGGTACCGCTGGTGCCACCGGTTCTCTGGTGATTGAAAAGAGCCCGGCCCTGAAGGTGCTGGATACTGTTTATCAGGTCACCAACACCGGTGCTTTCCGCTTCGCGGTCGGTTCCGACACTGCCCCGGCCAACGCGTTCGTGCTGGTCTCCTCCAAGCAGCCGGCTGATAAGTTCTTCACCGGTCTGACCTCTGCCGTTCCGTCGTTCGCCAACTACCTGCCGTTCGCCAGCAACGTGGTGGCCTCCGGTGTGATCGGTGGCAACCTCGGCACCGTCAACCTGGCGAAGATCGCTTCCTCCTCGGTGTCTGAAACCACCGGTTGGCAGCTGGTCGGCTTCCAGGGTGCCATTGCCCGTAACAGCAATGCCGTCCTGAAGGCGACCCCGGTCGATGCCACCCGTCTGCTGGTCTCCATCCGTCCGACCACCGGTCAGCCGGTCACGGCCTGGGGCTTTGACGCTGGTGCTGCGGGTGCTGCGGACGACGAAGCCTTCCTGCTCCAGAACAACGTGACCGCCTCTGCCCTGCAGATCGGTTCCGCTTCCATCGACGGTCTGAAGAACGTTGACGGTGGTCTGGCGCTGGCCCTGAAGAATCCGTCGGGCAGCTTCGTGCGTGACGACACTGCCGGTGTCTACAGCATCACCAGCACTGATACCGATACCACCATCTCTGCTACCGAGCCGTTCTCGGTGTTCTACCCGATCTCGGGTGACAGCACTGCGTTCAACGCCGGTGCTGGCAAGTGGTCCCTGCTGACCGTGGAACAGGCCGTGGCGTCTGCCTCCCTGTCCACCTGGGCTGACACCAACAAGGTCGCGGCGATCATCGTCGTCGGCTCTGGCAATGCCCAGAAGTCCTGGTTCAAGGGCTCGACCACCAACACTCTGACCGCTCTGGCCAAGGGTGATCGTGCCTTCGTTTACTTCTCTGCTGCGAACACTGCGTTCAAGTTCGGCCGTTAATCGACCGGATCTTCTGCTTCGGCAGGAGGGGAGGGGGGCTTCGGCCCCCCTCTTTTTTTGTTTGCAGCGGCTAGAAACCACAGTAGCTTCATGCGTGGTTGGTTAGATCCTCTCGCTGATAGGACCTTATAATGTTTCAGTCCCTGATTGCTCTTGATGCTACCCTGCACCGCTCTCTGGGCCTGTTGCCCGGCGCTGGATTTTCTTTCGCGAAGAACAGCACGACCGCGCCGATTGCTTTCAGCGAAATGGTTAACGCTGCCCGGATCTATCCGATTGTGTTCCCCCTTGCCTCTTATGCTCCGCAGGTGCTGCTGTCTCTGGACCATGGGACCAACCTGTTTGTGGCTGAAGATGGAAAATGGCTTGCTGACTATATTCCGGCACACTTCCGACGCTGGCCGTTTATGTTGCAGGGGCGGAATGAGAACGGTGAGGCCTCTGTTCTGTTTGAAGTGTCCGCGCCGACCCTGAAAGAAGGGGAGGGGACTCCCCTGTTTGAACCGGATGGTGAACCGAGCGCTGCGCTGAAGACGATTATTGAGTTTCTGGCGCATCTTGACGGTGCTGCGGTCTATACAGAATCACTTCTGTCCGCTTTGGAGCCGGTTCTGGTTGAGCAGGAGATCACCGTGCAGGAAAACGGTCAGCCGATCTCCAGTTTGCAGGGTTTCCGCGTTGTGGATGTTGAGAAGTTTTCGGCTCTTCCGCAGGAAACCTTCATGGAGTGGCGTGCGAATGGTCTGCTGCCGCTGGTCTATGCGCAGATTCTTTCCATGGGAAATGTTAACCGTCTGGCGACTCTGCAATCCGAACGCAACAAGCGTTGATCCAGCCCGCAGGAGTCGCCACGGTGAATGTTCTGTACGTCTGCACCCTGTCACAGCTGAACGGCACCCTCGCCGCCGCCGGGGCAAGTGTTCCGTTGCAACCGCCAACCCACTGGATGGGGGAACCGGTGATCGGGGCCTGGGCTGAAACCGGCGAGGGCGAGATTGCCATCAAATGGGGCCGGGTGCCCCGGCGGATTGCCGGTCGGCAAACGCTGATGGAGCAGTTTCAGCAGCAGATGGGGCCGGTCAGCTGACGATGCTTCGCCGGGGACTGGTGCAGATCAGGGCTGTGGCTTTTTGTGTTCTTGCGGTCTGCCCCACCCCGTCGGGTGCAGCCACGATGGGGGAGGGCGCGGTCAATCCGACCGCAGCCTTTGTCCGGGTTGAGGCCTATGGCTGGAGCCGCCAGACAGGTTCTGGCAATGCCGTTGCGTTTGGTCCGGACCGGTTGCTGACTGCCTGTCATGTCCTTGCCGGGGCGGAGAGCATCCGGGTGATCCGCGATGGAAAAGTCTGGCAGACCCAGCTGGTGGAGGCGGTTCCTTCTGCCGATCTCTGCCTGCTGGACCGTCCGCAGGATCTGGAAACGCAGCCGATCCTGATGATGGATCCCCCGGCGGACGGGCCCCTGTCGGCGGTGACCTTCTGGCCCGATCGCCCCGGACCATCGCTGGCCCGGGGCGAGGTTAGCGGGCTCGCCACCGTGCGGGATCAGTCCCTGATCCTCACCGATATCCCGATGCTGCCCGGCATGAGTGGCGGCGGCGTCTTCAATGCGCAAGGGGCTCTGGTCGGCATTGCCGTTGGCCGGTGGCATGCCCCGGTTTTTGGGATTGCCGTCGGGTTGGCCCCACTGCGGCACCGGCAGCCGATGACTGATCCCGCCGCCCTGTCGCCGCTTCCGGACTTCCTCGACGAACAGAAGACGTGGGCCGAGATGCTGCTGGTCGGTCTGGCCCGGTCCTTCGATACGGCGGCCACCCGGTCCGGAGTCTTCGATGGCTGGCATGTCAGCCGCCAGCAGGGGGGCTGTTTTGCCACCCTGCGCGATGCGGAACAGGCCGATCTGGGCGTCACTCTGGAAGTTTATGCCGGAAATCCGGTCCAGAAGAGCCCGCCGCGGGTTCATCTGGCTGTGGAGCAACAAGGGGTCCCCTTCGCCCTTGCAAGCCAGCCGCTTTCCTTTACAGTTCTTCCGTCTTTGCACGCGTTTTCGTTGCGGCCCGCCCGCCTGCTGCAAGGCAGGGAGGGTGTGGCGGAAAATCTGTGGTCAGTCCGGTGGGAACTGGATGACGCCACGGATTTTCTCCGGGCTCTGCCGGGGGTGGATGGGGTTATCCTCAGTTCCGGATCCCGGGATCTGGGGGCTTTGCCGGTCAGCAGTCCCGGCCTGTGGTCCGGCCTGCGCCAGACCTGCCTGTAAGGGCGGATGGACGGATAAGCGGTGTGGTGGTATATCAGAAGACTGTTCAGTCGGAGGTCGATGGTGCGTTCCTGGATTGTCGCTGGTGCTCTTCTCGCCGCTTGGGCTCTACCCGCTCAGGCTCAGACTGTTTCGACTCCGTCAAACCTGCGGGTGGCTGGCACCATCAAATCGTCAGCAACGGTGACGGTCGCCTCCGGCAACAGTGTCTATGCCGTCGTCAAGTCCAGCGGTGTCAGTGCCGGGACTGGCAGCGTCCTGAGTTCAGATGGCACCTATCTGATTGATATGTCCAAAGAACAGAGCTTCAACGGCACTGCGCTGCTGTTGCGGATCACGGTCGAGGGCAAGACCTATAAGCTGATGGAAACAGCCTCGACGGAAGCCGAGTTCACCTATAACGGTGGCTTCCCGTTTCCGGCCACCGTGGCCAAGGATCTGACCATCGGGGTACAGACTTCCTCCAGCGGCAGCGGTGGCAGCGGTGGCGGTGGCAGCAGTGGCGGCGGCTCCGGCGATTGTGCCGGGACCGTCAAGTTCGATGCCAACAAGGATGGTGTCTCCAATCAGGGGGATATTGACTATATCAAATCCCAGCTTGGGGCGAAAAACCCGGTGGCGGCGGCTGACATCAACGGCGATGGCCGGGTGACCACCATCGACGCCATCATCGCCATTAAGGCGTCCGCCGGGGCGATGCGGGGTCTGTCCGGTTGCCCGGCGAAGACAACGACTACCACCACCACCACCGGCACCTCGACGACCGGAACGTCCACCACCGGAACGTCCACCACCGGAACGTCCACCACCGGGACCTCGACAACCGGGACTTCAACCACCACCAATTAAGATTGTTCCTCCGCTCCGGGACAGCCAGACCACGCAATACAGCGCGATCAGCAGTCCCGGACCGAACGGCAGGCGGTTGCGCCAGCCTGTGGCCTGACCGGGGCGCAGGCGCGCCAGAATGGCACCGCCCAGCGTCGCCAGACAGGCCACCAGCAGCAGGGTGGGCACCTGTGTCCAGCCGACCCAGCAGCCAAGGGCGGCGAACAGTTTGACATCCCCGAACCCCAGACCGTCAAACCCCCGGATCAGGTGGTACAGCCTGCGCACGGTTTCCAGCAGCAGTCCGGCAAAGCAGGCCCCAAGAGTAGACTCGGTCAGCCCGGGAACTCCGGGGTGTCCGGCGAAGGTGGCGTTGACGGCCAGACCGGACAGGGCCAGCAGGGCCACCAGCCCGTCCGGCAGGATCAGGTATCGCATGTCGTACAGCAGCAGCAGCCATGCCAGCGGCCCGAGAATGGCCAGCGCCACGAGCCCGGCCGGATCGCCGCCGGTGGCGGCGGCGAAGATCCACAGGACGGGAACCCCGAGAAACCATTGCCGCCGCAGAGCCTGCCGCCCCGGCGACGGGTGCAGGCGGAAAAGCCCATAAAGCCCTGCCCGGACTTGTTTCACCTGCCGTCTCCGTGTAGTGTGCGTGTGCCTTGACAAGACAGAAAGACCAGCCCTGCCATGAGCCAACTGTTCGCAGACCATAGCGCTCCTGTTCTGCCCGTGACCATCAAAAACGCATCCGCCCGGCAGGGTGGACCGCGACAGGGTGGACCGCGCCGGAGCGGACTGTGGTATGGCTTTGTCTGTGCCGGTCTGGCGGTTGCGCTGTCCGCCTGTTCCTCGGCTCCGCCGCCGGTGACCTCTGCCCCCGGTAAGGACCAGCAAAAGGTCCAGTCCGCGCAGGACTGGGATGTGGTCGCGGGCAATGTGGAACGGGAAGTGGCCCTGTGGCTGCGCCTGTCCAACTGGGAAAACAATCCGCTGTCGGTGGACAGCGGCAATGACAGCGCCTTCTCCCGGGGCTTCAAAAGCCTGCTGACCGCCCGGTTCCTCAATGACGGCTTCACCGTCAGCACCGATCCGCAGTCGACGGTGCGGGTCCAGTATGACGTGCAGGTAATCACCGGCAAAGCCCGCCCGCAGACGGCCAAAGCTGATCCGGCGGACCTGCCGGATGGCGAGATCATCATCTCCGTCTCGATCCACAACGGCAACACCGTGGCCTTCAAAAAGAATTTCATCTTCTTTGTGAACGGCAAGGACGTTGATCAGTACAGTGGTGGCACCAGTGAGTCGATGTTCACCATCGTCGGCTCCGCCACCGATCCCAAGGCCAAGCCCACGGCATGGAAAGCGGCGGATCAGCGCTGTGCGCAGCGTGGGAACAACAAGGCGATGCTGCGGTCGGTCACCCCGCTTGACGCCACCCAGCAAGAGTTCCGCTTTGACTGCGTCGGCAGGTAAGCGCCAGCAGGGGTTTACCCTGCTGGAAATGGTGGTGGTGATGGCGATCATCGCCTTGGGGGCCGCCGCTGTGCTGCCCCGGCTGACCGTCCCATACCGTCCGGCCCAGCCGAACGAGGTCGCTTTTCTGGAAAAGCAGCATGCCCGCGCCATTGAAAGCGGGCAGGTGATCCGGGTGCTGATGCAGGGCCGGAGGCTGATCACCGAGCCCGGCCCCGATGTGCTGGAGCTGGCGGAAGACCGGGATTTGAGAATTGTGCGCCCGAAAAAATCAGAGTATCTAAACCAGCAGATGGTGACCACCTTCTATCCCGACGGGACCGGTCTGTGGTCGGAGTTTACGATTGTCCGCAAGGACCGCCTACAGGACACGGTGCTCTTTACGGTTCGGACGGATCCGTTGCACGGAGAAATCATCTATGTTGCGCCTTAATCTTTCCCTCCTGACCGCCCGCCTGCGCCGTCAGTCCTCCCGGCGTCGGCACCAGCGGGGGTTCACGCTGATCGAGCTGGTGGTGGTGATGGCGATCATCGCCATGCTGGCGGCTCTGGTCGGTCCGCAGCTGTTCAACCAGCTGGAAGGCTCGAAGGGCAAGTCGACCAAGGCGCAGATTGAGATGCTGTCGACGGCGCTGGATTCCTTCCGTCTTGATACCGGCCGTTACCCGACACAGGCCGAAGGGCTGGATGCGCTGGTGAAGAAGCCGGACTCGGTCAGCACCTGGGCCGGCCCGTATCTGCGCAAGAAGGACCTGCCGAAGGACGGCTGGAACAACCCGTACGTTTATGAGTTCCCGGCCAAGAAGGCCTCCGTCGGGTATGATCTCTATTCGCTGGGCGCGGACGGCAAACCCGGTGGCGAGGGCGATAATGCTGACATCGGCAATTGGTGAGGTGAAGCGCCTTTTCTCCAAAGGCGCCCCCCCCTCCGAGCTGTCTACTTCTGAACGGGCGCCCAGCGGTGGGCGCCTGTTTCAGGCTTTGCAGGCCAGCGGCCTGATTTCCTCCGACCTTCTGGTGCAGGCGACCACGCTGGCGGCCCGCACCGGCGGTGCTCTCGGGCAGACGCTGGTTGACATGGGGGCCCTGTCGGACGAGCACCTGTTTTCCGTTTATTCCACCATGACCGGGCTGGCGGTGTGGGATGGTAAAGGACAGGTGCTGGAACCGCCGCCGTTTGCCCCGGAATTCCTGCTGTTCAACCGTCTGCTGCCGATCGGCGGGCGGGAAAAACCGATTCTGGTGCTGTCCGACCCGGAAGACGACGGTCTTCTGCTGATGCTGCGCCAGTTGGCCCCGGACTATGAGCTGATGCTCTACCCCGAGGCGGAAATTGTCTTCCGCCTTGAGAACCATTTCCAGATGGGAGATGGAGAGGAAGAGAGCAAAACCTACGCTTCCACCGATATTGAACACCTGAAGGATCTGGCGCTGGAAGCGCCGATCATCCGTCAGGTCAACGACCTGATCGGGGCAGGGGTGAAGATGGGGGCCTCGGATATCCATCTGGAGCCGTCCCGCACCCGGGTTGACCTGCGCTACCGCGTGGATGGCGTGCTGCACAACCGCCCGGCCCCGACCATCGAAGAATATCCGGCGGTGGTGTCGCGTATCAAAATTCTGGCACAGGTCGATATCGCGGAACGCCGCTTGCCGCAGGACGGCCGCATTAAGCTGCGCACCAGCGGTAAGGACGTGGACATCCGTGTCAGCACCATCCCGACCCAGTTCGGGGAAGACGTTGCCCTGCGTCTGCTCGACCAGAAGAAGCAGGTGCTGGACCTCGATCAGCTGGGGATGGATCAGGACTTTATCAGCGGCTTCCGCAACTGCCTGCGGCACAGTCACGGTCTGATTCTGGTGACCGGCCCGACCGGCTCCGGGAAATCCACCTGTCTGTATTCCGGCCTGAAAGACATTATCAACGGCACCACCAAGATCATCACCGTTGAAGACCCGGTGGAATACGAAATCCCCGGCCTGACCCAGATTCAGGTGAATGCGGAAATCGGCATGACTTTCGCCGGGGCTCTGCGCTCGATCCTGCGTCATGACCCGGATGTGGTGTTCATCGGGGAAATCCGCGATCAGGAAACCGCTGACATCGCCGTGCAGTCGGCGCTGACCGGCCATCTGGTGCTGTCCACCATCCATACCAACAGCGCCGTCGGGGCGATCAGCCGTCTGCTGAACATGGGCATCCCCGACTATATGATCTCCAGCAGCCTGCTGGCGGTCACCGGGCAGCGCCTGCTGCGCCGCCTGTGTCCGCACTGCCGCCGCCCCACCACCATGGATCCCAGTCTGGCCGACCGCTACGGCGTGCCGCGCGATGCGGTGATCCACGAGGCGGTCGGCTGTCCGGAATGCGGTGAGATCGGTTACCGTGGCCGTCTGCCGATCACCGAACTGCTGGTGGTGACGCCGGAGCTGCGCCACGCCATCCTGACCAACCCGACCGCCGACAGTTTGCAGTCGGAAGCGATGAAGCAGGGCTTCCAGACGATGATTGCCACCGGGATGAAGGCGGTTCTGGCCGGGCATACCACGGTTGAAGAAGTCCTGCGGGTGGCCCGCTGATGCCGCAGTACCGCTTCACCGCCGTTGGCCGCGATGGCAAGCATCAGGAAGGACGCGAGTCGGCGGACAGCCGCGCCGCCCTTGAGCAGAAGCTGAAGGCCCGCCGCCTGATCCTGCTGGAGTGCAAGGAGGTGGCGGTCCGCAAGATCGCCTCCAGCGTCACCGTCGGCTTTATTGCCCAGCTGTCGGAGCTGATCGCCAACGGCGTGGTGCTGGACCGGTCCCTCCAGATCATTGCTGAAAATGCTGAAGACAAAAAGGTGGCGGATCTGGCGGTGACCCTGCGGCAGGGCGTCAAGCGCGGCCTGTCGCTGTCGCAGGCCTTGGCGGAGGCCGGGCAGTTTGATCCGCTGCTGATCCCGCTGCTGCGGGCGGGCGAGGTTTCCGGCCAGATGGACGTGATCCTTGATAACCTACAGGAACATTATAAGCGCAAACAGAAACTGTCGCGGGATATCGTCGCCAGCCTGACCTATCCGGTGATTCTGGTGATTGCCTGTCTTGCCTCGATCGGTGCTCTCGGGATTTACGTGATCCCGGTGTTCCGCACCCTGTTTGAAGACCGGATGGAGGTCCTGCCCGCCACCACCCGCGGCATCTTCTGGTTCAGCGATATGCTTCTGCGTTACGGTGGCATGATCACTGTGGCGGTTGCGCTGGTGGTCGGGCTGCTGGTCTTTCTGTGGAAGCGCAGCGTGCCGTTTCAGGTTTCCGTGGACCGGATGGCCTTGAATCTGCCGAGTATCGGTCCGTTTCTCGGCAAGTTGCAGGCGGCGAATATTCTGACCGTTCTGGGGGTTCTGCTCAGCAACGGGGTGTCTCTGGCTCCGGCGATGGAACTGACCATCGGCGTTGCCCGGAACCGGATTGTCCGCAGCGGGCTGGAACGGGCGCTGAACGACGTGCGGCGCGGCAAACGCTTCACGGCGTCGCTGGAGCCGGTGGTCGGTTTCCCGCGCTCGGCTTTGCAGATGGTGTCCGTCGGTGAGGAAACCGGCAATCTGGCACAGATCTGTTCCCGCACCGCCTATTCCCTTCAGGAAGAAGTACAGGGCCGCCTGAAGGTGATGGTGTCGCTGCTGGAGCCGGTAATGATCCTGTTCATGGGCGGGACCGTCGGCTTTGTCGTCGTATCGATGCTGCTGGCGGTGTACTCGATGTCGGATCTGGGCTGATGCGGACGGGCGGCTGGTGGAAACCGCTCGCCGGATGCCTGTGTCTGGCCCTGATCAGTCTGGCAGCCTCTGCGGCGCAGGCCAGTTCCCTGCCGCCGGAAATCGCCTGCCAGACCGCGATTGCTGAGGCCGAAGCCAAAACCACGATCCCGGACCGTCTGGTCCGCTCCATCGCCCGGGTGGAGAGTGGCCGTCCCGGAGTGGCACCGTCCTGGCCGTGGACGGTGAATGCGGAAAGCCGCAGCTATTATCTGGACAGCAAGGATGAGGCGGTCCGCCTCGTGCAGGGGTTGCAGGCGCGGGGAGTGCGCAGCATCGATGTCGGCTGCATGCAGGTCAACCTGATGTACCACCCCGATGCTTTCGCCAGCGTCAGCGATGCCTTTGATCCGGAAAAGAATGTGGCCTATGCCATCCGCTTTCTGCGGTTCCTGCGGCAGGATACCGGCAGCTGGGAAGGGGCGGTCGGGCGGTATCATTCTGCCGATCCGGATCTGGGAAATGCGTACCGGGCCCGCGTTTACGCCGCCGGGGGGCCGGAATTGACCTATGGCCTGTCCAATGCCTCCGGGCTGGTGCTGACCATCAGCGAGGCCCGGCAGGGGGAAGCCTTCCGGCAGGCGCTGTTCCGCCAGAAAGAGTCGATCGCCCGCAAGGAAACCGGCATGGGTGCCCGCCCGCAGCGGATTGTGATCCTCGGGCGCCCGTAAGCTGGGGGGCTTATCCGCCCCAGCTGCTGCTGCCCCCACCGAAACCGCTGCGGCTGATCACGGTGGTGCGTTCCGCCTTGGGGGGCGGAGAGGCCGACCGCGACGTTCCCGACCACGACTGTGAATCATATTTCTTGCCGCTGGCACCCGACGGCGACGGTGAGGCCGGATAGGGACGCCAGCTTTTGTCCGGGCTGCGGTAGACCGGGCGGCCATAGCGGCGGTCGGTCAGGCCATCAATCACCTGCGACACCACATAGCCGGTCAGGAACGGCGTCCAGAACGAGGTGCCGTTGTGGGTGACGGTCTGGCAGGCATTGGCCCCAAGCGCGGATTCACAGTCGGTCTGCGACAGGAACTTCGGCAGGGACTCCTTGGCGGCATCAAAGGCCTTGGTGCACTGTTCGACGGTGTTGCCGGGAACGGCGACACACTCCTGCACCGTGGCATAGACCTTGTCCTGCGGGGTCAGGTCCGGCACCAGCCCCAGCGTGGTTTCGCAGTAGGAGGCGGTGTATTTTCCACCGTCAACACAGGCCTGAAAAGAGGCGTATTCGCCGTCTCCGGCGTCGGCGCTGCCATCGGCGGGCGGGTCGTCATTACAGGCGGCCAGCGTGAAGGAGCCGGTGGCCATGAGTGTCAGCGCAAGGGCGCGGGACCGTTTCATTGTGTACCAGCCCCCGGTCAATAGGTCATGCAGGCGGCATTGAGAATGCCGACGGCGACAGAGACGAAGGCCAGCTTCAGGGCCGGGGCCAGTTCGTTGGCGGTGATGCTGGCCGACAGGCCCGGATAAAACAGCCGCACGGCGAAGAACACCAGAAGCTGGACCGTTCCGGCAATCACCGACCACACCGCCATATCCACCAGACTGACCGAATGGGCGATCACGCTGGCCAGCGGCAGCACAAAGCCGATCAGTGCCCCGCCGTAGGTGACGGCGGCGGCGGCCTTATTGGCCTTGATCAGCGCCACTTCGTCATAGGGGGTGACCCGGGTGTAAATCCACTGGAAGACGAACAGCAGAACCGCCGCCGTGGCAAAATAGGCGGCGAAGGACAGCAGGTTTTGCAGCGGAAAGGCCTCGGGAGAGAAGAGCATCGACGTCGGTCCGGTTGTGGAACAGAGGAGGCAGGACAGAATCCCGCCCCCGTTGTCCCATCATGCGGGGGCAGGATCAACCCTTTGTCACCGCCGGAGCAGGCCCGGCGGTCAGGCTGTTTACACCTTCAGGTGGCTGGGTTCCAGCGCGATCCCGGCCATCAGCTCCACGCTGGTGTCGCTGCCGTGGCGTTCCAGAATTGCCAGCAGCAGGTCGTGGTCTCCGCCGTCGAGAGTCCGCTGATAGAGCATGCAGGTCTGTTCAATCCGGCGCGGGGCCGTGGTCTGGGTGCGGTCGTCGTAGACGTCTTCGGTCAGCACCACCGGGTCCTGCGCGGCATCGCTGCCATCAAACCACAGGCGGCGGAAGGTCAGCCCCTCAGGCAGGGTCAGCACCGGCTGGCGCAGCCGGTCGTGCCACAGGCGCAGGCCGGACTCATCGCCCGGGTAGTCACTGCGGTACGGTACAAACAGCGTCACGTCGCGGATGGCATCGTCGCCATCCCAGCGGGCGCAGACGAACTGAAGCATCACGTTGTCATCGGTATACATCCGGTGTACCCACTGCCCGTCCTCCAGCTGGCTCATCCCCTGTGCGGTGAACAGCAGGGTCGGCGATGGCAGGGAGAACAGGCTGGCACTGTCGCGCAGGCGCAGCATCAGCGGGTCAATTTCCGCGCCGCGCCCGATGGTCAGGTTCAGCAGTTCGGGCACCACCGGCTTGGGCGGGTCCGGCGTGAACAGGGACTTCAGGGACTTAAACATCGGCGGCTCCCGGAACGCTGGGGATCATTGAATGAAGTGGGGGACAAAACGGCTGAGGTCCCGGGTGATGGCACTGCTGTCCTCGCGCAGGCCGATACCACAGGCGGTATCCCCGATCACCCACGATCCCACCACCATGTGCTGTCCGGCGATGCAGGGCAAGGGGGCATAGGCCTGCCCGATCCAGCCTTCGGCACCATAGGGGCCATCGGCCTCTTCCCGCACCGTTCCGGCGGCGGTCAGCAGGGTGACGTTGGCCCCTTCGCGGGAGAACAGCGGTTTGCGGACCCATCCGGCGGAGAGATCCGCCCCGTCAGGCGGGCCGTCTTCGGCAAACCATGCGGGCAGCAGGTTGGGGTGGCCGGGAAACATCTGCCACAGTACCGGCAGCAGCCCCTTGTTGGACAGGATCGCCTTCCACGGCGGTTCCAGAAAGCGGGTCGGGCTGGTCAGAAGATGCTCGGCGAAGGGGTCGCGCAGCATCATTTCCCACGGATACAGCTTGAACAGCTGCTGGATCAGCACCGAATCCGCATCGGCAAAGCGTCCGGCGGCGTCAACGCCGATGTCCTGCATCGCCACATAGACCGGATGGCGTCCGGCCTGCCGGGCACAGTCTTCCAGATACAGCACGGTGCCACGGTCTTCGTCCGATCCGCTGACGCTGGCGAAATGGGTCAGGGCGTCCGGGGGGAGGATGTCCGCCAGCCGGGCGATCAGCTGATCCTGCACCGCGTTGAACTGGTCAGCCCCCGGCGGCAGGATCCTCTGTTCCATCGCCTGTTCCAGCCAGACCCACTGGAAGAAAGCGGTCTCATACAGGCTGGTCGGGGTATCGGCGTTATATTCCAGCATCTTCGCCGGTCCGCTGCCGTCATAGGCCAGATCGAACCGCCCGTACAGCGACGGGTCCCGCCGTGCCCACGAGGCGGCAATCCAGTCCCAGAACCGTTCCGGGATCGCCAGACGGCGCAGCAGGGTCTCATCCCCGATCACCCGGTCCACCGCCGCCAGCGTCATCTGGTGCAGGGCGGCGGTGGGGTCCTCCAGATCGCGTTCGATCTCGGTCAGGCTGAAGCGCCAGGCGACGGTCTCATCCCAGTACGGCGCGCCATACATGGTGTGAAAGCCGAAGCCCAGCCGTTCGGCTAAGGCCTGCCAGTCAGGCCGGGCCGGAAGGGACAGGCGCTCCATGACCGGGAAATCAGGACTTGGACTTGAAACGGGCCATAATCTCGTCGGTGCGGTTGGCCCCGCTGTCGCCGATGCCGAGGGCGGCAAGGCGCTGGTCCAGATCGGCCCCGGTCTTCTGCTGGTCCAGCTCTTCGGCGGCGGAGAAACGGGCTTCCTGCTCGGCCTGACGGGCCTTCAGCCGTTCCAGCGAGGCGGTGGCATCGCCGAGGGCGGTGTTGACGCCGGAATGCTTGGCGGCAACGGCGGCCTGCGCCTTCTGCACCGCTTCGGTGGCGCGCACGGTGTCAATCTCCCGCTTCAGGGTGGTGATCCGCCCTTCGGTCTGGGTGATGGTGGCGCGCATTTTGGTTTCGGCGGTGCGGTAGGCGTCGGCGCTGGTGGTGGCGGCGGTCAGTTCCTGCTCCAGCGCGGCGATGCGTTCCGCCACTTCACGGGCCAGATCTTCCTGTCCCAGCGACAGGGCCTTGCCGCCCTTGGTTTCGTACCCGGCGATCTGCTCTTTCAGCTCGGTGATTTTGCGGTCCTGTAGGGCGCGCTTGGCCATCAGGGCGGCCAGTTCGTCCCGCGCCTTCGACAGGGCGGTTTCGGCGTCGCGGATTTCCTGATCGAGGATGCGCAGGGCCTGACTGTCGGCAATGCTTTCGGCGACTTCGGTGACGGCGCCCTTGCCAAGGCTGAACAGTTTGCGGAACAGGCTCATGATCGGTGTGTCCTGAAAACGGAAGAAGGGGCAGGAGGCAGAGGCGGGGGCGGTCAGGCCGCCAGCGCATCGGCCCGGGCGGCGGCGACATCGAGGGCGTTTTCCGCCAGCGTCACCAGTTCCACCACAATGTCCTGTAGGGTGGCGTGGGCGCTCAGCGCGCCGAACAGTTCGTAATAGTCGGTGCCGTCAATGGTGACGATCCCGAAGGTCGACAGCGGCATCAGCTTGTGACTGCGCAGGGCAAAATCGTTGAAGGCGGCGGCGTCGGCTTCGCTGGTCACCGGCCACAGCAGGGTGGAGGCGAGAATCTGCATGCCGTTGACGCTGACATAGACCGGCAGATCGCCGAAGTCGTTCATCTCGACGCAGAGAATCGGATCCAGCCCCGGCGTCAGCGACAGGGTCATGGCGGCCACCTCGGGCGCCTCAGAGGCTTCCAGCGCCTGTTTCAGGCTCTGCACCGTCCACGGCGCTTCGTTCACCATTGTCATCGCATTCTCCAGAGACGGATGGGGGGTCGTGGTGATCACGGCCCGGTGCCGGAGCGCCTGCTCCAGCTTTTTTGCTTCCGGTTTCAGGTCGGTGGGCACCCACAGCTCCACCTTCACCAGTCCCTGCGCCACCAGCGCCTCGCGCCAGCGTTTGGCGGCGTCACGCACGTCCTGCGCCCGGGAGGACCGGGGCGGGATCATGGTGGCTCCGGCAGCGGACCGGGGTTTGACGCCGGTTCGCGGAACGGACGTCAGGGCAGCTTTCGCCGGGGGTCTGGCTGCGGGCTTCCGGGGCGGATCATCTCGCGTCGGGGCCATGGTCGGGTGTTCTCCTGAACGGGCAGTCTGCCCGAAGAAGCGAAGCGGTCATCAGGCCGGGCGGTGGCGGGAAGGCCGCCGCCGCGGTCACACTGATACTATGGGGAGGGGCGGGCATCCCTGCAAGAGGTGTTTCGCGAATATGCGACATCCCCGGAATTGCTGCCCCGGACGGTTATCTGTCCGTAATCTTACGGACAGAGTGATACAAAGACCGGCGAAGCCCGTAAAGATGGCAAAGCGCCCCGTGTTTCTGCGGTGGCCGGGAAAGGGAACTGCGGTGATGGAGCAGGGCGGACTGTTGTATCAGGGGGCGGTGGTGCACCGCCGTGACGGGGCGGTCCACCACCGCCTGCGCTACCGGGTGTTCTGGCTGCTGACTGACCTGACGGCCCTGCCGGAGCTGCGCCGCCGGGGCCGCTGGCACGGTCTGCCGCTGCTGGGGGTTGACGGGCCGGGGCTGCTGTCGTTCCGGCAGGCCGATCACGGAGACGGGCGGCGGAGCGGGCTGATCGACTGGGTGCGGGATCGCCTGCACGATCAGGGTCTGGCCGATGCCGCTGCCGGGCCGGTGCATCTTCTGGCCATGCCCCGGGTGCTGGGGGGAGTGTTCAATCCGCTGTCGGTGTATTTCTGCCACCGGGCCGACGGCACGCTGGGGGCGGTGCTGTATCAGGTCAACAACACCTTCGGCGACCGTCACAGCTATGTGGTGCCGGTCAGCCGGGAGGATGCGGCGTACCGGGTGGTGCGGTCGTGGGCGGATAAGACCTTTCATGTCTCGCCGTTTCTGCCACTGACCGGCGGCTACCGCTTCCGGACCCAGCCGCCGGGGGCGTGGGTGGCCGGGGACCAGATCAGTGTCGGCATCCGGCTGGACGGGCCGGACCATGGCCTGACCGCCGCCCTGACCGCCACGGCACAGCCGGTGACCGCCGCAACCATTCTGCGGCTGTGGCTGCGCCACCCGCTGCTGTGGCTGATGGTGCTGGGGGGAATCCACTGGGAAGCCCTGCGGCTGTGGCGCAAGGGAGCCCCGTTCTTCCGCCGCACGCCACCACCGGACCACCCGGCCAGCGCCGGACGGCCGCTGGTCTGACGGAGGCGGGGGCAGGGACGGGCTCAGGCCTGCGCCGGAACCGGAGCGGCCAGAGGTAGGCAGACCCTGAACACGGTGCCAGTCCCGGAGGCCGGATTTTCAAGGCTGATGTCGCCGTCGTGGGCCCCGATGATCTGGCGGGCCAGATACAGGCCGAGACCGGCACCGGGCGTGCGTTCGGTCCGGGTGGAGCGGAAGAACTTCTCGAAGATCCGCTCCCGTTCCTCCGGGGTGATCCCGATGCCGCTGTCGCTGACCCGCAGGGTCAGGATGTCATCGCGTTCCACCGCCGCTTCCAGCCGGATCGGGGCGGGGGCGGGGGAATATTTGACGGCGTTCTCAACAAGATTGGAGAACACCACCGATAACAGGGTGGCATCCCCGGTGATCACCGGCCCGTCCGGGCAACGGGACTCTTCCGCCAGTGCCGACAGATCAAGATCCAGAACCCGGTCGGGGTGCAGCGCCCGCACCTCTTCTGCCAGCCGTTGGAGCAGCGGCACGATTTCCACGCGGTCGCTCCGCCGGGCCTGCGTGGCACTTTCCAGCCATTCATGGGCAAGGCAGGTGTCAATCAGGCCCTGCATGCGCAGGACAGCGCGGTTGATCCGGGTCAGGCGGGATTCCTCCTCGGGATGGAGGGCGGCCAGACTGTCGGCGGAGCTGCTGATGATGCTGAGCGGGGTGCGGAACTCATGCGATACCATCGCCAGAAAATTCCGCTGTTCGCTCATGGCGCGCTTCTGCACGTCCAGTGCTGTTTCGGCATCGTCGCGGGCCTGTTCCAGTGCCTGTTCCAGCTGTTTGCGGGCGGTGATGTCGTTGGCACAGGCCATGATGCAGTCCTGCCCGTGGAAGGGCAGGCGGACGGCTGACACCAGCAGCACCAGCGTGGTGCCCTGTGCGTCGCGGGCCAGCATCTCCTGATCCAGCACCAGCCCGCGCTCAGTCACTTCCGCCACAAAGGAGCGGGCGGCGGCGGGGTGCTGATGGAAGGCCTCCACCGGCCGGTCGAGCAGCTCTGCCGGTCCGGCCCGGAACAGGGCGGCGGCAAGGCGGTTGATATAAAGGATGGTGCCGCGCGGCGGATGCAGGATCAGCACCGGAAAGGGGGCGGCTTCGATCAGGCGGCGGAACTGGGCCTCGCTGTCGGACAGGCGCTGCTGGATCATCTGCCGTTCCTCGATCTCGCTTTCCAGATCGCGGGTGCGGCGGGCCAGATTGTCGGCCAGTTGCTCGGTGGTCATCAGCACCGGGCCGGCCGCCATGGCGAAGCAGAACAGCACGCTCCACATCAGCACCGCGCCGACCCCGTTCTGGAGGCCGGAGGTATCGGCCATGGCCGGGTCACTGATCAGCAGCACGGTGCGGCCGAACATCATCACCCCGTTCAGCAGCCAGATCATGCAGGTGAAGCGGCGGCCGAACTCGCCGGGGCGGTGGCGGCCCCGCAGCAGGGTCAGCCCGGTGCTGACCGACAGGGTGCCGAGGGCGACCGACAGAACGATGCCCCGGGCCTGCGCCGGTTCAAACACCGGCACCAGCAGCGGTGACAGCAGCGACAGGACCAGCGCCGCCAGCGGCAGCCACGGTTCAACCCGGTAGCCGGAGAACTGACGCATCCCGTTATAGAACAGGCTGTAGGAAACGATCACCGCCAGCCCGCCCAGATGGGCAAACCAGTCCGCCGGAACGGCGCTGCGGCCCAGCATCAGCAGCAGGCTGACCGCCGCCGCCGCCGCCCCGCTGACCCACCAGCCCGGCCCCCGGAATGAACGATAGCGTACATACAGGATCACCATCACCGCCAGCGCCAGCGTGAGGGTCATCGCCTGTACCAGCAGGAGAGTCCTGATATCCACTGCCATGCCCTGTCTGTGGTCTGCCCTGTTGCTCCCGGCCATGCCGCTGCTGCGGTCTGTCTGGCCGGTCCGACCGGTCCGTCGTCCCTCCGTCACTCCGCTGCCCCGGTGTGTCGGCTGGTCCGCTGGTCCGTCCGTCGGATGGTCCTACCTCTTATACTGTTGTGGTACTTATCATGGTTCTGTGGTCTTGAGAACGCTGCGCGTGATGCGGGAAGGACGGGTCCTGTTCCGCAACAGACCGCCTTTATGCGGAAAGATCCGTCCTGCGGGTGCCTGCGGTTAAATGTCGCTGGACGGATTGCCGCTGACGGGCTATGCCTCATCCATTGTCCGCACCTGATCCTGACGGGGGCGGGAGCCCTTATTGCTTGATGGAGATGCTCCATGTCTGAGACCGTCGTTTATGTGGTGCTGGGTCAGGCCCGCCCGGAAGATGCCGCTGAAGATGCCGCCCCGGTGAACGTCAGTGTCATGCTGACCGCTGAAGATGCCGATGCCGCCGTTGACGCCGCCTATGATGCGCTGGAAGAAGACGGTTTCGACGATATCCAGCTCGATCAGGTCGGTGAAATCGACGAAGTGCCGGACAACGAACTGAAGGCCCCGTATGAGGCCGCCGTTGCCGGTGAAATCGCCATCATCGAATACACCGAGTAAGATCCCCCGGCGGTGGCCGGAGTGGAGTCTGCTGTTTTTGCGGGCGGATCGGGCAACCGGTCCGCCCGTGGTGTTTCCGGGCGGGGGTTTCCGCTTTTTTAGCATTGTATCCAATATACAGTATTCTTGCCCGTGGACGACGGCCCGGTTTGGCGCTACAAACGCTGAACCGGCGAATCCTGCCGGATGATCTTCCAGCCGGGAGTGAACTGCCGTGCCGCCGGGACTGCCCACAGACCTGATCCTGTCCGACCGACAGCCGTTGCGGTTTGAGACGGTGGAGATGCACACCGGCGGCGAGCCGGTGCGGATTGTCACCGCCGGATATCCGGAGATCCCCGGCGACACCCTTCTGGCCAAGCGCCGCCATGTGCAGACCCATCTGGATGCTTACCGCCGCTTCCTGATGCTGGAGCCGCGTGGCCATGCCGACATGTACGGGGTGATTCCGGTGCGGCCGGATCTGCCGGGGGCCGATCTGGCGGTGCTGTTCATGCACAATGAAGGCTATTCCACCATGTGCGGCCACGCCACGCTGGCGGTGGCGCGCTGGGCGGTGGACACCGGACAGGTGAGGCGGCGGGAGGGGGTGACCCGGGTTGGCCTGCAATGTCCCTGCGGTCTGGTCGAGGTGTCGGTGGCGGTGGAGAATGGCCGCGCCGGGGCGGCGTGGTTTGACAGTGTGCCCGCCTTTGCCGCTGCGTTGGATGTGGGGGTGGAGGTGCCGGGCTACGGCGCGGTGACGCTGGATATCGGCTATGGCGGAGCGTTCTACGCCATCCTCCCGGCGCAACGGCTGGGCCTGACCATGGACTCCCCCGTTGCCGCCCTGACCGACGCTGCGTGGGCGGTGGCGGAGGCCGCCCGGGCGCAGGTGTCGCTGGCCTATCCCGATGCGTCGCACCCGGACAGCGGCGATCTGGCCTTCCTTTACGGCACCATTCTGACCGACGGGGCCGATGCGTGGTCGGAGGAGCCGACCCGCAATATCTGTATTTTTGCCGAACGGCAGGTGGACCGCAGCCCGACCGGCTCCGGTGTCACCGCCCGCCTGGCCCTTCAGCAGGCGCGGGGGCAGATTGCGGCCGGACAGGTGCGGCGCTTCCGCAGCATCACGGGGTCTGAGTTTACCGGCAGTGTGGTCGGCACATCGTGGCTGGGCGGGGTTCCGGCGGTGACGGCCCGGGTCGGTGGCAAGGGCCATTATGCCGGGCGCTGCGAGTTTCTTCTGGAAGCGGACGATGATCTGGGGGGCGGGTTCCGGGTGCTGTAACCGCCGGGGCTGTCTATCATCTGTATGGAGGGGTGAGTATGTCTGTGCAGCAGTCTGATATACAAAAGCAAGCCTATGTCATTGGCGGCGGCGTGGTCGGAGTTTCCACCGGGATTGCCCTGCGGCGGGCGGGCTATGCGGTGACGTTGCTGGAACGCGGCGAGCCGGGGCGCGAAGCGTCCTTCGGCAATGCCGGGGTCATCGCCGTCACCGAAATCGCGCCGATGTCGGCCCCCGGCATCATCTGGAGCGTGCCGAAGTGGCTGCTGGATCCGCTGGGGCCACTGGCGCTGCGCCCGGCCCATGTTCCGGCGCTGATCCCATGGCTGTGGAAATTCTGGCGGGCCGGAACCCCGGCCGGGGTGGAGCAGGCGGCCAAGGCGCTGGCGTGGCTGATGGACGGGGCCTGGCAGGCGTGGCCGGAGCTGCTGCGCGACGCCGGGATGACCGCCGAGGTCACCGAGGCCGGAGCCCTCACGGTCTATGAAACCGATGCGGCGTTCCATGCCGATGCCCACGAATGGGCGCTGAAGCGCCGCCATGGGATCGAGTCTCAGGCCCTGTCCGCCGGGGAACTGGTGGAGATGGAGCCGGATCTGGCCGGGGCGGTGCAGCGCGGGGTGCTGCGCCATGGCGTGTACTGCCCGAAGACCGCCCATGTCAGTGATCCGTGGCGGATCGTCTCCGGTCTGACCGCCCACTTCCGGGCGCTGGGCGGGGTGATTGAGCATGCGGTGGTGACCGGCCTCAGCCGGGGGCCTGCCGACCGCTGCCTGATCCATCTGGGCGACGGGCGGACGCTGGACGGGGACACTGTCGCCCTGACCGCCGGGCCGTGGTCGCCGAAGCTGCTGAAGCCGCTGGGAATCCGGGCACTGGTGGAAAGTGAGCGCGGCTATAACACCACCCTGCCCAACTCCGGGGTCAGCCTGAAGCGGCCCGTCACCTCAGCGGAGGGGAAGTTTGTGCTGTCGCCGCTGGCGATCGGCCTGCGCATCGGCGGGGCGGCGGAATTCGCCGGTCTGGAAGCCGACGCCAATTACAAGCGGTCGGATGCCCTGCTGACCATTGCCCGCCGCTATCTGCCGGATATGAATGCCGAGGGCGGCACCCAGTGGATGGGGCAACGTCCGTCCACGCCGGATTCGCTGCCGGTGATCGGCCGGGCTCCCGGCCTGTCCAACCTGCTGCTGGGCTTCGGCCATGGCCACCTCGGCCTGACCGGGGCGGCGGTGACCGGCAAACTGCTGGCCGGGCTGGCGCAGGGGCAGACCCCGGTGCCGCAGCTGTCCGCCTTCGCGGTGGAGCGCTTCTGAGCGTCTGCCCCTTCCCCCCCCCCCCCCCTGATTTTCTGCCCTGACTTCTGACACAGGACACCTGAACTGATGGCCAAGCATTCCTTCTTCTGCATTGATGCCCACACCTGCGGCAACCCGGTGCGTCTGGTGGCGGGCGGCGGTCCGCAGCTGGACGGTGCCACCATGATGGAGCGCCGCGCCCATTTTCTGGCGGAGTATGACTGGATCCGCACCGGCCTGATGTTTGAGCCGCGCGGCCACGATGCCATGTCCGGCTCGATCCTCTATCCGCCGACCCGCCCGGACTGCGACGTGGCGATCCTGTTCATCGAAACCTCCGGCTGCCTGCCGATGTGCGGCCACGGCACCATCGGCACGGTGACGGTGATGATTGAACACGGGCTGGTCCGCCCGAAGGTGCCGGGTCTGCTGAAGCTGGATACCCCCGCCGGTCTGGTCGAGGCCCGCTATGAGATGCAGGGCGACAAGGTGACGCATGTGCGGATCCGCAACGTTGCCTCCTACCTGCATGCCACCGACCTGTCGGTGGAGGTGCCGGGGCTGGGCGAGCTGCGCTTTGATGTCGCCTATGGCGGTAACTTCTATGCCATCGTCGAATCCCAGCCGAACTTCCGGGATATGGAAGACCTGTCGACCGGTGACATCCAGCGCCTCAGCCCGCTGATCCGCCGTCTGGTCAACGAGAAGTACGAAATCGTCCACCGCGACAACCCGGCCATCAAGGGCCTGAGCCATGTGCAGTGGACCGGCAAGCCGCGCCACCGGCAGGCCCATGCCCGCAACGCCGTGTTCTATGGTGACCGGGGCATTGACCGCTCCCCCTGTGGCACCGGCACCTCGGCCCGGATGGCCCAGCTGGCAGCCCGCGGCGATCTGAAGGAAGGGCAGGATTTTGTCCATGAAAGCATCATCGGCAGCCTGTTCCATGGCCGGGTGGAAGCGCTGACCACCGTCGGCGGGGCTCCGGGGATTATCCCCAGCATTCAGGGCGAGGCCTGGGTCACCGGGCTGAACACCATCTTCCTGTATGACGAAGAGCCCTACACCAAGGGCTTCCTGCTGCCGTAACGGGGGCGGTGCAGGCGTTTGTATGGACAAATGATATACAAAAGCCTGCATTCTGATATCACCCCGACAGCGCCGGGGCGACGGGCTTCTGCTATGACGGCCAGATGGTATTGTTATTTCAGATCTGCCCGTCCCTGCGTTTATTTTATACCACCACATCTTTCTGACGTTTCAGGATCACAGGACAACAGCCGCCATGACCGACAAGCTTAATCTGATCGCCGGGGACTGGGTTGCCGGGGACAACGGCACCACCGCCAACATCAACCCGTCGGATGTGACGGATACCGTCGGTCACTATGCCTCCGGCAGCAAGGCGCAGGCCGAGGCGGCGATTGAAGCGGCGGCGCAGGCCTTCCGTCTGTGGTCGCGCACCACGCCGCAGGTCCGCCACGACGTGCTGGAACGGGTCGGGCAGGAACTGACCGAGCGCCGCGAGGAAATCGGCACCCTGCTGGCCCGCGAAGAAGGCAAGACCAAGGCCGAAGGCATTGGCGAAACCCTGCGCGCCGCCCAGATTTTCAAGTTCTTCGCCGGGGAAACCCTGCGCAATGCCGGGGATCTGCTGGATTCCGTCCGTCCGGGCGTTGAAACCACCGTCACCCGCGAGCCGCTGGGCGTGATCGGCCTGATCACCCCGTGGAACTTCCCGATCGCCATTCCGGCGTGGAAGATTGCCCCGGCGCTGGCTTACGGCAATACCGTGGTGCTGAAGCCCGCCGATCTGGTGCCGGGCTCGGCCTGGGCGCTGGCGGAGATCATCGACCGCGCCCTGAAGGCGGTCGGTGCCCCGGCCGGGGTGTTCAATCTGGTGATGGGGCCGGGCTCGGTGGTCGGGCAGGCGATTCTGGAAAACCGCAAGGTGGCGGCGGTGTCCTTCACCGGCTCGGTCGGCACCGGTGCCCGCGTGGCGCAGGCCTGCGTGACCCGTGGTGCCCGCTTCCAGCTGGAAATGGGCGGCAAGAACCCGATGGTGGTGCTGGATGATGCCGACCTGACCACGGCGGTGGAAGCCTGCGTCAACGGTGCCTTCTTCTCCACCGGGCAGCGTTGCACCGCATCCTCGCGCCTGATCGTCTCCGCCGGGATCCATGACCGCTTCGTCGAAGCGGTGGTGAAGCGTCTGGAAGGGGTCCGCGTCGGCCATGCGCTGGCGGCGGACACCCACATCGGACCGGTGGTCGATGCCCGCCAGCTGGCGCAGGACGAAGAATACGTTGCTATCGGCAAGGCTGAAGGGGCGGAACTGGCCTTCGGCGGCAAGCGTCTGACCCGCGACACCGACGGTTTCTATCTGGAACCGGCGCTGTTCATCGGGGCCACCAACCAGATGCGGATCAGCCGCGAGGAAATCTTCGGGCCGGTTGCCAGCGTCATCAAGGTTGCCGATTACGACGAAGCGCTGGCGGTTGCCAACGACACCGAATTCGGTCTGTCGGCAGGCATCTGCACCTCTTCGCTGAAGGCGGCGCAGCACTTCAAGCGCAATGCCGAAGCCGGGATGGTGATGGTCAACCTGCCGACCGCCGGGGTCGATTACCACGTGCCGTTCGGGGGCCGGAAGGGCTCCAGCTACGGCCCGCGCGAACAGGGCCGCTATGCGGTGGAATTCTACACCACCGTCAAGACCACCTACACCGCCGGGTAAGGGCGGTTTCCAAGACGGAACCGACGGGAGCAGGGCTGATGTCCTGCTCCCGTTTTTTTTGGTGATTTCCTGTAGCTTTGTCTTTTCTTCCAGTGAGGGGTGCAGAAAGGAAGACAAAACCTGAGGGCGTATAGTCTTGAGGGGAGAAGGGGATTCGTTCGCCGGAGGCCTCTGGAACGATGTTCGGTCTGTTGTCGACAAGAAAAATACTGTATCCAATATACATGAAATCGAATCAACAACTCCGCCGGGCTTGTCTCTCTCTGGTTCCAATCACCGGTGGATAACAGGAGGCTACATAATGAAAAAAACGCTGGCCGCAGCCCTTGCTGCCTTTGTTCTCGGCCTGTCGCAGGCACAGGCCGCCGATCCGGTTGTGACATGGCGTATGCCCGCGGCCGTTCCGGAAGGATCGTTCTTTTACAACAACTTCATGCAGCGCTTCGCTGACAACGCCGACCGCCTGACCGGCGGACGGGTCAAGATCCAGCCGTTTGGTGCCGGGGTGGTGGTGCCCGCCTTCAAGGTGTACGAGGCGGTGCAGGACGGTGTGGTGGAAGCCGGGCATTCCACTCCGTCCTTTCTGGTGAATGCCGATCCGACCAACGCGGTCTTTGCCAGCTTTCCGGGTGGTATGGGGCCGGAAGGGACCCTGACCTGGCTGTATGAAGGAGATGGCGAAAAGCTGCTTCAGGCGTTCCGCAAGGAAAAGATGGGCCTGCACAGCATGGTGGTCGGGGTCGGTACGTCCGAGATTTTTGCCCATTCCAACAAGCCGATCCGGTCGGTTGACGATCTGAAGGGGCTGAAATATCGCACCTCCGGCGCATGGGCGTCGGTGCTGAAGGACAGCTTCGGCGCGGTGCCGACCGTGGTTCCGCCGGGTGAGATTTACACCCTGTTGCAGCGTAAGGGCGTTGATGCGGTGGAATGGGCCACTCCGTCGGCCAACATGAGCGAGGGCTTCCACGAAGTGGCGCCCTACCTGATCCTGCCGGGGGTGCACCAGCCGAGCTTCGTGTGGGAAGTGGTGGTCAAGCAGGACACCTGGGACAAGGTGCCGGATGACCTGAAAGGCCTGATCACCGCCGCTGCCAAGCTGACCACCTATGAAAGCCTGACTCACTTTGCCCGCGAGGACGTGAAGGCAATGGAGGCCTACCGCAAGACCAAGGTGGAAATCATCACCCTCGACGACAAGACGGTCGGCTCGCTGCGGGCCGCTGGCCGCCAGTGGGCGCTGGAAACCGCGAACAAGCGCAAGGCTGAGGGCGATGCCACCATGTCGAAGGTTCTGGATTCCTACCTTGGCTACCAGACCGAGCTGACCGCCAATTCGTCCTACCTCGTCCGCGACGGGAAGTAAGCAGAACCGGGCCGGGCCTGCCTGACCGGGCAGGCCCGCCATACCCAACGGGAGACCGGGGATGAAGGCTTTACTGCGGGGGTGCGACGCCCTTGCCGAGGGTTTGGGATGGGTGGCACGCATCGTCACCATCGTGCTGATTGCATCGATGCTGTACGAAGTGGTGGCCCGCTACGTGTTCAATGCCCCGACCCTGTGGGCGTTTGATATTTCCTACATGCTCAATGGATCGCTGTTCCTGCTGGGGGCGGCTTATGCCCTGAAGCATGACGCCCATGTGCGGATTGACTTCCTGTCACAGAAGTTTCCGCTGCGGGTGCAGCAGCTGATCAATGCCGGGATCTACCTTGTGGTTCTGACCCCGCTGGTCGGTGCGTTTTCATGGATTGCCACCGGCAAGGCCACCCGGGCCTATCTGACCGGCGCTGTGGAGGAAGTCAGCCCGTGGGCGCCGCTGATGTGGCCGTTTTACGGGGCGCTGGCGCTGGGGTTGTGGGCGATGACCCTACAGCTGGTGGCAGAGGGGGTTAAATTTGCCGTGGGCCAGACCCGTCCCGGCGCGCAGCCGGAGTCTGTCGGGCTGGGAGGTGAGGCATGAATCCGGTTGTTGCCATCGGTATGTTTCCGGCGCTGTTTGCGCTGGTGTTTCTTGGGATTCCGGTATCCCTGTCTCTGCTGATCGTTGCCGCCGGGGCCGGAGCACTGGTTTTCGGGTCCTCGGTGCTGTTGCAGCTGTATGGCCCGATCCTCTCGACCTCGTCCAACTTCGTGCTGGCATCGATTCCCCTGTTCGTCTTCATGGGGGCGGTGCTGGAACGGTCCGGGATCGCCGCCCGCCTGTTTCAGGCCCTGCAACTGTGGATGGGGCGTCTGCCCGGCGGGCTGGCGATTGCCACCATTGCCATGTGCAGTGTGTTTGCCGCCGCCTCCGGCGTGGTCGGGGCGGTGGAGGTGGTGGTGGGCATGATGGCGTTACCGGCGATGGGCAAATACGCCTATGACCGGGGCCTGATGGCCGGAACCATCTGTGCCGGTGGGTCGCTGGGCACGGTGATCCCACCGTCGGTGGTGGTGGTGGTCTATGCCTCTATCGCCCAGATGTCGATCGGGCAACTGTTTGCGGCCAGCATCATCCCCGGCCTGCTGATGGTGCTGTTCTTCCTTGGGTACATCCTGATCCGGGCCCTGTTGCGGCCATCGGATGCGCCACGGGTCCCGGTGGAGGATATCACCCTGCCCTTGCCGGAAAAGCTGATGATCACGCTGAAGGCTCTGGTGCCACCGGTGCTGTTGATCGTTGCGGTTCTGGGCTCGTTGCTCGGTGGCATTGCCTCGCCGACCGAAGCGGCGGCAGTCGGGGCTTTCGGGGCGCTGGCGCTGGCGGTGTTCTTCCGCGAGCTGTCGGTGCAGGCCCTGAAGGAATCGCTGGCGGTGACGGTACGGATTACGGCGATGATCATGATGATCGTGGTCGGCGGTACCATGTTCACCAGTATCTTCGCGGTGTCCGGCGGCGGTATGCTGGTCGGGTCTCTGGCGAAGGGGCTGGGGCTGGGGCCTTATGGGCTGATCGCCCTGTTCCTGTTTATCGTCTTCATTGCCGGGTTTGTGCTCGACTGGATTTCCATCGTGCTGATCTGCGTGCCGATCTTTGCCCCGGCGGTAAAGGCGGCGGGGATTGACCCGCTGTGGTTTGCGATGATGGTTCTGGTGGTGATCCAGACGTCTTACCTGACTCCACCGATGGCACCGTCGATCTTCTACCTGAAGTCGATTGCTCCGGCTGATCTGACCTATGGTCATATGTACCGTGGGGTGATTCCCTTCGTGCTGATGCAGTTGCTGGTGCTGGTGGTCCTGCTGGTGCTGCCGGAAGCGGCCACCTGGCTGCCCAGCCTGATGGTTGGGCTGTAACCGGCTTTCATCGGGCCGCAGGTCGGAGACTCCGGACCTGCGGTCTGATGGTTAAAAAGATGTCAGAAAGCCGTTTTTGGCATAGACATGGCGGATCTGGGCGTAAAAACGCAGGCAGTTCCGCAGCAGGGGCAGGGCATCCGGGCGGTGGGTCAGCACGTGGCGGCCAAGGCGGCTGACCATGGCCTTCTCCGCCGGGCCGAGGGTGACCACCCCGCGCACCACCTGTGTCACCTCGTCCTGCAACGGCTGCCACAGCGGCGGCAACGGGGCAGGGCTGGCGGCAGGCGGCGGCCCCTGATAGGGGCCAAGGCGGTTGACCAGCGCCAGAACCCGGTCGGCGAAGGCATCGGGGTGGTACAGGTCCCGCGCCAGCGCGGTCACCCCCTCCAGCAGCGCCTCGGTGGTCATCTGGGCGGGGATGATGTTGGTTGACCACGGTTGCCCGGTGCCATAGGGCTGATCCGGCAGCAGCCGCCCGGACTCCACCATCCGTTTGTGCAGCGGACTGCCGGAAGGGGCGGCCAGAGCCCCCAGCGTGAACACCGGGATCGGGGCATGGCGGGTAAAGGCCCGCTGGCGGTCGAAAATATCCGGGCCGTCGGCATCAAAGCCGACAATCAGGCCGCTGATGACCATGATGTGATGGTCGAGAAACCGCCCGACCATCTCCATCGGATCGGCCTGAAGGTTCTGGCGTTTCCCGGTCTCGCGCAGGCTGTCGGCGCTGGGGGTTTCCAGCCCGACGAACACCGCCTGAATCCCGGCTCTGGCACTCAGGCGCAGCATGTCGGCATCGCGGGCGACGTCGATCGACATCTGGGTGGTGAAGCTGACCGGGCCGTCCGGGCGGCTGTGGTTCCAGTCGATCAGGGCTTCCAGCAGGGCGCGGGCCCGGGCGCGGGTGGCGCTGAAATTATCATCGGCAATGAAGACGGAGCGGTAGCCGTGGGCATACAGGGCGTCCAGCTCCCGCAGTACCTGCGGTGGGTCCTTATGGCGCTGCTTGCGCCCGACATAGGTCGGCACATCGCAGAACTCACAGGGGAACGGGCAGCCGCGCGAGGTCTGGACCGTGCCCATCAGCGCCCGGTGATTGGGATAAAGATCCCAGCGCGGCAGGGGGGAGGCGGCCAGATCGGCGCGGGTCCCGATGTATTCGGCCTGCCAGGTGCCGTCGCGCAGGTCGGCGAACAGCCGCTCCGCAATCTCCTCCACCTCGCCACGCACCAGCACATCGCAGTGCGGGCGCACGTCCTCCGGGGCCAGCGAGGCATAGGGGCCGCCGATCACCACCACCTTGCCGCGTTGCCGGAAGGCCGCGGCCAGCTCCAGCATCCGCCCGACCTGCGGGGTTTTCCCGGTCAGGCCGATCACCGGCTCCGGCGCGTCGAGGTCGACCGGGGTGATCTGTTCGTCACACAGCCGGACCGGCAGATCCGGCGGCACCATGGCGGCAAGGGTCGGCAGGGCCAGATCGGCAACAATCTGCACCCCGCCCCACGCCCCGCCGGGGAAGGAGTCGGCACCGAAATAGGCCTGAGAGTCAGGCACGGGATTGATCAGGTAGAGTCCGGTCATACCCGCATCATTACGGCTGCGGGGGCGGCTGTCACCTGTCTGCGGCGGTCTGACCGTCAACCGGCATTGATGGGAGGCGGGAACATCTGCTCCCGCAGCTCCGGCGGCATCCGGTGGCGGGCGGCGGTCACCAGCATCCGCCCATAGCCGACCCCGCGCGGCCACAGCAGCGGCAGCGGGGTGGCGGACCCGATGAAGGCGGCAAGGGCGTCATCGTCCAGCTCCGGCACCCGGCCATGGGCCTGATACAGGGCGAAGGCCAGAGACAGTTCCTGCCCCCAGAGGAAGACCGCCTGTGCCCCGATGTTGGCCTGTACCGCTTCCATCTCCCTCAGCCGTCCGGCATCGAAAAACGGCAGCCAGTAATCGGCGAGGATCACATCCACCGGATGCGCCGGGTCCGGGGTCCAGCGGGTGGCATCCCCCTGTACCAGCCGCAGCTTGGCGGCGGCCTCCGGCGGCAGTTGTGCGGGCAGGTCGAGGTCTGCCGCCAGCGCATGGATGGCGGGATCAAGCTCGATCACCGTCACCGCCGTCACCGCCGGGTTCAGGGCGGCGTTGGCGGCGGCAATCCCCATGCCGAAACCGAGAACGGCGACATGGCCATAGGCCAGATCACATCCCAGTTCCTGACTTTCGATCTCCACCGGGGTGACCGACATCCAGGCCGTCCGCCCGCGCAGCAGCACGGCGGCATCGGTGACCAGATAAGCCTGTCCCCAGTACCCCTGCATCAGGCCCGCGCCCAGCCGTCGCAGGGTCCAGTCGCCATGGCTGGTCTGCGGGAAAGCAGGGGTCCACAGACCGGATTGGTACAGTGTGGTGGGGGTGCCCCCGGCGGTCAGGGCATCAATCAGGGCCAGATCGGCGGTGGCGGGCAGGGTCATCGGAGGGCCTTACGGAAAGGGCAGGAGAGGGAGAGAGTGTGGAAGTAAAATTAAAAAGTGTAAACAAAGTTATATTCACCCATGAATAGGGTGATGGTGCAGGGGAGAGGGAAGGGGCTTGCGCCCGGCGCGGCAGACCGGTTAGCTGCGCTCAGGACAGAACGGATCAGGAGGCTGCCCCGATGCAGCAGGTGCGGATCAGCGTCGGTGTTGTGCCGCTGGCGCAGGTGGACGCCCCCGGCGAGCGCTGGGCACAGGGGCTGCTGTCGGCGGAAGAGCGCCTGCGCGCAGACCGCCGGGTCCGCGACAGCAGCCGCCGGGAGTTCACGGTGGCCCATGCCCTCAAGCGCCTGATGCTGTCAGAGGCCACCGGCGCTGATCCGCACAGCCTGCGCTTCGCCCCCCGTGATTCCTATGGCAAGCCGATGTTGCTGGGGGAGCCGGAGCTGGATTTCAGCCTGACCCACACCGCCGGGGCGGTGGCCTGCGCCGTGGTGACCGGGGGCGGGCCGGACAGCGGTGTCGGCATTGATCTGGAAGCCGCTGACCGCCGTATAACCCTTGATCTGGCAGACCGGTTCTTTGCCGCCGATGAGACGGCATGGATCCGGGGGCAACCGCAGCCGGAGGCGGCGTTTCTGGCGGTGTGGACCCTGAAGGAGGCCTTCGTCAAGGCCGCCGGGCGGGGGCTGGCACTGGGGCTGACGCTGTTTTCGGTCCGTCCGCCGCCGGGGGAAGGGACTGATCCGCAGCCCGCCCCGCTGCTGCGGCAGGACGGGGACGCCTGTCTGCCGCATCCGGTGCGGTTATGGCAGTGGGTCAGTCCGGGAGGCGTTTCCGCCGGGCACCGGGTCGGGCTGGCGCTGACCGGTCCGGTGGCAGCAACGGCAGAAGTAACGGTCCGGACCGGCTGGCCGGGATTGACCCGGTCCGGGCAGGGCGCCCGGATCGAACAGAAAGGATAAGGCGATGAAACGGTTTGTGGCAAAAGGCATCGCGGCGCTGCTGGCTCTGGCCCCGGTTCCGGCAACAGCCGGGCAGGGCAGCGCCTGGGACTATACCTTCACCGGCATTGACGGGCAGGAGGTGCCATTGCGGCAGTTCGCGGGCAAGGTGGTGCTGGTGGTCAACACCGCCTCGCAGTGCGGCTTTACCCCGCAGTATGAAGGGTTACAGGCCCTGTGGCAGACCTACCGCGACCGGGGGCTGGTGGTGATCGGGGTGCCGTCCAATGACTTCGGCGGTCAGGAGCCGGGCAGTAAGGAAGAGATCAAGACCTTCTGCGAAACCACCTTTCACGTCGATTTCCCGTTGATGGATAAGGCGGTGGTCAGCGGTGGGGCGGCGCATCCGTTCTATCAGTGGGCGGCATCGCAGGTCGGGGCGGTCGGGGTGCCGCGCTGGAACTTCCATAAGTTTCTGATCACCCCGGACGGTCAGATTGCCGACTGGTATTCCTCGCTGACCAAACCGCAGGATCCCAAGGTGGCGGCGGCGATTGAGGCGCTGCTGCCGCAGGTGCGGCGGTGACGGAGGCACCGGCCCCGCCGGACGGGCTGCGCCGGTTACCGGACGGTCTGCGCCGCTGGGTGGCGGTGTTTGAAACCCTCAGCCTGCCGGTGCTGGACACGCTGGAACAGGCGGTGACGCCGGACGTGTGCTTCCGTGATCCGTTTCACGAGGTGCGCGGGGTGGCGGCGGTCCGGCATCTGCTGCGGCAGACCGTCACCCATGCCCCCGATGCCCGCTTTACCGTGCAGGGGGTGGCGCAGCCGGATCCGCATACTGCCTATCTGCACTGGACGATGACCGCCACTGTTCCGGTGCTGGGGCACTGGAGTGTGACCGGCATGAGTGTGGTGCGGCTGGCTGCCGATGGGCGGGTGGCAGAGCATACCGACCACTGGGATGCTTCGGTGCAGTTTTACCGCCACCTGCCGCTGATCGGCCGCCTGCTGATGGCGGTGCGGCGGGCGGTGGCGCGGCGGATGATGGGGGGTTGATGACGGGCTGATGCCCGTCATCAACCTGTCGTTTAGTCCTCAGACGCCGGGCGCGGGCGTCCGCCCGCTTGGCTTACGCGCGAATGGTCGCGCGGGCGCTCAACGCGCCAGTCGGGCCGTTGGCCCTCCATTTGTTTCGTCCCTCCAGACGGGCTTACAGCCCGTCGTCATCCTGCCCCTTAGACGGGCCTACAGCCCGTCGTCATCCTGCCCCTTAGACGGGCCTACAGCCCGTCGTCATCCTGCCACGTGCGGCCGTCGCGTTCGATCAGGGCGACGGCGGCGCTGGGGCCCCAGGTTCCGGCGGCATAGGGCCGGACCGGCTGGTGGGTGGCGGCCCAGCCGGTCAGGACCGGTTCCGCCCACTGCCATGCCGCTTCCACTTCGTCGCGGCGCATGAACAGGGTGGAGTTGCCGCGCACCACGTCCAGCAGCAGCCGTTCATAGGCATCGGGGTAGTGGGTGCCGTAGGTTTCGGCGAAGGACAGGTTCAGCGGGGCCGGGCGCAGGCGCAGGCCGCCGGGGCCGGGGTCCTTGCCCATCAGGTGCAGGGTAATGCCTTCGTCCGGTTGCAGGCGCACCACCAGCCGGTTGGGCTGCACCGGGCCGGAGTCCGCCGGGAAGATGTTGTGCGGCGGCGGGCGGAACTGAATGATGATTTCCGAGGTCCGGCGCGCCAGCCGCTTGCCGGTGCGCAGATAGAACGGCACCCCGGCCCACCGCCAGTTACAGACCTCCGCCTTCAGGGCGACGAAGGTTTCGGTCTCCGAGGTGTCGTGACCCAGATCCTCGACATAGCCATCCACCGCCTGCCCGTCAATCGCTCCGGGGCGGTACTGGCCGCGGACCGTGACCTGTGCCAGCTCGGCGGCGGAAATCGGGCGCAGGGCCCGCAGGATTTTCAGCTTCTCATCGCGGACGGCATCCTGCGTCATGTGTGACGGCGGTTCCATCGCCACCAGACACAGCAGTTGCAGCAGGTGGTTCTGCACCATGTCGCGTAGGGCACCGGTCTGGTCGTAGAACTCCCCGCGCTTTTCCACGCCGACGGTTTCCGCCACCGAAATCTGCACATGGTCAATGTGGCGGGCATTCCACAGCGGCTCGAACAGGCTGTTGGCGAAGCGCAGCGCCAGCAGGTTCTGCACCGTTTCCTTGCCGAGATAATGATCAATGCGGAAGATCTGGTGTTCGGCGAACACCGCGCCGACGGCGGCATTGATGGCGCGGGCCGAGGCGAGGTCGTGGCCCAGCGGCTTTTCCAGCACCACCCGCGCCTGTGGCGTCACCAGACCGGCCTGATGCAGGCGCTGGCAGATAATACCGAACAGCCCCGGGGCAGTGGCCAGATAATAGGCGCGGATCCGCTCCGGGGCCGGAGCCAGAAGATCCGCCAGAACCGGCCAGCCGTCTTCACTCAGGGCATCAAGCCGCACATGCTCCAGCCGGGTCAGGAAGGCGGCCCATGCCGCCGGATCCGGGGTCCCGTGCAGGTGGGGGCGGGCCTGTTCATCGGCCATGGCGCGGAAGGCGGCGGCATTCAGCGGGCTGCGGGACACCCCGATGATGCGCGCCCCGGCGGGGATCTGCCCGGCCAGATCGCGCTGGAACAGCGATGGCAGCAGCTTCCGCATCGACAGGTCGCCGGTGCCGCCGAAAATCACGAAATCAAAACACTCCACCTGCCGGGCCTGCGGGCTGGCGGGGGACCACATCGGGGTGGCGGGCGGCGGGCTGGATGACATGGGGAGTCCTCGGGGCCGGTGGTATTAAATTGGTGTGGCAGGATAGCACCGGTCCGGGGTCCCGCAACCGACATTTTGGTGATAATCGGGGTCTGGATGGCCTTCGGAGGGCGGAAAAAGCAAAGTGGTATTGCCCGGTTTGCCGGATGGTATTTCTCTGGTATGTCTTTCGCTGAGACCGGTTCATTCAGACTGCCGCCGCGGTTCCGGTCCTGTCCGGCGGCCTGTGACGGGGATTCAGCGCCGATGGCGGCACAACAGTATCTGCTGGGGGTTGATGGCGGCGGCACCACCTGCCGGGCGCGGCTGACCGACCGTGACGGCACCGTACTGGGGCAGGGGCTGGCCGGGCCGTGCAACATCCGGCTGGGGGCCGGGGTGGCATGGGCCGAGATCCACCGCGCCTGTGCGGCGGCCTTTGCCGAGGCCAGGGTGCCGCAGGCGGCGCAGGCGCAGACGGTGGCGGTGTTCGGGCTGGCCGGGGCGGCACAGGCGGCCCATCTGGACGCCTTTCTTGATCAACTCCATCCGTTTGCGGCGCTGGACGTCACCGGTGATGCGGTGATTGCCTGCCTCGGCGCTTTTGGCGGTGCCGACGGGGCGATCCTGATCACCGGCACCGGCAGCGCCGGGTTCGGGCTGGTCAACGGGCGGCAGGTCACCGCCGGGGGCTGGGGGTTTGAGATCTCCGATCACGGCAGTGGGGCGTGGATCGGGCGGCGGGCGCTGGAGCTGGCGGTGCTGGGCTGGGATGGTCTGACCGACGCCGGGGTACTGGGCCCGGCGGTGCTGGCACGGTTTGGCGGCAGCCCGTTCGGGGTGGTGGACTGGGCGGGAACCGCCCGCCCGGCCGATTATGCGGCGCTGGTGCCGGTGGTGCTGGAGCAGGCCGCCGCCGGGGATCCGGTGGCTGTGGCCCTGCTGACAGAGGCGGCGGGTCATGCCGCCCGGGTGCTGCGGCGGCTGCGGGATCAGGGGGCGCCGCGTCTGGCGCTGGTTGGCGGTCTGGCCGGGGTGCTGGCGGCGCATCTGCCGCCGCAGGAACGCGGCTGGCTGAGCGACCCCCAGGGCGATGCCCTGTCCGGAGCTCTGATTCTGGCAAAACAGTCTTTGGCAAAACAGTCCTTGGGCCACCGGCAGGAGGAGACACGCTGATGCGCTATGGCCTGACCGGAGCCCGGATTTTTACCGGAGAAGTCTTTGTCGACGGGGCCTGTCTGGAGCTGGACGGCGGGCAGATTGCCGCCGTGCATCCCGCCGGGCAGGAGCCGGAGGGTCTGCCGTGCCGGTCCCTTCCGGCAGGCAGTCTGCTGGTGCCGGGATTTATCGACATTCAGGTCAACGGCGGCGGCGGGGTGCTGTTCAACGACAGCCCGACCCCGCAGGCGCTGGCGGTGATGGTGGCGGCGCACCGCCGGTTTGGCACCACCGGGCTGCTGCCGACCGTCATCACCGATACTCCGGCGGTGACGGAACAGGCGGCCGGAGCGGTCCTGACCGCCCTGACCCGGCCGGGCAGCGGGGTTCTCGGCCTGCATCTGGAAGGGCCGTTCATCAATCCGGCCCGCCGGGGCTGCCACGCCGAGCTGTTTGTCCGCACCCCGTCGGAGCAGGACCGGCAGGGGATGCCGGATCTGGCGCGGCGGCTGGGGCCGGGGCGTCTGTTGCTGACGCTGGCCCCGGAACAGGTTGAGGATGACTTCATCCGGGCGATGGTGGCGGCGGGGGCGGTGGTGTCCGGCGGGCATTCCGCCGCCGGGGCGGCGCGGACCCGGCAGGCGGTGGCGGCGGGGCTGTCCTGCTTCACCCATCTGTTCAACGCTATGCCGCCGATTGCCGGGCGGGAACCGGGGATTGCCGGGGCGGCGATCCTCAGCCCGCAGGCCTGGTGCGGGATCATCTGCGACGGGGTGCATGTTGATCCGCTGACGCTGCGGCTGGTGCTGGCGGCCCGGGGAGCGGAGCGGATGATTCTGGTCACCGATGCGATGCCGCCGACCGGCACCGATGCGGATCAGTTCCGGCTCTATGGCGAAACCATCTACCGCCGCGACGGGCGGCTGGTGACGGCAGACGGGGTGCTGGCCGGGGCGGATACCGATATGGCGGCCTGTGTCCGCAATGCGGTGACCCTGCTGGAGCTGCCGTTGGAAACGGCGCTGCGGATGGCCTCGCTGCATCCGGCGATGCTGCTGGGGCAGGACCGGCAGCGCGGGCGGATTGCTTCCGGTTTTGTCGCGGACCTGACCCTGCTGTCGGCGGATCTGACGGTGCTGGGCACCTGGATCGGCGGCGACTGGGCGACAGGGGCGGCGGATGGCTGAGTCCGAGACCTCCCCCCTGTTATCAGCCGACGATCCGCTGCCGCTCTACCTGCAACTGGCGGCGCGGCTGCGGGCGATGGTGGTGGCTGACCGGGCCGGGCAGGCCGCCGCCCTGCCCAGTGAGCGCGTGCTGTCAGAGCGCTACGGTGTCTCGCGGGTGACGGTGCGCAAGGCGCTGCGGGAACTGGTGGCGGAAGGGCTGCTGCGGCCCCGGCAGGGCGCGGGCACCTTTGTCGCCCCGTCGCCGCACCGGGAACAGCGGCTGTCCGCCCTGATCGGCTTTTCCGAAGACATGCAGTCGCGCGGGCTGGAGGCGGGGACGGTGTGGCTGAACCGGTCGCTGGCGCTGGCAACACCGGAGGAGGCGATGGCGCTGGGCCTTGCCCCCGGATCACAGGTGGCGCGGCTGTACCGGCTGCGGCTGGCGGACGGGGCCCCGATGGCGCTGGAACTGACGACGGTGCCGACCCGCTTTCTGCCCGATCCGGCGCAGGTGACCGGGTCGCTGTATACGGTGCTGCGCCAGAACGGGTTTGCTCCGTTCCGGGCGCTGCAACGGCTGACGGCGGTGATCCTGACCGTCAAACAGGCGCGGCTGCTGGAAGTGCCGGACGGGTCCGCCGCCCTGTCGATTGAGCGGCGGACCATGCTGGAGGACGGGACCCCGGTGGAGCTGGTCCGCTCCCATTACCGGGGGGAAGTGTACGATGTGGTGGTGGAACTGAACCTGACGGATCCGCCCTGAAGCGCCTCTTCCCCTCAGCCGAAACCCGTCAGCGGACCGTAGAGGGACGGGCGGCGGTCGCGGAACAGCCCCCAGCCGAAGCGGCGGCGGCGGAGGGCGTCGAGATCGACGGTGGCGGTCAGCACCCCCGCTTCCGTCCGCCCGGCCTGCGTCAGCAGCCCGCCGGTCTCATCGGCGATGAAGGAGGTACCATAGAAGGTCAGGGCGCAGGAGTCCCACTGTTCGGTGCCGATGCGGTTGGAGGCGGCGACCACCGCCATGTTGGCGGCGGCGTGGCCCTGCATGGTGCGGCACCAGTGCGGCTGGGAATCGATGTCCGGGGCGGTCGGTTCCGACCCGATGGCGGTGGGGTACAGCAGGATATCCGCCCCCATCAGCACCATTGCCCGCGCCGCTTCGGGGAACCACTGATCCCAGCAGATTCCGACCCCGATGGTGCCGACAGCGGTTTCCCACACCCGGAAGCCGGTGTCGCCGGGGCTGAAGTAGTACTTTTCCTGATAGCCGGGGCCATCGGGGATGTGGCTTTTGCGGTACAGGCCCCGCACCGCGCCGTCGGCGTCAATCACCGCCACGCTGTTGAAAAAGCTCTGGTTGGCTTTTTCAAAAAAGCTGACCGGCAGCACCACCCCCAGCTCCCGCGCCAGTGTCTGAAAACGGCTGATCACCGGGTTCCCGGCAAAGGGGCGGGCCAGCTCAAAATACTGCGGTTTTTGCTCCGGGCAGAAATAGGGGGTCTCGAACAGTTCCGGCAGCAGGATCAGCTTTGCCCCCTGTGCCGCCGCCCGGCGGACCAGCGCCTCGGCGGTGTCAAGGTTGGCGGGCAGGTCCCAGCTACAGGCCATCTGGGTGACGGCAAGGGTCAGGGCGGTCATGGGCGGCCTCCGGCAACGGTTTCAAAGCCTTGCAGCACGTTGACGGTGTTGATCCCCAGATCTTCCACCGCGTAGCCGCCTTCCATCACGAACAGGGTCGGCAGAGTAAGGCCCGCCAGCAGGCCGCCGTAATCCAGATAATCCGCCGCCGTCAGCTTGAAGAAGCTGATCGGATCCTGTTCGTAGGTATCCAGCCCCAGCGAAATCACCAGCAGGTCCGGCGCATAGTCACGGATGCGGTCAAGGGCCTGTTCCAGCGCCTGTTTCCACACGCTGTACGGGGTGCCGGCCGGCAGGGGGTAATTGGCGGTGAAGCCTGCGCCGTCGCCGCTGCCGGTCTCATCCTCCCACCCCATGAAATAGGGATAGGCCTGATCCGGGGTGCCGTGCAGGGACAGGAACAGCACATCGCTGCGGTCGTAGAAGATCTCCTGTGTGCCGTTGCCGTGGTGGAAATCCACATCCAGAACCGCCACCCGCTGCGCCCCCCGGTCCAGCGCCGCCTGTGCGGCGATGGCGGCATTGTTGAGGAAGCAGTAACCGCCGTACTGGTCCTTCGGGGCATGGTGCCCCGGCGGGCGGCACAGGGCGAAGGCGGCGCGGTCCCCGGCCAGCACCGCATCCAGCGCGGTCAGGGCGGCCTGTGCACTCCAGTAGGCGGCTTCCCACGTGCCTTCAACAATGCCGGTTTCCCCGCACAGGGCGTGGTAGCCGACGCGGGCTTCGATATGGCTGCTGGGGCGGCGGAATGGCATGGTTCGGCCCGGCCACACGCTGGGGGTCACCTGCCCGCTGAATCCGGCGGCGGTCCAGTCGGCCCAGACGGTCTGGAGGAACTGCACATATCCGGCATCATGAACGCGCAGGATCGGCTCAAGGCCATGGTCCGCCGGGGTGTTGACCGGCCCCAGACCGACCTCCCGCAGGCGGGCCAGCACGTATTCCGCCCGCTGCGGGCATTCAAACGGTTCGACGACGGTGCCGCCGAAGGGTTCGGCGTGGGCATGGTGAAGGGTATGACGATCCGAATAGACGGTCAGCATGGGCATGATCCACGGTGAGGGGGAGGGAAAGGGGGCCGGGGAATAAAGCCCCCCGGTGGGGCCGGATCCGGAACGGTGTCCTGATCCCACAGACGGGTTACGGCAACAGGCGGATTACTGGAACAGACGGGTCCAGACCCGGTCCCGCAGCTTGACCGCCTGATCGGAACAGACCGGCTGGAATACGGTCTTCACCGTGGCGGGCGGATTGATTTCCGGGGCGTCGCGCAGATCCGGGCTCAGGAAGGCCTGACTGCCCTTGATGCCGTTGGAATAGCGGGCAAAGTTGGACTGGATGGCGATGTTTTCCGGCTTCAGCATGAAGTCGATGAAGGTCAGGGCATTTTTGACGTTCTTTGCCGTCTTCGGCACTGTCAGGTTATCCATGAAGGCCAGCACGCCTTCCTTCGGATAGACATAGGTGATGGTGGGCCGCACATCCCGGGCCCGCTTGGCAGCACCGTTCCAGATCATGTGCATGGCGACCTCTCCGGCGGCCAGACGCTCGTGGATCCCTTCCGAGCTGTAGATCTTCACCGCCGGTTTCTGACCGGCCAGAAGCTCTTCCACCTTCTTCAGGTCCTTGGGATTATCGTCACACTGCGGCAGGCCGAGAGCGATAGAGGCGACGGCGACCACCTCTTCCGGGGTCTTGAACATGCCGATGTTGCCGCGCAGTTCCGGCGGCGGGGTGAACAGCAGGCTGGCGCTGTCGGTCGGCCCCTTGTAGACGGCGGTATCGACGGCGAAGGAGGTGGTGCCCCACATCCACGGCACGGTGTAGCGGTTGCCGGGGTCCCATTCCGGGTTCCGCCACTTCTCGTCAATATTGGCGTAGTTGCTCAGCTTCGGGGCGTCGATCGGTTGCAGCAGGCCGTCCTTGATCATGATCGGCACAAAGTTGTGCGACGGCACCACGATGTCATAGGCGGCATTCCCGGCCTTCATCTTCGCCAGCAGGGTTTCGTTGGAGTCATAGACATCCAGCGTCACCTTGATGCCGGTTTCCTTCTCGAACTTGGCGAGGACCTCCGGGGCGGTGTAGTCCGACCAGTTGTAGATGAACAGTTCCTCCGCCGCGGCGGCAGGACCGGCAGCGGCCATAAGCGACAGGGTCAGAAACGACAGGGGCAGGGCGGCGGTCAGGGTCTTCTTCATCGGTGGGCTCTCCTGTTCATGCCTCCGCTTGGGCGGGGCGTTTCTTGTCAGGCAGGGTCTTGGCTCAGGAAGGGGGTCAGCGGCGGCGGGTCAGCAGGTGGGACAGGGTCACCACCCCCACCGACACCCCCAGCAGGATGGTGGAGATCGCATTGATTTCCGGCGAAACGCCCAGCCGCAGCATGCCGTAGATGTACAGCGGCAGGGTGGTGGCCCCCGGTTCGGCCACCATCATGGTGATGATGAAGTCGTCGATGGAGGTGATCAGCGCCAGCAGGGCGCCGGAGACAATGCCCGGGGCCAGCAGCGGCAGGGTAACGGTGCGCAGGGTTTGCCACGGGGTGGCGTAGAGGTCCCGGGCGGCCAGCTCGATGCTTTCATCCATCCGTTCCAGCCGGGCGCGGATCGGCAGATAGGCAAAGGGGATGCAGAAGGCGACATGGGCGAGGATGATGTTGCCCAGCCCCAGCGACAGACCGATGGCGGAGAACAGCAGCAGGGTGGCGACGGCGGTGACGATTTCCGGCACCACCAGCGGGGTCATGATCAGGCCGCCGGTGACTTTCCTGCCGAAGAACGGCACCCCGCGCTTCATCGCCAGGGCGGCGGCGGTGGCAACCACGGTGGCAATGGCGGTGGCGCAGATGGCAACGGTCAGGCTGTTCAGGGCGGCGCGCTGGATCTGGCTGTCGGCGGCGATTTTGGCATACCACGTCAGCGAAAAGCCGCTCCACACCGTGCCGGAGCGGGTGGCGTTGAAGGAAAACACCACCAGCAGCACCAGTGGCGCATACAGATAGGCGAAAAACAGCCAGGTAAAGCCCCGGAAGCCGGGCAGATCGGTGATTTTGCGGGTCTTGCGGGCCATGTCAGTGCCCCCCTTCGGCGGCGGCGCGGGCCTGCCGCGCGGCGGAGACGGTCAGGGTCAGCATCACCAGCGCCAGCAGCACCAGAGCCAGCGCCGCGCCGAACGGCCAGTTGCGGGACGAGGTGAACTGAAGCTGGATCAGGGTGCTGATCATCAGTTCCTTGCCGCCGCCCAGCAGGTCGGGGGCGACAAAGGCACCAAGGCAGGGGACGAACACCAGAATCGACCCGGCCACCAGCCCCGGCATCACCAGCGGCAGCACCACATGGCGCAGGGCACCCCACGGGCCGCAGTAGAGGTCGCGGGCGGCCTCCACCAGCCGGAAGTCCAGTTTCTCCAGCGAGGTGTACAGCGGCAGCACCATGAACGGGGCATAGGTGTAGACCAGCCCGAACAGGATGGCCCCTTCGGTATACAGCAGCTTCAGCGGCTGATCGGTCAGGCCGCTGCCCTGCAACACGGTGTTGATCATGCCGGTGTCGCGCAGGATCAGCACCCAGCTGTAGGTGCGGATCAGCAGATTGGTCCAGAACGGGATGGTGATCAGGAAGATCAGCAGGGTCCGCTGTTCCGGCGGGCGGGTGGCGATGAAATAGGCCACCGGAAACCCGACGCACAGGGTGATGGCGGTGGCCAGTCCGGCAATCCGCAGCGACCGCCACAGGATGATCATATAGGACGGATCAAAGGCCAGCGAGTCGTCGAGATCGCGGTCAAACAGCAGCTTGATGTAGGCTTCCGCCGAAAAGTGGGGCAGCACGCCGCCGAAGCTGTTGGCTTCCATCAGCGAATAGGCGGCCATGATGACCATCGGCACGACCATCAGCACGCCGATGATCAGCAGGGTCGGGGCAATGCCCAGAAGGGTGGCGCGGTGGGGCGTCATGGCGGGCCTCAGTCCAGCAGGGTCTTGGCGGCATCGGGGGCGATCCGCAGGAAGCCGCGTTCGCCTGCCGTCAGGATCGGGTCGCCGTTGATGCGGTTTTCGCAGCGCGACCGCAGCATCACGCCGCCGTCCAGCTCCACCAGATAGTCGGTGGCATCGCCCTGATAGACGATGGTGCGCACCGTCATGCCGATGCCCTCTTCCACCGGGGTGTCATGCACCGACAGTTTTTCCGGGCGCAGGAACAGGCTGACGCTCTGGCCGGGGCGGGCGGCCCCGGCATCGCGGGCGATCAGGCGGTATCCGCCGGGCAGGCCACAGTGGGCGCGCCCGTCTTCCAGCCCCTCCACCGAGGCGGTCAGGAAGTTGGCATCGCCGATGAAGTCGGCGACAAAGCGGGTGGCCGGGTGTTCATAGATCACCTGCGGGGCGTCAATCTGCTGGACCCGGCCTTCCGACATCACGGCGATGCGGTCCGACATCGCCAGCGCCTCTTCCTGATCGTGGGTGACGAAGATGAAGGTCACGCCGGTCTGCTGTTGCAGGGTTTTCAGCTCCATCCGCATCGCCTGCCGCAGCTTCAGGTCCAGCGCCGACAGCGGTTCGTCCAGCAGCAGAACCTTGGGGCGGGGGGCCAGCGCCCGGGCCAGTGCCACCCGCTGCTGCTGCCCGCCGGACAGCTGGTGCGGTCTGCGCCCGGCATGGCTGGACAGTTTGATCATCTCCAGCATCTCCGCCACCCGGCGGGTGATGTCGGCGGCGGGCATCTTCAGGCGGCGCAGCCCGAAAGCGACGTTCTCGGCCACCGTCATGTGCGGAAACAGCGAATAGTGCTGGAACACAGTGTTGATCGGGCGGCGGTCCGGCGGCAGGGCGGTGATATCGGTGCCGAACAGCTTCAGGGTGCCGGCGGTGATGTCCTCAAACCCGGCGATGATCCGCAGCAGGGTGGTCTTGCCGCAGCCCGACGGCCCGAGGAGGGTAAAGAATTCGTTGGGACGTATATCCAGTGACACATTGTGCAGTGCAGTAAAAGATCCGTATTTCTTGACGACATCGATAATCTCGACGGCCTGCGGCATGCGGATGATCCCTCCGTTCCGGTGGCCCCGGCAGGGGGCCGATATCGAACCTGAACCGAGGCTACGGAGAATTTCCGGTGGAAAGAATACCCCCTCAGGGTTATTTTGATCACAATTCACCGGTTATCGGGGGTAGGGGTGATGAAGGAGTGGGCTGGGCGCGAGTTTGCTGAAAAACTGGGCAGTATGATTGCCACGGTTCGCGGGTCGTCCTTTCCCGTCCATCTGCGGGAGTTCATCCAGTCACAGATCGCCTTTGATAATCTGGTTATCGTTGTTTTTCAGGAGGATGCTCCGCCGGTTGATCTCTATTACTGGATTCCGGACCGAGAGGGGTTCCGCTATGAAGAGCAATACTTGAAATTATCTTACACTCTTGACCCGTTCTTCCGGAAAGCGCAGGCGAAGGAGGAAGGGGTGTTTCTGATCGGGGAGATTGCCCCCGACCGCTTTTTCCAGAGTGAGTATGGAAAGTCTTATTTCTCCTGCGTGCGGATGCTCGACGAGCTGGGACTCGTCAGTGCCGGGGGGGATGGCTGTTACATCAACCTGTCACTGGGGCGGCAGCGCGGGTCCGGGCGGTTCAGCCGGGCGGAAAAGCGCTGGCTGGATGATATTTCCCCGGCATTGGCCCCGCTGCTGCGGATCTATGCCGAAACCCGGATGGCGCGGATGGATCCGCCCGCAGAGTCCGGTGCCGCCGCCAGTCTGGAGGAGCGGCTGTGCCGTCTGAAGCCCCAACCCGGGATTACCGAGGCGCTGACCCACCGCGAGGCGCAGGTGATCGCGCTGGTGATGGGCGGCCATTCCAATGTGTCGATCGCCCAGTGCATGGGCATCAGCCGCCTGACGGTGAAGGTCCACCGCAAGCATGCCTATGCCAAGCTTCAGGTGTCGTCGCAGGCCGATCTGTTCCTGAAGATCATGCCAATGCTGGAAGGGGCCGGGCGTCCGCCGCAGCGGCCGGTTTCATCGTCCGCTCTGGCGGCACCGGGCGTGCTGTAGGCGGGCTCTGCCTGCCCGGCCTTGGGGATTCCGTATGAAATTTTTTTAAGGCTCCCGGCGCTTTTCCGCGCAGGATCGGATGACGACGTCCGTATGAGTACAGGGTTACTATACTCTATTCGGAGATCATTATTTTGTTGATGCAATTATAAAAATGAAAGTGGTTTCTTCAATGTCTTTGGCGTTTAGAAATAATTAACCATCTGTGCGTCAATTGAGTGTTCAGACGCATCAGCGGAACTTATTTCTCTTTCTTATCATACTCTAACGCAGGGTGTGACAGATCCGGGGCACACCGGAAGATCATTAAAAACGGGAAACGGCGTCGGGGGGCGTCAGGGATGTTGCGGCGGGGCCGCGACAGGCCGTGAAGGTGAGGATTGTGAGCCGAATGACCTTGGATGAGCTTGCCGCTCATATGCGGGTTTTGCAGGGGGCGGAACGGACTCTGCGTGTGGCCCGCCGTCTGTTTGCCCTTGGCTGCGCCCTGTTCTATTCTGCAGTCTCTGCCCTGTGGTTTCTGGTTTACCATGCCCCGGCCGGGCAGACCGTGCTGCTGTGCCTCGGCCTTGTCCTGCTGGCGGGGGCCCTGCCGGTGATCCCGGGGGCATGGCTGGCCCGCCGTCGCCTGTGGAAGCGCCGCAACCGCCTGCACAGTGTCCTGTTTGCGCAGGGGCTGCGGGTGGATGAGGCCGGGCGGGTGGTGACCAACGAGCCGCATCCGACGCTGGTCTATGACCGTGCAATGACCGGGGACCGCGCGACCGGGCTGGCCGGAGGGGCGCATGACGGTTCAGCGCCCGGTTGCCCCCACTGTCCTGTCGCCGTCCGGCCTGTCGGTGCCGACACCGCCCGGTCCGGGGCGGCTGTGGACGGTTCTTGGCTGGTCTGTCGCCCTGCCTGCCCTGCTGGTGCTGGTGGTGGTGCCGATGGACTGGCCGGGGCAGATGCTGTCGATGGTTGCCGTCATCGGGGTGCTGTGGGTCTTGCGGACCTTTCCCAATGATGCCCCCGGCAGCGCCGCTGCGCCTGTTGGTGCTGCTGCTGACGGCGGTGATTTCCCTGCGCTATATCGCCTGGCGCGGGATGTTCACCCTCAACAGCTCCACGCTGTTCAGCACGGTTCTGGCGGTGCTGCTGTATCTGGCCGAACTCTATTCGGTGGTGATCAGCCTGCTGGGGGCGCTGGTCAATTCCACGCCGCTGCGCCGCCCGGCGCTGACGCTGGCTGACCTGTCGCCGGGGACGGTGCTGCCCAGTGTGGATGTGCTGGTGCCCAGTTACAACGAACCGGCGGAGATGCTGGAAGTCACGCTGCGGGCGGCCTTGCGGATGCGGTATCCCGGTGGTCGGCTGCGGGTTTATCTGCTGGATGACGGCGGGACGGATGCCAAGGTTGCCCAGCCGGACCCTGAGAAAGCCGCCGCCGCTCTTCAGCGCCGGGCCGTGTTGCAGGCGCTGTGTGCCCGGCTGGGGGCCTTCTATCTGACCCGGCCGGAAAACAGTCATGCCAAGGCGGGCAACATCAATCACGCCCTGCGCCACACCGACGGCGAGCTGATCGTGATCCTTGATGCCGACCACGTGCCGACCGGGGATTTTCTTGACCGCACGGTGCCGTGGATGGTCCGCAGGCCGGAGGTGTTTCTGGTCCAGACCCCGCATTTCATGATCAATCCGGATCCGATTGACCGCAATCTGTTGCAGTCGTTCCGGCGGATGCCGTCGGAAAATGACATGTTCTACCAGACGATCCAGAAGGGGCTGGATTTCTGGGCCAGTTCGTTCTTCTGCGGGTCGGCGGCGCTGCTGCGCCGGGCCCCCCTGATGGCGATCGGCGGACTGGCCGGGGAAACCATCACCGAAGATGCCGAGACCGCGATCACCCTGCACGGGCAGGGCTATCACTCGGTGTATCTCGACCGGCCGATGGTGGCGGGGCTGAACCCGGAGACCTTCACCGCCTTCGTGATCCAGCGCATGCGCTGGGCGCAGGGGATGACCCAGATCCTGCTGCTGAAGCGGCCGTTCATGCACCCGGGCCTGACGTGGTACCAGCGGGTCGGCTACATGAGTTCCCTGCTGTTCTGGCTGTTCCCCTTCGCCCGGCTGATTTTCATTTTCTCGCCGCTGGCCTATCTGATTTTCGGTTTTGATGTCTACAACGCTTCCACCATGCAGATTCTGGCCTATACGGTGCCGCATGTGGTGGCGGGCTACATCATGTCCGACATGCTGTTCGGGCGGACCCGCTGGCCGCTGATCTCGGAAATCTATGAACTGATGCAGAGCATCTTTTCGCTGCGGGCGCTGATTCAGGTGGTGGCCAATCCCCGGCATCCGTCCTTTGTGGTCACCCCCAAGGGCGACACGCTGGAGGAGGAGTTCATCTCGCCGCTGGCAAAGCCGTTTTACTGGCTGTTTGCCGTGGTCGGTATCGGTTTTGCCTTCGGAATCTGGCGCTTCATCGACGATCCGGTGACGCGGGATATGACGACGGTGGTGCTGGTCTGGAATACCCTGAACTTCCTGACCCTGACCGCCGCTCTGGGGGCGCTGGTGGAGCGGCGGCAGCGCCGGGCCTCCCCCCGGATGCCCGCCCAGCAGTCCGGCACCGTGCTGGCCGCGGGGGCGGAAATGCCCTGCGAGATTGACGACCTGTCGGCGGGCGGGGCCCGTCTGCTGATTGATCCCGCCGCGCCGCAGGCACCGAAGCGGGGGGAGATTATCCGGCTGTCTGCCCCCGCCCCGCAGATGGGCCGGACCGTGACCCTTCGCTGCGAGGTCTGTTCGGCCTTTCCGGTCCGGCGGAAGCTGGCGCTGGGAATCCGCTTTGTTCCTGCCACGGAGGCGGAGGCCTCTGACGCCGTTGCGCTGGCCTTCGGCGACAGTGCCCGCTGGCAGTTTTTCCTTGATCGCCGGATCCGGCCGATCCCGTTCACCACCGCCCTGTCGATGATCCTTGGCCTGATCTGGCAGCCGGTGCTGATGCACAGCCGGATGTTTTTCGCGGCTGTCCGTTCCACCTGTGTCTCGCTGCTCCGGCAAGGATCCGCCCATGAGTAATGTCTCCCGCCCGTTGACCGTCCTTGCCGCCGGGATCGTTCTGGCGCTGTCGGTGGTCCGGCCGTCTCTGGCTCAGACAGCGGTTCCGGAGGGACCGGCAGCCCTCTCGGCCCGGCTGGAGGATGTGACGGTCCGCCCGAAGGGGGCGGTGCCGCTGTCGGCGTTCTCGCCACAGCCGGGGCTGCTGCGGCTGCGCGATGAGGCCGGGGAGCAGGCCTTCTTCATTCCGCTGGCGGCGACGGCGGTGGTGCGGGATATGATCCTGACCCTGCGCTACACCAATTCCGTCGCCCTGCGGCCGGAGCGGTCGGTGCTGGCGGTGCGGCTGAACGAGGCGACACTGGCGCAGATCCGGCTGGATCCGGCCCAGCCCTCCGGCGAAGCGCGGATCCGCCTGCCTGCCGATGGCTGGCGCAGCGGCTTCAATAAACTGACACTGGCGGTGACCCAGCATTACGCCGACAGCTGCGAGGATTCGGTGGCGCCGGAACTGTGGACCGAGGTCGATCTGTCGCAGTCCTTCCTGTCCTATGATCTTGGTCCGTTGACCCGTCCGCTTCTGCTGTCGGATCTCAGCGCCCTGTTCTTCCCCGGTCTGGGCGGCCAGCGGGAGGTGACCCTGCTGCCCCCGCCGGGGGCGGGGGCAGACCGTCTGCGGTCGCAGGCGCTGCCCTCTGTCGCACAGGCGCTGGCCCTGCGGCGGCAGTTCGCGCCGCTGGAGGTCCGGCAGCGCGACTGGTCGGGGTCGGGCCTGCCGACGGATGTTTCCGGGGCGGTGCAGGTGGTGGTCGGCCTGCCGCAGGATCTGGCGCAGGTGTTGCCACCGCAGGCCCTGCCGGTGGTGGATGGGCCGAAGGTGGCGATCAGCGGTCTCGGCGATGGCCGGGCCCGGCTTCTCGTGACGGGCCGCACCGAGGACGAGGTGATTGCCGCCGCCCGGTCGCTGACGGTGATGGATGACGCCCAGACCCCGGATTCGCAGGCAACCTTCCCGCAGGGCGGGCTGACGGCGGCCCCGCTGCCGCTGGATGGCCGGGTCAGCATGATCGGGGGCAAAAGCTACCGCTTTCAGGCGCTGGGGTTCCGCACCGCCACGGCGCGGGGCAAGGGATCGCACCAGATTTCCGTCCCGCTGCCGATGGCCCCGGACTATTACACCTATGAAAACGCCAAGGTCACCCTGAAGCTGGATTTCTCCTACGGGGCCGGGATGGGGGCCGGATCGGTTCTCAACTTCCGGGTCAATGACGAACAGATCCACGGCCATTCCATGGGCAACCCGGACGGCGGCAGCTTCCGCGATTACCTGATCACGTTTCCGGTTAACCTTCTGAAGCCGGGGGCCAATGCCCTGAACATTGATATCAGCAGTCAGCCGCCGGTCAGCGGCGGCGAATGCGTCGGCAGCCGGGGGCGGCATCTGCTGGTGCAGGTGTCGGAGAATTCGGTCATCACCCTGCCGGAGGCCGGACGGGCAGCGGCCCTGCCCGATCTCGCCCGCTTTGCCACCTCCGGCTATCCCTATGCCGGGGGCGATGGGCGGGCGGCCGGGGCGGTCTACGTCGGTTCGGCGGATCTGATCGGACCGGCGCTGACGCTGATCGGGCGGATGGCGCAGGTGGCGCACGGGCCGGTGGACGGTCTGGCGGTGATCACCGGTCTGCCGCAGCCGTTGCCGGGGCAGGCGCTGGTTCTGGCCACCACCGCCCAGTTGCAGCGGGATGATTTTGCCGCATGGGCGGCATCCCTGTCGAAGATCCGGTCGTGGCCCTACCGCGCCTTGCAGGATCTGCGGACCGCCGCCACCGGGCCGGAGCTGTCTCTGGGCAGCCTGCGCGGCCTGATCAGCCGCGCGGACAGTGGTCCGGCAGTGCCGGACGGGGAATGGGTGCAGCAGAAAAGCAGTCTGGGGGACCGGGCGGTGATGACGGCCCTGCGCAATCCGGCGGGACAGGACGGGGCCCTGCTGACCGTGGTGGCGGCAGAAACCCCGGCGGTGCTGGCGGCGCGGATCGCCGATCTGGTCGGTCCCGGCCTGTGGGGCCAGATGCGCGGTGACCTGATTGCCTGGGGCCAGAAGGATGAGGCCCTGTTCAGCATGCAGGTGTCCGAGCCGTATCAGGTCGGGCGGGATGATCCGCTGCTGCTGCTGCGCCTGACGCTGTCGACCACGCCGTGGTACTGGCTGGGCGGGGCGGTGGCGGTGTGCGGCTTGATCACCCTGCTGCTGTGGCAGATGATCCGGCGGCGGCGCAAGCGCTTTATGGAGACGCAGTGATGGGACGGGCCTGTCTGCGGTTGGTGGGGATGGTGATGGCCTGTCTGACCCTGTCCCTTGCCGGATGCTCCGATTCGCCGGGGCGGCTGGACCGGGCCCTGTGGGACGACTACGCCCGGCGGTTTATCTCCGCTGACGGGCGGGTGACCGATGCCGACAGCGGCCCGCCGGGCATCACCCATACCGAGGCGCAGGGCTATGGCCTGCTGCTGGCCGAGGCGGCGGGGGACCGCCAGACCTTTGACCGGATCTGGCAGTGGACGCAGAAAACCCTGCGCCGCCCGGACGGACTGTTTTCGTGGAAGTTTGGTCCCTGCGGTCAACCGGCGGGCTGTGTGCTGGATGCCAACAATGCCAGTGACGGCGACATTCTGATTGCCTGGGCCCTGTTGCGGGCCGGGCGGGCGTGGGACCGGCCCGACTATGTGGATGCCGCCCGCGCGATCAGTATGGCGGTGGCGGAGCACCAGACCGTGCAGGCCGGGGCGCTGACCCTGCTGTTGCCGGGCCGTGACGGCTTCGTCAGCGGGCAGGCGGTGGTGGTCAATCCGTCGTACTGGCTGTTTCCGGCCTTCCGGGATTTTGCGATGGCCTTCGGGCATCCGGCGTGGGATGCCCTCAGCCGGTCGGCGCTGACCCTGCTGCGGCAGGGGCGGTTTGGGGTCTGGGGCCTGCCGCCGGACTGGATGCAGGTGGAAAACGGGGCGGTGGCGCTGGCCCCGGATCAGCCGCCGCAGTATGGCTTCAACGCGGTGCGGGTGCCGTTGAATCTGGTGTGGGGCGGGCAGACTGATCCGGCGCTGCTGGCTCCGTTCCGGGCCTTCTGGAGGGCCCCGCGCAGCGGGCCGGTTCCGGCATGGGTGGACCTGCGCAGCGGGGAAACCGCCCCCTACGGCTGGCAGACCGGCATGGCGGCGGTGGCGGCCCTGACTGACGGGCAGGCGGATTTGCCCCGGCCCGGCGGGGGGGATGGATATTATGCGTGGAGTCTGGCCCTGCTGGCCCGGGTGGCGCAGGCGGACCTGCGGGGAGCGGGTCCGGGACGATGAGAAAGATCCTGACGGTTTCGGTAGCCCTGTGCTGTCTGCTGCTGCCCATTCCGGGGCAGGCGGAGGACGATCAGCTCGGCCAGCTTCTGGATGACCGCAAGCGGCCGCCGGAGGCCGTGCCGGTGCCGGTGGTGCCGTCGCTGCCGCAGGTGCAGACCCGCCCGGATCCGGGAGCGCCACAGGTGCGGTCCCGGCCGTCGCTGCTGCTGCCCCCGGTGCGGGAGGCCCTGCCGGAGGAGGCTCCGGCGGTGGAGGTTGACACTACCGGCCTGTGGTTCCTGATCCGCCGGGGTGATCTGGCGGCGGCGCGGGCCGATCTGATGCGGCTGCGGCGGCAGAACCCGGCGTGGTCGCCCCCAGTGGATCTGCTGACAGCGCTGAGCCCGCCGGAGCGGGGTCCGGCTGTGGCCTCCGGGTCCCGTCCGGCGGAGTCTGCCGCCCGTGCCGAAGCCCGGGGCTGGCAGGCGCTGGCCGCCGGGCAGCCCGATCAGGCCCGCCGCTGGTTCACGCAGGCCGGGGCATCGCTGTCTGCCCGCGAGGGGTTGGGGCGGGCGCTGGTGGCACTGGATGATCTGGCGGCGGTGCGGGGGCTGGTGGCGGCAACGCCGGTGCTGGCGGCCCGTCTGGCCGAGGCGGCGCTGGGCCGGGCCTTGGACGGAATTGACGCAGGGGATGGCCTGTTTCTCAGCCGCGACCGTCTGGCACTGGCGACGGAGCTGGGGCGGGCGGAGGCGTGGGAAACCGCCGGATGGCGCTGGCTGGGGCAGGGGCTGCCCGGTCCGGCGGCGGCGGCCTTCGCCCGTGCCGGGGACGGTGAGAACGCCCGGTTCGGGCAGGTGCTGGCCGAACGGGCGCAGGGCCGCGCCGATATCGCTGAAGATCTGGCCTGCCGGGGGACCACCCTGTCGGCCCGTCTGGCTGCCGCCTGTGCCGATGCGCTGGCGGACCGACAACTGGCCGCCTATCAGGCCGGGGACTATTCCGCTGTGCTGGCTCTGGCGGAGCGGATCAGCCAGACGGCCCCCGACCGGCGCGGCCCGCAGGAGCTGAAGGCGTGGTCGCTGCTGCGGCTGAACCGCCCGGCAGAGGCCGCTGATCTGTTTGACCGCCTGTATGCGGCGACCCCGACCCCGGCGCTGGCCCGGGCGCTGGCCCAAAGCCTGACGGCGGCGGGGCGGGGGGCGGAGCTGCGGCAGCGGGCGGCGGCGGGAGACCGGCTGCTGGCCGGGATCGTCCATGCGCAGGGGGTGGCCACGGCGTGGGGCCGCAAACAGTTTGACCTTGCCGCCCGTCACGCTGATGCCCTGTTGTCCGATTAACCCCAGTAAGGAAAGCTGTTCCGTGATGACCAAGACCGCTGCCCTGTTGTCTGCCCTCGCCCTGCTGTCGGCGGGGCCTGCCGTCGCCCAGAGCCTGCCGGAGGCGGTGCCGGATCTGGCGGAGACGCTCGGCGATCTGGGGGGATCCCTGTCGGCGCTGGCCGGGCGCAGCGACTGGATGGCCGGGGGTGGGATCGAACAGCGTTCCACCAACGGCACCAAGGGCGAAGGCAACCTGCACATCACGGCGCAGCGGGCTTATACTGAAGGTATGGTTGATGACTGGCGGCTGACCCTGATGGTGGTTCAGGCCGAGGTCAACAGCGGCTTTACCGCCGGGGCGATCGGGCGGCGTCCGGCCGGGGCGGAGCAGTCCGGCCCGCAGGCCGAGGCCGATGTGGTGTTCCCCAGCCTGACCCTGCGGCAGGAAAACGATGACCGCACCACGGTGCTGCGCCTGACCTCCACCCCCGTTGGCGGATCGGTGTCGGCGCGTCCGGCGGGGCGGGTGGAAACCACGCTGTACGGATCGTCGGTGATTGTCGGCGGCAGGCTGTTTGCCGAGCCGGTGGTGTCGAGCCTGCTGTCCTACACCGGGATGCGGGATCCGGTCAGTGGCCGGTCGTGGGGCCGGGTGATGGATATGGGCGGCGGGGCACAGGCGATCTGGCTGCCGTGGGACGGGGTCGGGATCGGCCTGAGCGGCGAGGCGGCGGCCTTGCAGGGGCAGGATGTCAAGGACAACACCCGTTTTTCCACCCGGCTGGATCTGTCCTATGACCTGAAGCCGGAGGGGTTCGACCATCTGCGGGTCGGGCCGTTTGTGTCCTATGCCACCTTCGCCAAGAACCTCAGTCATTACAGCTGGGGGCATGGCGGCTATTACAGCCCGTCGCAGGACCTGCGGGAGGGGATCGGGATTGATGCCCTGACCACCGAAGGGGAACGCTGGCAGGTGGAGGCCAAGGCCTCGCTGGCCCTGACGCAGGCGGAGGAAGAGGCTGCCCCCCGCTATTGGGAAAACGGCGGCACGGCAGGCGGGGTGTATCAGGGCAGCAGCACCGAAGGCCTGAGCACGCAGGTGTCGCTGCGGGCCAGTGCCCTGCTGGGGGATCACCTGATCCTGTCGGGGTTCAGCCGCTATCAGGCTGCTCCGCAGTACAACGACATTGCCGTCGGGGCGTTCCTGACCATTCCGTTCTCGGCCCGCAGCGGCGTGTTCAGCGCCGACCTGCCGGACAGCGTGTTCGCCCCGTTCCGCTGAGGCGGTCTGGGCGGTTACGGCGGGGTGTTCAGGCTGGCCCGCAGCCAGTCCAGATAGTCCGGCAGGCCGCGGCCCGGCTCCTCGGGGAAACGGGTGGCGCTGACCTCCAGCGCCGTGATGCGGTCCAGCCGGAAGTGGCGGAAGGCGGAACGGTGTTCGCACCAGGCGGCCAGCATCCAGAACGACCCGAAACAGGCCAGTTCCAGCGGCCGGACCCAGCGCCCGGTGGCCTCGCCGCTATCCTGCTGGTCCGGGCGCTGATAGGTCAGGTGGGTGCGCAGGCGTTCGCGGATCGCCCGCCGCAGCGGGGCGGCGAGAACCCCGGAGGGATCGGCCTGAAGGCTGAGGGGGGTATGCAACGATTCCCGCAGCAGATGCTCCGCCCCTGCCGGGGACAGAACCGCCCGGATCTTGTCTAAAGCCTGCCGTCCGGCAGCGGCCAGCGCCGGGTCGCCAAGGGACTGGATCGCCCGGATCCCGACGGCCACCGCCTCGATCTGCTCCAGCGTGAACGTCACCGGCGGCAGGGTTAAGGCCGGGGAGATCCGGTAGCCGACTCCGGCTTCGCCATCAATCGGCAGGCCGTTGGCCTGAAGGTGGGCGATGTCGCGGTAGATGGTGCGGACCGACAGTTCCAGCTCCGCCGCCAGAGTGGCAGCGGTCACGGCCCGGCCCCGGGCATCCTTCAGCAGGGTCAGCAGATGGAACAGGCGGTCGGCCCGGCGCATGGGGCGGTGGTCTCCCGATCATAACGGATCTCTGCTGACACACTGCTGTCAGCAGGGGGGTGTCAGGGTAACGGCTGTGGGGGGCGGATCAAGCCCCCACATCTTTCCATTCTACAGGAGCCTGCCGATGGACCCCGTGGCCCATGCCGTTGAACTGTCCACCTTCCGTGCCCGCGCCGGGGTCAGCCCGGCGGAGATTGAAACCGCCTACACCCGGATCCGTCAGGAGTATATGCCCCGGCAGCCGGGGGTGATCCGCCATGACTGGTTCTGTCGGGCCGATGGGGTCTGGGTGGATCTGTTGGTGGCGGACAGTCTGGCCGCCGCCCATCAGGCCTGCGCCGGATGGTTTGACCACCCGGCAACACAGGCGCTGATGGCCCTGATGGAGCCGGGCAGCCCGCAGATGGGATTCTGGGTTCCCGGTCCGATGCCGGAATTTCTGACCGGGGGGTGACCGGTGCCCCGTCAACCGGGGAGGCAGCGGTTTTTGCGGCGACTTTGCAAGGCTGCGCTGTCTGCCGGGGTGGAAACGGCATTTTCTGCTTCCGGGGGAGAGTAGCATGGCCGGGAACCGGGGCCGTCCGCCCCCCTCTCCCGACAGCGACAGAAGGCAAAGCCCATGCAGCCGCAGCAGAAACCCCACCGCATCGCGGTGATCCCCGGTGACGGCATCGGACAGGAAGTGATGGTCGAAGGGGTGCGCACCCTGGAGGCGGTCAGCGCCGCCGCCGGGGTGCCGTTGCAGCTCGACTGGTTCGATTTCGCCTCCTGCGACTACTACCTTGCCCATGGCCGGATGCTGCCGGAAAACTGGTTCGAGATCCTCAGCCGCTACGATGCCATTTTCTTCGGGGCGGTCGGCTGGCCGGAGAAAGTGCCGGACCATATTTCCCTGTGGGGGTCGCTGCTCCAGTTCCGGCGGTCGTTTGACCAGTATGTCAATTTGCGGCCGGTGCGGCTGATGCCGGGGGTGCCGTGCCCGCTGGCCGGGCGGACGCCGGGCGAGATTGATTTCTACGTGGTGCGGGAGAACACCGAAGGGGAATATACCGCCCTCGGCGGGCGGATGTTTGAAGGCACCGACCGCGAGGTGGTGATTCAGGAAACGGTGATGAGCCGGACCGGCGTTGACCGCATCCTGCGCTATGCCTTCGATCTGGCCCAAAGCCGCCCGAAGAAACACCTGACCGCCGCCACCAAGTCCAACGGGATCGCCATTTCCATGCCGTACTGGGATGAGCGCTGTGCCGCCATGGCGGCCCATTACCCCGATGTGCGGCACGACAAGTACCATATTGATGCCCTGACCGCGCAGTTTGTGCTGCACCCGGACCGTTTCGATGTGGTGGTGGCCTCCAACCTGTTCGGCGATATCCTGTCCGACCTTGGTCCGGCCTGCACCGGCACCATCGGCATTGCCCCGTCAGCCAACATCAATCCGACCGGGGCGCATCCGTCGCTGTTTGAGCCGGTGCATGGTTCCGCTCCCGATATTGCCGGGCAGGGCATTGCCAATCCGGTCGGGCAGATCTGGACGGCGGCGATGATGCTGGAACATCTGGGCGAACCGGCGGCGGCGGCGCGGATCATGGCGGCGATTGAACGGGTTCTGCTGTCCCCGGCCGGGCGGACCCGGGATCTGGGCGGTACGGCGGATACCGTCACCTGCGGCAAGGCGATTGTGGCGGAGCTGTAAGAAAAACACCCCCTGCCTGTGATCAGGCAGGGGGCTTTCTTCAGGGGATGGGAGGGGGGCTTCAGCCGAGGGTCTGGGCGACCAGACCATAGGTCAGCGGTGCCCCGGCCTGCTGTCCGGTGGTCCACGAACAGCCCAGTGTCATGGTGGTGACGGTATCAAACAGGGCGATGCCGCTGGTCACCACAAGGTCGGAGAACGGGGTGCCCTTCGGCTGGCGGGTGTCAATCCGCAGGAACCGGCCCTGATAGGCGTCCAGATGCGGATGCATCACGATCATGGCGTCGCGGTCATCGGCGGCCACCAGCGGGCCGACCACATGGCCACGCCCGAAGCGGCGGCACAGGCTGAAGGCGACGATGGTGCCGTTGCGTTCCAGCACCACCCCGGTGGACAGCGGAAACAGCCGCTGCATCAGAACGGTCCGCCCGGCCCGGAACGCCTGCCGGTCCAGCGCGGTCAGGGCGGCGTGGTCTTCCGGCGTGACCGGACGCAGGATTTCCCCGGCGGTCAGCTCCGGCGGCGGCGGCGGGTCCTGCACCTCGCCCTGATGCTGGTAGACCGTGGCTTCGTCGCGGAAACCGAGGGAGCGGTACAGGCGTTCCGCCGGGCGGGTGGCATTCAGGCCCAGCCGGTAGCCCTGCAAATCAGCCAGCGCATGCTGCATCAGCCATTGCGCCGCCCCGTGCATCTGAAGGCGGGGGGAGGTGATCACCATGCCGATGGTGGCGAAGCGGTCCTCCTCCGGGAACCACATCGCCGAGCCGACGATCCGCCCGATGTCATCGACGGCGGCAATGCCACGGCCGCTGTCCCGCATGAATTGCCAGTCCTCGGACCGGTGCGGCCATCTGACGCTGATCGACAGGGCGTGCAGCTGGGCCAGATCGGCCCCGGCGATGTCGATGGCGGAAAGCTGGAACGACTCAAGCTGCATGGATTCGGAAATGGCTTCGGACACGGTCATACCTCACGGTCTTTCCGGCGGAAGCGCCGGTAGGACAATTCGACCATACAGCACAGGGCCTTATGATCGACCATACGGAAGAACCCTGACGGGTCAAGGTCAGACTACCGAAAGGCGCACCGTATATTCCGCTCTCGCCCCGGCAGATGCAGCATGATCGGGCTGAAAAGTGCCCGTTTTCGGCATCTTTGGCTGCGGGGGCTGGCCCAGTGTTCTGACAGCACTGAGACATGCCGACTGCCGGGGCGCACACAATGAACGTTGTCGAGATTCTGGACCGCCTGATCGCCTTTCCGTCGGTGGTCGGCACCCCCAACCACGAAATCGCCGGATGGATCCGGGAGTATGCCGAACAGCACGGGGCGACGGTGACGGTCCTGCCGGGGCCGGAAGGCGACCGGGTCAACCTGTTCGCCACCCTCGGCCCGGCGGATGTGCCGGGCTATATCCTGTCCGGCCACATGGATGTGGTGCCCCCCAACGACCCGACCAACAGCCGGGACCTGTTCCGCATGCAGCGGGTCGGCACCCGGCTGTACGGGCGCGGGGCCAGCGACATGAAGGGCTATCTGGCGGCCATGCTGGCCTGTCTGGACTCCCTGCGCGGCAAGACCCTGAAACAGCCGCTGCATCTGGCCTTTTCCTATGACGAGGAAGCGGGCTGCCGGGGTGCCCCGCACATGATCAGCCGCCTGCCGGAGCTGTGCGCCCGGCCTTTGGGGGCGATCATCGGCGAACCCAGCGGTCTTCAGGCGATCTGCGCCCACAAGGGCAAGGCGGCGGTGCGGCTGACCGTGCGGGGCCGCACCGGCCATTCCTCCCGCCCCGATCAGGGGCTGAACGCCATCCACGCCCTGACCGAGGTGCTGGGCACGGCGGTGCAGACCGCCCGCAGCCTGACCGCCGGGCCGTTGGATCCGGTGTTTGAGCCGCCCTATTCCACCCTTCAGGTCGGCACCGTCCGGGGCGGGCAGTCGGTGAACATCATCCCCGATCTCTGCACGGCGGATCTGGAGGCCCGGGCCATTGCCGGAGTGGTGCCGCTGGAGATTCTGGAACCGATCCGCCAGCATCTGACCCGCCTGCCGGAACAGGGCTATGAGGTGGACTGGACCGTTCTCAGCAATTACCCGTCGATGTCGCTGCCGCAGGAGTCTGACCTTGCCCGGCTGATGGTGGAGCTGACCGGCCTGCCGCCGCTGGCGGCGGTCAGCTATGGCACCGAGGCCGGACTGTTTCAGGCTGCCGGGATCGACGCCATCATCTGCGGGCCGGGGGACATCGCCCATACCCACAAGCCCGATGAATTCATTGAGACCGCCGAGCTGGAGGCCTGCCAACAGATGCTGGAACGGCTGACCGCCCGGCTGGTGGCCTGAGCGGGGAACGGCGCGTCATGACCTTTCTGTTCAACTCCGACCGCACGCGCGGTCAGGTTTTCGCCGATGCCTTCGCCGCCGCCCTGCCGGAGGTGCCGTTTTCGATGGATCCGGCGACGGTGGATCCCGATGCCGTCCGCTATCTGCTGACATGGACGGTGCCGCCGGATCTGGCCCGCTACCGCAATCTGCGGGTGCTGTTCTCCATCGGGGCCGGGGTTGACCAGCTGGCGCTGGATCAGCTGCCGCCGCACCTGACCGTGGTGCGGATGGTGGAAGACGGCATCGTGCGGATGATGCAGGAATATGTGGTGATGGCGGTGCTGGCCGCCCATCGTAACCTTCCGGCTTACCGCAATCAGCAGCAGCAGGGGGTCTGGCGCAGCCTGCCGGTGCGGCAGGCGGCAGAGCGCCGGGTCGGGGTTCTGGGGCTGGGTCAGCTGGGGACCGCCGTACTGCGGCAGCTGCGGCCGTTCGGATTTCCGCTGATGGGCTGGAGCCGCTCCGGCCGGGGGCTGGACGGTGTGGACTGCTACAGCGGCGATGCCGGGTTGCCGCTGTTCCTGTCCCGCTGCGATATTCTGATCTGTCTGTTGCCGCTGACCGCTGAAACCAGGGGATTCCTCAATGCACGGCTGTTTTCGGTCCTGCCCGCCGGGGCCAGCCTGATCCATGTCGGGCGCGGGCCGCAGCTCGATCCGGCGGCCCTGCTGGACGCCCTCGACAGCGGCCATCTCGCCAGTGCCATCCTTGATGTCACCGACCCGGAGCCGCTGCCGCCGGAGCATCCGCTGTGGGCGCACCCGCAGGTGATGATCACCCCGCATATCGCCAGCGTCACCCAGCCGGTGACAGCAGCGCAGGCGGTGATTGCCAACATCCGCCGCCATCTGGCCGGCCAGCCGATGCTGGGCGAGATCGACCGCCTGCGCGGCTACTGACTGTCTTTTCCTTGTCCCGCATCCCCCTTTCTCAAAGGCTCCCGATCATGACCGATGTCGCCAAGTCCGACCTGCTGAAGACCGTTGATGTCAATCCGTCCACCACGCCGAAAGTGTCCGGCCCGCTGCCGGAACGTCTGATTGCCGGGGATCCGGAATTCACCTGCTGGCCGCTGGATGTCTGCCGGGGCGAGATGATCCACACCGGCATCTGGCAGGCCACCCCGGGCGAAACCCGCTCGATCAAGGGCGGATCGTTCGAGTTCTGCCACATCCTGTCCGGCGTGGTGGAAATCACCCCCGATGGCGGTGCTCCGGTGACCTATCGCGCCGGGGACAGCTTCATCATGAAGCCGGGCTTCACCGGGGTGTGGAAGACGGTGGAGACCGTCCGCAAGATCTACGTCACCGTGATGGAATGATCCCCTGCGGCCATCAGCATAAGGATCCGCCGTCATGACCCTGAGTTTCGATCCCGACAGCCTGACTCTGCCCCGGGCCCATTTCATCGGCGGGGCCTATGTTCCGGCGGCGGAGGGGATGACCCTGCACCGCCCGTCAGATGGGCAGGCCTTTGCCGACTGTCCGGTGGCCGATGCGGCGCTGGTTGATCAGGCGGTGCAGACCGCCCGCACCGCGCTGGCCACCAGCGGCTGGGGCAGCGTCCGCCCGCGGGAGCGGACCCGGGTGTTGCAGCGCTGGGCTGACCTGATTGAGCAGGACGGCCCGACGCTGGCGAAACTGGAGGCGGTGGCCTCCACCCGCCCGGTCGGCCACCTGATCGCCGGGGATATTGCCGTCACCGCCGAACAGATCCGCTTCTTTGCCGAATTTGCTGACAAGGAAGGTAGCGCCGTGGTGCCGACCGACGGCACCAGTTTCGGCATGATCCTGACCGAACCTTATGGGGTGGTCGGGGCGATCACACCGTGGAACTTTCCGCTGTCGATGGCGGGGTGGAAGCTGGGTCCGGCGCTGGCGGCGGGCAACGCCGTGGTGCTGAAGCCATCGGAAATGACCCCCTTCGCCACCCTGCGCATGGCGGAACTGGCGGTACAGGCCGGGGTTCCCGCCGGGTTGATTAATATTGTGCTGGGCGATGGCCCGACCACCGGCACCGCCCTGACCGGCCACCCGGACATTGCCAAGGTCAGCTTCACCGGGTCCACCGGGGCCGGGGCGGCGATTATGGCCAATATCGCCCGCACCGGCGTCAAGCCGATGACGCTGGAACTGGGGGGCAAAAGCCCGCAGGTGGTGTTTGCAGATGCGGATCTCGACCGCACCGCCGCCGCCATCGCCGGAAGCATCCTGTCCAATGCCGGGCAGGCCTGTGTTGCCGGGTCGCGGGTGATCGTGCAGGACAGCGTGGCGGAGGCCCTGACCGAACGCCTGCTGGCCCGGATGGCGGCAATTCGCCCCGGCCCGACCTGGGACGAGACCACCGACTATGCGCCGATCATCTCCGAACGGCAGATCAGCCGGATGGAAAGCATTGTCGAGGCCAGCCGGGCCGCCGGGGCAGAGTGCCTGACCGGCGGGGCGCGGCTGGACCGGCCGGGGTATTTCTACGCCCCGACCCTGCTGGCCGGGGTGACGGAACAGTCTCCGGCGGTGCGGGAGGAAATCTTCGGCCCGGTGCTGACCCTGCAAACCTTCCATGAGGAGGATGAGGCGCTGGCGCTGGCCGATCATCCGACCTACGGGCTGGCCGCCGGGCTGTTCACCCGGGATCTGTCGCGGGCGATCCGCCTGACGCAGGCCCTTCAGGCCGGGACCGTCTGGGTCAACCGCTACAGCCGGTCCCGCGATCACATCCTGCCGACCGGTGGTTACCGCCAGTCCGGGATCGGCAAGGATCTGGGGCGGGAGGCCTACCACGCCAACCGCAAGAGCAAGAGCGTGCTGATCGGCCTGTAAGACCGATCCTGTCAAAGGGTGGCCTGTCAGCCCCTGAAGCCAGTTCCCCCCTGAGGAAAGAGAGATGCGATGCTGTCTTTGAAAGACCCCGGCCTGTTCCGTCAGCAGGCCCTGATCAACGGGGTATGGTGCAACGCCGCCTCCGGCCGGGCGGTGGCGGTGACCAATCCGGCGACCGGAACCGATCTCGGCACCGTGCCGGATCTCGGTCCCGGGGAAACCCGGGTGGCGATTGATGCCGCCAACGCCGCCTTCACCGGCTGGCGGAAGCGCACCCATGCCGACCGGGCGGCCCTGCTGGAAGCCTGGCACGACCTGATGCTGGAGAATCTGGAGGATCTGGCCCTGATCCTGACGCTGGAACAGGGCAAACCGCTGGCCGAGGCGCGGGGGGAAATCCGTTACGGGGCCTCCTTCGTCAAATGGTTCGCTGAGGAAGCGCGGCGGATCGGCGGCGGCACCGTTCCGTCCCCGACGCCGGACCGGCGGATCGTGCTGCTGAAGGAACCGGTCGGGGTGTGCGGCATCATCACCCCGTGGAACTTCCCCAATGCGATGATCACCCGCAAGGTGGCCCCGGCGCTGGCGGCGGGCTGCACCGTGGTGATCAAGCCATCGGACTTCACCCCCTATTCGGCGTTGGCGCTGGGTGTGCTGGCGGAACGGGCCGGGATTCCCGCCGGGGTGATCAACATCGTCACCGGCCTGCCGACCGATATCGGGGCGGAACTGATGGCCAACCTGACGGTGCGCAAGCTGTCGTTCACCGGGTCCACCCGGGTCGGGGCGCTGCTGATGCGCGGCGCGGCTGACAGTATCAAGCGCCTGAGTCTGGAACTGGGCGGCAATGCGCCGTTCATCGTCTTTGATGATGCGGATCTCGACAGCGCGGTGGAAGGGGCCCTGATCTCCAAGTTCCGCAACGGCGGGCAGACCTGCGTCTGTGCCAACCGCATTCTGGTGCAGGCCGGGGTTTACGATGCCTTTGCCGTCAGGCTGGCGGCCCGGGTTTCGGCCCTGCGGGTCGGCCCCGGCACGGCGGACGGGGTTGATATCGGCCCGATGATCAATCCGGCGGCGCTGGACAAGATCAACCGTCATGTGGCGGACGCGCTGGATAAGGGGGCAACCGTGCTGTCGTCCTGCGTCGCCGGTCCGGCGGGCGGCCAGTATGCCACCCCGGTGGTGCTGGGCGGGGCAACGGCGGAGATGCTGCTGGCCAGCGAGGAAACCTTTGGCCCGGTGGCCCCGCTGTTCCGCTTCGAGACGGAAGAGGAGGCGATTGCGCTCGCTAACGGCACCCCGTTCGGTCTGGCCGCCTATTTTTACACCGAAAGCCTGAAGCGGGCGTGGCGGGTCGGCGAGGCGCTGGAAGCCGGGATGATCGGCCTCAACACCGGGGCGATTTCCACCGAGGTGGCCCCCTTCGGCGGCATCAAGCAGTCCGGTCTGGGCCGGGAAGGGGCGCAGTGCGGGATTGAGGAATATCTGGAACTGAAGACGTTCCACATCGGCGGTCTGGGATAACCGGTCTCCGGGGTGTTTCAGCCCGCGACAACAACGGCCCCGGAGGGGGGGACCTCTCCGGGGCCGTCTGTTTTTGTTGTGGACTCTGGGGGTTACTGGATTTTATCGAGGACCTTGTAATAGAGGCCGACCAGCGGCAGGAACCACGGCTTGCCGAAGTGCCCGGGCACGGCGGGCCAGTCCAGCCCGTCCAGCGGGTTGGCCGGGGCCTTGCCCAGCAGGGTATCGGCCATGGTGATGCCAAGCTGGGTGGATAGCTGCGCCCCATGGCCGGAATAGCCCATGGCGTACCACACCCCGTCGGCATACCCGGCGCGGGGATAGCGGTCCTTGGTCATATCGACCAGTCCGCCCCAGCAGTAAGACGTTTCCACCCCGGCCAGCTGCGGGAAGATCTGCGTCATCGCCTGCCGCAGGATCGCCCCGCTGCGGGCATCCGACCGCTGGTCGGAGGTGGCGGAGAACCGGGCCCGGCCCCCGAAGATCAGCCGGTTGTCCGGCGACAGGCGGAAGTAGTTGCCGATGTTCATCGAGGTGACGCAGGTGCGGTTGCCCGGCATCACGCTGGCAACTTCCAGCGCTGTCAGCGGGCGGGTGGCAATCAGAAAACTGCCGACCGAGATGATGCGGCGGCGGAAATAGGCAAACGGCCCGCTGGTATAGGCCCCGGTGGCGGCCAGCACCTGCGCCGCCCGCACGCTGCCGCGCGGGGTGGTCAGGGTGTGTTTTCCGCCGTTGACGCTGCGGCCGGTGACCGGGGCGTTCTCGTAGACCACCGCGCCATGGCGGGCGGCGGCGCTGGCGAGGCCGACGGCGTAGCGGCCCATGTGCATCATCGCGCTTTTCTTTGACAGCATCGCCCCGTGGAAGGGGGAACCGACCTCCTGTTCCAGATCCTTGGCGGACAGTAGGGCGGTGTCGGGATCGACCTCGGCGTGGATCGCCTCGAAATTGCGGGCGATGGCGTCAAAATGCTGCGGCTTGGAGGCCAGTTTCAGTTTTCCGGCGCGGCGGAAATCACAGGCGATGCCTTCCTCGGCGATCAGGGCTTCGATGGTGTCGATGGAGTCATCGAGCATGCGGTACAGGGCCTTGGCCCGCTCCGCCCCCAGATGCGCCTTGGCGGCGATGAAGCTGTGGGCGAGGCCGTTGTTCAGGTGGCCGCCGTTGCGGCCGGAGGCCCCGCTGCCGACCGCTCCGGCCTCCAGCACCACCACGCGGGTGCCGTTTTTTGCCAGCGTACGGGCGGCGGCCAGCCCGGTGAAGCCGCCGCCGATGACGGCGACATCATAGTCCCCGTCCACCGGTCCGGCGGTTGCCCCCGTGAAGGCCGGGGTGCTGTCATGCCAGTAAGACTCAAACTTCATTGCCGGACCTCGCCCGCTGCGCCAGAAAGCCGGACAGGCCACCACCGCCGGGACAACCGGCCCCGGCGGTGGCGGACATGCCCTGTTAAGACTGAAGGGATCCGGCCTTACAGCCCGACCACCCCGGCCAGTCCGGAAATGTCGGCAATTTCGGTATAGCCATAGTACGGATTCGCCGGTTCATGGCGGCGGTTGACCCACACCTTGTTCTTGATGCCCAGATCATGGGCTGACATCAGGTCGTAGCGGAACGACGAGGACACATGCAGAATGTCGTCCGGGGTGCAGTTGAGCATGTCGAACATGTATTCAAAGGCCTTGAAGCGCGGCTTGTAGGCCTGAGCCTGTTCGGCAGTGTAAACGGCGTGGAAAGGGGCACCCAGCTTTTCGACGTTGGACATGATCTGGCTGTTCATGGCGTTGGACAGGATCACCAGCGGGATTTCCTTCGCCACTTTCGCCAGACCGGCGGGCACATCGGCGTGCGGGCCCCAGGTCGGGACGCGGTTGTAGATCATGGCGGCGTCTTCCGGGCGGAAGGTCAGGCCGTTGCGCTTGCAGGTCCGTTCCACCGCGTTGTGGACCACCTCGGCATAGGGCTTCCAGTCGCCCATGATCTCATCCAGCCGGTAGGCGGAGAAATTGCGGATCACCTCCTGCATGCGGGCTTCATCCAGCTGGGCGGCATAAAGGTCGCGGGCGGCCTCGGCCATCTGGAAATTGATCAGAGTGCCGTAGCAGTCGAAGGTGATGTACTTCGGGCGGAAGGTGGTCATGGCAGACAGTCCTTAAAATCGGGGAGGGGGGCGGCCATCACGGGGCCGGGGGTGGATCTGTCTTCGATGATAGGAAAGCGGCGCAGCATCTTATGCTGTTCTGCGGGCTGCGGTGGCATGGCCGTGCCGTTGCTCTGTCAAGGTCGGGACGATCTTCTTCCGGGGACGCGGTACAACTGGGGTCAGTCGTTAAGAGGATCCCTGTCCATGGAAGCACGCACACCGCACTATGATCTTGTGACCTTTCAGCCGGAGCATCTGGACGGGGCGCTGGCCCTGTCGCGGCAGGCGGCGTGGCCGCACCGTCTGGAAGACTGGCAGATGGCGCTGGACCTCAGCTCCGGGGTGGTGGCGGTTGACGGCGGCGGGCGGATTGTCGGCACCGTGCTGACCACCTGCTATGCCGATGACTGCGCCACCATCAATATGGTGATCGTCGATGAATCCACCCGCGGGCAGGGGCTGGGCCGCCGCCTGATGGATGCCGCCTTCGCCCTTGCCGCCGCCCGTCCGCTGCGGCTGATCGCCACCCGGGATGGTCTGCCGCTGTATGAAAAGCTCGGCTTCCTCCGCACCGGCGGCATGGTGATGCAGCATCAGGGCATTCCTGAGGTTCTGCCGCCGGTGCCGCCGGGGGTTGCCTTCGAGGACGATGTGGATCTGGCGGTGCTGACGGCGCTGGATACGGCGGCCTTCGGCGGCGACCGCTCCGGCCTGATGGCCCGCCTGAAGGCGGTCGGCCGCTTTGCCGTGCTGCGCCGCGACGGTGCGGTGGTTGGCTTTACCGCCCTGCGCGCCTTTGGCCGGGGCGAGGTGATCGGCCCGGTGGTGGCGGCCACGGCGGAGGATGCCAAAGCCCTGATCGCCGTCTGCCTTGCCGCCCGCCCCGGGGCGTTCCTGCGGATTGACACCACCGAGGATACCGGCCTGTCGCCGTGGCTGTCCGGGCTGGGGCTGGCCCATGTCGGTGGTGGGGTAGTGATGCGGCGGGGGGACCCGCTGGCCCCGATCGGCACTGCCACCGCCCGTACTTTCGCCCTCGCCAATCAGGCGCTGGGCTGATCTGGAGTGTTTGCCGTGAATACCTCGCTGATTGATCTCGACCGCGCCCATCTGGTGCATCCGGTCGCTTCCTACCGTGGCCATGAGCAGCAGGGCGTGCGGGTTCTGGTCTCCGGGTCCGGGGCCACCGTCACCGATTCCACCGGGCACCAGCTGGTTGATGGCTTTGCCGGTCTGTGGTGCGTCAACGCCGGATACGGGCATGACAGCATCGTTGAGGCGGCAACCCGGCAGCTGCGCACGCTGCCCTATGCCACCGGCTACTTCGGGCTGGGGTCGGAACCGGCGATCCGCTTTGCCGCCGAACTGGCCGAGCGGGCCCCCGGTGACCTCAACCACGTCTATTTCTGCCTCGGCGGGTCCGACGCGGTGGACAGCACCATCCGGTTTATCCGCTATTACTGGAACGTGCGCGGCCAGCCGCAGAAGGACCAGTTCATCTCGGTGGAGCAGGGCTATCACGGGGCCTCCACCATGGGGGCGGGGCTGACCGCGCTGCCCGCCTTCCATGCCGGGTTCAGCGTGCCGTTCGCGTGGCAGCATAAAATTCCGTCCCACTATGTTTACCGTAATCCGGTCGGCACCGATCCGCAGGCGATCATTGCCGCCTCGGTGGCGGATCTGCGCCGCAAGGTGGCTGAGCTGGGCGGGCCGGAACGGGTGGCCGCCTTCTATGCCGAGCCGATTCAGGGCTCCGGCGGGGTGCTGGTGCCCCCCGATGGCTGGATGAAGGCGATGCGGGCGGTCTGCCGTGAGCTGGATATTCTGTTCGTCGCTGACGAGGTGATCACCGGTTTCGGCCGCACCGGTCCGCTGTTTGCGTGCAGCGAGGACGATGTGGTGCCGGACTTCCTGACCGTCGCCAAGGGCCTGACCTCGGGCTATGTGCCGATGGGGGCGGTGTTCATGAGTGACCATGTCTACCAGACCCTTGCCGATGGGGCCGGGGCCAGTGTGGTCGGGCACGGCCATACCTATTCCGCTCATCCGGTGTCGGCGGCGGTCGGGCTGGAAGTGCTGCGCCTGTATGAAAACGGCCTGCTCGACAATGGCCGCAAGGCCGGGGCGCGGCTGATGGAGGGCTTGATGTCGCTGAAGGATCATCCGCTGGTCGGCGATGTGCGCGGCCGGGGGATGCTGGCGGCGGTGGAACTGGTGGTGGACAAGCAGAAAAAGACCCGTCTGCCCGCCGCTGCCCAGCCTGCCCGCCGCATTTTCGACCGTGCGTGGAACAACGGTCTGGTGATCCGCGCCTTTGCCGATGGTGTGCTGGGCTATGCCCCGCCGCTGTGCTGCACAGACAGTGATATTGATGCGATACTTCAACGTACTAAGCTGACCCTTGATCAGACTCTGGCCGACCCGGACGTCCGGGCGGCGCTGGCCTGAGTCCCCTGAAACCGGGGGGCGGTGGCCTTTCTGCCCCCCGCAGACCGCCGGGAAAATACTGTCCGGGGGGACCGGTGCGGTATTTTCTGCTGTCAGGCCCCTGTAATTCGGCACCTCCGGTGCCGCGAAATGGCGACACTGAAAAGGCATAAAAAGCGGTCCTCCCCGAAGAAACGGGCGCAACCAACCGGACCGCAGGCAGATCAGGAAGGCAAAAGTCCACCACGCGCGAACCGGCGGCAGTCCTGCCCCGCAGGGATGGCCCTTCGCCGGAGTGATGACGTTTCACGTTCTACTCATGGGGAACTCCGATGACCGAGTCTAAGATTATCAACTGGACCAATGCCGATGACGGTATGGTTGAACAGGCCATCCGCCGTGGTGCCAGCCGCCGTGATCTGCTGAAGATGCTGATGGCGGGCGGTGTCGCCGCCTCGGTCGGCGGAACCATCATCGGCCGCAGCATGTCGGCCGTGGCCGCTACGCCGGTCTCCGGCGGGCACCTGAAGGCGGTGGCCTATTCCTCCTCCAACGCCGATACGCTGGACCCGGCCAAGGCCTCACTGTCCACCGACTATGTGCGCTGCTGCTCCCTCTACAACCGCCTGACCTTCCTCGACCGCACCGGCTTCCCGCAGAACGAGCTGGCCGAGGCGGTGGAAACCAAGGATGCGCTGAGCTGGACCATCACCCTGCGTAAGGGCGTGCAGTTCCATGATGGCAAGCTGCTGACGGCGGACGACGTCGTTTATTCCCTGAAGCGGCATCTGGATCCGGCGGTCGGCTCCAAGGTGGCGAAGATCGCCGCCCAGATGACCGACATCAAGGCAACCGCCCCCCTGACCGTGCAGATCACGCTGGCCAGCGCCAACGCCGACCTGCCGACCATTCTGGCGATGCACCACTTCATGATCGTGCAGGACGGCACCACCGACTTCTCCAAGGGGATCGGCACCGGGGCCTTCAAGCTGGAACTGTTTGAGCCCGGCGTGCGGTCGCTGATGAAGCGGAACACCAACTATTTCAAGGGCAAGGGCGCCAACGTCGAAACCTTCGAGTTCTTCGCCATCGCCGACGAGAACGCCCGTGTCAACGCGCTGCTGTCGGGCGACGTGCACCTGATCACCATCAATCCGCGCTCCATCCGTCTGGTGGAAAGCCGTCAGGATGTGGTGGTCAAGAAAACCATGTCCGGGGCCTATACCAACCTCAACGTGCGGCTGGATATGGCCCCCGGCGACAAAAAGGACTTTGTTGACGGCCTGAAGCACCTGATCAACCGCGAGCAGATCCTGAAGGCGGCGCTGCGCGGGGTTGGCTCCATCGCCAATGACCAGCCGGTGTCCCCGGTCAATATTTTCTGCAACAAGGATCTTCAGCCGAAGGCCTTTGATCCGGAGAAGGCCAAGTTCCTGTTCCAGAAGGCCGGAATGCTGGGCCAGACGCTGCCGATCGTGGCGTCGGACGCGGCGGATGCCTCCATCGACATGGCGATGATCCTGCAACAGACCGCTTCTGAGATCGGTATGAAGTTTGACGTGCAGCGGGTGCCGTCGGACGGGTACTGGAGCAATTACTGGCTGAAAGCGCCGATGCACTTCGGCAACATCAATCCGCGCCCGACGGCTGACCTGCTGTTTTCGCTGTTCTATGCCTCCGAAGCGGCGTGGAATGAAAGCCGCTTCAAGTCGGAACGGTTCGATAAGCTGCTGGTCGAGGCCCGGGCCGAACTGGACACCATCCGCCGCAAGGAAATGTACGGCGAAATGCAGACGATGGTCGCCGAAAATGCCGGAACCATCATTCCGGCCTATATGGCCAACGTCGCCGCCCATTCCAAGAAGCTGCAGGGGCTGGAACCCAACCCGCTGGGCGGCCTGATGGGCTATGCTTTTGCCGAGTACGTCTGGCTGGACGCCTGATCCTGTTGAAGAGGCCGGGGGAGGGTGACATCCCCCGGCGTTCCCTCCGCCGGACGGCTCCGGAGGGGGCACTGTTTCGGGTGTGGAGAGGTAAGGCGTGAAAAAGCAGGTTCTTTCCCTTATCGGCGGGCGTCTTGCCATCGCCCTGATCACGTTGCTGATCGTGTCATCGGCGGTGTTCTTCGCCACCGCCCTTCTGCCGGGCGATACGGCGGCGATCCTGCTGGGGCAGGCGGCGACGCCGGAGGCGGTGGCCGGGCTGCGCAAGGCCATGCATCTGGATGATCCGGCGCTGCTGCGCTACGGGCGCTGGCTGATCGGGCTGTTCACCGGCGATTTCGGGGCTTCCTACGCCAATGGCCGCCCGATCCTTGACCTGATCGGCGGGCGCTTCATCAACACCCTGAAGCTGGCGGGGGTGACTACGCTGTTCGCGGTGCCGCTGGCGCTGTTTCTGGGCATCACCTCGGCGATGCTGCGCGGCACCCTGTATGACCGGGTGGTGACGCTGTGCACCATCGGCCTGATCTCGATCCCGGAATTCATGGTGGCCACCACGGCGGTGCTGGTGTTTTCTGTTACCCTCGGCTGGCTGCCGGCTCTGGCCTATGCCAACGATGTGAAATCCTTCGGCGAGCTGCTGCGGGTGTTTGCCATGCCGGTGATCACCCTGACCTTTGTGGTTTCCGCCCAGATGATCCGCATGACCCGGGCGGCGGTGGTGGAAACCCTGAACACCCCCTATGCCGAAATGGCCCTGCTGAAGGGGGCATCCCGGCCGCGTATCGTGCTGCGCCATGCCCTGCCCAATGCGCTGGGGCCGATTGCCAACGCCATGGCGCTGTCGCTGTCCTATCTGCTGGGCGGGGTGATCATTGTCGAGACCATCTTCAATTACCCCGGTGTCGCCAAGCTGATGGTTGATGCGGTGGCCACCCGGGATCTGCCGCTGATCCAGACCTGCGCCATGATCTTCTGCCTCGGCTTCCTGATCCTGACCACGCTGGCCGATATCGTTGCCATTCTTGCCAATCCGAGGCTGCGATGACCCACTCTGTTCCTGAGTCCGTTCCGCGCCCGGCAGCCGCCCCGCGCCGGAAACCCGGCTACCGCTTCAACCTTGTCGGCATCATCGGCCTGTCGGTCCTGCTGTTCTGGGCGGTCATCGCCGTCATCGCCCCGTGGGTGATCCCCTATCCGGTGGGGGAAATCGTTGACTATGATGCCCTTGGCCCGATGACCGCCAAATTCTGGCTGGGCACCGACTATCTGGGGCGCGATATCCTGTCGCGGGTGCTGATGGGGGCCCGGTATACGGTGGGGATCTCGCTGGCGTCGGTGACGCTGGCCTGCTCGCTGGGGGTGACGCTGGGGATGATCGCCGCCGTCTCCGGTGGCTGGCTGGATACTCTGCTCAGCCGGTTCCTTGATGCGATGAACTCCATTCCCAGCAAGCTGTTCGGGCTGGTGGTGGTGGCAGCCGTCGGGTCGTCGCTGCCGGTGCTGGTGCTGACCATGGCGGTGATCTATGTCCCGGGGTCCTTCCGGTTTGCCCGGGCGCTGGCGGTGAACATCAACACCATGGACTTTGTCACCGCCGCCCGCATCCGGGGCGAACGGACCCCGTATCTGATCCTGTCGGAGATCCTGCCGAATATCCTTGGCCCGGTGCTGGCTGATCTCGGGCTGCGGTTCGTGTTCACCGTGCTGCTGCTGTCCGGGCTGTCGTTCCTGGGCCTTGGGGTGCAGCCGCCCTATGCCGACTGGGGGGCGATGGTGCGGGAAAACATCGGCGGGCTGGCCTTCGGGGCTCCGGCGGTGATCTTCCCCTGTGTGGCGATTGCCACCCTGACCATCAGCGTCAATCTGCTGATTGACAACCTGCCGCAGAAGATCCGTGACCGGAGTGACGCATGAGCCAGCTGGTAGAAATCCGTGACCTGAAGGTTTCGGCGAAAACCGATGCCGGGCGGACGGTGGAGATCATCAAAGGGGTGTCCTTCGATATTGCCCCCGGCGAGATCGTCGCCCTGATCGGGGAAAGCGGATCGGGCAAGACCACCATCGCCCTGACCCTGATGGGCCACTGCCGCCCCGGCTGCCGCATCAGCGGCGGCAGTGTCCGGGTTGACGGGCAGGATATGGTGACCCTGACCGAGCGGGAGCGCGCCGAGGTGCGCGGCACCAAGGTGGCCTATGTGCCGCAGAGTGCCGCCGCCGCCTTCAACCCGTCGGCCACCATCATGGATCAGGTGATCGAGGTCACCCGGATCCACGGGCTGATGCCGCCGGAACAGGCGCGCACGCTGGCGGTGGAGCTGTTCCGTGCCCTGTCGCTGCCCAATCCCGACAGCATCGGCGAGCGCTATCCGCATCAGGTCTCGGGCGGGCAGTTGCAGCGGCTGTCGGCGGCGATGGCGCTGATCGGATCACCGAAGGTGGTGATCTTTGACGAACCGACGACGGCGCTGGATGTCACCACCCAGATTGAGGTGCTGCGGGCCTTCAAGGCGGTGATGCGCAAGGGCGGCATCGCCGGGGTCTATGTGTCGCACGATCTGGCGGTGGTGGCGCAGATTGCCGACCGTATTGTTGTGCTGCGCGGCGGCGAGGTGCAGGAAAGCGGCAGCACCGACCAGATCCTGCACCGGGCCGGGCATCCTTATACCCGCCAGCTTCTGGCGGCGTTTGAGCCGGTGCCCCGCTCCCCCGAGGAAGCGGCCAGGGTCACCGACCTGCGCCCGCTGCTGGAGGTGGATAAACTGGTGGCCGGGTACGGGCCGATTCAGGCTGACGGCCTGCCGCTGGTGCGGGCGCTGAAGTCGGTCAGCCTGTCGGTGCAGCGCGGGCGCAATCTGGGCATCATCGGGGAATCCGGCTGCGGCAAGTCAACGCTGGCCCGCGCCATCGCCGGGATTCTGCCACGCCGGGGCGGCAACATCATCTTCGACGGGCGGGAACTGTCCCCCGATGCCCGCCAGCGCAGCCGTGAGGAACTGCGGACCCTACAGATCGTCTTTCAGTCTGCGGACACTGCCCTCAATCCGGCCAAGTCGGTGGAAGACCTGCTGGGGCGGCCGCTGACCTTTTATCACGGCCTGAAGGGCAAGGCCCGGGACCAGCGGGTTGATCAGCTGCTGGATATGGTGCATCTGCCGAAAACGGTCCGCCACCGCCGGGCCACCGAGCTGTCCGGCGGCCAGAAGCAGCGCGTCAACTTCGCCCGGGCGCTGGCGGCGGACCCCAAGCTGATCCTGTGCGATGAAATCACCTCAGCCCTTGATACGGTGGTGGCGGCAGCGATCATCGAGCTGCTGAAGGAGCTTCAGCGCGAACTGGGTCTGTCCTATCTGTTCATCAGCCACGACCTGTCGGTGGTGGAAGCGATCTGTGACGAGATTCTGGTGATGTATGCCGGGGAAAAGATTGAACAGCTGACCCCGGCGACGGTCGGCAGCCCGGACAATCACCCCTATTCGCGCCTGCTGTTTTCCTCGACCCCGAAGCTGGACCCGACGTGGCTGGATTCGCTGGAACAGGATCCGGAACTGGTGCGGGCCTACTGCCGCCGCTGAGGAGCCTGATAACACTGTGGAACACCGGCAGGGCGGGGGGCATCCTCCGCCCTGTGGCGTTTCAGCCCGGTTTTGCCTGTCAGCAGGGGAACAGCTTGGTCAGGGGGATATGGGGGCGGACGATCGGCGATTTCAGCACCACGAAGCTGAAGTATTTGTCGACGCCGGTTTCCATGTCGGTCAGCCGTTCCATGATTTCCTGATATTCGCTGATGTCGGCGGTGACGAACTTCAGCAGGTAGTCGTAGCCGCCGGAAATCAGGTGACATTCAATCAGCTGGTCGACTTTTTCCACCGCCGCCAGAAACCGGGCGAAGTCGATCTGCCGGTGGTTTTTCAGGGTCACTTCGGTGAAGACGGTCAGGGTCTGCCCCAGCTTGCGGACGTTGATCAGGGCGGAATAGCCCTCGATATAGCCTTCCGCCTGAAGCTTTTTGACCCGCACCAGACAGGGGCTGGGGGACAGGTTGACCAGCTCGGCCAGTTCCACATTGGTGATGCGGCCGTTTTTTTGCAGTTCATGCAGGATCTTGATATCGAGCCGGTCCAGTTTCAGCACGGTCACCTCCTGATCGGCCCCTCCGGGGGAGTCGGGACAACATAAAATGCTGTCCGCGAGGGGCCATGAACCATAGCATAGCGACGGGGAATGTCTACTGACCCAAGGGAAACCGGCGGAAATATGCGGGATACAAAGCGCTGCCGGGGAAAGACTGAACGGTATAAAATGCTGCGAAACCGGTAAATCCGGCACCCGTCTTCGGCCCGGCCCCCGTATGATGCCGGGCAACAGTGGGAGAAAGTTCCATGCCCGTGCCTCTGCTGACCATCGAGTCCTCGCCTGATCTGCCGGAGTCCGCCGATGCGGTGGTGATCGGTGCCGGGATTGTCGGCGTCTTCACCGCCTATTATCTGGCCCGGCGGGGCCTGAAAGTGGCGTTGCTGGAAAAGGGGCTGGTCGGGGCGGAACAGTCCAGCCGCAACTGGGGGTGGTGCCGCCAGCAGAACCGGGATGCCCGCGAACTGCCGATTTCCACCAAAAGTCTCGACCTGTGGGAACAGTTTGCCGCTGACAGCGGCGAAGATCCCGGCTTTTCCCGCTGCGGACTGCTGTATCTGAGCAATGATGAGCAGGAAATCGCCGGGTGGGCCAAATGGTGTGACTTTGCCAAAACCGTCAATGTCACCAGCCATGTGTTGACGGCGGCACAGGCGCAGGAGCGCGGACGCGCCACTGGCAAGAGCTGGAAGGGCGGGGTGTTCTCACCCTCTGACGGGATTGCTGACCCGGCGCGGGCGGCCCCGGTGGTGGCGCGGGCGTTGCGGGCGCTGGGCGGCACGGTGCATCAGAACTGCGCTGCCCGGGGGCTGGAAACCAGCGGCGGGCGGGTCAGTGCCGTTGTTACCGAAAAAGGCACGATCCGCACTCCGGTGGCAATCCTGTCCGGCGGGGCGTGGGCCTCGGCCTTCTGCCGCCAGCTTGGTATCGTCTTTCCGCAGGCGTCGGTCCGGTCGTCGATTCTGGCGTTGTCGCCGGGGGCGCAGGGACTCCCCGATGCCCTGCACACCAAGGATGTTTCCGTCACCCGCCGTGGCGACGGCGGATACACGCTGGCGATCAGCGGGCGCGGGCGGCTGGACCCGACCCTGCAAAGCCTGCGCTTTGGCCGGGAATTCGTGCCGATGTTCCTGAAGCGCTGGCGCAGCCTGTCGATGGGCGGGCTGGAAGGGATCCGCTCCGGGCACGAAGGGCTGTCGCGCTGGCGGCTGGATGCGCCGACCCCGATGGAGCGGATGCGGATCCTTGATCCGGCAGTCGATCAGGCGACGGTGGCGGAAACCCACCGCCGGGCGGTGGCGCTGCTGCCGGAACTGGCGAAAACCACCATCTCCGCCCGCTGGGGCGGCTATATCGACAGCACCCCGGACGGGGTCCCCGCCATGGGCGAGGTCCGCAGTCTGCCGGGGTTCATTCTGGCCGCCGGATTCAGCGGCCATGGCTTTGGCATCGGGCCGGGGGCCGGGCATCTGATTGCCGATATCATCACCGGGGCTGACCCGATTGTTGATCCCCGCCCCTATGACCCTGACCGTTTCCGCGCCTCCGTCTGGGGCAAGGTCGCGGATTTCTGACCGTCCTCTGTCTGCCGGGACGGTGCCCTTGTGGCGTGACACCTTGAGCGGGACAGTCGGGGGGAGGGTCCCCCGCTGTCCCGTCTTTTTCTATGGGGCGGTGGTACTCTGCTCCCGGTCGAGGTGCCCCCGGTCGAGATGAATATGGGCGTCGGCGAAGCCGGGCGGCAGCGGCCGGTGGGAGATCAACACCACCGTCACCCGCCCGCGCAGGGCGCGCAGGGTCTCCAGCACATGGGTTTCAGCGCCGGAGTCCAGCGCACTGGTCGGTTCATCCAGCACCAGCATGGCCGGGGCGCGGATCAGCGCCCGGGCGAGAGCCAGCCGCTGGCGCTCGCCGCCAGACAGGGCCGTGCCGCGTTCGCCGACCGGGGTTTCCAGCCCCTGCGGCAGCGCCCGGACAAAGGCTTCCGCCCCGGCATCGCGCAGGGCCTGCCACAGGGTGGTTTCGTCAGCCTGCGGGGCCGCCAGCAGCAGATTGGCGCGGATCGTATCGTGGAACAGCACCGGATCCTGCGGCACCATCGCCACCCGCTGCCGCCACGCCCGCCGCATCGGCCCCAGAAGCTGCGTGCCCCCGACGGCAATGCTGCCGCCGGTCGGTTCCGTCAGGCCCAGCAGCAGGTCGGCCAGCGTCGATTTTCCCGCTCCGGACGGGCCGGTCAGCACGGTCAGGCCGCGATGGGGCAGGGTGGTGGTGATGCCCTGCAACACCGGGGGGCGGTTGAGATCGTGATGGGCGGTGAGGTCGGTGATGGTGATCGCGCCGTCCGGGGCCGGGGCGGTGATGGTGGCAAGGGGTTCCGCTGCCCGGGTTGCCTGTGTCAGCAGGGCCCGCACCCGGCCATGGGCGGGCAGGGCATGCACCACATGCCGCCAGCCATCGGCGGTGCGCCCGGCCAGCATCAGCATCCGCACCAGCGCCACCAGAATCGCCAGCGTTTCCGGCAGGCTCTGGCCGTTCCAGCGGACAAGGAGCAGCACGATCAGCGCGGCGGTGACCGCCGCCACCGTCTGCCGGGCAACCGCGGCCCCGGCATTCAGGCGTTGCAGGGCTTCTTCCTGCCGGTTCAGGTCGGCCATCCGGGCGTCGATGCTCTGTTCCCGGGCCTCGGCGAGGTCAAAGATCTTGATCAGCCGGAACGAGGACAGGTCTTCCCCGATGGCGGTCTGGAGGGCGCGGCGGCCTAGGTCCGATCGACATTCAGGCTTCCCCATCGGAGGTTTCTGTGATTCATAAGGTTCCGCCTTCCTGATGCGGAGCGATCGATGGGGATCAAACGATACGAGTTGAATGAAGCTCAATGGAGCCGGATTTCGTCTCTTTTGCCAGGAAAGGCAGGCGATCCCGGACGTACGGGGACAGATAACCGGCTGTTCGTGAATGGCTGTTTGTGGGTTCTGCGCTCCGGATCACATTGGTGCGACCTGCCTGAACGGTATGGCAAATGGAAGACGGTCCATCGCCGCTTTAGCCGCTGGTGCCATGCGGGGATATGGGAGCGGGTATTCGAGGTACTGACCGCCGATCGCGACAACCAATATCTGATGCTCGACAGCACCATCGTTCGCGCCCATCAGCAGGCAGCGAACGGAAAAGGGGGGCCAAGGATCAGGCGCTGGGGCGTTCCCGAGGTGGATTGACCACCAAGATTCACATGCTGGCTGACGCGCTCGGGCGCCCTTTGTGCTTGGTCGTCACCGCTGGGCAAGTTGGCGACGTAACCCAGGCCAAAGCCCTGTTGCATGGGCAATCCGGCTCTGCCGTCCTCGCCGATAAAGCCTATGACAGCAATGCCTTACGAGAAACGATCGCTGCCATGAAAGCCGAGGCGGTGATCCCCTCAAACCGTACCCGCAAAATTATCATTCCCCACGATGCGGAGGCTTACAGACACCGCAACCGCATCGAACGCTGCTTCAATCGGCTCAAGCACTTCCGCCGGTTTGCCACCCGCTACGACCGCAGGGCCATCCATTTCAAGGGCTTCACCTATCTCGCAGCCGCAATGATCTGGATGGCATGAATGTCGATTCGTCCTAACCCCACCACCTGACCGTGGCGGTACAGCAGGCGGTTGAGGTACAGCCCGACGGGCGCCATCAGCAGCCCCAGCCCCACCGTCAGGGCGGTCGCCACCGGGGCCAGCGAGACCGCCACCCCCAGTGCCACCGCCAGCCGCACCGACAGCCCGGCCTGTTGCAGCAGGAAGGTGACGGCGGTCTCGCACTGCCCGACATCGCTGACCACGGTGTGGGTCAGGGCCCCCGGGCGGTGCCGGATAAACCGGGTCCACTCCATGTGGAGGACGGCCTGATACAGGCGGCAGCGCAGGTGGCGGATAAAGGTCATCCGCAGCCGCACCGACACCATCTGCCGCCACGCCAGCAGCCCGGAGGACAGCAGCACCAGCCCGACATACACCAGCAGGATCTGGGGCAGGGACTGGGGCACGAACTGGGTCAGGCCGGGCAGCAGACTCCGCAGGGCGGAAGGCGCATTGCCGCCGCCCAGCATCCCGAGCAGCGGGATCAGCATCAGGATCCCCACGCCTTCGGCCAGCCCGGCGACGGTGGCCAGCAGCAGGGTCAGCTCCAGCCTGCCGCGTGCCGCCGCCCGCAGGTCGGCGATCAGCCGCCAGAACCGGCGGAAGAGCAGGGGTTTGGCCCGCCTGCGGGGGAAGGGAAGGGGCATAACGGGAGATCCGGACGGAGAAACGACCCCCCGTTATGCCCGACCCGGCCGGGCAGGGAAAGTCTGCCGTCAGGGGCTGCCGGGGGGCGACAGGAATGCCGGGCAGTCCTGATAGCTGACCGGACGCAGGAACCGCTGCACCGCCAGTCCGCCGACCGAGGTGGTGGCGCTGGCGGTGCTGGCGGGATAGGGGCCGCCGTGGACCATGGCCGGGCTGACCTCCACCCCGGTCGGCATGCCGTTGAACAGCACCCGCCCGGCTTTTTCGGAACAGACCGGCAGTAGGGTGGCGGCCGCAGTGCGGTCGGTTTCGGCGCTGTCCTCAAGGTGCAGGGTGATGGTCAGTTGCCCGTCCAGATCCTCCAGCACCGCCGTGAGGTCCGCCAGATCCCGGCAGGCGACGATGATCGCCGCCGGGCCGAAGGTTTCGGCATGCAGGCGGGACTGATGCCGCCAGGTGTCAGAGGACACCCGGAACACTGCCGGAGCCGCCTCCGCCGGGGTCATCGCCGCAGCGGGCAGCAGGCAGGACACGCCGGGCACGGCGGCAAGGGCGGTCAGGGAGTCCTGATAGGCGCGGGCAATCCAGCCGGTCAGCATCGGGGCGGCCGGAACCGGGCGGAGGGCGGTGACCGCCTGTTCGGTGAACCGGGACAGATCCGGGCCATCGACCGCCAGAATGATCCCCGGATTGGTACAGAACTGCCCGACCCCCTGCGTCAGCGAGGCGGCCCACTGGGTTGCAAGGCTGTCGCCACGGGCGGCGAGGGCCCCGGGCAGCAGGATTACCGGATTGCACGATCCCAGTTCGCCATAGAACGGAATCGGCTGCGGGCGGGTCATCGCCAGATCGAACAGGGACCGGCCACCGCGCAGGGATCCGGTGAAGCCGACCGCCTGCACCGCCGGATGGCGGACCAGCGCCTGCCCGCCGGAAAAGCCCCGGCCCTGAAGCAGGGAGAACACTCCGGCGGGCAGCCCGCAGGTGCGCACGGCGGCCATCACCGCCTCTGCGGCAAGGGCCGATGTGCCGGGGTGGGCGGCATGGGCCTTGACGATCACCGGGCATCCGGCAGCCAGCGCCGAGGCGGTATCCCCGCCCGCCACCGAGAATGCCAGCGGGAAATTGCTGGCCCCGAACACCGCCACCGGGCCGAGCGGACGGTAGGTGATCCGCAGGTCCGGCTGGGGCAGCGGGGTCCGGGCCGGGTTGCCGGGGGTGTGGATCAGCGGAAAATCGGTGCCGTCGCGCAGGCGGGTGGCAAAGAACCGCAATTGCCCGGTGGTCCGGCCCCGTTCCCCCTCCAGCCGCGCCACCGGCAGGGCGGTTTCGGCATGGGCAAGGGCGGTCAGGGCCGGGCCGCGGGCTTCCAGTTCAGCGGCGATGGCCTCAAGGAACAGGGCCCGCTGCTCCCGCGATGTGGCGGCAAACCGCCGGGCCGCCTCGGCGGCGGCGCGGGCGGCGCGGTCCACGTCCTGTTCGGTGGCCTCGGCGAAAACGGTTGGTAACAGGTGTTGCTGTGCCGGGGCCATGGCGCGGAAGGTGGCGTCACGCTCGGACACGGGGGTCCATTTGCCGCCGATGCTGTGGCCGCCGTCAACCGGCAGGGTTTCGGGGTCGGGCAGGAGGGGGGCCTGTACGGTCATCTCCGCGTCTCCTCAGCGCCGCCGGTCCGGCATTCCGGCGGGCACAAAGGCCCCGCCCTGATACCGCACCGCCGGATCCTCGGGGTCGGTTTCCGGTGTGCTGAGATGCGGCAGGTGCCGGAAGCGGTCGGCATTGTCCTGCGGTACCCAGCCGAGATAGCCGGTCTTACGGTTATCCCACCAGCTTTCACGGTTGGCGGAGGCCCCATAAATGATCGGGCAGCCGAGGCGGTCGACGGTGAACACCCGCTCCACCAGTGCCGCCATGTCCTCGACGCTCAGCCAGGTGGCCAGCATGCGGCGGTTGCGGGGTTCGGGGAAGCAGGAGCCGATGCGGACAATGGCGGTCTCGATGCCGAACTTGTCGTAATAGTAGCGGGCCAGCAGCTCCCCATAGCCCTTCGACACGCCGTACAGGCTGTCCGGACGGGGCGGAGAGTCGGCATCCAGCAGGGTTTCCCGCTCGTGGAAGCCGATGACATGGTTGGAACTGGCAAACAGCACCCGCTTTACCCCGAAGCGGCGGGCGGCATCATAGAGGTGGTAGGTGCCACGGATATTGGCATCAAGGATGACCTCGAAGCTGTTTTCCAGCGACATACCGCCAAGGTGAATGATGCCGTCGCAGCCTTCCACCGCGCGGTCAACGGCGGCAGCATCGGCGAGATCGGCGGGCATGATTTCTTCCCCGGCCTCTGCCGGGCCGGGGTCCTTCAGGTCGGACAGGCGGACGATGGGGGCGACGGAGCGCAGGTGCGGGCGCAGCATGGATCCGACGATCCCTCCGGCACCGGTCATCAGCAGGCGTTGCATCGGAAAACTCCAGCAGAATGGGCGGTCAGGGAAAGAAGGACGGGTCCGGCATACAGCACGCCGGACCCGTCAGGCCGGTCATCCCCCCAGCAGGGCGGGTAGACCGAGGGAGACCATCGGGATGTAGGTGATCAGGCCCAGCGTCACCAGAATGGCGGCGTAGAACGGCCAGATGGTCTGAACCGTGCGGTGGATCGGCACACTGCCGATGGCACAGCCGACGAACAGGCAGGCCCCGACCGGCGGGGTGCACAGCCCCAGACCAAGATTAAGCATCAGCATCACACCGAACTGGATCGGATCCATGCCGACCGCCACCGCCACCGGCAGGAAGATCGGGGTGCAGATCAGGATCAGGGCGGCCATGTCCATCACCATGCCAAGGACCAGCAGGATGATGTTGATCATCAGCAGCACGATGACCGGGTTGGCGGAGACCGCATAAACCAGCGAGGTCAGATGCTGCGGCACCTGATACAGGGCCAGCATGTAGCCGAAGGCCGAGGCGCAGGCGACCAGAATCATCACCATGGCGGTGACCCGGACGGAGGCTTTGACGGCGGCGGTGAAGGCATGCCACGTCAGCTTGCGGTACACCAGCAGGGTGACGATCAGGGCATAGATCACCCCGAAGGCCCCGGATTCAGTCACGGTGAACACCCCGGACAGGGTGCCGCCGACGATGATCACGGCGGTGAACAGGCCCGGCAGGGCGGCGAACAGGCTGCCGATAATCACCGGCAGGCCCTCAAATTTTTCCGTCGGATACTGTTTGCGCACCGCCACCCAGCGGGCGGCCACCGACAGGGCAAGGCACATCAGAATGCCCGGCACCACCCCGGCGAGGAACAGCTTGGAGACGGAAATTCCGCCCCCGGCGGCCACCACATACAGCACCATGTTATGACTGGGCGGGATCAGGATGCCGGCGATGGAGGAGGTGACGGTGACGTTGACGGCGTAATCGTCACCATAGCCTTTCTTTTTCATCATCGGGATCATCAGCGAGCCGATGGCGGAGGTATCCGCCACGGCCGAGCCGGAGATGCCGCCGAACAGCATGCTTGAAAACACGGTCACCTGCCCCAGTCCGCCGCGGATCCAGCCGACGGTGGAGGAGGCGAGGCGGATCAGGCGCACCGCGATGCCGCCGTGCAGCATCAGTTCCCCGGCGAAGATGAAGAAGGGGATGGCCAGCAGGGCAAAGATAGAGGATCCGGCCATGATGCGCTGGAAGGCGACCAGCATCGGCAGCCCTTCATAGGCGAAGGCCGCCACCGCCGCGATCCCGATGCCGTAGGCGACCGGCACCCCGATCACCGTACACAGGGCAAACAGCCCCAGCAAAATTGTCAAACCCATGGTGAGGTGTCCTTGATTCGGTCGGGGGGCCTGCGCGTGGCGGCCCGGGCGGCGTGGCGGTTACGCCTGTGCCTGCGGCGACGGAAGCGGAGAGGTGACAGCGGCAACGGCGTCGGGCAGGTCGTCTTCGGTTTCGGCGGCGGCGGAGCGTGGCAGGCTGACGGCATCGCTGTCATGTCCGGCACTGGCGCTGACCGTGGTCTGGGCGACCCAGTCATCGACGATATTGCCAAGGGCAAACGCGGTGGTCAGAATCCCGCCGATCACCATCGGCAGCACCCGCAGACCTTCCGAAACGCCCAGCAGCGGGATTTCCGTGCCCCAGGCGAAGGTCATCAGGGTGGTGGAATGAACCGCCATCAGCAGACCGAACCCGGCCAGCAGCAGATGGACCACGGTCAGGATCACGCGGCGGGTGGGGCGGGACACATATTCGAACAGCAGGTCAACCGCCAGATGGGTGCGGTCGCGCACGCCGACGGCCGAGGCGGTGAAGGTAATGAAAACAATCAGCAGCAGGGCCAGCTGTTCAACCCAGGTCGGGGTCTGATTAAGGGCATAGCGCCCGAACACCAGCCAGCCGAAGGTGGTGATCAGCACCACCAGGGCCACACCTGACAGCACCATCACCAGCGTTGCCAGCAGCGACAGGACGGCATGGAGGGTTGTCTGAAACCGAGTAAGCACCGGGGTATCCTCCCGAGAAGGACCAGAAAGGGCCGGGGTGGGGGCACCACCCCGGCCGGGTCGGGGCAGGGTTACTGGACGGCCTTGATGTCGGCGATCAGATCCTTCAGCGCCGGAGTTTTCTTGATAGCGTCCTCATAGACGGCGACCATCTGGGTCTGGAACGGCACTTTGTTGGTGATCTCGTTGATCTTGCCACCGGCCTTGACGATCATGTCACGGCTTTTGGCTTCGCGGTCAGCCCACAGCTGCCGTTGCAGGGTGGCGCTTTCCCGGGCGGCCTCGCGCACGGCCTTCTGGTCTTCTGCCGACAGCCGCGACCAGCTGGTCTTGGAGACGCACAGGCATTCCGGCAGGATCAGGTGTTCGGTCAGGGAATAGTAGCCCGCCACTTCATAGTGGTTGGAGCTTTCGTAGGACGGCCAGTTGTTTTCCGCGCCGTCGATGACGCCGGTCTTCAGGGACTGGTAGACATCGCTGTAGGGCATCGGGGTGGCGTTGCCGCCCATGGATTCCACCATGCCGACGAACAGGGTGTTGTTCATCACCCGCATCTTCATGCCCTTCATATCGTTGGGCGAGGTGATCGGCTTTTTGGTGTTGTAGAAGGAGCGGGCCCCGGAGTCATACCACGCCAGTGCCACCAGCCCCTTCTGTTCCATGGCGGCGGCCAGTTTGTCGCCGACCGGGCCGTCCATCACCCGGTGCATGTGGTCCACGCTGCGGAAGATGAAGGGCAGGGAGACGACGTTGACTTCCGGCACGGCGGTGCCGATCGGACCCATGTTGAATTCGGCGAAATCAATGGCGCCCAGCTGGACCTGTGAAATGGCGTCGGACTGATCGCCGAGCACGGCGCTGTGGTAGACCTTGCCGGTGACGCGGCCCTTGGTTTTTTCCTTGGCCAGTTCGGCAAATTTCTCCATGCCGATGGAGACCGGATATTCCGGCGGATGGATGTTCCAGCCGCGCCATTCGGCCTGGGCCGCACCGCTCATCAGGGCAAGGGCAAGGGCTGTCCCGGCAGCGGCGGTGGCGCAGCGGGCGATCATTGTTTTCATCATGGTCATACCTCCCGTTTCCGGTGCGCGGGATGGGCCGGGACTCCGGCCGGATGGGGTGTTGTCACCCTCTTCACTCCGGGCAGCGGCTTTTTGGTTTGGCGGCCCCGGTGGTCAGATGCCGGTGGGCGGGGCCGGTCGTGGATCCGAATGGGTCTGGGTAGGGGGAGTTGTCACCGGACAGCGGAGCCGGTAGCATGTGACGGGAACGCTACATGTTGTATGATGACTGGTCAATAAATCTTTTCCAAAAGGTATGACAACATGGCGTTGCCGTTCTGCGGACCCGCAGGGCAGGGCATTAAAGGACAGAGAGGGATTGCCATCATGACTGCTGCCGCCAGAAAGCAGCCGCGCCAGAATCTGACGCAGCGTGTGACGGAAACCCTGCGCGAGCGCATCGTGTCCGGACAGCTGAAGCCCGGCGATAAGCTGCCGACCGAGCTGGAGCTGAACAGGGAACTGGGCGTCAGCCGCACGGTGATCCGCGAGGCGGTGGCCAGTCTGCGGGCGGATGGCCTTGTGCAGCCGAAGCAGGGGGTCGGGGTGTTTGTCACCGCTCCGCCGCCCCGGGACGCCGCGCGGGAGGGCGAGGGCTTCATCCAGATTTCCCCGCAGAAGATCTCTGATGTGATTGAGGCGCTGGAGCTGCGGACGGCGGTGGAGGTCGAATCGGCGGCGCTGGCGGCCCTGCGCTGCTCTCCGGCGCAGGAGGCCGAGATCTGTAGCCGCTTTGATGCGCTGGAAGCGGCCCTGCAACATGGGGAGTTGTCGGAGTCGGAGGATTTTGAGTTCCATCTGTCGGTTGCCCGGGCCACCAACAATCCCCGCTTTATCGAGTTTCTGACCTATCTGGGCAACCGGACGATTCCCCGCTCCCGCCTGCGGGAGGAGGCCGGTCTGCCGCGCAATCAGGCGCTGGAGGAGCAGCTGAATCAGGAGCACCGGGCGATTCTGGAGGCGATTCTCCGACATGATCCGGAAGCGGCGCGGACGGCCATGCGCCAGCATCTGGCGGGGGGGACGGACCGTTACCGGGCACTGGCGCGGGCGGCGCACCGGCGCACCAGTCTGGCCGGGGAGTGAGTGTTCAGGAGATGACTCGCTCTAAGTCATCATATGACTATTGACAGGTGATGGTGTTGTCATACTATCTTTCTCACGGCGGCCGGAGTGTTTCCGGCTCCTCCTTCCCCGCTGGCGCCCCGAGGGCGGCGGCCGCTCCCCCGTCAGGAAGATCCCGTGATGCATTATTCTGCGCTGAAAACCGTTCTGGGTTCCGGTCTGCTGTCGTTTCCGGTCACCCATTTTGATGCCGCCAGCCATGACTTCAACCGGGCGGCTTATCAGGATCATGTGGCGTGGCTGTCGCAGTACGAGGCCGCCGCCCTGTTTGCCGCCGGCGGCACCGGCGAACTGTTCTCGCTGACTCCGGCGGAAATCCCGCAGGTTGTCGCGGCGGCGAAGGAAGCGGCCGGGGCCACCCCGATCATTGCCGGTTGCGGCTATGGCACCCGGCAGGCGGTGGAGGTGGCGCAGGCGGTGCAGGCCGCCGGAGCCGATGCCATCCTGCTGCTGCCGCATTACCTGATCGGTGCCCCGCAGGCCGGTCTGTACGCCCATATCAAGGCGGTCTGCGATGCGGTGGATATCGGCGTCATCATCTACAACCGTGCCAACAGCATCGCCAATGCCGACACCGTCGCCCGGCTGGCCGATGCCTGCCCCAACCTGATCGGCTTCAAGGACGGCACCGGCAACATTCAGCAGGTGCGGGAGATTGTGGCCCGGCTGGGCGACCGCCTGACCTATATTGGTGGCATGCCGACCCACGAACTGTTTGCCGAAGCCTATGACGCCATGGGCGTCACCACCTATTCCTCGGCGGTGTTCAACTTCGTGCCGGAGCTGGCGCTGGAGTTTTACCGGGCGATGCGCGGCAAGGACCGGGCGACGATGACCCGGATCCTGACCGACTTCTTCTATCCCTTCGCGGCCCTGCGTGACCGCTCCCCCGGCTATGCGGTGTCGATCATCAAGGCCGGTCTGGCGGCTGTCGGGCGGGATCCCGGCCCGGTCCGGCCGCCGCTGACAGACCTGACCCCGGCGGAGCTGGCGGACCTGACCCGCCTGATTCAGGCGCAGTCCGTCGCCCGGGCGGCGTAACAGGATCCTCCCCGGGGCGGCACAGGCCTGCCCCGGGGCGTTGCCTCCCGCCTGTTTTTCCTGTCAGCCGAGGTCCCCATGCGGATCACCGCCGTTCATACCCATCTGCTGTACCATCGGCTGGATCAGCCGTTTCAGTCGTCGTTCTCGCAGTTTGATGCCCGGTTCCACTGTCTGGTGGAAATTGTCACCGACAGCGGCCTGACCGGCTGGGGGGAATGCCTTGGCCCGGCCACCGCCAATGCGGCGATGGTGCAGGCGATGGCGCCGCTGCTGATCGGCGGATCGCCGCTGGAGATCGAGCGCCACTGGCTGACCCTGTACAACCAGTTCCGCGATCAGGGCCAACGCGGGGTGACGATGACGGCGCTGTCCGGCCTTGATATTGCCCTGTGGGACCTGACCGGCAAGCACTTCAATGCCCCGGTGCATGTGCTGATGGGCGGGGCGCACCGCACGCGGATTCCGGTGTATGCCACCGGCGGATTCCGCCCGGTCGGCCGCAACCGGATCGAGGCGACGGTGGCGGAAATGACGGCGGCGGTGCAGGCCGGGTTCCGGGCCTGCAAGATCAAGATCGGCTTTGGCATTGCCGATGATCTGGCCACCATTGCTGCCGTGCGCGAGGCCATCGGGCCGGAGGTGACGCTGGCGATTGATGCCAACCATGGCTACGACGCCATTGACGCCATCGCCCTTGGCCGCCGCGCCGAACGGTATGATCTGGCGTGGTTCGAGGAGCCGGTGGTGCCGGAAGCGCTGGAGGCCTACGCCCGGATCCGCCGCAGCCAGCCGATTCCGGTGGCAGGCGGGGAGACGTGGCACAGTCGCTGGGGTTTCGCGCAGGCGCTTCAGGCCGGGGCGGTGGATATCCTTCAGCCTGATGTCTGCGGTCTGGGTGGTCTGTCGGAGTTCCGGCGGGTGCTGACACTGGCCGATGTCCATCCGGTGCGGGTGGTGCCCCACGTCTGGGGGACGGCGGTGGCGATTGCCGCCGCCCTGCACGCCCACGCCATTTTGCCCCCGGCCCCGCCCGCCCACGAGGCGCGCTCACCGCATCTGGAATTTGACCGCACCCCCAATCCGTTCCGGCAGGCGATTGTCGCCACCCCGCTGGAACCGGTGGATGGCATCCTGACGGTCCCGGATGGCCCCGGTCTGGGGATTGAGATCAACCGCGAGGCCCTTGCGGCCTACGCCCCGGAGACGTTCTGATGACTGCTTTTGTTCCGCTGCCGCCTGAGGCCATCGACAGCCATATGCACCTGTATCCGGCGCATATCCCGTCCCAGCCGGGGGGGCCGTCGTGCCCGGTGGACTTCCCCGATCTTGCGGCCTACCGCCAGCAGGTTCAGGGGCAGCTTGGCTGCCGCCGGGTGGTGGTGGTGCAGGCCAATGCCCATCAGACCGACAATACCCCGGTTCTGGAGGCTCTGGCCGATCTGGGGGAGTCCGCCCGGGGGGTGATCGCCGCCGGGGCCGACCTGAGCGATGCCGAGATGGAACGGCTGACCGCACTGGGGGTCCGGGGCTGCCGGATCATGAACCTTGGCGGGGCCTACCGGATGCCGTCCCTGACGGCGGTGTCAGAACGGATTGTGGCGTTTGGCTGGTCGTGCATCGTCCAGTTTGACGGGCGGGAGATTGATGACCATGTGGCGGCCCTGGAAAAAATTCCCGGCCCGTATGTCATCGACCATATCGGTAAGTTTTTGGAGCCGGTTGCGCCGGATGACGCCCGGGTGGACACCCTGCTGCGCCTGATCGACCGGGGGAACTGCTACGTCAAGATTGCCGGATGCTACGAGATTTCGCGCTCCGGAGCCCCGGACTATGCCGATGTCGGGGCGGTGGCGCGCCGGGTGATGGCCCATGCGCCGGAGCGGATGCTGTGGGGCAGCAACTGGCCGCATGTGATGTGCCCGCCGGACGGGCGGCCCAGTGACCGCGCCCTGCTGGAAGTGGTGCGTGGCTGGCAGCCGGATGCGGCGGCGCAGCGCCTGATGTTTGTTGACAACCCGGCCCGCCTGTACGGGTTTCTGTAAGGGGCGGATGGGGGAGCACCGCGATGCTGTATGACGTGCGGGAATACACCTGCCGCCCCAATACCCTGAAACAGCAACTGGCGCTGTATCAGGAGCATGGCTTTGCCGTCCAGTCCCGCCATCTCGGGCCGCCGCTGTGCTTTCTCGCCCCCGATGTCGGGCCGGTGAACACCTATCTGCACATCTGGGTCTATGCCGATGCGGCAGACCGCGAACGGAAGCGGGCGGCGCTGGCGGCGGATCCGGACTGGCACGCCTATCAGGCGGCCAGTGCCGCCGCCGGGAATCTGGTCAGTCAGGAAAACCGCCTGATGACCGACGCGCCGTTTATGCGGCCTGCCACTCCGGGCTGAGGGAGAATGCTCTCGTTGACGGACGGTGGATTCCACCGGCACTCGCTGGGGTGATGTCCCTGCCCCCTTTTTGTCTGAAAGAATACCAAAGGGGGTTTGGGGTCCCCGACCCCAAGCGGGCCAGCGGGCGGCAGCCTGCCGGTTTTCCAACGGGCGGCAACCCGCCAGCTTTCATTAAATGCCAGATAAGCGACAGGGATCGCCGGGCCTTAGCGGAACCGGGGTACGCGCTTTTCCATAAAGGCGCACATCCCTTCGGTGGATTCCGCGTCGCGGATGGCGGCACCGAACAGGCGGGCCTCCAGATCCAGTTGCTGGGGCAGAGTGTTCTGGCGGGCCTGCTCGACCAGTGTTTTGCAGCGGCCAAGGGCGTGGCGCGGCCCCTGCGCCAGCCGGGCCGCCAGCGCCCGGGCGGTTGGCAGGGCAGCCCCGGCCGGAACCAGCCGGTTGACCACGCCAAGCTGATGCAGGCGGCTGGCCTCGATGGCTTCGCCGGAAAACAGGATTTCCGCCACCAGCTGATGCGGCAGGCCCCGGCTGAGGAAGGCGGAGGCCCCGCCGTCGGGATTGAGGCCGACCTTGATATAGGCCATCGAGAATTTGGCATCCTCGGCGGCGATCAGCAGATCGCAGGCCACCGCCATGGAGAAACCGGCCCCGGCGGCATTGCCTTCGACGGCGGCAATCACCGGCACCGGCACCGCCCGCAGGGCCTGAATAAACCCATGGAAGCCGTCAAACGCCTGTTCGAGAACGCTGTCCGGCTGGGTCTTCAGCCCGCCGAGCATCCGCAGGTCACCGCCGGAGCAGAAGGTGTCCCCCGCCCCGGTCAGAATCACCGCGCCGATACCGTCATCGGTGGCGGCGGCTTCCAGCGCCGCTTTCCCGTCGGTGAACAGGGCGGTGCCCATGGCATTGCGGGTGGCGGGATCGTTGATGGTGATGGTCAGGATGCCATCCTGCCGCCGGATATCCACCGGCTGGGCCAGGTCTTCGGGCTGGGCCAGAGCGCTGGAAAGGGTCGCGGTGTCGGACATGGTGATCTCCCTGTCGGCGGTCCGCGGACAGGGGTCCGGGCCGGGCGGTTGTTTTTCTGCCGCCCAGCATACCTGAATTCAGGTATCGTTAAAGAGAGAAAGGTGACGTATAGGTCACTCTGCTTTCGGCTTCGGCGGTACCGGGCGCAGGATCACAGCGCCCAGATCGGTCTCCGGTCCCGGGGTGGCCGACAGGGTGACCGGCACCTCGCCCACAGACAGGATCCGCCCGTTGGTGGCCATGCTGGCCTCCAGCCGGTAGGTGTGGCCGGGGATCAGGGCATCGCGGCGGTAGGTCAGTCGGAACGGAAAGGGCATCGGCCCCTGTCCGTCGAGGGAGGTGTTGCCGAGGATCGCCGGGGCGGGATTGACGTTGCTGTTGTCCAGAATCGCCACCTCGATGACCGCTTCTTCCGGCAGGGCCTGCCGGGTCAGCATCACCACCTGTCCGCTGACCGTTCCGTAGGCATCGGCCGGGCGGGCGGCGTAGGTGTCGCGCACCGGTGCACAGCCCTGCACCAGCGCCGTGCCCATCAGGGTGGCGGCCATCAGGGTTGCCTTGATCAGCGTGCGGGTCACGGGGTCTCTCCCACCATACTCTCTGTCCCTGCATCTATACTGGGGTGCCGGGGCCTTGCCAATCAACAAAACAGGAGGCAGCCGTGCGGGCTGCCTCCTGATAATCGGCCTGTCGGTCGGGTTTAGCCCTTGGTCTTGGCCTTCAGCGCCGCTTCGCGGGTGCCGCTGAGGGTGGCGGCCGGGGTCAGGGCTTCCGGGTCAACCCGCACTTCGATCAGGGTCGGCCGGTCAGAGGCCAGCGCCCGGGCGAAGGCCGGACCGAAGTCTTCGGTGCGTTCCACCACTTCGCCGTTGCCGCCCATGGCACGGCCCATGGCCGCAAAGTCCGGGTTGGACAGGCGGGTGCCGGAAACGCGGCCCGGATAGGTGCGTTCCTGATGCATGCGGATGGTGCCGTACATGCCGTTGTTGACCACCACCTGAATGAAGCGGGTGCCATACTGCACGGCCACCGCAAATTCCTGAAGGGTCATCTGGAAGCAGCCGTCGCCGGAGAAGGCCACCGCCACCCGGGACGGATCAGCGATGGACGCCGCCACCGCCGCCGGGGTGCCGAAGCCCATGGAGCCACAGGTCGGGGCCAGCTGACCGCCGTAGGTGTGGTAACGGTGGAAGCGGTGCAGCCAGATCGCGTAGTTGCCCGCGCCGTTGCACAGGATCGAGTCCTTCGGCAGCAGCGAGTCCATGACCTTGATCGCTTCGCCCATGTTGACCGGGCCGGGCACCTGCGTCGGGGTGGTGAAGGCTTCGAAGTTGGCGCGCAGGGCCTTGACCCGGCTGTCATCGCCGCCCCACACCCGGCCAAGGCTGGCCAGCGCCCGGGTGGCGGACCGCACGTCGGCGTTGATCGGCAGGTCGGCCTGATAGACGCGGCCCAGTTCCTCCGCCGAGGCGTGGATGTGGATCAGGGTCTTGTCCAGACGCGGCGGCACCAGCAGTTCATAGCCGCTGGTGGTCATTTCCCCCAGACGGGCCCCCAGCACCAGCAGCAGGTCGGACTCGCGGATGGTCTTGGCCAGATTGGGATCGATGCCGATGCCGACATGGCCGACGTAGTTGGGGTGATCGTTGTCGATCAGGTCCTGACAGCGGAAGGACACGCCGACCGGCAGGTTGTTCTGGCTGGCGAACCCGGCGAGGATGTCGCAGGTGGCCTGATCCCAGCCGCCGCCGCCGATCAGCAGGAACGGCTTTTCGGCCTTGGCGAGGCGCTCCGACAGCTCCAGCAGGGCCTGCGGGGTCGGGGCGGCTTCGGCGCGGCGGTACGGGGTCAGGGCCGGCATCGGGGCCGGGAGGTGCAGCATGTCTTCCGGCAGGGCCAGCACCACCGGGCCGGGACGGCCGGAGGTGGCGGTGTGGTAGGCGCGGGAGATGTATTCAGCCATGCGGCTGGCGTCATCAATCTGGGCGACCCACTTGGCCATCTGGCCGAACATGCGGCGGTAGTCGATTTCCTGGAAGGCTTCGCGGTCGGCCTGATCGCGCGCCACCTGCCCGATGAACAGGATCATCGGGATGGAATCCTGAAACGCGACATGGACACCGGCGCTGGCGTTGGTGGCACCGGGGCCGCGGGTGACCATGCAGATGCCCGGCTGGCCGGTCATGCGGCCATGGGCGGCGGCCATCATGGCGGCCCCGCCTTCCTGACGGGCATTGATGAATTCGATATCGCTGTCCACGAGGGCGTCGAGGACGGCGAGGTAGCTCTCGCCCGGTACGCCGAACGCCTTGGTGGCCCCGTTGAGGGCGAGGGTTTCAACCAGAACCTGCGCGGCAGTCTTGGGGATCACGGACCGGACTCCTGAAAGCTGGGGTCTGACGGCATGGGAAAGGGCAGGCCGGTCAAACGGCCCGGGCGTCAGCAACCGGAAAGAAAGGGGGATAACGGAGGGAAAGGGGCCGGGGCATGGCGGCACAAGCCTGCCATGCCCCGGTGGGACCTTACATCCTACAGATCGAACTTGATACCCTGTGCCAGCGGCAGGGAGCGGCCATAGTTCACGGTGTTGGTCTGGCGGCGCATGTAGCCCTTCCACGCGTCGGAGCCGGATTCACGGCCACCGCCGGTTTCCTTCTCGCCGCCGAAGGCGCCGCCGATTTCCGCACCCGACGGGCCGATGTTGACGTTGGCAATGCCGCAGTCAGAGCCCTGAGCCGACAGGAAGAATTCGCTTTCGCGCACGTCGGTGGTGAAGATGCAGGAAGACAGGCCCTGCGGCACGTCGTTCTGCAGGTGGACCGCCTGATCGAAGTCGTCATAGGTCAGGACGTAGAGGATCGGCGCGAAGGTTTCGTGCTTCACCACCGCCGACTGGGCCGGCATATCGACGATCGCCGGGGTGACGTAGTAGGCATCCGGGAATTCGGCGGTCAGGGTACGCTCGCCGCCGGTCAGGACGGTGCCGCCCTCGGCCTTGGCATTGGCAATCGCGGCGGAGAAGCCGTCGAAGGAGGCCTTGTCGATCAGCGGGCCGACCAGCGTGCCGTCCAGCAGCGGGTTGCCGATGCGCACCGACTTGTAGGCGGCGGTCAGGCGGGACAGCAGCTGGTCCTTCACCGACCGGTGAACGATCAGGCGGCGCAGGCTGGTGCAGCGCTGGCCGCAGGTGCCGACAGCGGAGAACACGATGGCGCGGACGGCCATTTCCAGATCGGCGGACGGGGTGACGATCATGGCGTTGTTGCCACCCAGCTCGAGGATCGAGCGGCCGAAGCGGGCGGCGACCTTCGGGGCGACTTCGCGGCCCATGCGGGTGGAGCCGGTGGCCGAGACGATGGCGACGTCGGGGCTGTCCACCAGCGCTTCACCGACGGCACGGCCGCCGATGACGGTGTGGTGCAGGCCGGCCGGAGCATCGGCGAAACGGGCCAGGGCGCGGTCAAGGATCTTCTGGCAGGCGATGGCGGTCAGCGGGGTCTTTTCCGACGGCTTCCAGATCACGCTGTCACCGCAGATCAGGGCCAGCGCGGTGTTCCACGCCCAGACGGCGACCGGGAAGTTGAAGGCGGAGATGACGGCAACGACACCGGCCGGGTGCCAGGTTTCACGCATGGCGTGATCCGGGCGTTCCGAGGCGATGGTCAGGCCGTGCAGCTGGCGGGACAGACCGACGGCGAAATCGCAGATGTCGATCATTTCCTGCACTTCGCCAAGACCTTCCTGATAGATCTTGCCGCATTCCAGGGTGACCAGACGGCCGAGGGTTTCCTTCTCGGCGCGCAGTTCCTCGCCGAGGATGCGGACCAGTTCCCCGCGCTTCGGGCCCGGCACCTTGCGCCATTCGTTGAAGGCGGCCTTGGCGGAGGCGATCACGCCCGGCATGGCGGCGGCGTCGATTTCCGTCACGGTGGCCAGCGCGGCGCCATCCACCGGGGAGCGGACGGCCAGCGAGCCGCCGGTCAGGTCGGCGGCGGTCAGGCCGCTTTTGGCGAGGATGTCGGTGTGGGTCATATCTCTGAAATCCCTGATATTTTCGTTAAAAGGGGGTAAACCGGAAAACAGATCAGATTACGTTCAGTTCCCGCACCGCGCGTCTGGCGGCGATGCGGTCATAGTTGAAGATCGACAGGTCGATGCTCTTATAGGTGCCATGGACGATCAGCTCGGCGGTGGCGCGCCCGGCGGCGGCGGCCTGCTGAAGCCCGTGACCGGAGAAGCCGTTGGCGAACAGGTAATTGGACACCTCCGGGTGCGGGCCAAGAATCGCATTCTGGTCCAGTGTGTTATACTCGTAATGCCCGGCCCATGCATTGGTCATGCGCAGGGACTCAAAGGCCGGAACCCGGGCGGCCAGCAGCGGCCAGATCACCCGGTCAAACAGAGCATGGTCCACGTCGAAGTCCCAGCAGGCCGGATCCTGTTCCGGCGGGATGCCGGTGATGAACTGGGTTCCTTCGCGCCGGAAGTAAAGGCCCGACGGATCGACCACCAGCGGGCAGTCGGTGATGGTCGCCTCGGCCGGGCAGGAAAACACAAAGACGCAACGCTTGCGCGGCTCCACCGGCAGGGTCAGGCCGGACAACGCCGCCACCCGGCCCCCGGCGGCCCCGGCAGCGTTGACCACGGTGCCGCAGTAAATGGTGCTGCCACCGAGCAGGGAGACGCTGCGGGCAATCCCGTTTTCCACCGTTACGGCGGTCACTTCGTCGGTGATGTAATCCACCCCCTGACGGCGGGCGCAACGGCGGAAGCCCTGCAACAGGGCATAGGCATCAAACCAGCCTTCCCCGGTGACGCCATAGCCGCCGCAGTCGATATCCTCCAGCGTCAGCCACGGGAAGCGGCGGGCCAGTTCGGCGACATTGAACAGCTCGATGCGGGCCCCGTGGCGGCGCTGAAGGGCAACGTTGCGGGCAAGGGTATCGCGGCCGGAGGCCGTCGCCAGCATCAGATAGCCGCCTTCGTGCAGTCCGATTTCGGTTTTGCTGTCGAGCAGGGTCTTGACGTTGCGCAGGAAGTCGATGCCATAGGCCGACATGGCGATGTTCTCCGGGGTGGAGAACTGCTGACGGATTGAGGCGGCGGACAGGGTGGTGGAGGAATACTGATAGGTCGGGTCCTTCTCGACCACCACCACGCGGCCGGTATATCCGGGCTGGCGGGTCAGCCACCAGGCGATGGCACTGCCGATGATGCCGCCGCCGATGATCACCACATCCGCTTTGCTGGAGGTCATGCCATGCCCGCTTCGTTGAGTTCTCCGGGGTATCCGGGGATGAAGCGATTTAACCCGGCTTTGACCGGCGTGAATAACGATAATAAGCTAACACTTCATTCCGCTTCGTCATGAAGTGACAGCCCGGACCAGACCCGCCATGCGCCGCATCCTGCCTTCCCTGACCGCCCTGCAATGCTTCGAGGCTGCTGCCCGCCACAGCAGTATCACCCGGGCGGCGGAGGAGCTGAACATGACGCAAAGTGCGGTCAGCCGCCAGATCCGCAATCTGGAGGACTTTTTGCAGCGCAAACTGTTCCGGCGGGTCAAGCAGCGCATTGTGCTGACTCCGGTAGGGGAAGTCTATGCCGGAGAGATCCGGGCAGTTCTTGACCGGGCGGAAACAGCGACGGTGCAGGTGATGGCCTATCATAACCGGGGCGGACTACTGACGGTGGCCTGTCTGCCGACCTTCGGATCCCGCTGGCTGGTGCCGCGTCTGTCGCGCTTCACCGAGAAGCATCCCGATATTCAGCTGAACCTGATCACCCAGATCCGGCCCTTTGATTTCAGCGAGGAAAGTGCCGACATCGCCATCCATTTCGGGGCGGAAAGCTGGCCGGGGGCACAGTCGCACCGCCTGATGGGCGAGGATATCGCCCCGGTCTGTGCGCCGCGCCTGCTGGAGGGGCGGGGACCGCTGACCCCCGACCGGATCCGGGAGTTTACCCTGTTGCAGCATTCGACCCGGCCCCGGGCGTGGCAGGAATGGTGTGCTGCTGAAGGGGTGACCGGGCTGGATGCTTTTGTCGGCCCCCGGTTTGAACACTTCCATCTGGTGGCGCAGGCAGCGGTGGCCGGGCTGGGGATGGCGATCCTGCCGCTGTTCCTGATTCAGGATGAACTGGCCAGCGGGGCGCTGGTCCGCCCGTTCGCGCAGGCGATCCGCAGCAGTCATTCCTATTACGTCGTCTACCCGGACCATAAGGCTGATCTGCCGGGGGTGCGGGCCTTCCGGGACTGGATCCTGTCGGAAGCGGCGGAAACGCTTGAACTTGTTCGGTAACACATATCGGCGGTGGCCTTCCGGCCCGCAGGCGGGCAAGGTAGGGGCAATGGATCATCTGGCCGTATGGAGGCTCCCCTGATGAGCAAGGTTGTTTTTATCACCGGCGCAACTGCCGGATTTGGCGCGGCCTGCGCCCGCCGTTTCGCCCGTGAAGGCTGGTCGCTGGTGTTGACCGGCCGCCGCGCCGACCGGCTGGAGGCCCTGAAGGCCGAACTGTCGGCGCTGGTGCCGGTGCATGGCGCGGTGATGGATGTGCGGGATGCCGCACAGGTGCAGGCGGTGGTGGATGCCCTGCCGCCGGACTTTGCCGCCGTCCACACGCTGGTCAACAACGCCGGGCTGGCGTTGGGGCTGGATCCGGCCCAGTCGGCTTCGCTGTCGGACTGGCAGACGATGATCGACACCAACATCACCGGCATGACCATCTGCACCCGCATTCTGCTGCCGCGCCTGATCGCCACCGCCGCGACGCCGGACGGGGCCGGGGCGACCGTGGTCAATCTGGGGTCGATTGCCGGGACCTATCCGTACCCCGGCGGCAACGTCTATGGGGCGACCAAGGCCTTTGTCCATCAGTTCAGCCTGAACCTGCGCACCGATCTGCATGGCACCGGGGTGCGGGTCACCTGCATCGAGCCGGGTCATTCGGAAAGTGAATTCTCGCTGGTGCGCTTCAAAGGGGATGCCGACCGGGCCAAGGCCCTGTATGCCGGAACCGAGCCGCTGCGCCCGGACGATATTGCCGAGACGGTGTTCTGGGCGGTGTCGCTGCCGCCGCATGTCAACATTAACCGGCTGGAAGTGATGCCGGTGTGCCAGTCCTCCGGTCCGCTGCGCCTGCACCGGGCGGAGTGACGCGGAGAGTTCCGTTGGATCGGGCGGGCCGCACACCTAGCGCGGGCGGGCCTGCTCGATCCGTTCCGTCAGGCCGGGATGGGTGGACAGCAGGGATCCGCTGTCACAGTCCGTCCGGCAGGTACTCCGGAGCGCGGTCAGGGCGTCTGCCAGCCCGCCGGGGGAAAATCCGGCCCGCGCGGTCAGGGCAAGGGCGTAGGTGTCGGCGTCCCGCTCATCATCGCGGGAATACCCGCTGTCGATCAGTGCCAGCGTCGATCCGCTGACCAGATCTGACAGCCCGGCGTCGTCGCCGATGTAGAGGGTGACGGAGACCAGCCACAGGCTGGAACGGATCATCTGTTGCAGGCCGTGGCGGGCGTGCAGATGTCCCAGTTCGTGGGCCAGAATTCCGGCCAGCGCGTCGTCCTGCGGAATCAGGGCCACCATCTCATCGGTCAGCACCACCGGCCCGCCGGGCAGGGCGACGGCATTGGCCTTCAGCCGGTTGCCCTGCCGGAATTCCAGCGTCACCTCCGGCGGCAGGCCTGCGGTGTCGCGCAGGCGGTTGAACAGGGCGGAAAGCCGCCGCTGTTCCTCTTCGGGCAGGGTGGTCGGGCTGAACAGTCCGTGGTCCAGAGTGGTCAGCGTGCCCCGTCCGATCTGGCGTTCAATCGCCGGGGGAATCTGATGGGCCAGCCAGTGGCTGGCCGCCGGGATCATCAGCCGCAGGCCCAGCACAAGCAGCAGGGTCAGGGCCACCAGCAGGACCATAACCAGCCGTCCGCGCTGCTCCAGCCGGGTCATCAGCCCGCCCCGGTCGCGGTGTCCGCAGGTGGCCAGCAGGGCGCTGAAGCCGCTGCCGTCCTCGGTCACGAACCGTCCGCCGTCCGGCAGGGTCAGGGCCCGGGCCACCCCGGTCAGGCGCTCGCTGACCCGGAAACCGTCCGGGACCGGCCGGATCAGGCCACCGGCGGTCAGGGACAGGGTGCCGCCGGTGGCGGTCAGGGTGGCGGCAAGGGGGCGGCTGGTCCCGGCGGGGTAGAAGACACCGTCAACGGTGGGGCCGGGGTCAGAGGGCAACGCTGATCCCTTCCAGATCCATGATTTCGGAACTGATGACGCCGGAAGCGGTTTCCTGCGCGCTGACGAAGCCGTCAAGGTCTTCCGCCGCGTGGGCGGTGATGGCCCCGACCGTGTAGCGGTGGAGGCGTACCGTGGCCCACGGCATCAGCAGCCCCAGACTGACCGCCACCGCCGCCAGATTGCTCAGGCAGATCCAGGCGTAGCGGACCGGGGACAGGGTGCAGGAAAACCGGTGGAGCCGTCCGGTGGCGCTGCCGCCGAGGGTGGTTCCGTTCAGGGTCAGGGCCAGAATCTGCGCCCGCAGATAGGGCAGGACCGTCGCTGTCAGAACAAAGATCCCGGCATAAATGGCAACAAGGGTCACTCCGGCGGCCTGATCGGAGTTCAGGCTGTCCAGCACCGTAGAACCGTCGAGCCCCACGGCCAGACCGACGCCGATACCAATGGCCGGGATCAGCATCAGCACCCCGGCCAGAACCGTCCTCAGATAGGCGGCGTAGAACTCCCCCAGATCGGCGGTCAGGTGGAATGGCGCGGTGCCGAAGCGGTAGGATTCGGTCAGATACCGGCTGCGGGCCCGTTGCAGCCACGGCAGGCCAAGGAGCCCGGTCATGTAGACCGGGATAATCAGCACGAAAAAGTACAGCAGGGTCCGCCCGTAGCTGCCCTGAAAATCAAACCGTACATTGCGCCACACCGTGACGCGGGCGTTAAAGCGCAGGCCCCGGTTGATGATCCACGGCAGCCCGAAGAACACCACCGCACCCAGCGGCAGGGCGGCCAGCGGGGCAAAGCCGGTCAGCACCGACCACACCGCGATCACCGCGACGGCGACAGCCCGCCCCTTCAGGATCACCCAGCCGGTGGTGTCGTAGTCAAAGGCCGAACCGGCCAGCCGGGTATGGCCGTAAAAGTACTTCTTGGTCCGCACCTTGGCCCAGGCGGACCAGACCCCCAGCGTTGCCACGCTCAGCAGCAGGTTGACCAGCCACAGGCGGAAATAGCCCGCAGTGCTGCCGGTGAAGCGCAGGGGATGGGCCATCGGCGGCGGGGAGACCGGCGGGGTCGGAAGGTCGGTCATGGTGAAAACAGTCCCCGGTCCGGCCTGACATGACGGTGGCGGGGTCAGGCGCGTTCAGCCGCAGCGCCGGGGGGTGCCCGGTCAGTGCCACCCGGCGCTGAACCCCAGAGTAGCCGGGGGGCCGGGCGATGGCAACGCCGGAGCCGCTCCGGATGTCGCGCCGGGCCTGTTCCGGGGGGCTGAGGCTTGGTATGGTCTTGCGTCCGCAAACTGGGAGACGCGTGATGAAGACCCGGTCTGTTCCAGCGCTGTGCCTGATGATGATGTTGACGCTGCTTGGCGGGTGTACCGCTGCGGAAATTGAGAGCGGGGCTGCGGCCAGTTTCAGGAACTGGTGCCACACGGCGCCGAACTGTACCTCCCACGATCAGTCCTGATCCGGGACCACAGGGCTGTCCGGTCATGACCGTCCGGTCACGATGCCGTGAGACACGCGGCTGTGACTGGCGGCCGGACAGGCCGGGGCGCAGACTGGGGGCATGACACAACACCGGACTGTTCTGTCCGGAGGGTGGTCTGCCCGGCTGTATGCCGCCGGTGTGACCGTTCTCTGGCTGTCCGGGCCTGCGGTGGCGGCTGCGCCACAGGCCCCGGAACCCGATCTGCCGATGACCGTGGTGGAGCTGTTCACCTCGGAAGGGTGTTCCTCCTGCCCGCCGGCAGAGGCCCTGCTGCGGGAGCTGGTTGCGCGCCCGTCCCTGCTGGCGCTGGAGATTCATGTCGATTACTGGGATGCGCTGGGGTGGAAGGACCCGTTCGCCGCCCCGGCCCACACCGCCCGGCAGCGGGCTTATGCGGCACGGGTCAGCGGCGGGCAGCTGTATACCCCGCAGATGGTGATCAACGGGCACCGCGATGTGATCGGGTCCCGGCGCACCGAGGTTGATACCCTGCTGAGACAGTCTGCCCCGTTGCCCGTCCGCCCGGTGATCCGGCAGCAGGAGGGGGCGTTCCATGTTGATCTGCCGGAGAGCCCTGCCGTCACCCGCCCGCTGACCCTGTGGCGGGTGACCTATGACCTGCGGCAGGAGGTTTCCGTGGGCCGGGGGGAAAATGCAGGCCGTCGTCTGGTGCACAGCAACGTGGTCCGCTCCCTGACCGTTGTGGGGGACTGGGCCGGACAGGCCGCCAGCCTGCCCCTGACCCCGCCGGAGGCCGGGCAGGGGATGGCGGTGCTGATACAGGATGGCTCCGGGGGGCCTCTGGCCGGGGCGGCCCGCTGGAAGCCTCCGGAGTGATCCCCCCCCCCAAAAAAAAGTGAACATGGGCAGTGATCAGCCGTGCGCCTGCACCGGGGTCAGGAACGGCTGGTAGGCAAACAGACCGGGGAAGCCGCCGGTGTGGATGAACAGCACCCGGCTGCGGGCGCGGATGGTGCCGTCGTGGACAGCCGAGAACAGCGCCCCCATCGCCTTGCCGGTGTAGACCGGATCAAGGAACACCCCTTCCTGCCGGATCATGGCGGTGATGGCGTCGTTGCCCGCCGGGCTGACAATGCCATAGCCTTCCCCCTTGCCCCGGTCATCAATCCACGGTGCCGGTGCGTTGGCGCAACTGCCGAGCAGGGTCAGGGTATTGGCGGCGTCGGTGGCGACGATGGGGGTGGCCTCGGCCACCGTATAGCCGATGCTGAGGCCGAGAATTCGCTGTGGCACACCGGCGGCGGCATATCCGGCCAGAAGCCCGGCCTGAGTGCCGCCGCTGCCCAGCGTGGTGACGATCAGGTCCCAGTGCTGACCGCTGTCGAGGATCTCGGCCACCGCCTGTACATACCCCAGTGCCCCGGTGGCGTCCGATCCACCCGCCGGAATGTAATAGGGGTGGTCAAGGGTCTGCATCAGGGTGGCGATGGTGGCGCGGGCCTCCTCGGCGGTATCGACGTAATGCAGGACGGCCCCGGCCAGCGTATCCAGCAGCACGTTGCCGTTGTTGACATAGTCCGGGGTGGTGTTGGGGACCATCCGCACCAGCACCAGATGCGGTTCCAGCCCGGCCCGGCGACAGGCGGCGGCGGTCAGGCGGCAGTGGTTGGACTGGACCGCACCGACGGTGATGACGGTTTTCGCCCCTTGCTCCAGCGCGGCCCCCAGCAGGTATTCCAGTTTGCGCAGTTTGTTGCCGCCACCGCCATAGGCCCCGACATCATCGCGCATCAGGGTCAGGGTGATGCCAAGGTCAGCCGACAGGGCGGGCAGGGCGGTGTGGCTGCCGGTGCCGGGGGTGACCAGCGGATAGCGCGGGAACGGCTTCAGGGCATGCCATAACCGGGCGGCGGCGGCCCGGTGGTGGTCCGGATGATGATCGGGGTGATGGTCCGGGTGATGGTGGGCGGTCATCGGTGGGCTTCCGGTTGGAGTGGGGCTGAAAAAGGACGGTTCAGGCGGGGACCGTTCCGCTATAGGTAGCATCAACCGAGTCGGGCACCGACAGGCCGACTCCCCGCAGCAATATTTCCGCCACATGCCGTTTCTGGCGGGCATAGGCGGCGTCGGTGTAGTCAGTGCCGTCGTTCAGCAACCGGATCTGGCTGGAAAAATCGGCAAAATGCTGGGTGCTGGCCCAGATCATGAACATCAGGGTGCGCGGATCGACCGGGGCAATCTGCCCGCTGTCCACCCACTGGCGGATGGCGGCCTCCCGCTCCCGCAGCCAGCGGCGGACGGTGTCAGAGATGTAGTCTGACGTCACCCGCGCCCCCCGGATCATTTCATTGGCCCACACCCGGGATCCGTCCGGGCGGCTGCGGGACAGGTCCATCTTGGCATAAATGTAGCGGGTCAGCGCAATCGCCGGGTCATCGGCGGGGGAGAAGGCCCCGGTGCGGCTGAGCCACGAGTCGCAGACATCTTCGATCACCCGCCGGTACAGGTCATCCTTGGTGGGGAAATAATAATGCAGATTGGCCTTCGGCACCCCGGCGCGGGTGGCGATCACCGCCGTGGTGGCCCCTTTGAAGCCCTGTTCGGCAAATACGGCCTCGGCGGCTTTCAGGATGGTCTGTTCGCTTTCTTCCCGGATCGCGGCTTTGGCCCGGGGGCGGGGGGCGGGACGCAGGGCGGAGGAGGATGTCATGGCGGTCACTCCTGAAACGCAGCGGAAAAGGGTAAAACGGCGGGACGGGGGATTCTGATCCTCTGCGGTCCGGTGCCGGGGTCCGATCCCGCCGGACGGTGCTGTTAAAGCCGGGCCTGTCTTCTGACCTTGCCTGCCTGCGCGGAAGCCGTCAACAGCGCTACGGTCGGTTTTTGGCCGGTCAGGGGGATGAAAAACCACAGTTTTTTATCCTGTTTGCCTCCGGCGTGATGCGGAAAGCCGGGGCTGGAAGGTTTGTTCTGTCTGTTTATTGTGCACCTGCGTTTATTTTCTGTGCAAGGGCGGTAGGACTCTGTTTTTAAAAGACAACGGTATTGATTACAGGAAAATTGAAACCGCTTTATTTTGTATCTTGACCGTTTGGTCGAGATTGCCGCATGCTTCCACTCCATGAAGTACAGGAGGGCAAAACAATGGCCCCCTCGGGAGGCGCCCACACACAGTTGGGAGAACTTCATGATGAGAGAGACAGTATCCGTATCCCCGATAAGGTCCTGAAGATCCGCCGCTGACACGCCGTCAGCGACCATCCGGCCTTTTTTATTTCCGCTGACGCCCGTAACGGCAGACGCGCAGCCATCAATGCTGCGCGGGCCCTGCGGGCTGCGGCATCGGGAGAGACCCATGACCCATTCCGTACCGTCGCTGCCGGTGATTTCGGCAGACGGGCACCCGTTGACGGCTGCCCAGATTGAACAGAATTTCTCAGATCTTCACCCCTGCCTGACAGATCTTCAGGCCATGGCGGAAAGTAATCGCTGCCTGTATTGCTATGATGCGCCCTGTGTCACCGCCTGCCCGACCTCCATTGATATTCCGGGCTTCATCCGCCGCATCAGCACCGGCAACCCGGACGGGGCCGCCCGCACCATTCTGTCGTCGAACATTCTGGGCGGCACCTGCGCCCGGGTCTGTCCGACCGAGGTTCTCTGTCAGCAGGCCTGCGTCCGCAACCGGGCGGAAGACACTCCGGTGGAAATCGGCCGGTTACAGCGCTATGCGGTCGATCATCTGCTCGAAAACCGGGCTGCACCCTATCCCTTTGTCCGCGCTGCCGAAACCGGTCGCCGGATTGCGGTGGTCGGGGCCGGTCCGGCCGGGTTGGCCTGCGCCCATGCGCTGGCCGTCAACGGGCACAGTGTCACCCTTTTCGAGGCGAAGCCCAAGCCGGGCGGCCTGAATGAATATGGCCTGGCCGCCTACAAGATGACCGGCGGCTTTGCGCAGCAGGAAGTGGACTTCGTGCTGGCCATCGGCGGGATCACCATCGAATACGGCCGACCGCTGGGGCCGGACCTGACGCTGGAAGCCCTGCGGCAGGACTTTGACGCGGTGTTCCTTGGTGTCGGGCTGGGGGAAACCAATGATCTCGGCCTGTCGGGAGAGGATAAGGCCGGGGTGGTCGATGCCATCGACTTCATTGCCGGTCTGCGCCAGAGCGATGATCTGCCCTCTTATTGCTCCGCCGCTTCGGTGGTGGTGATCGGCGGCGGCAACACCGCCATTGATGCCGCCGTGCAGGCCAAGCGGCTGGGGGCGGAGGAGGTGACGCTGGTCTACCGCCGTGGCCCGCAGCAGATGGGGGCCACCGCCTATGAACAGGATCTGGCTGCCACCAACGGTGTGGTGATCCGCCACTGGGCCAAGCCGGTGGAAATCAAGGGCAACGGCCATGTCGAGGGGCTGGTGTTCGAACGCACGCGTCTCGACGCTGGCCGCCTGACCGACACCGGACGGCGGTTTGAGATTGCCGCTGATCTGGTGCTGAAGGCCATCGGCCAGTCACTGGCTCCGGCGGCGCTGTCCGGCCTGACCCTGCACGGCGGCAAGATTGTCGTCGATGCCGACGGTCAGACTTCTCTGCTCGGGGTGTATGCCGGGGGGGACTGTATCGCCAGCGGTCAGGATCTGACCGTTCAGGCCGTTGAGGACGGCAAGCGCGCCGCCAAGGCCATTCACGCCGCCCTGTCGGCATCACAGTGTTAAGGAGGCGGGACCATGGCAGACCTCAGCTGTACCATTGCCGGGATTCCCTCGCTCAACCCGTTCTGGCTGGCCTCGGCACCGCCAACGGACAAAAAAGTCAACGTCACCCGGGCCTTCCGGGCCGGATGGGGCGGCGTGGTGTGGAAGACGCTGGGGATTGACCCCCCGGTGGTCAATGTCTCCAGCCGCTACGGGGTGCATCACGACACCAACCGCCACGCGCTGGGCATCAACAACATCGAGCTGATCTCCGACCGGCCGCTGGCGGTCAACCTTCAGGAAATCCGCGAATGCCGGGAAGAGTTCCCGGATCACGTCATCATCGGGTCGATGATGGCCCCGATTGAGGAACGGGCGTGGAAAGATCTGGCTGTCCGCATCGCCGAGGCCGGGGTCCACGGGCTGGAACTGAACCTTGGCTGTCCGCATGGCATGTGCGAGCGCGGCATGGGATCCGCCATCGGTCAGGTGCCGGAGATGGTGGAGCAGGTGACCCGCTGGGTGAAGCAGGCGGTGGACATTCCGGTGTTCACCAAGCTGACCCCCAACATCACCAACATTCTGTGGTCAGCGGAAGCGGCCAAGCGCGGCGGGGCGGATGCGGTGTCGCTGATCAACACCGTCAACTCCATCGTCAGTGTTGATCTGGATGCCATGGCCCCGACCCCGGTGGTGGATGGCAAGGGGACGCACGGCGGCTACTGCGGGTCGGCGGTCAAGCCGATTGCCCTGAACATGGTGGCGGAGATTGCCCGCAATCCGTTCACGGCGGATCTGGAAATCTCCGGCATCGGCGGGATCACCACCTGGCGGGATGCTGCTGAATTTATCGCGCTGGGTGCCAATGGCGTGCAGGTCTGCACCGCCGCCATGCTGTACGGCTTCCGGGTGGTGGAGGAAATGGCCGACGGTCTGTCGCAGTGGATGGACGAGAAGGGGGTGACCTCCCTCAGCCAGTTGCACCGTATGGCCGTGCCCAATGTGGTCAACTGGAACGATCTGAACATGGCCTATGACGTCAAGGCCCGGATCGACCCGGACATGTGCATCGAATGTGGCCGCTGCTACATCGCCTGCGAGGACACCTCGCATCAGGCGATCACCATGACCGACCTCGGGAATGGCCGGAAGCGGCTGGAGGTGATCGACGCCGAGTGTGTCGGTTGCAACCTTTGCTCCATCACCTGCCCGGTGCCGGACTGCATCACCTTTGAACGGGTCGATGCCGGAACCCAGTCCGTGACGTGGCCGGATCACCCCCTCAACCCGCAGCGGCTGGTGGCCGCAGAATAAGGAGGACGCAGACCGATGACGCGGACCATCCATAACCTGACCATCAACGGTGACCGCCTGTGGCAGAGCCTGATGGACATGGCGAAGATCGGGGCAACGGAGAAAGGCGGCGTCTGCCGTCTGGCCCTGACCGATGAGGACAAGGCCGGGCGCGACCTGTTCGTGCAGTGGTGCCGGGACGCCGGATGCAGCATCCGCATCGACGCCATGGGGAACATCTTCGCCCGCCGGGAAGGGCGGAATCCGGCCCTGCCGCCGGTGATGACCGGGTCGCATCTTGACAGTCAGCCGACCGGCGGGCGGTTCGACGGGGTCTACGGGGTGCTGGCCGGGCTGGAGGTGATCCGCGCCCTGAACGATGCCAGCTATGAGACCGAGGCCCCGGTCGAGGTAGCGGTGTGGACCAACGAGGAAGGATCACGCTTTGCCCCGGCGATGATTTCTTCCGGGGTGTTCGCCAAGGTGTTTGAGCCGGACTATGGCCTGTCCCGCACCACGCTGGACGGGCAGACCATCGCGCAGGAGCTGAAGCGCATCGGCTACGATGGGCCGGACCATCCGACGGTCGATGCCCATCCGGTCGGGGCCTATTTCGAGGCCCATATTGAGCAGGGACCGATTCTGGAAGCCGAGGGCAAGACCATCGGCGTGGTGACCGATGCGCAGGGCCAGCGCTGGTATGAAATCACCTTCACCGGGCAGGAAAGCCACGCCGGGCCGACCCCGATGAACCGTCGCCGGGATGCGCTGGTCGGGGCGGCGCGGATTGTCGAAGCCGTCAACCGTATCGGCCATGCCCATCAGCCCTATGCCTGTGCCACGGTCGGGCTGATGCAGATCCATCCCAACAGCCGCAACGTCATCCCCGGCAAGGTGTTCTTCACCGTCGATTTCCGTCATCCCGACGATGCGGTGCTGGCGCAGATGGACCGGGACCTGCGGGCTGCCTGCGAGGCGGTGGCACAGGAGGTCGGGCTGGAGATGGACTTCAAACAGATCTGGTATTACGCGCCGATCCGGTTTGAGGAGTCCTGTGTGGCGGCGGTGCGGGCGGCGGTGGACCGCAACGGGTTCGCGGCGCGGGATATGGTCTCCGGGGCCGGGCACGATGCCTGCTACCTGTCAAAGGTGGTGCCGACCGGTATGGTGTTTATCCCCTGCATTGACGGTATTTCCCACAACGAGGTGGAAGACGCCACCCCGGAATGGGTCGCCGCCGGCGGGCAGGTGTTGCTGGAAGCGATGCTGGCTAAGGCAGATGCTCCGGCAGCGGTGCGGGGAGATGTGGTTCCGGCCTGAGGACGCACTTCAGGGTTACTTTTTGTCGGTCGACGCGACACGGTTTTGTGATCATCGTCATGTCCGATCTTTCCTGACCGGTCAGGGCGTATGGCCCATGACCGGGAAAGACGCCCGGTTCAGCAAGAAACCGGCGGGACACCAAAGCAATCCCGGTCCGGGCCGCCCCTGAAAACGGCGGTCACAGGAACCGGATGAGGAAACGTGTGTCGGGTTTCAGGTGTTGTGTTGGGTTTTCAGCCTCGGGAGGAGGCGAAACCAGTCAAAACAGGGAACCGGTTCCGAGGTGAGGCCGCAAAGAGCCCCCCGGAAGCGTCACTTTGGGAGAACATCAGATGTCACAGGGACATGCAACCGGTGGGGCCGTTGGCGGACAGACCGTGTCCGATGAGTTCGGGGTTGCGCACCTCGCCATCGCCAACGCCGATCCGGATTTGTGGAATGAGGACCTCGCCCCGGCTTCGGCGGCGGCGCGGACGTGGGACTGGAAGGCCATTGCCGCCCTGTGGGTGGGCATGGTGGTCTGTGTGCCCACCTATATGCTGGCCGCCGGGCTGGTCAGTGAAGGGATGAACTGGTGGCAGGCGGTGCTGACCGTGCTGTTGGGCAATGCGATTGTGCTGGTGCCGATGATGCTGATCGGCCATGCCGGGGCCAAGCACGGGATTCCGTTCCCGGTGCTGCTGCGGTCGTCCTTCGGGACCTCCGGGGCGAAGATTCCGGCGCTGGCCCGTGGGCTGGTCGCCTGCGGCTGGTTCGGGATCAACACCTGGGTCGGGGGATCGGCCATCTATGTGATTATGAACGCCCTGACCGGTGATGCCATGAAGGGCGCCCCGCTGCCGGGGCTGGGCATTGATGCGGCGCAGACTGTCTGCTTCCTGCTGTTCTGGGTGCTGCACATCTGGTTTATCCGCCATGGGACGGAATCAATCCGCTGGCTGGAAACCCTGTCGGCCCCGTTCCTGATCTTCATGGGGCTGGCGCTGCTGGCGTGGGCTTACATCAAGGCCGGTGGGTTTGGCGCGATGCTGTCGACGCCGTCGGCGTTCGGGCCGGGCGGGGCCAAGGAAGGGCAGTTCTGGGCGGTGTTTGTGCCGGGTCTGACGGCGATGGTCGGCTTCTGGGCCACCATGGCGCTGAACATCCCCGATTTTACCCGGTTTGCCAAAAGCCAGCGGGATCAGATGATCGGGCAGGCGGTCGGGCTGCCGCTGCCGATGGCCCTGTTCGCCTTCATCGGGGTGGCTGTCACCTCTGCCACCGTCACCATCTTCGGGGAACCGATCTGGGATCCGGTGGCCCTGGCGGGCCGCATGGGGGGCTTCGGGGTGGTGATTGCCCTGTTTGCCCTGCTGGTGGCGACCATCACCACCAATCTGGCGGCCAATGTGGTGGCCCCGGCTTATGGGTTTTCCAACCTGTCGCCGTCGAAGATTTCTTTCAAGATGGGCGGCTACATCACGGCGGGGATCGGCGTTGCCATGTTCCCGTGGAAACTGCTGGAAACCGCCGGAGCCTATCTGTTCACCTGGCTGATCGGCTATTCGGCGCTGCTGGGGCCGATTGCCGGGATCCTGCTGGCGGATTACTTCCTGTTGCGCAAAACCACCCTCAACATCGGCGACCTGTTCCGCCATGACGGCGAATACGGCGGCGACAGGCGCTGGAACAAGGCCGGGCTGATTGCCTTTGTCGCCGGGGTTCTGCCCTGTCTGCCGGGCTTCCTGAATGCCGCCGGTCTGGTCTCCGGGGTGCCGGGGATCTTTGTGTCGATCTACGGCTATGCGTGGTTTGTCGGCCTTGGTGTTTCGGCGGTGGTCTATCTGCTGCTGGCGGGCGGTAAGGCCCGCGCCTGATTTTTCCTGCGTGATCCGGGGTGCAGGCACCCGGTGCGGCATCCCGGACCGCGTCTTCAACACACTCTGTGCTCTGTCCTGACCGTGCCTGTCCGGTGCGGCCACAGGACCCGTGCATCCTCTTTACCGAGAAGGAAGTTCCGATGTCGATCCTGATCAAGGGCGGTACTGTTGTGACGGCGGAAACGGAAACCCGCGCCGACGTGCTGATTCAAAGTGGCCTGATCACCGCCGTCGGCACCGGACTGGATGTGCCCGCCGGGACCGAGGTGATCGAGGCCGGGGGCTGTTACGTCATGCCGGGTGGCATCGACCCGCACACGCATATGCAGCTTCCGTTCATGGGCACCGTTGCCAGTGAGGATTTCTATACCGGGACTGCCGCCGCCATGGCGGGTGGCACCACCACCATCATCGATTTCGTGATCCCCAGCCCGAAGCAGAGCCTGATGGAGGCCTATCACACCTGGCGTGGCTGGGCGGAAAAGTCCGCCTCGGACTATTCCTTTCATGTGGCGGTCACATGGTGGGATCAGACCGTCCACGACGATATGGGCACGCTGGTCCGCGACCATGGCGTCAACAGCTTCAAACACTTCATGGCCTATAAGAACGCCATCATGGCCGATGACGAAATCCTCTATAACTCCTTCAGCCGGGCGCTGGAGCTGGGGGCGATTCCGACGGTTCATGCCGAAAACGGGGAACTGGTGTTCCAGTTGCAGAAGAAGCTGGTGGCTGAAGGCATCACCGGACCGGAAGGACACCCTCTGTCCCGCCCGCCGGAAGCTGAGGGTGAAGCCGCCAACCGGGCGATCCGTCTGGCGGAAGTGATCGGAGTGCCGGTTTATCTGGTTCATGTGTCGGCAGAGCAGGCTCTTCAGGAAATCATCCGCGCCCGCAGTGAAGGGCACCGGGTGTTTGGCGAGGTTCTGGCCGGGCATCTGCTGATTGACGACAGTGTCTACCGTCATCCTGACTGGGATTATGCGGCGGCCCATGTGATGAGCCCGCCGTTCCGGGCCCCCCACCATCAGGCGGCGCTGTGGAAAGGCCTTCAGGCCGGACATCTGCAAACGACCGCCACCGATCACTGCTGCTTCTGTACCGAACAGAAGCGGATGGGGCTGGACAGCTTTGCCAAGATTCCCAACGGGACCGGCGGAGTGGAAGACCGGATGACGGTGCTGTGGACCCACGGGGTGCGCACCGGCCGCCTGACGCCATCGGAGTTCGTTGCGGTCACCTCGGCCAATGCTGCGCGGATCTTTAACATCTATCCGCGCAAGGGCGCGGTGCAGGTTGGGGCCGATGCCGACGTGGTGGTGTGGGATCCGGCTGCCAGTAAGACCATTTCCGCCAAGACCCATCACCAGAAAGTGGATACCAACATTTTTGAAGGCATGACCGTAACCGGTCTTCCGGTTGTCACCCTCAGCCGGGGGGTGGTGACGTGGAAAGACGGTGACCTGCGGGCCGTGGCCGGGGCGGGGCGCTATATCGACCGTCCGGCCTTTGCCCCGATGTTCGGGGCTGTCCAGAAGGCGGCGGAGCTCCGCCGCCCGACGGCGGTCCCGCGTTAAGCGGAGTCTCCGGACTCCGCATCCTTGCGTCTCCCAGACACGCATCAACCTTAACGGGGGTCCGGCGCCGGGCCCCCGGTTTTTTTATGGAATGAATTTTTTCAATTGGTTAACACCACCCCCCCCATTGGTCTGTAGTAGGGCGAGGGGGCGGTGGACCGTCAGGAGATCATCCCGGAGCATCACGGTGTGATGGATGCCAATGACTGTAGAATGTAACGGATATTATAAAATCTATATCTATATAGATTTAATTGACAATGATCATGGCGGTGACGTAACGTCACCGCAACACAGGGTCTTCCGGGGTTCCGGCGCACAGAGAAGCGACCTCCGTCACTGACCCAAGGGATCATCTGTAAGGCTATGACAGTCTTTTTGCCTTCATGCGGCTGTGCTGACGGACGGCGTGTGCTGCTGTTGCCAGCAGGCTGCCTGCTGACTGTCCTGCCGTGTCCGTTCTTCAGTTTGGGAGCAGGTTGCGATGTCAGTGTCCACGCTAACAATCCTCGACGGTGGCATGGGGCGTGAGCTTCACCGGATCGGGGCGCCGTTCCGTCAGCCGGAATGGTCTGCCCTTGCCCTGATGGAGGCTCCCGAGACCGTCCGGCAGGTGCATGACTCCTATGTTCTTGCCGGGGCTGATGTGCTGACGACCAACAGCTACGCCCTCGTCCCCTTTCATATCGGGGAAGAGCGTTTCAGCGCCCGTGGGCAAGAGCTTGCCGACCTTGCGGGGCAGCTGGGCCGGGCGGCGGTGACTGCTGCGGCGTCTGGACGGGGGGTCCGCCTCGCCGGTTCCCTGCCGCCGCTGTTCGGCTCCTACCGTCCCGATCTGTTCCGGCCGGAGGAGGTTGAGCGCCTGCTCCGCCCCCTGATCGCCGGTCTTTCCCCGCATGTTGATCTCTGGCTGGCGGAAACGCAGGGATCTGTCATCGAAGCAAGAGCCATCCGGACAGTCATCGGGCCGGAGGATACGCGTCCCTTCTGGCTGTCTTTCACGCTGGAGGATGCCAACTGGGAGGCTGTGGTGGCAGGGCAGGCTGTTCCGACCCTGCGTTCCGGAGAGTCTCTGGAGGAAGCCGTTCAGGCTGCGCTGGATCTCGGGGTGGCGGCTTTGCTGTTCAACTGTAGCCATGCAGACATCATGGAGGTCGCTGTCCGGAAGGTTGCCGCCCTTCTGTCGGGGCCGGATGCGCCGCAGATCGGTGTGTATGCCAATGCTTTTGCTCCGACGGCCCATAAGCACGGGGCCAATGAGGGGATCAGTGACCTGCGGCATGATCTGTCCCCGGAGGATTATCTGCGCTTTGCCCGCCGCTGGCAGGATGCCGGGGCAACGGTGATCGGGGGGTGCTGCGGTATTGGCCCTGATTATATCTCCGCGCTGTCTTCAGCCCTGCGGGGCTGACATTTTTCTGTTTCAGGAGTTGTGCCATGAGCGACAATCACCTTTCCTTCAGCCGCCGCTCTCTTCTGCTGGGGGCCGGTGCCCTGCTGGCCGGCGCCGTACTGCCCTTCGGTCCGGGCTTCGCGGCGGGGACGGACCAGCCGAGAAAAGGGGGGCATCTGGTGCTGGGCATCAATGGTGCCTCCTCCAGCGACCGGCTTGACCCGGCGACCTATCCGGAGCTGTACACCTATGTTGTCGGCGCTCAGCTCTTTAACACTCTGATCGAGCTGGATGACGGCAGACTGAAACCCGCACTGGCCGAGAGCTGGGACGCGCGGAACGGTGGCGCTGACTGGGTGCTGAAGCTGCGGAAGGGGGTACAGTTCCATAATGGCAAGACCCTGACCGCCGCCGATGTGATTTATTCCCTGAACCATCATCGTGGGGAGAAATCCCAGTCTGCCGTGAAGGTTTATCTGGATACGGTCCGGGACATCCGGGAGACCGCTCCGCTTGAAATAACCATCTCGCTGACAGAGCCGAACGCAGACCTGCCCTACCTTCTGGCCGATGTCCATTTTGGTATCACGCCGGACGGGGCCGACTTTGAAAAAGGGATCGGAACCGGGGCCTTTATTCTGGAGACCTTTCAGCCGGGGGTCCGGACCCTGACCCGCCGCAACCCCAATCACTGGCAATCCGGGCGGGGGCATGTCGATACGGTTGAAACCCTTGCCTTCAATGACAGTACAGCCCGTATCGCCGCACTGCTGAGCGGAAAAATCCACATCGCCAACCGGATTGACCCAAAGCTTCTCGGAAAGATCGGCAACTCCCCCAAGTTTAAGATCTATCGGTCTGCGGACTCCGATATTCTCACCCTGCCGGGCCGTTTTGATCAGGCCCCTTTCAATTCCAAGGATGCCCGTCTGGCCCTGAAGTATGCGATTGACCGGGAGCAGATCCTGAAATCGGTCCTGTCCGGCTATGGCTCCATCGGGAATGATCAGCCGATTGTTCCGTCTAACCCTTATTTTGCCGCCGACATCAAGCCGCTTGCCTATGATCCGGACAAAGCCGCCTATCACTGGAAAAAGGCCGGATACGATGGCCGTGTCGTTCTGTCTGCCGCCGATGCAGGGTTCCCCGGCGGTGTCGATGTGGCGCAGCTGTATCAGGCATCAGCCCGCAAGGCCGGTGTGCCTCTGGAGATTGAGCGGGTCCCCGATGATGGGTACTGGAGCAATGTCTGGCTGAAAAAGCCGTTTGTCGTTTCCAACTGGGCCACCCGGCCAACCGCCGATGCAATTCTGACGCTGGTTTATCTCTCGACGGCGGAATGGAATGAGTCCGCGTGGCGCAATCCGCAGTTTGACCAGCTGATCCGGCAGGCCCGGGGAGAACTGAATGAGGACCGCCGCCGGCAACTGTATCATGACATTCAGCGGATTCTGTCCGAGGACAGCAGTGCCCTTGTCCCGGTCCGGTCAGACCTGCTGGACGCCGCCAGTGTCAAGGTTAAGGGTTTCGTGACATCGCCGGGGCTGGCCCTCAGTTCTCTGCGGGCCCCGGAGAAAGTCTGGCTGGAAGCGTAAGGATGGGGCCGGGCACTGCGGCTGGCTCCGCCGCCCGGCCTTCGATCCGGCAGGGGATGTTTCGATGTTTTTAAGGGGTATTCGCACCGTTGCGCAGCCGATGCGGAACCGTTTGCGGAATCACATGCTGGCGGTCCTGATCCTGCGGCGTCTGCTGGGGGGTATTGTGCTGCTGCTGGCAATGTCAGCGATGATCTTTGCCGGGACGGAGCTTCTTCCCGGAGATGTGGCAACCGCCGTTCTGGGGCAGTCGGCAACGCCATCGGCTGTTGCCGCCATCCGTCTGGAGCTTGGGCTGGACCGTCCGGCATGGGGCCGGTATCTGGCATGGCTGTCCGGGGTTCTCCAGGGGGATTTCGGTGTCAGCTACGCCAGCCATCAGGATGTGGCCGCCACGATTACGGAGCGGTTTATCGCCACGGCATCCCTGGCCGGGGCCACAGCCCTGACAGCCGTTCCTCTGGCGGTCCTTCTCGGGATTCTGTCAGTCCTGCACCGGGACCGGGGGCTTGACCGGCTTGTGGTTGTTTTCAGCCGGGCAACGGTTTCCCTGCCTGAATTTTTCGTGGGGTATACGGTGATACTGCTGTTTTCGGTACAGCTTGGCTGGGTCGACAGCAGTTCAACCGTCTATACCGGTATGCCGCTGACTGACTGGCTGGCCGCTATGGTCCTGCCGGTTTTAACCCTCTGTCTGGCAACGGTCGGTCACATGGTCAATATGACACGGGCTGCTCTCCTGAATGTGCTGTCAGCGCCGTATATCGAGATGGCGGTTCTTAAAGGGGTGTCCCGGCGGCGTATTCTCTGGCGTCATGCCCTGCCCAATGCCGTTGCCCCGATCATCAATGTGATTGCCCTGAATCTTGCCTATCTTGTCGTGGGTGTCGTTGTGGTTGAAGTGATCTTCGTTTATCCCGGGATGGGGCAGATGATGGTCGACAGCGTGGTGAAGCGGGATCTTCCGATGGTGCAGGCCAGTAGCCTGATCTTTTCAGCCGCGTTCATTCTGTTCAATACAGTGGCTGACGCTGTTTCGCTGGCGGCCAATCCCCGTCTGAGGCATCCGCGATGACGGGGCGCATTGTTCAGTCTCTGTCCGTCTGGGGCAGTGTGATTGTTTTAACCGGGCTGGTCGTTATCGCGGTTCTGGCCCCTTTGCTCGCCCCTTATGAGATCAATGATGTGGTTGGTGGGGTTTGGGATCCGGCATCCCGCGCGGTGTGGCTGGGAACGGATGTTCTGGGGCGGGACCTGTTGTCCCGGCTGATCTGGGGAACGCGGGTTACTCTTTTCGTCGCTGTCAGCGCGACGGTTCTGGCTTTCCTGATTGGCGGGAGCGCAGGTATTGCCGCAGGATTGCTTGGAGGGTGGGTTGACGCAGCGATCTCTGCGGCCGTCAACCTGATCATGTCTGCGCCGACGCTGATCCTGGCGTTGATTGTTCTTTCAGTGATGCCCAATGGATTGGTCGTTTTGATTCTGGTGATGGCCTTGCTGGATGCAACGCGGGTCTACCGGATCAGCCGGTCTCTGGCGCAAGGGATTGCCGCCATGGATTACGTGGAGGCTGCCTGGCTGCGGGGAGAACGCTGGTGGTGGATCCTGCTGCATGAAATTTTTCCGAACGTTGTCTCCCCCTTGCTTGCGGAGTTCGGTCTGCGGCTGGTGTTTGCTGTTCTCTTTCTCTCAACCCTGTCTTTCCTTGGCCTGGGGATCCAGCCCCCGGAAACTGACTGGGGCAGCCTTCTGCGGGAAAACAAGGACGGCATCATTTTCGGGGAGTGGTCAGCCCTGATCTCAGGGGCGGTGATTGTTGTCCTGTCTCTTTCCGTTACGGCTGTTCTGGATGGGTTTCAGGCGCGGTCTTTGCGCAGAGGGGGGCAGAGATCATGACGGGGATCCCGTTGCTGGAGGTTCGCGGACTCACGGTTTCCGCTCCCGTTCCTGACGGGGGTGGGGTGCCCCAGTGTCTTCTGAACGCCGTTTCTTTTTCGGTCTCGAAAGGCAAGGTTCTGGGGGTTATCGGGGAATCCGGTGCGGGCAAGTCAACACTTGGTCTTGCCGTCCTTGGGTATGGGCGTGGCGGTGTGAAGACGGTCGGCGGGCAGGTGCTTTTTGATGGACAGGATGTCCCATCACTCCCGGAGGCCGCACGGCAGGCCTTACGCGGAACACGTATTGCCTATGTGGCACAATCCGCAGCCAGCGCCTTTAATCCGTCCTTGCCCCTTGGAGAGCAGATCATAGAAACCCCTGTTGACCGGGGTCTTCTGTCACGGCAGCAGGCATGGGATCGGGCGATATCGCTTTTGGGCCTCTTGGGGTTGCCTGACCCGGCTACGGTGATGACCCGGTATCCGCATCAGGTCTCCGGGGGCCAGTTACAACGGGCGATGACAGCCATGGCCCTGTGTTCCGGGCCGGATCTGGTCATTTTTGACGAACCGACCACAGCTCTTGATGTGACAACGCAGATCGGGGTCTTGCAGGCGATCCGTACCGCCATCGCCAGAAGCGGAACGGCAGCCCTTTATATCAGTCACGATCTGGCACTGGTGGCCCAGATCGCCGATGATGTCCTTGTTCTGCGGCATGGCCAGACCGTTGAATATGGACCGGTCCGGAAGATTATTTCAGACCCCGATCAGGATTACACCCGCCAGCTTGTCTCTGCGGGAAAAGGGACTGTTGTTCCTGCCTTGCAGGACGCAGGGCCACTGCTTGACATCAAGGATATCGGGATGGCGTATCCCGGTGGGGAGCCGGTTTTATCGTCTGTTTCTGCTTCTGTGCGGAAAGGTCAGACTCTGGCCCTGATCGGGCGGTCCGGATCCGGTAAGACATCGTTGGGGCGGGTAATCTGTGGTCTTAACAGCCCAACGGCTGGGCATGTTTCCTTCGCGGGGGACGTTTTACCGTCGGGACGGCGGCAGCGCAGCCGTGATCAGTTGAGGCGGATCCAGCTTATCCATCAAAGCCCGGATCTCGCCTTGAATCCCGCCCATACAGTAGAAGAAAGCATTGGCCGCCCTCTTACGCTGTATTGGAAACAGCGGGGGCGTGTGCGCCGGAACGCAGTGCTGGAGCTTTTGCAGCAGGTTGAACTGTCGGAACGTCTCATCGACAGTTATCCCGCCGCGTTATCCGGTGGGCAAAAACAGCGCGTCTGTATTGCCCGTGCATTGGCTGCCCGGCCCGATCTGATCGTGTGTGATGAGCCGACATCGGCCCTCGATCCCTTGGTGGCACAGGGTATCTTAACCCTGCTGGCACAGACGCAGCAGCAAACAGGTCTGTCCTATCTGTTTATCACGCATGATTTTCATGTGGTCAGGCAGGTTGCGCACCATGTGGCCGTCTTGCATCAGGGGCGGATCATTCAATATGGCCCGACGGACGAGGTGTTCTCTCCACCCTATGAAGAGGAAATGCACCGGCTGATGCTCTCTGTACCGGAACTGGATGTAGACTGGTTAAACCGGGTGCTTGCAGACGCCCCAGAGGAGGGGCTGTTTACGTAAGCCCCGCAAAAAGAGTCATTTTCTTGAAAATAGTGTTTGACGGTTGTGCTGAGTGGACCTATAAAGCGCCTCCCGACGACGCGGGCCGCAGCGAGTAGCTGGTGGGAAGCGGAGTTGGAAGTCACCATGGTGGCGCCGCTGTTAGACAAGTGAAGAGAGGGAAGGGATACGTGGGTATCTGGCCGGACGAATGGCTGGAACCTGAGTATCTTGTAAAGCAATGCTTTGTGAGAGTAATGGTTCAGGTCAACTTGAGAGTTTGATCCTGGCTCAGAACGAACGCTGGCGGCAGGCCTAACACATGCAAGTCGAGCGCT
>NZ_JACIIX010000011.1 GCF_014205675.1 Novispirillum itersonii
CTTAGGCTATATGAGCCCCATCCAGTTCGAGAGCACCGCTCTTAAGCTGGCCGCATAAAGCCCGGTTCCCTCTCCACTTTTTCCGGGCAAGTCCACATAGGTCATCAGGCGGATCAGGGCATTAACGGTTTTTTCCGGATCTGCGGAAATCACACCGGAGCCTGCGATCCCAAGCGCCCCGGCGGCCTCGCGCCAGATCGGATGCGCCCACTCATCCGGCACAACCGGCAGGCACTGGACGCCCCCCCAGACCACGGCCACAGCAAACAGCAGGGCTGGCACTCTCAGGCGCCGCAACGGCATGCCGGGGTTAATCCGCCCCCGGAGAGCCGCGACCGCCCAGAGGACAGCAATCCCCCCCACGGCCACGGCCAGCAAAGACCATGACTACGGCCGGTTGGAGGCCAGCGGCAGCGGCGCCAGAACAACAAGAGCCGTCAAGGCCATAAACAGGCGGTCGTTCCCCGAGAAACGGTTACTGCCGGACATTGTCCCCTCCCGGAAGACCTGACGTTTCCTGCTCCATCAGATGGCGGACTATCATCTCAGCCGCCCCACCGGTCCCGAAGGCCAGCGTCCCCCGTGTGGAGGGTCCCCCGGCCCGCAGACCGGGCAGAATCTCCCGCACCGCTGCGAGAATGGTTCCGGCGTCGGTCCCGACCAGCTGCCCGGTCCCCGCGCCCAGGACCTCGGGCCGTTCCGTGCTGTCCCGCATGATCAGAACCAGCTTCCCCAGAAATGCGGCTTCCTCCTGCACCCCTCCGGAGTCACTCAGGATCATCGAGGCATCCTCAAGAAGACCGATAAAATCAACATAGGTTTGGGGCGCGATCACCTGAAGGTTCGGATGCCTGCCCCGAAGACGCTGGACCAGCCCCGACAGAGCCGGATTGGGATGCGCCGGGAAAACAACGCGGCACCCCTCTTCCACCGATAACCGGACCAGAGCCTCTTCAACCTGTGCAAGACGGTCTGCACGCAGGTTTTCACGGCGATGCAGGGTCACAAGCACCATCGGCGCGTCGTTCACAACCTCAGGGCCGGGGTCCGGCCGTGCGGAAGCCGCCCGTTTTTGCTCCAGCATGCGGCGGGCCAGCAACAGCGCATCAATCACCGTATTGCCCGTCACCACGATCCGGTCTTCCGGAACCCCTTCCCGCAGCAGGTTCTCCCGCGCCCCCGGTGTTGGGGCAAAATGCAGGTCAGCACAAGCACTCTTTCTTTGCCCATCGGGAATCCAGAGACAGAAGACGTACCCGTTATTCCAGAACCAGAGTCACCCACGGCTTCAGCCGAATCCGGCGCTTCAGCCGCAGCCCCTGCATCTGATAAGCGGCACGGACCATGGTTTCCTGACGCTCCAGCAGACCCGCCAGAATCACCCGCCCGCCCGGAGCAAGCGCCGCAGCAAGGTCACGCGCCATCGAACACAGCGGCCGAGCCAGAATATTGGCGCAGATCACGTCGTAAGGACCATTTTCCTTCACAGCGCGGGTCTTAAAGCCATCCCCCGGGAAAATGGTCATGTGATGAGCGACACCATTCCGCTGAGCATTGAAGCGGGTCACGCGGACGCTTTCTTCATCAATGTCAGTCGCCACCACCGGAATCTTCCAGCGCTTGGCCATCGCCAGCCCAAGGATCCCCGATCCGCAGCCCATATCAAGGGCATTGCCAAGGCCGGTGGTGATCGGCGCACCTTCCTTGCCAATCTGGTCCAGCGCCAACAGGCAACCATAGGTGCTCTGATGTTCCCCGGATCCAAATGCCGTCGCCGCATCCACCAGCAGAGGAATGCTGCCAACCGGAGGGCGGTCCGTCCAATGGGAACCATGCACGAAGAACCGCCCGGCGCGGATCGGCGGGAAGCTTTGCAGGTTTTCCGCCAGCCAATTCCGCGGCGCTTCATGCTCAACGGTCAGCTCAGGCTCCGGGATCCCCGCAACCTGCGCCGCCAGTGACAGGGCTGCCGTCACTTCTGCCTGATCAAACGGACCATCCGAATAGGCATCGACCATCCACATGCCATCCTGCGGCCCGCCATCTTCGATCAGAAAGCACAGGAAGGCACCAAAATGCGGCTCCAGAGCCGTTTCATAGGCTTCCACCGCTTCTTTCGGGATCACGAAGCGCAGACGGTACACGTCCTGAGCCTTCTTATGCGCCATTGCAGCTGTTCCTTCCTGACCGAATCAGACCGTTCTTCCGCGGTTTTTACCAGCCTCAGCCCCGCCTGTCTTGTGGTTTTCAGCGCCCGTTTCTATGCGCACAGGCTCACCCCAACCCGAACGGGTAGTATGGCAGCAGCCATGCACCAAATGCGCAGGGACCGTGCAAAAATGGCGCTCCAGATCCTGACGCAAGCGAGTAAGGTATAAGAGAAAGGTCAGCAATGCTGACTCTCATGTTTCAAGGAGACCTGACATGTCCACCCTGTCGCCCGAAACCAACACCGTCTCCGCATATCAGGCTGCCACCGCGGCCCGGGGTGCCATGGCTGGCAGCTTCTTCTCCACGCTGTCGCGTTGGCTGCGCGGCAAGCGCTGACACCGTCGCCTTCAAGGCGGTCCGGCCTCAGGTCGAAGAGGGTCTTCCCGTTAACGATCAGGCCACAGCACGCAGTGCCTGCGCCAAAAACAAACCCCCGCTGGCGTGACACGCCCAGCGGGGGTTTTTCTCCAACGACACTTCCAGCAGCTCAGGCAGCGGTTTCCCGCGCCAGACTGCTGTGGGCAAAGGCGCTTTCGAAGTCGACGGCCATCCGGATTTCGCGCAGCGGCCGGACCCGGCGGATCGACTCTTCATACAACGGGTGGGCCTTATAGGCCTCAAGCGCTTCGTAGCTGTCGAACTCCCCGTAGACGATCACGTCGATTTCCTTCGACAGACCATCGCGCTTGGAATTGTAAGCGACTTCAAAATGATGAGATCCGGGAATGTCGCGGAGAATCGACAGACCATCGCGGATCACTTCCACATCAGCCTGATTTTTGGCGCTGAACAGCACAATGTGACGGATCACAGCTTCACCTCTTCACCGGCAGAGCAGGCCTCTGACCGCTCCGCAATCGTTGTGGGGCATCCCGCCCCGGTTGCCCTGCACATGCACCCTTTCCCCTGCGCCGTCAAGGGAAAGGCCAGCCTCAGGCTTCAGGGCTCCGCGCTGACGAAACTGTCGATCACCTTCTTGCGCCCGGCCTTGTCAAAATCGACCTCCAGCTTGTTGCCATCCACGGCACAGACCCGGCCATGACCGAACTTCTGATGAAACACCCGGTCCCCGACGGAAAATCCACCAGCACTGTCCCGGGCCGCCACCTGCCACGTCAGCCCTTCCTTCTCCCGGAAAGCCTGCTTGCGCTGCCCCCAGCCACTGTCAGCCCCGGCCCCATCCCAGCTGGACCACGGCTCCCGCTGTCCACGCCCGCCACCCATCAGGCCGACATCAGAGTCCTCTTCCTTAAACTCCTCCGGAACCTCGCCGATAAACCGGGACGGCACGCACATCACCCAGTCGCGGAAAATCCGGCGCTGCGAGGCATGGGTGATGAACACCCGCTTCCGGGCCCGGGTCAGGCCGACATAGGCCAGCCGCCGCTCTTCCTCCAGCGCCGAGACGCCGCCCTCATCCAGCGCCCGACGGTTGGGGAAGACCTCTTCTTCCCACCCCGGCAGGAAGACGGTGTCAAACTCCAGTCCCTTTGCGGCGTGCAGGGTCATCAGGGTGACTGCATCGCCGCTTTCGGCCTTGCTGTCGTTCTCCATCACCAGCGAGACGTGTTCCAGAAAGTCCATCAGGCTGTCGTAGTCTTCCAGCCCACGGATAAATTCCTGAAGGTTTTCTACCCGGCCCGGAGCCTCCGGGCTCTTGTCCTTCTTCCACATCTCCAGATAACCGGAACCATCCAGCACCGTCGCCGCCAGTTCCGACGGATCCATCTGCTCCCGCAGAGCGGCCCATTCATCAATCGCCTCGACAAACCCGCGCAGGGCGGCACGAGGCTTCGGCTTCAGCTCATCAGTCTCCAGCACCGAGCGCGCCGCCTGCAACAGCGGACAGCCCAAAGCCCGGGATGACAGATGGATGGTCTGCAAGGCGGCATCACCCAACCCGCGCTTCGGCAGATTGATAATCCGCTCAAAGGCCAGATCATCGGCAGGCTGCTCAATCAGGCGCAGATAGGCCATCGCATCGCGGATTTCCTGCCGTTCATAGAAGCGCAGACCGCCGACCATGCGATAGGGCGTCCCGGTGGTGATCAGGCGTTCTTCAAACTCACGGGTCTGGAACCCGGCCCGCACCAGAACCGCCATCGATGCCAGCCGCTCGCCCCGGCGGTGCAGGCTTTCCATCTGCTCCACCACATGGCGGGCCTCCGCCGGGCCATCCCAGACCCCATAGACGCGGATCGGATCGCCATCTTCGGTGGCCCCGGCGGCCCGCAGGTCCTTGCCGAGCCGACCGGTGTTATTGCGGATCAGCGCCGACGCCGCCCCGAGAATCGTCGGGGTTGAACGGTAATTCCGCTCCAGCCGCACCACCTGCGCACCGGGAAAATCATGTTCGAAGCGCAGAATGTTGCCGACCTCGGCCCCCCGCCACGAATAGATCGACTGATCGTCGTCCCCGACACAGCAGATATTACGGTGCCCGCGCGCCAGCAGACGCAGCCACAGATACTGGGCGGTATTGGTATCCTGATACTCATCCACCAGAATGTAGCGGAACTGATCCTGATAGGCGGCCAGAACCTCAACATGATCGCGCAGGATCACCAGCACATGCAGCAGCAGATCGCCGAAGTCACAGGCATTCAGTGCCAGCAGCCGGGCCTGATAGGCGCGGTACAGCTCCAACAGGCGCCCCCCGGCGATCTCCCCGCCGGTTTCCTGCCCCGGAACCTGATCGGGCGTCCATCCCCGGTCCTTCCAGCGCTGGATCACCCCCATGACCATCACCACCGGCCACTTCTTCACGTCCACCCCGGCCTCTTCCATCAGGGCTTTGAGGACGCGGTTCTGGTCATCGCTGTCCAGAATGCTGAAACCGGACTGAAGGCCGACCTTGTCGGCATGCTTGCGCAGCATCCGCAGGGCCAGCGCATGGAAGGTGCCCAGCCAGACCGCATCGGCGGCCGGGCCGATCAGGCCGGAGACCCGTTCCCGCATTTCCCGGGCTGCCCGGTTGGTGAAGGTCACCGCCAGCACCCGCCACGGCTGGGCCAGCCGCGAGGCAATGATATGGGTCAGCCGGGTGGTCAGCACCCGGGTCTTGCCGGTGCCGGCCCCGGACAGAACCAGCAGCGGCCCTTCGGTGATTGTCACCGCCTGCCGCTGCTCCGGATTCAGGCCGGTCAGCCAAGGAGGATCCATTCCCACCGGCGGCGGAGGGGGGGTGTAGTCTTCGGTCAGGTCAAAGGCGTCGTCCATCATGCCGGTACTATAGGGGCTTCCGGGCAATCACACAGCAAAAAATGCGGACAAAAGCAGAACGGGGCCACCCTTCGGCAGCCCCGTCCCCGTTGATGGTCTGCAAGACCGTCAGGTCGTTGTTTTCACAAAACGGTCCCACTCCCCGGACAGCCCCTGCGTGCGGCCATCCAGCATCGATGCGGTTTCCGCCAGCGTTCCGGTGTGGGAACTGGTGCGGGTGATGCTGCTGCGCATACCGTCCAGCCGCTCCACCACGGTCCGCGTCCGCTCCGACGCCACCGTGATGTGTTCGGCCATTTCCCGGGTCGCCGCTGACTGCTGCTCCACCGATTCGGTGATGGTTGCGGCAATCTGCTCGATCGCCCCGATGGTCCCCGACACCTCATCGTTCACCCGGACCGCATCCAGCGCCGCCTCCTGCACTGCGGAGATCTGGGCGGCAATGTCTTCCGTCGCCTTGGCCGTCTGCTGGGCCAGCCCTTTGACCTCCTCCGCCACCACCGCGAAGCCTTTCCCGGCATCCCCGGCGCGGGCCGCTTCAATGGTTGCGTTCAGGGCCAGCATCTGGGTCTGGGAGGCAATCTCGGTGATCATGCTGGTGATCTCGCCGATGCGGTGGGTCACCTGCGCCAGACCGGAGAGGGTTTCGCTGCTGCGCTGCGCTCCCTGCGCCGCCTCTGCCGCGATGGCGGCCGAACGCCCGACCTGCGCGCTGATCTCGCCGATGGAGGCCGCGAGTTCCTCCGCCGCTGCCGCCACCGACTGCACGGTCGCCGACGTATCTTCCACCATCCCGGAGACAGACAGCGTCTCGGATGTCGCTTCCTCGGCAAAGGCATTCAGCGACACCACAGCATCGGAGACACTGCGGACATCACTCAACACCCCGTCAATCGTGGTGCGGAAGGTATTGGACAGACGCTCCTGCGCCGAGACCACCGTCCAGATCAGCATCGTACTGACATGGGCCCCGGACTGGTCGTGCAGGGCACTGAGGCGCTGATCAACCGTCTCGTCCCCGATCGCAATCCGGGCGCGGTGCGGCAGGGTGGCGGCCTGCGTCACCTGCCGCAGCAGATCAGCTCCGCCCCCCGGCAGATCGCTGACCCGACGCCCCGTCAGGGCCGCAGGATCGCAGGGCAGATGTTGCCGCATATCGTACAGCACGGTCCCCATCGCCTTGTTGAAATAGGTCACGGTGCCATCCTGCGCCGAGCAGGTCAGGATATTGATCGGCATTTCCTCCAGCATATCCTGGAGCATAAAGGCGCGGACCGTCACCGTGTGCAGCGATTCCAGCGCCACGGACATCGACCCGATCTCGTCACTGCGGGCGAAACTCGGCATTCGGCCGCTGGTATCCCCCCGGGCCAGCAGCTCCACCGCATCGGCCAGTTTTGACAGCGGATCCACCAGACGGCGCTGAATGAAGACCTGAACCCCGACAAAAATCACCGCCACCGCCGCCAGCGACAGGGCAAGGCTGAGGATGGCAATCCGCCATGCCGCCTTGTCCCGGGCTTCCAGCTGGGCATTGGCGGTGTCAAGCACCAGCCGGTCGAAGCCATAGGCGGCCGCGATCACCTTCGGGGCCAGTTCGGCAATTTCGGCCACATCCTTTTTCAGGATCCGCGCCGCCCCGATCGGCAAACCAAGGGCCGCCGCCATCGCCGGTTCCTGCGGCTCCGCCTTGGCTTTCAGGGTCGAAGCCAGAAAGTTAGACTGCTGCACGAAGGTTTTTGCCGGTTCCTCAAGCACCGGCATCAGGGCCGGGGCCGTCGCCGCCACCACTGACATCGCCTGATCCACCGACTGAAGGGCATTCACAATCACCCCTTCGGCCTTCAGGATCTCCATATTCCCTTCCGATGTGATCATCTTCCGGGGGGCCGCCTTCAGGTACAGGTCGGTGCTTTGCCCCAGCAGTCTGGACACCAACGGTGTCCGGTCCAGCGTCACCGCCATCAGGGCGGAGATTTCAGGGTTGGCATCGGCACTGATGCCGGACTGATTGGCGGCGGCACGGCGGGCTTCCGCCACCGCCCCCCGCAAGGAAAACAGGGTATCGGGATTGGCCGCCTTCTGCCACGCTTCCAGCGCGGCGGCGGCCTTGGCGACACTGTCGCTGACCCCCGGCAGATTGCCGGACTGTGCCACCGCCGCCGCCTGCTGGGCCACCAGCGGCTCGGCGGGTGGAGCCGCCGCCCCGGTGAGGTTGAGGGCCACCGCCTCATCAACCGAGGACAACCATTTTAGGATGGTCAGTCCGTAGAGTTCCCGTTCCGTATCCTTCACCAAGGTCATTTTTTCATTGAGCAGCAGCCCGAGAAAGATGACCGAAGGTATGAGGAACAGAACATTAACGACGGAAAGCTGGCCCCTGAGCTTCATTCTTTTAAACATGGGTATCCCCGGTTCAGTCCGGCTTCTGCGTGCCGGTAAACATTGACATCCCGGGAGCATCCTCCTTACGCCCGTTCTGTCTGCCATTCCTGCGATAGTGGCCGAAAGGGGCAGACAACAACAAGCCCGAGGGCAGTTAGGCGAAAAAACTATCAAATATGCTTTTTTCGGCACTATCTTCCAAAAAAATCCATGATCAATTCATAAAGTGACCCTGTTCCGCTGATAGCATGGCGGATTACCCTGTCACAGAATCCCGGAAACATCAGCAAATCCGCCGATTCGCAGTCTTCCATCCTGCGGAAGGCCTACGACAGGTTCAACACCCCCTTTTTCCGCGTGATGGAACGCAACACCATCGTATAATCGGCTTGCGCGCTCACTTTTTCGACTGACAGCATACAAAAACCGCCCGGTTTGCACCGGGCGGTTTTTTCAACGGGTCTGTTCAAAGACCAGACACGAGATCGGCACAGTGTCCACAGTCCGGACAGTTCTGACCTTTTTATAACCAGCTCCTCCGCAATCAGAGGAAGGCCAAAACCACCCCCGGACCGCACATCAGGACGGCTGCTGTGCCTTCATCTGATCAACCTGCAAACGGATCAGATCATTGAGGCGGCCAACCGTCACCGACGGATCAGACAGCGCTGCGGAATATTCAGAACGGTATGTGATGGCCATCGAAACCCCTTCGACAATCAGGTCAACCACCCGCCAGCCATCCTCGCGCATCCGCAGGCGCCAACGCACCGACAGCGGCTTCTGGCCTTCCGTCTGCTCCACCATCGTATCGACGTAAGCCCCGGCGTCGCCGTCAGCCTGCACCCCGGTCACAGCCAGCTTCTGGCCGTTGTAGTCCTTGAAGCGGCGCGCCCAGGTGTAGACGTTCAGTTCCCGGAACTGCTCGACAAAGCGCGCCTGCTGCGCCGCATCGGCATCCTTCCACGACCGCCCCAGCACAAAGCGGGCAATCGACGGCATATCAAAATACCGGTCGAACAGGCCACGGAACCGTTCAATCTTCTCCGCCTGCGGCACATTGGCACCGACAACCTCGCGCACCCCCTGCTCGGCCACTTCCGCGACCATCGCCCGGGCCTTCTCGAGATCAGCCGCAGCGGCTGCCGGAGCCTGCATTGAGGCCATCACCGAAACCAACACCATAAGCACCGGAGCAATCCAGCGAATCCAACGCATCATCTGACTGAGCTTCCTGCTTTACAGATCGGGACCAAAGAAGCCGCCCCCGGCGGACGGGGACACCATACGGTGGCAAAACACACGACACACCTGAAATATGGTTCCGGTGTGACATTCTGCGGGGGCATCGCCCCCGCCGCGCGGGAGACAGCCGGACCCCGGCTGCCGTCGCACGACGCCCTAACAGAACCGCCCCCCGGAAAATCCGGAGGGCGGCCCTGAAACAGACAACAGCCGGATCACTGCTTTTTCGGCGGATCCTGGAAGTCGAAGGAGGCCCCATCGACCCCACCGGCATAGGCTCCGGCGGGCTGATTGCTGATTTCGGCGGCCCGGCGCTGACGGTACATACTGCGCAGGGCGACATAGGTATCCAGAGAAGACCGTTCAATCTCGTTGATCGGGTCGATCAGACCGGCACGGGCATCGACAATGGTCAGGCCGGTCCGGGCCCACTGGAACTCATCCCAGTTTTTGGCCGCCGCCAGAATGCGCACCGGATCCATCGCCCAGTCAACCGCCCGGCCGACGGCATCGCGGGCGTTGGAGGGCCCGAGAAGCGGCAACACCAGATACGGGCCTTCGCCCACACCGGCGGTGGCCAGGGTCTGGCCGAAATCTTCGTCGTGGCGCTTGAAGCCCATCGGGGCGGCGATGTCATGCAGACCGGCCAGACCCCAGGTGGAATTGATCAGGAAGCGCATGAACGTGGTCCACGCCCGGTCCCACTCGCCCTGCATCAGGTCGTTGGCCAGAACCACCGGGCTGGCCAGATTGCGCAGCGTATTGCCGATCCGCTCCTGAATCGGGTCCGGCAGACCGTCGCGGTAGGCATAGGCCAGCGGACGCAGAAGCACATAGTCAACCGCCTGGTTGACGCCGTACACGGCCCGGTTGACCGGTTCCAGCGGGTCATTGGCACCGGTGTCGGAAGAGGCACAGGCGGTGGCGGTCAGCAGCACGGTGCCCAGCAGGGCAGCCCGCAGACCGGCCTTGCGCCAGCGCCGGAACGGAAGGAATGCGGCCGCAATGCCAGCAGCACGGTGAGACATTTCTTGGCCCATCTGCGGTCGGTCCATCTGTTTATCGATCCCTGCCTCTGTCATTCGGCGGCAGCCGCTGCTCTCTGCTGACCGGAGCCTGTCAGCCCCGGAACACTGCGCCGGTTTCCTTCAGAGCGGTCCCTTCCGCCCTGTCGGAGTCCACAAAAACTGCCTGTCCGCGCTTTATTTCAGGCCCTTTTCAGGGCTGACACTGCGTGACCTGCTTAGAAAGCGGTAGCACACAATGGTTAAAATTTCCAGACACGAGGACAGACTGCCCCCGTGGTCCCGCGTACAATTGCTGCGGATAGTGGCAGAGATGACACGCCTGCACCAGTCACTTTCTGGCATGGGTGCACTGCAACGGTCAGGCCCCGGGCAACCGCACCGGCAAAATTCCTCTGGACACATCCAGATATAAAGATATCCTTATGTCGCTTTAAGAGTAGAGCCATCGCCTGCCCACCACACTGCCTGCTCAGGAGCCGTCATGGAAACCGTACTTGCCGGACTGCGCGCCGCCGGAGAAGAGACGCGCCTGCGTCTTCTGGCCCTCTGCGCCCGGGGTGACCTGACCGTCACCGACATGTGCCGGATCGTCGGGCAAAGCCAGCCGCGTATTTCCCGCCACCTGAAAGTGCTGTGTGACACGGAGTTGCTCGAGCGGTTCCGTGAAGGCAGCTGGGTGTTCTACCGCGCGGCCCGCAACGGGGACGGTGCCGCCCTGACCGGCCACATCCTCGGCCTGATCCCCGAGGATGACGCCGTTCTCAGCGCCGACCGCGCCCGGATGGATCAGGTCCGGGAAGAGCGCGCCGAAGCCGCCGCCGCCTACTTCCGCGACAATGCCGCCAACTGGGATGCCATCCGGTCCCTGCATGTTGATGACCGGGAAGTGGACCGGGCCCTGCTGAGCCGTCTCGGCAACGGGCGGATCCGCCATCTGGTTGATATCGGCACCGGCACCGGCCGCCTGCTGACCCTGCTGGGGCCACAGGCCGATCAGGCTACCGGACTGGATCTCAGCCGCGAAATGCTGGCGGTGGCCCGCGCCGCGCTGGACCGGGACGGCCTGCGCCACTGCGTCGCCCGCCCGGGGGATATGTATGCGGTGCCCCTGCCCGATGCCACCGCCGATCTGGTGACCATCCATCAGGTTCTGCACTACGCTGACCGTCCCGCCGCTGCGATTCAGGAGGCCGCCCGCGTGCTGGCCCCCGGCGGACGGCTGGCGGTGATCGACTTTGCCCCGCACGATCTGGAAGAGCTGCGCACCCAGCACAACCACCGCCGCCTCGGCTTTTCCACCGAGGAGGTCTCGGCGTGGTGCTGCCATGCCGGACTGACCCTGACCTCGGCAGAATCCCTTGCCGGACGCCCGGCCTCCGGCCAGCCGCTGACCGTGGTGCTGTGGCTGGCGGAAAAAGCCGCCTGATCCCGTTTCCTCGCCGTCCCCGTGTTCCCTTTCCCGGAGTTTGAAAGACCATGACCGAGTCCCAACAGGCCGCGATCACCAAACCGATCGAAGTCAGCTTCGAGTTCTTCCCGCCGAAGACCGAGAAGATGCAGGAAAACCTGTGGACCTGCGTCAAGCGTCTGGCGCCGCTGGCCCCGTCGTTCGTCTCCGTCACCTACGGGGCTGGCGGATCCACCCGGGAGCGGACCCATGACATCGTCACCTCCATCACCCGCGATTTCGGCATTCCCGCCGCCGCCCATCTGACCTGCGTCGCCGCCACCCGGGAAGAGGTGAATGCGGTGGCACAGGAATACTGGGATGCCGGAATCCGCCATCTGGTCGCCCTGCGCGGCGATCCGCCGGATGGGGAAACCGATTACCTGCCGCATCCGGGCGGCTATGCCTATGCCGCCGACCTGATCGAAGGCCTGAAGGCGGTCGCTGATTTCGAAATTTCGGTGGCAGCCTACCCGGAAGTGCACCCGCAGGCGCTGTCCGCCCGCGATGATCTGGACAACCTGAAGCGCAAGATCGACGCCGGGGCCACCCGCGCCATCACCCAGTACTTCTTTGATGCCGACACCTACCGCCGCTTTGTTGACCGGGCGCAGGCCGCCGGGATCGGTGTGCCGATCGTGCCGGGCATCCTGCCGGTGACCAACTTCTCACAGGTGGTCAAGTTCTCGCGGGCCTGCGGCACCACCGTTCCCGCCTGGCTGCGCGACCGCTTTGAAGGGCTGGATGATGACCCGCGCACCCGCGAGCTGGTCGCCGCCACCACCGCCGCCGAACTGTGCGAGGACCTCCAGAAGGACGGCGTGCGGAATTTTCACTTCTACACCCTCAACCGCGCTGACCTGACCTACGCCATCTGCCATATTCTCGGCGTGCGCCCGCAGCGCCCGGCAGCGGCCTGACCATCCGCCTGTCCTATCTCTACCCAGCTGTGACTTTCCATAAGGACTCCCTGTGATGAGCGATTTCCTGACCCACCTGAAGGACCGCGTGCTGTTGTGCGACGGCGGCATGGGGAGTCTGGTGCAGGCGATGAACCTGTCGGTCGATGGCGACTTCGACGGCAAGGAAAACTGCACGGAAGTGCTGAACCTGACCCGTCCGGACGTCATCCGCTCCATCCACGCCCGCTATTATGCGGCCGGGGCCGATATGGTGCAGTCCAACAGCTTCGGCGGCAGCCCGCTCACGCTGGAAGAGTTCGAACTGGGCAGCAAGGCGTTTGAGATCAACAAACGCTCGGCGGAAATCGCCCGCGAGGCGGCGGAAGAGTTCGCCCATGATGGCCGGGCCCGCTTTGTGCTGGGCGGCATCGGGCCGGGCACCAAACTGCCCAGCCTCGGCCATATTGATTATGACACGCTGGAAAGCGGCTATCATATTCAGGCCGCCGGGCTGATCGCCGGGGGCTGTGATGCCATCCTGATCGAAACCTGTCAGGATCCGCTCCAGTTCAAGGCCGCCATCAACGGCAGCAAACTGGCGCGGGAACAGGCCGGAAAGCACATCCCGATCCTGCTGCAGGTGACGGTGGAAACCACCGGCACCCTGCTGGTCGGCACCGACATCGGTGCCGCCGCCACCATCGCCCATGCGCTGGGGGTGGACGGCATGGGCCTGAACTGTGCCACCGGCCCGGCGGAAATGGCCGATCATGTGAAATGGCTGTCGGAAAACTGGCCGGGCCTGATTTCGATCCAGCCCAACGCCGGGCTGCCGGAGCTGCGCGACGGCCAGACCTACTATCCGCTGACCCCGAACGAACTGGCCAGCTGGCACGAACGCTTCCTGAAGGAAGACGGGGTCAACATCCTCGGGTCCTGCTGCGGCTCCACCCCGGACCACACCGCCGCCGTCAACGCCATGCTGACCCGCGTCGGCAACGGCGACCGCCCGGCCCCGGTCAGGCGCAGCCATCACTGGGTGCCCGCCGTCGCCTCCCTCTATGGCCGCGTCGATCTGCGGCAGGAAAACGCCTTCCTGTCGATCGGTGAACGCTGCAACGCCAACGGGTCGAAGAAGTTCCGCCTGCTTCAGGACGCCGAGGACTGGGACGGCACCGTCGCCATGGGCCGGGAACAGGTGCGGGAAGGATCCCACACCCTCGATATCTGCACCGCCTTCGTCGGCCGCAACGAAATCCATGACATGACGCAGGTGGTCAGCCGCATGCGCGGGTCGGTCAACGCGCCGCTGGTGATCGACTCCACCGAAACCCCGGTGATTGAAACCGCCCTGAAGCTGTACGGCGGCAAGTCAATCATCAACTCCATCAACTTCGAGGACGGCGAACACCACGCCGACGAACGGGTCAAGCTGGCCCGCAAGTTCGGCGCGGCGGTGATTGCCCTGACCATCGACGAAGTCGGCATGGCGAAGGACTGTGACGGCAAGGTGCGGATTGCCAAGCGCCTGCACCAGTTCGCCTGCGAGGAACGCGGCCTGCCCGCCAGTGACCTGATGTTCGACCCGCTGACCTTCACCATCTGCACCGGCAACGATGATGACCGTCAGCTGGGGCTGGAAACCCTGAACGCCATCGAACAGATCGCCCGCGAGCTGCCCGAGTGTCAGATCATCCTCGGCCTGTCCAACATCTCCTTCGGTCTGAAGCCGCTGGCCCGGCAGGTGCTGAACTCGGTGTTCCTGCATCACGCCGTGCAACGCGGGATGACCGGGGCGATCGTCCATGTCTCCAAGATCCTGCCGCTGCACAAAATTCCGGCGGAAGAGGTACAGGTGGCCGAAGATCTGATCTTTGACCGCCGCCGCGAGGGCTATGACCCCCTGCATGCCTTCATCGCCCTGTTCAAGGACCGGGAAGGCGGAACTGCCGTCAAGCAGGCCCTGCCGACCACCATTGAGGACCGGCTGAAGCAGCGCATCGTCGACGGCGACCGGCTGGATCTGGAAACCGACCTTGCCAAGGCGATGGAAACCTACAGCCCGCTGGACATCATCAACACCCTGTTGCTGGACGGCATGAAGGTGGTGGGCGAGCTGTTCGGTTCCGGCCAGATGCAGCTTCCCTTCGTGCTGCAATCGGCGGAAACCATGAAAACCGCCGTCGCCTACCTTGAGCAGTTCATGGAAAAGGCCGACGGTCAGGCCAAGGGCACGCTGGTGCTGGCCACCGTCAAGGGCGATGTCCATGACATCGGCAAGAATCTTGTCGATATCATCCTAACCAACAACGGCTACCGGGTGATCAATCTGGGTATCAAGCAGCCGATTGCCTCGATCATTCAGGCGGCAAAGGAACATCAGGCCGACGCCGTCGGCATGTCCGGCCTGCTGGTGAAGTCCACCGTCATCATGAAGGAAAATCTGGAGGAAATGGCCCGTCAAGGGCTGTCGGTTCCGGTGATGCTGGGCGGTGCGGCGCTGACCCGCGCCTTCGTCGAGGAAGACTGCGTCAAGGCCTATGCCAACGGCGGCGACACCGGACTGGTGGCCTATGCCCGCGATGCCTTTGACGGACTGGACCTGATGGCCAAGGTGGTCGAGGGCCGCTTCGACGACCATGTGAAGGAGGCCACCACCAAGCGGGCTCAGCGCCCGTCGCGGCGGTCATCCAACGAGAACATGGCCGCCCCGGATGTGCAGTCGATCACCCAGCGCCCGGTGGACTGGGACGAGATCTCGCTGCGCCGTCAGGAGCTGGCACAGGCCAACGACATTCCGGCCCCGCCGTTCTGGGGGCCGGCACTGGTGGAGAATGTGCCGCTGAAGGCGCTGGTGCCCTACATCAACGAAGTGATGCTGTATCAGTTCCAGTGGGGCTTTAAAAAGCAGGGCCGCGACCGCGATGAATGGCGGGCATGGGTGCAGCAGGACGTCAAGCCGATCCTGAAGCGGATGCTGGACCTGTGTGAGGCCGAGGACATCCTGCATCCGAAGGCCGCCTATGGGTACTGGAAATGCGCCAGCGACGGCGACGCCATCGTGCTGTTCGAGGACGACGCACAGGGCAATGAGCGGGAAGCCGGGCGTTTTGCCTTCCCCCGCCAGCCGTTCAAGGGCGGGCTGTGTCTGGCCGATTTCGTGCGCGAAGCCGACAGCGGCCACCGCGACGTGATCGGCCTTCAGGTGGTGACCATGGGCGAGCGCGCCTCTGATGTCGCCCGCGACTGGTTCGCCGCCAACCGTTATCAGGATTACCTGTACCTGCATGGCCTGTCGGTGGAAATGGCCGAGGCGATGGCTGAATACGTCCACAAGCGGATCCGCGCCGAGCTTGGCTTTGCCGGGGAAGACGCCCGCGAGATCCCGGAGCTGCTGAAGCAGAATTATCGGGGATCCCGTTATTCCTTCGGCTATCCGGCCTGCCCCAATCTGGCCGATCAGGCCCTGTTGCTCGACCTGCTGAAGGCCGACCGGCTGGGCCTGCGGATGAGCGAGGGGGATCAGCTGCATCCGGAACAGTCCACCAGCGCCATTGTCCTGCATCACCCGCAGGCCAAGTACTTCAAGGTCTGAGGTCAGGCCATCCGCCGACAGCCCCGGGGATCCTTCTCCGGGGCTGTCCGGCAGGACTTACAGAATCACCGGGTGCCCCCGGCCTTTCAGGCAGTCGGTGACGATCTTCTGCCGTTCGTTGCGGGTTTCCAGCGCCCCCATCACCCCGACCGCGGCCAGACCGATCCCGGCCCCGGCCCCGACACTGCCCCACTGCCGGTCATTGGCGAGGCCGATCCCGCTGCCGACCGCCGTGCCCAAGGCCATTTCCTCCAGCCGGTTGCCATTGAAGTAGGACCGCTGCTCCGCCAGTTGCTGGCAGGCGGCAAGGTCACTTTCCAGCCGGGCGCGGACCTCCGGCGCATAGGCGGGATTGCCGGTATCGACAATCGGCCGGTATCCGGCCCCACTGTCCGCCGCACAGCCGGTGACCAGCAGGACCAGCCCCAGCAGAATCATCCGTCCGTCGTGTGTACCCTTTGACATGATCAGTCGTTTCCATCGGTCATCCATGACAGCGCGCCCCCGGTTCAAGTCCGGATGGCATCCTCCTGTTGTGTGCCGAAACGACCGGAAACGCGTCCGGATGGATCCGCCCGGACGTCCGGCAGGAGGATCCGGACACCGCCGGATAATCCCGGTTGCCGCCCGGACGCCGACACGGCAGGATGGCGCCCCGCTCCGGCGGCCTGACGGGTGATCCCCCCCTTCCTCACCGAAAGAACCATGATGCTGCGTCGTTTCCTGTCCCTCCTCAGTCTCAGCCTGTTCTGCGCCCTTGCTGCCTGTGGCGGCGTGCCGGAAGACGGATCCTCCGCCGCAGAATGGCGGAAGCTGGCCGCCGATGCCGCCGATGACCGGGCGTGGATCGCCGACCGCGAGAAAGAGGCCAAGGCCATGCACGTCAAAGTGCGGCAGCTGATCGGTGTGGTCCCGGAGGAACAGCCGAAATTCAAGGCACTGGTCGACTTCTACGTCCGCCTGAGCAAGCAGGAGGACGCGCTGGCCGAGGCGGTCGGATTCTATGACCCGATTCTGGAACGGATCTGGACCGGGCGCGGCTTTCCCGGCATCGAGTCGGCCCAGAAAGCACAGGCCGATGCCTTTGCCCGCGCCAGAGAGCCGGGCACCCGGATTGAGGCCTTGCGGGATGAATTTAAGGCCCTGTCGGCAAACTGAGGCAGACCGGCCCCGGTTTTCCGCCCTGCTGCCGGTTTCCCTGCGGGAGACCATTGATCCTGACCCGGAGGTTCCGTTAGTCTATTAACGAATGGTAAAGGTTTTTGCCGCACATCCCCACCGGGGGATTGGTCCAGACAGACACAAATCAGCGGATCCGCATGCGGATCCCGTACCGTCGCTGGGCTGAGCAAGCAGGGGAAAGACCGTCGTTGAGCAACGATGTGAACTATCATACCGCGGTTGCCGATCCATCGGATCGGGCCCACCGGTTCTCGCAGCAGGTGCTGCATAGTCTTCAGGCTTTGGGGCTTCCCCCCAGCCCGGAGAACTATGCGGCGTGGTATCTGTATGCCTCCGGGGCCAACCGCGCCCTGTGTGACGAGATTGATACCCACCTCGCCACCCGCCATGGCATCAGCAATGAGGCGCTGCGCGCCCTGCATGACCGCCACCTGGGATCCGCCAGCGAGGCCGAAGGGCTGGAACGGGTGTCCGGTGGGATTGACAGTGCCCTGAAGTCGCTTCTGATCCATATCGGGCATGCCGGGGCCACAGCGGTGCAGCACGGGCAGACCCTCGGCACCCTCACCTCGGCCCTGCGGCACGCCGACCCGGCGGATCTGACCCATCTGGTGCACAGCCTGATGGGCGAGGCCGAGCGGATGGCCAAGCTCAACCGCCAGCTGGAAGAGCGCCTCAATCAGTCGGCGCGCGAAATCGCCCGCCTGCGCAGCGATCTGGAAACGGTGCGTCTGGAGGCCAACACCGATCCCCTGACCGGCCTGAGCAACCGCCGCGCCTTTGAGCGGGTGGTCAGTGACCGCCTGCTGTCCCACGACGGGCAGCTTCTGCTGCTGATGCTGGATCTCGATCATTTCCACCGCTTCAACGAACAGTACGGGCACACGGTCGGCGATCAGGTGCTGCGGCTGGTCGGCAGAACCATCCAGACCCATGTTCCGGCCGGGGCGCTGTCCTGCCGCTATGGCGGCGAGGAATTCTGCATCGCCCTGCCGGACTGTACGGTGGATCAGGGCCGGAGCATCGCCGAAACCCTGTGCACCACCCTGTCCACCCGGGTGCTGCGCAACCGCCGCACCGGCGACATGCTGGGCAACCTGACCCTGTCCATCGGCATGGCCGCCCATCAGAGCGGCGAAAGCCAGCACAGCCTGTTCGAACGGACGGAAGCCGCCCTGCTGTCTGCCAAGGCGCAGGGGCGGAACCGCGTCTGTACCGCCGAAGACGATCTCGACGAACTGGATATGGTGGACTGACCGGCCAGCCGCCGGGGCACCGTCTTCAGACCGTGCTGAGCAGCATGCTGGTCTCGCTGTTTTCAATGCCGTCGATGGTCCGCACTTCCCGCAGGACACGGTCAAAATCCGTCAGGCTTTCTGCCCGGATCTCGGCAATCAGATCCCACGCCCCATTGGTGGTGTGCAGCGACACCAGTTCCGGCATGCCGCGCAGCTGCCGGATCACCGCAGTGGTTGACCGCCCCGCCACCTGAATCATCATGATGGCACGGATCGCCTGCGTGTCGTAATCCTGCCGGAACCGCACCGTGAACCCGAGAATCGCCCCGGATTCCATCATCCGGTCCAGACGGGTCTGCACTGTCGCCCGGGATACCCCGAGAATCGCCGCCAGCTTGGAGACGGGAGCCCGCCCGTCTTCCCGCAGTGCGGCAATCAGGCGGCGGTCAAGATCATCAAAGATATGCATTGTACAAAATGCTCACTGTCATCGGGCAAGAATGACAGTTTATCTATCAAATCCTCCAAGTTTCAACATTGTTGAGGCACTTTGCCCCTCCGTACACTGGTCTCAAGATCCAATGACGGATATGGGAGACGTCCTCATGGTACGGTATGTCGGTGTGGAAAATATGGTGCGGCTGGTCCGTACAGTCGGCGTTGAACAGTGGCTGACCGGCCTTGCCGCCGTGATCGAGGAAGATTTCCGCCGCTGGCCTTCCTTCGAGAAGACCCCGCGCGTCGCCAGCCATTCCCGCGATGGGGTGATTGAGCTGATGCCGACCAGTGACGGCACGCTCTATGGCTTCAAATACGTCAACGGCCACCCGAAGAACACCCGGTCCGGTTTGCAGACCGTCACCGCCTTCGGTGTGCTGTCGGATGTGGAAACCGGCTACCCGGTGCTGCTGTCGGAAATGACCCTGACCACCGCCCTGCGCACCGCCGCCACCTCGGCGCTGGCGGCCCGGTATCTGGCCCGCCCGGACTCGTCGGTGATGGCACTGATCGGGCTGGGGTCGCAGTCGGAGTTTCAGGCGCTGGCCTTCCGGGCCCTGATGGGCATCACCCGTCTGCGGGTGTTTGATATCGATCCCACCGCCACGGAAAAGTTTGTCCGCAACCTTGGCGCCGCCGGATTTGACATCACCGTGGCCACCAGCACGCAGGATGCCGTGCAGGGCGCGGATATCATCACCACCGTCACTGCCGACAAGCAGATGGCCACCATTCTGTCCGATAACATGATCGGGGCCGGGGTCCACCTGAATGCCGTCGGCGGCGACTGTCCCGGCAAGACCGAGCTTCAGGCCGATATCCTCCGCCGGGCCGATGTGTTTGTCGAACTGCCGGAACAGACCCGGATCGAAGGGGAAATTCAGCAGATGCCGGCTGACTTCCCGGTCACCGAACTGTGGCAGGTCATCACCGGACAGGTTGAAGGCCGCCGGACCGCCCAGCAGATCACGCTGTTTGATTCCGTCGGTTTTGCCATTGAGGACTTCTCGGCCCTGCGCTTCCTCTACGGGCAGCTCAACGGCACCGACTGCTACGAAGACATTGACCTGCTGACCGAACCGGACGATCCGCGTGACCTGTTCGGCCTGCTGTCTCCCCCCACCCCCGGCCACAGCAACGGCCAGTCCCGTGGCCTTGCCACCTGATATCCCCCCGGAGCATCCCCGATCATGAAAGCCGTTTACTCCCCGCTGCACAGCCGCCACGACGGCGGCATGGAACTGCACCGGGGTGAGCTTGTCCCCTGTTACGAAATGCCGCGCCGGGCCGATTACATTCTCGCGGCCATTGAGGCGGCGGGGCTGGAAACCCTGCCGCCCCGCCCGTTTACACTGGAAACGGTGCTTAAGGTGCATGATGCCGCCTTCGTCACCTTTCTGCGCACCGCCTTTGACCAGTGGAAGGCCATCGGCAAGGACGGCTTCATGCTGCCCAGCGGCTTCGCCGCCCGCTCGATGCGGCAGGACGTGATCCCGCCGGGCATCAACGGCAAGCTGGGCTATTACTGCTATGACGCCGGAACCCCGATCGTCGAAGGCACATGGGATGCGGTTCTGGCCTCGGCCCACTGCGCCCTGACGGCGGCGGCGCTGGTGGCGGACGGGGAGCGCAGCGCCTATGCCCTGTGCCGCCCGCCGGGCCACCATGCCGGGGCCAGCACTTACGGCGGCTACTGCTTCCTCAACAATGCCGCCATTGCCGCCCAGTACCTGCGCGATCACGGGTCGGCCCGCGTGGTGGTGCTGGATGTCGATTACCATCACGGTAACGGCACGCAGGATATCTTCTGGTCGCGCGAGGACGTGATGACGGTGTCGGTACATGGCTCGCCGGAAACCGAGTATCCGTTCTTCCGGGGGTTTGCCGATGAACGCGGAGAGGGCAAGGGCGAGGGCTTCTGCCACAACTTCCCGCTGCCGCGTGGCACCGGCTGGGATGAGTACAGCGCGACGCTGGATCAGGCGCTGGCGGTGATCCGCGACTATGCCCCGGATGCGGTGGTGATCTCGTTGGGGGTGGATACCTACGAGAACGACCCGATCAGCGCCTTCACACTGGGCCAGCAGCATTACCCGCTGATCGGGGCGAAGATCGCCACGCTCGGCCTGCCGACGGTGTTCGTGCAGGAAGGCGGCTATGCGGTGGCCGATATCGGCACCAACGTTGCCAATGTCCTCACCGGGTTTGAGCAGGCAACCGCCTGAGCCTGCCTTTCCAGAGACCGTCTCTGCTCCCTGTTACACGTTCCCTCTGAACGGACTCGACTGACCCCGCAGCCTTCTGCGGGGTCTTTTTTTCATACCGGAAGAACCATCCAAATCATAACGCCGGTTTCACTATGCAATTTGTATAATTTTTTCAAAAAATCTTAAAAGTCAGAGGATTGGCATATCACTTTGGCATTCATACAGTAAACCATAGAGACCGTTCCCTCAGAGAGGACACCTTCCATGCCCCGTCCGTCCGTTCAGGCTCCCCGCAGCGTTGTGATGATCCGGCCGCATCACTTCCGGCCCAACCCGGATACCGCCGCCGACAACCGCTTCCAGCGCGACAGTGACAGTGCGCAGGACGCGCTGGCCCGTGCTGCCTACGGCGAAGTCACCGAGGCAGCCCGCCAGCTGGAACAGGCCGGGATCACCGTTCACCTGTTTGAGGATACCGGCACCGAAACCCCGGACTCGGTGTTTCCCAACAACTGGTTTTCCACCCATTCCGGCGGGCACGTCGCCATTTACCCGATGTTTGCCCCCAGCCGCCGCAAGGAACGGCGCAGCGATGTGATCGAGATGCTGAAGCACCGCTACCGGGTGCAGGATGTCATCGATTATTCCGGTCTGGAGCAGGACAACCTGTTTCTGGAAGGAACCGGGGCGATGGTGCTGGACCACCTCGACCGCGTCGCCTATGCCGCCCGCTCCAACCGGACCAACGAAGTGGCGATGGAACGGTTCTGCACCCATTTCAATTTTGAGCCGATGGTGTTTGACGCTGTCGATGCCGACGGAACCCCGGTGTATCACACCAATGTCCTGATGTGCGTCGGCAGCGATATCAGTCTGGTCGGCCTCGACTGTATCCGTGACGCCCAGCGCCGGGCGGAAATTGCCGACCGCCTGACCGCCGGGGGCCGCGCCCTGATCGACCTCAGCCACGACCAGATTGCTGATTTCGCCGGAAATGCCATCGAGCTACAGGGCACCCATGGCCGGGTTCTGGCCCTGTCCGCCCGCGCCGCCGCCAGCCTGACCAAAAGCCAGAAGGCCCGGCTGGAACGCCATGTCACCCTGCTGCCGCTGTCGGTGCCGACCATCGAGCTGGCCGGGGGATCGGTCCGCTGCATGCTGGCAGGCATTCACCTTGCCCCGCGCCCCGGAACAGCAGCCTGAGACAGGCCTATCCAGAGGCAGATGGCAGAGACAGAAACCAAAGACAGAATGAAAAAAGCCCCGCCCGGTTTTCCCGGACGGGGCTTTTCTGTCGGAACCGATCCTCAGTTGTCGAGGAAGCTGCGCAGCTTGCGCGACCGCGACGGGTGCTTCAGCTTCCGCAGGGCCTTGGCCTCGATCTGACGGATACGTTCGCGGGTCACGCTGAACTGCTGACCGACTTCTTCCAGCGTGTGGTCGGTGTTCATCCCGATCCCGAAGCGCATGCGCAGCACACGCTCTTCACGCGGGGTCAGAGTGGCCAGTATACGGGTACAGGTCTCACGCAGGTTGGAGTTGATCGCGGCATCCAGCGGCTGTACGGCGTTCTTGTCCTCGATGAAGTCGCCGAGGTGGCTGTCTTCCTCGTCCCCGATCGGGGTTTCGAGGGAGATCGGCTCCTTGGCGATCTTCAGGACCTTGCGGACCTTTTCCAGCGGCATCTGGAGCTTTTCCGCCAGCTCTTCCGGGGTCGGCTCACGGCCGATCTCGTGCAGCATCTGGCGGCTGGTGCGGACCAGCTTGTTGATCGTTTCGATCATATGCACCGGAATACGGATGGTGCGGGCCTGATCGGCGATCGAGCGGGTGATCGCCTGCCGGATCCACCACGTGGCATAGGTCGAGAACTTATAGCCGCGCCGGTATTCGAACTTGTCCACCGCCTTCATCAGGCCGATGTTCCCTTCCTGAATCAGGTCAAGGAACTGAAGGCCACGGTTGGTGTACTTCTTGGCGATCGAGATCACCAGACGCAGGTTAGCCTCGATCATTTCCTTTTTGGCGCGGGAGGCTTCGCGTTCGCCCTTCTGGACGGTCTGAACAATACGGCGGAACTCGCTGATCGGCTGACGGGCCTGATCGGCGATCTGGGAAATCGCCTCACGCACCTTCTGCACTTCGCGGGCATGACGGGTGGCAAAGTCCTTCCAGCCCTTGCCAGACCGACCGGCCACAACTTCCAGCCAGTTCGGATCCATTTCCGAACCGTAATAGGCATCCAGGAAGTCTTCGCGCTTCACCTTGCTGTCAACAGCCAGACGCAGCAGCTTGCCTTCCAGCATCATCAGCTTCTTGTTCAGGTCGTTCAGATGTTCGACCAGATACTCGATGCGGGCGTTGTTGAGATGGACCCCTTCCATCATCTTGACCATTTCCGACCGCATCTTGTCGTATTTTTTCTCGACAGCGGCGGGCACTTCGTCCCCGGCGGAAATATGGGCCAGACGCTGGTCCTGGACCTTCTTCATCTTGTGGTAGGCACCGGCGATCTTCTCGAAAGACTCGAGAATGATCGGCAGCAGTTCGGTTTCCATGGCCGACAGGCTGACGGAGCTTTCCTCCAGTTCGCCTTCGTGCTCGCCTTCGCCCTCAGCGTCGGCTTCGCCCTCGACAACCGCTTCCCCGTCGGCTGCGGTCTCGTCGTCCTCGTCCCCGTCTTCTTTCTTGACCGGAGTCACAGCAGCCACCGGAGCGGCCGGAGCCCGGACCGGGCGGGCCCCCGGCTGCGGCAGGGCCGCTTCTTCGGCCTCAACAGCTTCCAGATCGACGCCTTCGGCAATCGGATCATCGGCGCCGTAGGTGGTTTCAAGGTCGATGATGTCGCGCAGCAACATCTTACCTTCGACCAGCGAATCGTGCCAGTCGAGCAGGGCGGAGATGGTCAGCGGGCTTTCGCAGATGCCGCCGATCATCATCTCGCGGCCGGCTTCGATCCGCTTGGCGATGGCGATTTCGCCCTCGCGCGACAGCAGTTCCACCGACCCCATTTCGCGCAGATACATGCGCACCGGGTCATCGGTCCGGCCCAGATCTTCTTCCGAAACATTCCCGGCGGTGGACTCGTCATCGGAGGATTCCGCCGTGCTGGCCTCTTCCTCGTCATTCTCGACGATATTGATCCCCAGATCCGACAGCATCGCCATCGAGTCTTCGATCTGCTCCGACGAAAAATCTTCCGACGGCAGGGCGGCGTTCAGCTCGTCATAGGTGACGTACCCGCGTTCCTTGCCCTTGGCCACCAGCTTGCGGACAGCCGCATTCAGGGTGTCGAGCAGCGGCCCTTCCTGCGCGTCTTCATTGGGTTCCGGGGTATCCGTCGTTGCGGTCGCCTTCGTCGCCATACCCGTGCAAACTCCTTAAACCTGTTGCGGCGGCCCCGGACGGAACCGCCAACCCTGCTCTTACTGGTACCGCGCGGTCCGGCCGGTTTCCCGGCCTGTCCGTCCTGTTACTCGTCACCGGGCATTCGCTCATGCCCCTTCAGCGCCACAAAGGTCTCGAAGGTCTCCGGGGTCGGGTCATCACCCAACTGCTCGACAATCCGGTCGATATCGGCCTTCAGATCAATACGGCGCGTCAGCTCGAACGTGTGATCCCATCCGGTCCGTGCCGCATCCAGTTCCGCATCGGGGCGGCAGAAGGCGGCATGGACCCAGACGTTGGAGGATAAAAGACCACGCACGGCGGATTCCAGCCCATCCGCGTGTAAGTGGCTTTTCACACTGTCAAAGTCAAGACCCGGTTCACGACCGAGCAGGATTAAGAGAGCACGACGGATCTTGTCAAGGTCCGGTTCCGGAAGTTCCAACGATCCGAGCCGTTCTTCGATGTGATCAAACAGCCGGGGATGGCACAGGGCGGTGGCCACCAGAATGCGCCGACGGGTGGCTTCAGCACTTTCCGCCGACAGTTTCGGCACCAGCATTCCGGCAGCGGGCAACGGCGGCAACGGGGCCGACCAGCGCGGTGGCTGGCGGTTTCCCCAGCCTTTTCCACCACTGCGCGGACCCCAGCCCCCCCCGCCTGCGGCAGGCTTGCCGCCATAGGCCGGGCGCTGCGGGCGGAACAGATCCCGCAGCCGGTCGCGAAAGGCCTGACGGTAATACTGCTGAACCGTCCGGTCTTCGATTCCGCGCGCCATATCTTCCAGATGGGCCTCCAGCGCGGCGCGGCGCTCCGGAGTCGTCAGGTCCCGGCCTTCCAGCGCCATCGACCACAGCATGTCCATCAACGGCCGCGCCGCCGACAGCGCCGACCGCAGGGCCTGCGGCCCCTCATCGCGGAGAATTTCATCCGGGTCACGCCCGCCCGGCAGCAGGGCAAAGCGCAGGGACCGCCCCGGCTTCAGCACCGCCAGCGCCCGTTCCGCCGCCCGCGCCGCCGCCCGTTGCCCGGCGGCATCGCCGTCGAAGCAGAGAATCGGCTCTTCCGCCAGCTTCCACAGCTCTTCAATCTGGGTTTCGGTGAGGGCGGTGCCCAGCGGGGCCACCGCCTGCGGAATGCCGCCCCGGGTCAGGGCGATCACGTCCATATACCCTTCGGCGACCACCACTTCGTTGGCTTTGCCCGCCGGTTCGCGCGCCTGCGCCAGATTGAACAACACCTGCCCCTTGTGGAACACCGGGGTCTCCGGGCTGTTCAGATACTTCGGCTGACCGTCACCCAGCGTCCGCGCCCCGAAGGCGATCACCCGGCCCCGGCGGTCGGTGATCGGGAACATCACCCGGTCGCGGAAATATTCACCAAGCGATCCATCGTCCCGGCGCTTCAGCAGCCCAGCCTCGACCAGTTGGTCCTCGCCGATGTTCTGCCGCGCCAGCGCGCCCTTCAGCACGCCGCCGCCGGGGGCCCAGCCCAGCCGGAACTGACGGATGACGGCATCACTCAGGCCCCGGCGGCGCAGGTAGCCAAGCCCGTCCTGCCCGCCGGGCAGCATCAGGTTCTGCTGGAAAAAGGCGCAGGCAGCCTCCAGCACCTCCAGCACCCCGGCCCGGCGCTTGGCATCCTCCGCTTCGCGCGGTGTACTTTTGGGGACCTCAAGACCGGCTTCGGCGGCCAGTTTCTCCACCGCCTCCATGAAGCCGAGATTGCCCTGCTCCATCTCAAAGGTCAGGACGTCACCATGGGCCCCACAGCCGAAGCAGTGGTAAAACCCCTTGTCGTCATTGACCGTAAAGGAGGGCGATTTTTCCTTATGGAACGGGCACAGGCCGACATGTTCGCGGCCGCGCCGGATCAGCCGGACCCGCCGCCCGATCACAGAGGACAGGGTGATGCGGGCCCGGAGCTCATCCAGAAACTGGGCTGGCAGCGCCATCAGCGGCCACCGTTACGACAGGCGGGCCTTCACCATCCCGCTGGCCTTGGCGAAATCCATCTGCCCGGCGAACTTTTCGCGCAGGGCGGTCATCACCCGGCCCATATCCTTGACGCCGGTGGCGCCCAGCTCGGTGACCAGCGCGTCGATGGCGGCCTCGATCTCGGCCCCCTCCATCTGCTTGGGCAGGAAGCGTTCGATGACGACGATTTCTTCCTGTTCCTGCTGCGCCAGCTCCAGCCGCCCACCCTGTTCGTACATGGTGATGCTCTCGCGGCGCTGCTTGATCATCGACTGCAACATCTGAAGAATCTCATCTTCGTTGATGCCGTCATAGTTGCCCTTGGAACGGGCAGCGATGTCACGGTCCTTCAGGGCGGCGGAAATCAGGCGCAGGGTTGCCGTCGAACGGGCATCCTTGCTCTTCAGCGCGTCCTTCAACGCCTCGCTCAGGCGGGTGCGGAGCATGGAGAATCCTCGGTCTTCTGTATCGGGAAAGGGTGGAGAATACAGCAAAACATGCCCGTTGGCAAAGGGTTATGCCATTCTCAAATCCTTGAAAAGACATGCGATTTTCTTTTCCCGGTTCTGCTTGACAGCGCCCCGGCAATTCTTTAAAAGCGCGCAAATTTATCCGCCGCCATCCGCGCACTTTCAAATACACACACCGGCACGTCCAACCCCCTGGAATGCCGTGGGTGTTTTGCGCGCGAAAAACGGACGGGTTCCCTCCGATGCCCGCTGGCAGTAGTCTGTTGCCGGGCGCGAACATCTTAAAGTCTCCTGCCGGTGCGCAGGCCCGGCCCGGGCCTGATGCAGCCTGACGGAAAAAGGAATGGTGTCCATGACAGAGCCGATGAACATTGCCGCCAGCACCCGCCCCGACGGTGCGACTGGCGTGCTGGTGCTGGCCGACGGGTCGGTCTTCTGGGGCAAGGGCCTCGGAGTACAGGGCCGGTCGGTCGGTGAGGTGGTGTTTTCCACCGGCCTGACCGGCTATCAGGAAACCCTGACCGATCCGTCCTTTGCCGGGCAGGTGATCACCTTCACCTTCCCCCACATCGGCAACGTCGGCACCAATGCCGAAGACAACGAAACCGTCACCCCTGCCGCCCGTGGCTGTATCCTGCGCGCCGACATCACCGAGCCCGCCAACTGGCGCGCCGCCCAGCATCTTGACCGCTGGCTGGTGTCGCACACTCTGGTCGGTCTGGCCGGGATCGACACCCGCCGCCTGACCCGCAAGATCCGGGACGGCGGCGCCCCCAACGGCGTGATCGCCCATGCCGCCGACGGCGTGTTTGACCTGCCCGCGCTGCTGGCGCAGGCGCAGGGCTGGCCGGGGCTGGAAGGCATGGATCTGGCCAAGGATGTCACCTGCCGCCAGTCCTACGACTGGACCCAGACCCGCTGGTCGCTGAAGACCGGCTACGGCACCCAGCGCGACCCGAAGTACCATGTGGTCGCCTATGATTTCGGGGCCAAGCACAACATTCTGCGCTGTCTGGCCGATGCCGGCTGCAAGGTGACCGTGGTGCCCGCCACCGCCACCGCCGAGGACGTGCTGCGCCACAATCCCGATGGCATCTTCCTGTCCAACGGCCCGGGGGACCCCGCTGCCACCGGCACCTATGTGGTGCCGGAGCTTCAGAAGCTGATCGGCACCGGCACCCCGGTGTTCGGCATCTGCCTCGGCCATCAGCTGCTGGCGCTGGCGCTGGGGGCGAAGACCTACAAGATGGACCGCGGCCACCGTGGCTCCAACCAGCCGGTGAAGGACCTGAAGACCGGCAAGGTGGAAATCACCAGCCAGAACCACGGCTTCGCCGTTGACCGGGCCAGCCTGCCCGACACCGTGGAAGAAACCCATGTGTCGCTGTTTGACGGCTCGGTCGAAGGGCTCGCCCTGAAGGGGAAGCCGGTGTTCTCGGTGCAGTACCACCCGGAAGCCAGCCCCGGCCCGCAGGATTCCCATTACCTGTTCAAGCGCTTCGTTGACACCATCGAAGCCCACAAGAAGTAACGGGGTGCGGGCATGACCGACACCGGCTATTCCGCCTACCGGTCCTCGCTGCTGGCCGTTCTGGCCGCCGAGGACCGCCTGCCCGGCCCGGCCTTCCGCACCCTGACAGAGGTGACGGACGAGCATGGCCTGCCGGAGCCGGAAACCGGTTGGCTGCTGCGTGCCGCCGGGGAATTCTGCGAAGAAGGCCTGATCCAGCTTGAGGATCATGCCCTGACGGTTTCCCCCGGTGCCCCGGTGGCCTACGCCCTGACCCTGCTCGGACTGGAGCAGGCCGGGGCCCTGAGATAAGCCCGCGTCCCCCGTTATCCGCCAGATGCACGCCTGCCCCGGAGGCTTCCCCAAAGCCGGGGCCGACCAGAAGCGAAGAAGTTAGACGACAATGCCCAAACGCACGGACATCAAAAGCATCCTGATCATCGGCGCCGGTCCCATCGTGATCGGTCAGGCCTGCGAGTTCGACTATTCCGGCGCTCAGGCGTGCAAGGCCCTGCGCGAAGAAGGCTACCGGGTGATTCTGGTCAACTCCAACCCGGCCACCATCATGACGGACCCGGACACTGCCGACGCCACCTACGTCGAGCCGATCACCCCGGAAATCGTCGCCAAGATCATCGAGAAGGAACGCCCGGACGCCCTGCTGCCGACCATGGGTGGCCAGACCGCGCTGAACTGCGCACTGGCGCTGGCGGCCAACGGCACGCTGGAAAAGTTCGGCGTCGAGATGATCGCTGCCAAGAAGGAAGTGATCGAAAAGGCGGAAGACCGTCAGCTGTTCCGCGATGCCATGGACAAGATCGGGCTGGAAAGCCCGCGCTCCCGCGTTGTGAAGTCGCTGGACGAAGCCCGCGCGGCGCTGGACTTCGTCGGCCTGCCGTCGATCATCCGCCCGTCCTTCACGCTGGGCGGCATGGGCGGCGGCATTGCCTATAACAAGGAAGAGTTCGAGCAGATCTGCGCCTCCGGCCTCGCCGCCTCTCCGGTGCATGAAATTCTGGTCGAGGAATCGGTCCTCGGCTGGAAGGAATACGAGATGGAAGTCGTGCGGGACCGCAACGACAACTGCATCATCGTCTGCTCCATCGAAAACATCGACCCGATGGGCGTCCACACCGGCGACTCCATCACCGTCGCCCCGGCGCTGACCCTGACCGACAAGGAATATCAGGTGATGCGCGACGCCTCGGTCGCCGTTCTGCGCGAAATCGGCGTCGATACCGGCGGATCCAACGTGCAGTTCGCCGTCAACCCGAAGGACGGCCGCCTGATCGTCATCGAGATGAACCCGCGTGTGTCCCGTTCCTCGGCGCTGGCGTCGAAGGCCACCGGTTTCCCGATCGCCAAGATCGCCGCCAAGCTGGCGGTCGGCTACACCCTCGACGAGCTGGAAAACGACATCACCGGCGGCCAGACCCCGGCCAGCTTCGAGCCGACCATTGACTATGTGGTCACCAAGATTCCGCGCTTCACCTTCGAGAAGTTCCCGGATGCCGACCCGCGCCTGACCACCTCGATGAAGTCGGTCGGGGAAGCGATGTCGATCGGCCGCACCTTCGCCGAATCGCTCCAGAAGGGCCTGCGGTCGATGGAAACCGGCCTGACCGGCCTGAATGAGATCAACCTGCCGGAAGCCAAGGGCGGCGAGGACAAGGACGCCATCCGCGCCGCGCTGGCCACCGCCCGCGCTGACCGGCTGCTGCTGATCGCGCAGGCCTTCCGCTGGGGCCTGACCGTCGAGGACGTGCACGCCGCCTGCGCTTACGAGCCGTGGTTCCTGCGCCAGATCAAGGCGATCATCGATACCGAAGCCGACATCCGTAAGGCCGGTCTGCCGACCGACCGTCAGGCCCTGCTGGGCCTGAAGAAGATGGGCTTCTCCGATGCCCGCCTCGGCGAACTGACCGGCAGGACCACCGAAGAGGTCACCGCCCACCGCCGCGCCCTGAACGTGCGCCCGGTGTACAAGCGCATCGACTCCTGCGCTGCCGAATTCGCCTCGCCGACCCCCTACATGTACTCCTGCTATGAAGGCGACGGGGTCAACCCCGCGGAATGCGAAGCCGAAGTCAGCGACCGCACCAAGGTCGTGATCCTCGGCGGCGGTCCGAACCGGATCGGTCAGGGCATCGAGTTCGACTACTGCTGCGTCCATGCCGCCTTTGCGCTGGAAGAGGCCGGGTACGAGACCATCATGGTCAACTGCAACCCGGAGACCGTCTCCACCGACTACGACACCTCCGACCGCCTGTACTTCGAGCCGCTGACCGCCGAAGACACCATTGAGCTGATCCAGCTGGAACAGAGCAAGGGCACCGTCAAGGGCGTGATCGTGCAGTTCGGCGGCCAGACCCCGCTGAAGCTGGCCCGGGCGCTGGAAAAGGCCAATATCCCGATCCTCGGCACCAGCCCGGATGCGATTGATCTGGCCGAAGACCGCGAACTGTTCCAGCAGCTGCTGCACAAGCTGTCGCTGAAGCAGCCGCCGAACGCCATTGCCGCCTCCGCCGATGCGGTGCTGGCGGAAGCGGAAAAGATCGGCTACCCGCTGGTGGTCCGTCCGTCCTTCGTGCTGGGCGGCCGCGCCATGGAAATCGTCCATGACATCGACGGTCTGTCGGCATGGCTGAAGCGCATGGAAATCGAACGTCTGCGCGGCCAGAACGCCATCGAGATCTCCGCTGACATGCCGGTGCTGCTCGACAAGTACCTGTCCGGTGCCATCGAAGTGGACGTTGACGCCATCCGCGATACTACCGGTGCGGTGTTCATCGCCGGGGTGATGCAGCACATTGAGGAAGCCGGGGTCCATTCCGGCGACTCCGCCTGCTCGCTGCCGCCGTACTCCCTGCCCGATGCCATGGTGGAAGAACTGAAGCGGCAGGCCCGCCTGCTGGCGGAAGGCCTGAACGTGGTCGGCCTGATGAACGTCCAGTTCGCGGTCAAGGACGGCACCGTCTACATTCTGGAAGTCAACCCGCGCGCCAGCCGTACCGTGCCCTTCGTCGCCAAGGCGACCGGGGTGCCGGTGGCCAAGATCGCCGCCCGCGTGATGGCCGGGGAAACCCTGGCCTCCTTCGCGGTGTCGGAAAAGCCGCTGGGCCATGTGGCGGTGAAGGAAGCGGTGTTCCCGTTCGCCCGCTTCCCGGGCGTGGACATCATCCTCGGGCCGGAAATGAAGTCCACCGGCGAAGTGATGGGCATCGACACCGACTTCGGTCTGGCCTTTGCCAAGAGCCAGCTCGGCGCCGGGGTCACCCTGCCGGAAACCGGCACCGTGTTCATTTCGGTGCGGGATGCGGACAAGATTCCTGCCCTGACCGTTGCCCGTAAGCTGACCGACCTTGGCTTCACCCTGGTCGCCACCGCCGGGACCGCCGCCTTCCTTGGCCAGCACGGCGTGACCGTCAGGCAGGTCAACAAGGTGACCGAGCCGCGCCCGCACTGCGTGGATGCCATGCAGTCCGGCGAAATCCAGATGGTGATCAACACCACCGAAGGGGCTGTGGCCGTGCGCGACAGCTTCTCGATCCGCCGCACCGCGCTGACCCGTAACATTCCGCACTACACCACCATCGCCGGGGCGCAGGCCGCCGTGGCGGGGATTGCCGCGCTGAAACGCGGGGCACTTGATGTTGCGTCGCTTCAGCACTACTCTAGTGTGTCGGCCTGAGGCGCGGAGGGGGGAACTCCCCCCTCCCCGCAGGCCTTTTGTACTTTCAGCCGGAGTGGCCCTCGCCGCTCCGGCTGATGCCTGAGACGGGACCGCCGCGCCACGGTGCGGGCGGCCCGTTTCGGGTTTTGGCGTACCGCGTGCCAGGGCCGATCCGATAGGGGGTAAGGCCGCACGCAGAGAGAAGGACTGGGTTGTAATGGAAAAGATCCCCATGACCCCGGCGGGCATCAAAGCCCTTGAAGACGAACTCCGGACCCTGCGGTCAGTGGAGCGTCCCGGTGTCATCCGGGCGATTGCCGAGGCCCGTGAACACGGTGACCTGTCGGAAAACGCCGAATACCATGCTGCCCGCGAGCGCCAGAGCTTCATCGAAGGGCGGATCGCCGAGCTGGAAGACATCGTCTCCCGCGCGGACGTGATCGATATCACCAAGCTGTCGGGCTCCACCATCCGCTTCGGCGCCACCGTGACGCTGGCTGATGAGGACACCGACGAGGAAGTGACCTATCAGATCGTCGGCCCGCATGAAGCCAATCTGGAAGAAGGCCGCATCTCCATCGCCTCGCCGCTGGCGAAGGCCCTGATCGGCAAGACCAGCGGCGATACCGCTGAAGTGGCTGCCCCGGGTGGGTCGCGGTCCTATGAAGTGGTTACCGTCCGCTTCATCTGAGGATCGCGGTGCTGCGGCACGATCATGACTGACAGGCAGCGCCGGAACCATCCGTTCCGGCGCTGTTGTCGTGTCAGAGCTCCGGTTTTCCTAGAGTTATTCCACGTTATCCCGACGGCTGTCCACGGACCCTGACCATGACCGACACCCCCGCGAAAAGAGGCCTGCTGCCGCTGATGATCGGCGCCATCGGGGTCGTCTTTGGCGACATCGGCACCAGCCCCCTGTACGCGCTGAAGGAAACCTTTGCCGGGGAACACCCGCTGCCGCTGGACAAGCCGCATATTCTGGGCGCGCTGTCGCTGATTGTCTGGACGCTGACACTGGTGGTGTCGGTGAAATATGTGGTGTTTGTGATGCGGGCCGATAACCGGGGCGAAGGCGGCAGTCTGGCCCTGATGGCCCGCCTGAGTGCCGCCCTGCCGTCAGGGTCCCGCTATCTGCCGACCGTGGCCTCCATCGGTATTCTCGCCGCCGCCCTGTTCTACGGGGACTGCGTGATCACCCCGGCGGTCTCGGTGCTGTCAGCGGTGGAAGGCCTGAAGATTGCCATCCCGCATATGGAAGACGCCGTCGTCCCCATCACCGTCACCATTCTGATCGGGCTGTTCCTGATCCAGCGCTTCGGCACCGATCTGGTCGGGAAACTGTTCGGCCCGGTGTGTATCCTGTGGTTTCTGGTGATCGGGGCCCTCGGGATCCATGGCATCGCCTCCGCCCCGGCGGTTCTGGCCGCGCTCAGCCCGCACCATGCGGCGATGTTTCTCGCCACCAACGGCTTTACCGGCCTGCTGATCCTCGGCGCGGTGGTTCTGGCGGTGACCGGGGCGGAAGCCCTGTATGCCGACATGGGGCACTTCGGCCGTCCGGCCATCCGGCTGGGCTGGTACATTCTGGTGATGCCGGCCCTGATCCTCAACTATCTGGGGCAGGGTGCGCTGCTGCTGAAAACCCCGGCAGCGGTGGAAAGCCCGTTCTTTCTGCTGGCCCCGAAAGGCCTGATCCTGCCGCTGGTAATTCTGGCAACCCTTGCCACCATCATTGCCTCACAGGCGGTGATCTCCGGGGCTTTCTCAATCAGCCGTCAGGCCATTCAGCTCGGCTATCTGCCCCGGATGACCATCGTCCATACCTCGGAACATGAGATCGGCCAGATCTACATTCCGCTGATCAACTGGGCGCTGATGGTGGCCTGCGTGGCGCTGGTGCTGGCCTTCAAAACCTCCAGCGGTCTGGCGGCGGCCTATGGGATTGCCGTCACCGGCAACATGGTGATCACCACGGTGATGATGGCGATCGCGATGCGGGTTCTGTGGTCGTGGAAAACCCCACGGACAGCCATTGCCTGTGCGATCTTCCTGACCATCGACATGGCCTTCTTCCTGTCGAACATCACCAAGGTCGGGAACGGCGGCTGGGTTCCGCTGGGGCTGGCCGGGGTTTTGTTCATGGTCCTGACCACCTGGAAGGCCGGGCGTCGCCTGCTGATCAACCGCCTGACCGAAGGCAGTCTGCCGGATGAGCATTACACCAGCCTGGTCGCCAGCGGCCGGGTCGCCCGGGTGCCCGGCACCGCCGTCTTCCTGACCGGCACCACCGAAGGGCTGCCGCTGGCGCTGATGCATAACCTGAAGCACAACAAGGTTGCCCATGAACGGGTGATCCTGCTGACGGTGGTGACGCAGGAAGTGCCGGTGGTGGCGAATGACAAACGGATGGAATCCCGGGAAATCGCCCCCGGCCTGCTGCGCCTGACCCTGACCTATGGCTTCATGGAAACGCCGGATGTGCCGAAGACCATGGCACTGGCCAAGGAACAGGACCTCGGCTTCTTCTACGAGCCGATGAACATTTCCTACTTCCTGTCGCGGGAAACCATTATCCCGTCGCGGGACCCGACCCTGCCGCTGTGGCAGGTCAACCTGTTTGCCTGGATGGCCCGCAGTGCCACCGGGGCCATGGGCTTCTTCCGCCTGCCGCCGGGCCGGGTGGTGGAGCTGGGCGGTCAGGTCGAGCTGTAAGCCTGAAAAATCAGCGCAAAAAACAGGGGCGCATCCCGGACCGGATGCGCCCCTGTTTTTACGGCTTGTAGGATCAGAGCGTCACTTATCAAACAGAACGTCCGAACCTTCCTCGGTATCAATCGGCACACCGGGTTTCAGCTTGCCGGTGCGGATCGCCAGCGCGCTCTTCACATGCGCCACATTCGGGGCCGCCGTCAGGCGGGTGGTCAGGAAACGCTGGTAATCATCCCAGTCCTTGGCCACCACCTTCAGCAGGAAATCGGTTTCCCCGGCCAGCATGTGGCATTCCCGCACCTGTTCCCAGCCATTGACCAGCGCCTCGAAGGCGCGCAGATCCGCTTCGGCCTGACTGTTCAGGCCGACCTGAGCAAACACGGTGACGTTATAGCCGAGGGCGTGGGGGTCAACATTGGCATGATAGCCACGGATATAGCCCGCCTCTTCCAGTGCACGCACCCGGCGCAGGCACGGGGGGGCTGAAATCCCGGCGCGACGGGCCAGCTCCACATTGGTCATCCGGCCGTCGTCCTGTAGATCGCGGAGAATTCGCCGGTCAATCCGGTCCAGCTTCACCCGCTGCATGCGATTCGTTCCCTTGTCACAAATAGGGTCCCTGTCACAAAGAGGCGCTTCATCTCAGAGCACGTTACTGGGCACGTTACTGGCAAGTCCATGATAGGAGCCCACCCTGTTCGGTCACCGCCTCCGGCGTCCGGTGGATCCATCCGGCCCCCCGGCATTACGGGATCAGGGGTTGACCGGGATCACAGCCCGACCGGGGCCGCTGTACGACCTGTTGTTATCGGGGCCCTTTCCGGGCACTCCGGCGATTCTCCGGGCTTTTCCCGGCCATCACGAAACGAAATTACAATCTCTTGCCCCGTCAGCGCAAGGACAATACGAGGCCCTTCGAAAATTCATATTTATCGAACACATAAGGGTATCGGATGACCACATCCAGAGGCTTTTTGACAGACTTCTGACTTTTAACGGCTCCAGGGTTTAAACCGGCGGGCGGGGGTTGAAACCGGCGGGCGGGCGGCATAAGGTCATGCCGCAATTCCCTGCGTCCGACTCCGGTATTGCACCGGACGGAGCGGGACGATTGACCGCAAAGCCTTTCATTATCCCTGTTTTTCAGATCTCTCAGATGGAGTGATTTTCCATGACCGAACAGCTGAACGTCGGCACCCTCGTCGGCAAGGCCGCCCCGGACTTCACCGCGCAGGCCGTGATGGGCGATAACACCATCAACCCGGCCTTCAATCTGAAGGACTATCTGAACGGCTCCTACGGCTGGGTGTTCTTCTACCCGCTGGACTTCACCTTCGTCTGCCCGTCGGAAATCATTGCCCATGATCACCGCCTGAAGAAGTTTGAGGAAGCGGGCTGCAAGGTCGTCGGCATCTCCGTCGACAGCCAGTTCACCCATCTGGCGTGGAAGAAGACCCCGGTCGAAGACGGTGGCCTCGGCAACGTCGGCTTCCCGCTGGTCGCCGACCTCAACAAGACTATCGCCCGCTCCTTCGGCGTGCTGATCGAAAACGCCGGTGTCGCCCTGCGCGGCTCCTTCCTGATCGACAAGGCCGGTAACGTCCGCCACGCCACCATCAACGACCTGCCGCTGGGCCGCAATGTTGATGAAGCACTGCGTCTGGTCGATGCCTTGCAGTTCCATGAAGAACACGGCGAAGTCTGCCCGGCGGGCTGGACCAAGGGCAAGAAGGGCATGACCGCCACTCCGGACGGTGTCGCCGCCTTCCTGAAGGAAGAAGCCGGTAACCTGTAATCCCCTGCGGATACACGGGTACGGTCATACGGGGTCTTCCATCCGGAAGGCCCCGTTTTCCTTTCTGGCCCAAAGCACCCGGACCGGTGTCAGCGCCCGGTCTGCCGTTGCATCCCCCGCCGGGGATCACTATCTTCACCGCAACGCTACACCGCAGTTTCGCAAGGATTCCTTCATATGGCCGAACACCGGACCAAGGTGCTGATCCTCGGATCGGGCGCCGCAGGCTGCACTGCCGCCATCTACACCTCCCGCGCCAATCTCGAGCCGGTGATGCTGGCCGGACTCCAGCCGGGCGGGCAGCTGACCATCACCACCGATGTGGAAAACTATCCCGGCTTCGCCGACCCGATTCAGGGGCCGTGGCTGATGGAACAGATGCAGAAGCAGGCGGAGCACTGCGGCGCGAAGATCATCTATGATCTGGCCACCGCTGTTGACCTGTCGAAGCGGCCGTTCACCGTGACCACCGACGGCGGCGACACCTACATCGCCGATACCCTGATCATCGCCACCGGGGCCTCCGCCAAGTGGCTGGGGCTGGAGAGCGAACAGAAGTATTCCGGCCTCGGCGTCTCCGCCTGCGCCACCTGCGACGGTTTCTTCTTCCGTGGCAAGGATGTGGTGGTGGTTGGCGGCGGCAACACCGCCGTCGAGGAAGCGCTGTATCTGGCCAACATCGCCGGAAAGGTGACCGTGGTTCATCGCCGCGACAGCTTCCGCGCCGAACGCATCATGCAGGACCGCCTGTTCAAGCATCCGAAAATCACTGTGGTGTGGGACAGCGTGATCGACGAAATCACCGGCGGCGGCATGCCGGAAGCGGTGACCGGCGTGCGCCTGAAGAACATCCAGACCGGTACACTGTCCGAGGTGCCCTGTGACGGCGTGTTCATCGCCATCGGCCATAAACCGAATACCGAGCTGTTCAGCGGCCAGCTCGACATGGACGAAACCGGGTACCTGATCACCAAACCCGACTCGACCGCCACCAACATCCCCGGCGTGTTCGCCGCGGGCGACGTGCAGGACCATGTGTTCCGTCAGGCGGTCACCGCCGCAGGCACCGGTTGCATGGCGGCGCTGGAAGCCGATCGTTTCCTACAGGCCACCGACGGGCATTAAGCCCCAGCCATACCTTTTTTGCAGGGTGGGCGTGGATTCTCCGCGCCCACCCTTGCGTTTTTTGCAATGCTACCGATATGGTAGAGAATTGGATCCGGCCTTGACGGATCCGCCGTATTTTACAGGGGCGCACAATGCCGACGCGGCAAGCCAGCATGATGGACTGGGATAAACTGAGGGTCTTCCACACGGTGGCGGAGGCAGGCAGCTTCACCCACGCCGGGGAAGTGCTGAACCTCAGCCAGTCGGCGGTCAGCCGCCAGATCAGCGCGCTGGAAGAAAGCCTGCATGTCTCCCTGTTCCACCGCCACGCCCGTGGCCTGATCCTGACCGAACAGGGCGAACTGCTGTACCGCACGGTGCATGAGGTGTTCGCCAAGCTGGCAATGGCCGAGGCGCGGATCACCGAAAGCCGGGAACGCCCGGAAGGACCGCTGAAGATCACCACCACCGTTGCCTTTGGCTCGGTGTGGCTGACTCCCCGCATCAAGGAATTCATGGAAACCTATCCCGGCATCGAAATGTCGATGCTGCTGGATGATGGGGAAGTGGATCTGGCGATGCGGGAGGCCGATGTGGCAATCCGTTTCAACGCCCCGCGCCAGCCGGACCTGATCCAGCGTCACCTGATCGCCCTGCACTACAATGTCTATGCCGCCCCGGAATACCTGAAGAAGTATGGCCTGCCGAAAACCCCGGCGGATCTGGACAACCACCGCCTGATCGTTTACGGCGACGATGCCAAGGCCCCGGTGGAAAACATGAACTGGCTGCTGTCGGCGGGCACCTCAACCCCGCGCCAGCCGGTGTTGCGGGTCAACAATATTTACGGCATCTACCGCGCGGTCCGCTCCGGGCTGGGGATTGCGGCGCTGCCGGACTATTTCTCCACCGTGGCAACCAATCTGGTGCAGGTCCTGCCGGAGCTGCGCGGCCCCAGCTTTGACTGTTACTTCGTGTATCCGGAAGAGCTGCGCCATTCCAAGCGGGTGATGGTGTTCCGTGATTTTCTGCTCCAGAAGCTGAGCGAAAACAACCTGTAATCCGCGCCCTTCACCGGCCGGACAGACCGTGACCTGACCGATTAAAGGCATTCTCTGAGTCGAGGATGCCTTTTTTCTTGGTCGCGAAGAAATTGTAACGATTTTGAAAGAATCCAAAAGGTATGCGCGCGTCGCATATCAGTGCAGCGGCTTTTGCTGTGGTGCAATATCAGAGGTCCCTCTATAACAGGGCCATGGACGCGCTGCACAGCGCTCCCACGGAATACAGCGCCGGACGGTCTCCCGGCTGGCGCCTACCGGATCGGTGATCAGGTCATCCTCCCAGAGCCTGCATCACCTTAGTCGGGCCTCGGGCCCGACGAAGGGTCTTCGGATCCTACGTCTCCCAGACGTGAAGCCTCCCTGTTCACCTTGGCCCCAGTCCTACCGGACTGGGGTCTTTTTTTCGTTCTTTCCCCTCCGATACGGTTCATTCCCCCTACCCTACCCATTGTGCTGGGGGCAACAGGGGCACAGTTCAACGGCTTCAGGGGATCCGGCCTGCTCAGGGCGCGGACACAGACCTACCCGACAGGGTGGGAAAAAGCATAAAAACATCAACTTTCCGGCCCAAACGACAGAGTAGAGGATGGAAAGTCATCGCATCACCAAGCATAATGCGCCGCATAATCCGCCTGCATGGCGCCCCGGCAACAGGGTCCGGTTCCGAAGACCCCGTGCTGATGCTGTCATGAGCCAAATCACCCTTGGCCAATTAACCTTGGAGAGAACATCGATGCTTGAAGCTTATCGCCAGCACGTTGCCGAGCGCGCCGCCCTTGGCATTCCGCCCCTGCCGCTGTCTGCCCAGCAGACCGAGGAGCTGATCGCGCTGCTGCAAAACCCGCCGAAGGGCGAGGAGCAGACGCTGGTCGAGCTGATCACCCACCGCGTTCCTGCCGGTGTGGACGATGCCGCCAAGGTCAAGGCGTGCTTTCTGGCGGACATCGCCAAGGGCTTTGTAACCTCGCCGCTGGTGTCCCGGGCTCTGGCCACCCAGCTGCTGGGCACCATGCTCGGCGGGTTCAACATTAAGCCGCTGATCGAGCTGCTGGACGACACCGAAGTCGGCTCCGTCGCCGCCGAGGGTCTGAAGAAGACCCTGCTGATGTTCGACTATTTCCATGACGTCAAGACGCTGGCCGACTCCGGCAGCGCCAACGCCAAGGCCGTGATCCAGTCCTGGGCCGATGCCGAATGGTTCACGTCCCGCCCGGAAGTGCCGGAAAGCCTGACCATCACCGTGTTCAAGGTCACCGGTGAAACCAACACCGACGACCTGTCTCCGGCCCCGGATGCGTGGAGCCGCCCGGACATTCCGCTGCACGCGCTGGCGATGCTGAAGAACCCGCGTCCGGGCATCGAGCCGGAAGAAGCCGGTGCCCGCGGCCCGGTCAAGTTCCTGGAAGAGCTGCGCGCTAAGGGCCATCTGGTCGCCTATGTCGGTGACGTGGTCGGCACCGGGTCGTCCCGCAAGTCCGCCACCAACAGCGTGCTGTGGTTCACCGGGGAAGACATTCCGTACGTGCCGAACAAGCGCTTCGGCGGCGTCTGCCTCGGCAGCAAGATCGCCCCGATCTTCTACAACACCATGGAAGACGCCGGTGCCCTGCCGATCGAACTGGACGTCGGCCAGATGAACATGGGCGACGTGATCGAGCTGCGCCCGTTCGACGGTAAGGCCCTGAAGGATGGCAAGGTCATCGCCGAATTCACCGTCAAGTCTGACGTGCTGTTCGACGAAGTCCGCGCCGGGGGCCGTATTCCGCTGATCATCGGCCGCAGCCTGACCGCCAAGGCCCGTGATGCCCTCGGCCTGCCGGCCTCCACCCTGTTCCGTCTGCCGAAGGACCCGACCAACAGCGGCAAGGGCTTCTCCCTCGCCCAGAAGATGGTCGGCCGCGCCTGTGGCCTGCCGGAAGGCACCGGGATCCGTCCGGGCACCTACTGCGAACCGAAGATGACCACGGTCGGCAGCCAGGACACCACCGGCCCGATGACCCGTGACGAACTGAAGGATCTGGCCTGCCTCGGCTTCTCCGCCGACATGGTGATGCAGTCGTTCTGTCACACCGCCGCCTACCCGAAGCTGGTGGACGTGCAGACTCACAAGACCCTGCCGGACTTCATCTCCACCCGTGGCGGTGTCTCCCTGCGTCCGGGTGACGGCGTGATCCATTCGTGGCTGAACCGCCTGCTGCTGCCCGACACCGTCGGCACCGGCGGCGATTCGCACACCCGCTTCCCGATCGGCATTTCCTTCCCGGCCGGGTCCGGTCTGGTCGCCTTTGCCGCCGCCACCGGCGTGATGCCGCTGGATATGCCGGAATCGGTGCTGGTCCGCTTCAAGGGCGAACTCCAGCCGGGCGTCACCCTGCGCGATCTGGTCAACGCCATTCCGCTGTACGCCATCCGTCAGGGCCTGCTGACCGTCGAGAAGAAGGGCAAGAAGAACATCTTCTCCGGCCGTATTCTCGAAATCGAAGGCCTGCCGGACCTGAAGGTGGAACAGGCGTTCGAACTGACCGACGCCTCGGCCGAACGCTCCGCCGCCGGCTGTACCGTGCGCCTGAATAAGGAGCCGATCATTGAGTACATGCGGTCCAACATCACCCTGATGAAGTGGATGATCGCCGAGGGCTATTCCGATGCCCGCACGCTCGGCCGCCGCATCAAGTCGATGGAAGCCTGGATCGCCGATCCGCAGCTGCTCCAGCCGGATGCCGACGCCGAATACGCCGCCGTGATCGAAATCGATCTGGCTGACATTCAGGAACCGATTGTCGCCTGCCCGAACGATCCGGACGACGTGAAGGTGCTGAGCGAAGTCTCCGGCGACAAGATCGACGAAGTCTTCATCGGCTCCTGCATGACCAACATCGGCCACTTCCGCGCCGCCGGTAAGGTGCTGGAAGGCAAGACCGACATCCCGACCCGTCTGTGGGTCGCCCCGCCGACCAAGATGGATGCCGCGATCCTGAACGAGGAAGGCTATTACAGCATCCTCGGCCGGTCCGGCGCGCGGATGGAACTGCCGGGCTGCTCGCTGTGCATGGGCAATCAGGCGCAGATCCGCAAGGGCTCGACCGCCATTTCCACCAGCACCCGTAACTTCCCGAACCGTCTGGGCATCGACACCCGCGTCTATCTCGGCTCCGCCGAGCTGGCCGCCGTCTGCGCCCTGATGGGCCGCATCCCGACCCCGGCGGAATATCTGGAACAGGTCACCGTGGTGAACGCCAAAGCGGCGGACATCTACCGGTACATGAACTTCGACCAGATCGACTCCTTCCGGAAGGTTGCCGACACCGTTACCGTCTGAGGTCAAGGGTCTGCGGACCTGACACCGTGACAGAAAACCCCCGCCGGGCTTCCGGCGGGGGTTTTTTCTGCACAAAGGGCAAATCAGCGCGGGGGACACACCGGTTACTGACACCCCATCATGCCGCCACCGGCTCCTCCGGCTGGCCCAGCGACAGCATCAGGCGGTTGGCCCAGTTGAAGAAGGCCGCCCCGTTGATGACATCAATGATTTCCAGATCACTCAGCCCGGCCCCGGCCAGCGCCTGAATATCGCGGGTCCCGAACCCCGACGGTGTTTCCGTCAGGGCTTCCGAGGCCCGGGCAATCGCCGCCCAGCGCGGATCGGCCACCCCGCTGATCCCCTCGTCCAGCAGGGTTTGCACTTCCTCCCGCCGCTTGGAATGCACGGTGGCAAAGCGGGCATGGACCGATGCGCAGAAGATGCAGCCGTTGACGCGGGAGGTCGCCGCCGCCGCCACTTCCCGGTCAGCCCGGGGCAAGCCGTTCCGGGTATTATAGAAAATATCTTTGTCGGTGCGGGTGCGGGCCCCCAGAACCTCCGGATCCCGCACCAGCAGCATGAAATAGGGCGATTTGGCCCGGGCCGGGTCCACCAACCCGTCCCGGTGACGGTCGGTCAGGGCGCTTTCCGGCAGCGGCTCCAGCCACGGTAACCACCCCAGTTCGTCCTGGGTGAACACAGCCGGTTCCGACTGGGCAGGATAACGGATCACCTGTTCGGTCATGGCATCAGACTCCCGGCAGAGAATATTTAAGGGCGGTCAGACCGCTGACGACGCGGATCTGGAAGGTGAGGAAGGCGACAAGCTGCGACAGGGTGACGATCCCGGTGGTGTCCCACCCGGCATCCAGCAGGGCCTGAAGGTGCAGCGCCGAGGCATCGCGGGGATGGAACACCAGCAGATGCGCATGGGTCAGCGCCGCCGTCAGCCGGGGACCGAGCACATCCGCCTGCGCCGGATCGACCCGGTACAGCGGGCCGGAGCGGTTTTCCACCCGCAGCGGGCCGTCCGGGTAGGCCCCGTAGGGGCCTTCGGTCAGCCCCCGGCGTCCTTCGGCGATCACCGTGGCCTCCAGCTCCAGCCCCCCCGGCTGTGACACCAGCAGGTCGCGGTAGAAGGCAAACACCGCCGCCTGCCGGTGCAGACCGGCCACGAACAGCGCCACCGCTGCCCGCTCCGCCCGGCTGAACACCGTCTCCTCCGCAGGCAGGAACAGGGCTTCGGCACTCAGCTGGGCATTGCGGCGGGCTTCCGGGCGCTCCGCCCGCAGGGCCGCCAGCGGCGACCCCGGCTCAATTCCGGCCAGATGGTCAATCCAGTCCGCAGGCCAGTGGGCGGTGACGTTTACGGCACCCCCGTCCCGGGTCAGGGGACGATCGATAACATCAATGGTCATGGGGAGTTCTCCTGTTCCAACAGACAGTTCAGACGCTGGCCTGCACCCAGCCCAGCGCCGGGGCAACCGTGGTGGCGGTCAGTTCAATCGAGCGCAGGATCAACGGATGCGGCGGATCCACCGAATGGACCTGAAACACCAGATCGGTGGCGCGCGGCAGAACGCTGTCACGCGACAGGCTTTCAATCACCTGATCCGGCGTACCGACGTGAACGTCCAGCGTGTCGATCAGGTCCTGCACGGTATCGCCGCGCAGGATGTGGCCGCTGCGGGCAAAGCCGTCCGCCACCCGGCGCAGACCGGTTTCCGCCAGCCGCAGGGCTTCCGCCGGATCATCGGCAACAAACAGGCTGCGGGATGCCAGAATGCGCGGAGCGGCCCCGGCGGGCAGGGCCGCCAGATAGGCATCAAGGATCGGATGCTGGATCACATCAAGGGCCCGGGTCGGGTCTTCCTGCGGGCGCGGCTGGGTCCGGGACAGCATCAGGCCATCCCCGGCCAGACCGGCACGCTCCCCCCCCGCCACCGAGAAAGTGGCCTGCCACAGCCGTTGCAGCAGATGCGGCGCGGCCGGATACAGGCGGTTCTCCGCATGCCCCAGCGCCTCGCCGCGCCAGGCGGCCAGCAGGGTCTGAAGATGGCGGGCATAGACATCGCCGCGCTGATCGGCGGTAAACCCGAAGGCGTTGAACGAGGCCGGAGTTCCGCCGGTGCCCAGCCCCAGTTCCAGACGGCCATCCGACAGCAGATCGGTCACCGCCGCATCTTCCGCCACCCGCACCGCATCCTCCATCGGCAGGGTAATCACCCCGGTGCCAAGACGGATCCGGCTGGTGCGGGCCGCGACATAGGACAGGAAGGCGAAGGGGGACGGCAGCCCCCCTTCCGCTTCATGGAAGTGGTGCTGGGCCACCCAGGCGCTGTCAAACCCATGCCGTTCGGCGTGGATGATCTGCTCCGCCGCCAATCGGTAGCGCTCTCCGGCCGGGGCGTCATCGAGCAGGCGGGTGAAGAAGCCCAGACGCTTGCGCCCCCCGTCACTGGCGGGGGCAGACAGCGGACTGTGGGCGGAGGGAGGAACGGAAACGGTCATGATGGAAACCCTCTTTGCTGATTTTCTTGATCGGCTGGTTTTCTGGGTGGCCTGATTTTCTGGGTGAATAGAGAGAGGCAGGCCGGTCAGGCCGCCTGCCGGGCCCGGCCCGGAATCGCCGCCAGAAGATCGCGGGTGTAGGCGCTGGCCGGGGCATGGAACACCTGCTCCACCGGCCCGTCCTCCACCACCCGCCCGCCCTGGAGGACGGAAACGGTGTCGGCGATCTGCCGCACCACGGCGAGATCATGCGAGACGAACACGTAGGTCAGGCCGAGATCACGCTGGAGTTCATCCAGCAGGGACAGGATCTGCGCCTGCACCGTCACATCCAGCGCCGAAACCGCCTCGTCCAGCACCACCACCTGCGGCTTCAGGATCAGGGCCCGGGCAATGGCAACCCGCTGCCGCTGCCCGCCGGACAGAGCCCGGGGCGGACGGGACAGCACCGCCTGCGGCAGTCCGACCCGCTCAATCAGGGCCGCCACCTGCCGCAGACGCTCCGGCTTCGGGACCGGATCGAAATTGCGCAGCGGCTCCCCGACGATCTCGGCGATGGTCTGCCGGGGATCGAGCGACCCATAGGGATTCTGATAGACCAGCTGGATCGACCGCCGCAGGGCAGGCACCTGATCATGGCGCAGGGTGGCAAGATCCAGTCCGTTGACCTGCACGGTCCCCGCCGTCGGCCGGGTAAAGCCCAGCAGGGTACGGATGGTGGTGGTTTTGCCCGATCCGGATTCCCCGACCAGAGCATGGGTGGTGCCCCGGGCAACCCGGAAGGACACCCCATCCACCGCCCGGAACGGCTGGGTCCGGCTGAAGGGTGCCCAGCCGGAGCGCTGGGAAAACTCCTGCACCAGACCGTCAACCACCACATCGGCATCGGCATACAGGCGGGCAGGGCGGGACGGGCGCGGCCCGTGGAACGCCGGGGCATCCGCCAGCAGGCGGGCGGTATAGGCATGGGCCGGGGCGGTCAGCACCTGCCGCACATCGCCCTGCTCCTGCACCTGCCCGCCCTGCAACACCACCACCCGGTCGGCCCGGTCAGCGGCAATGCCCAGATCATGGGTGACGAACAGAACGGCCGTCCCGGCCTCGCGGCGCAGGTCGTCCAGCAGATCCAGCACCCGCTTCTGTACGGTCACGTCCAGCGCGCTGGTCGGTTCATCGGCGATGATCAGCGCCGGGCGCAGGGCCACCGCCATCGCAATCAGCACCCGCTGCCGCATCCCGCCGGACAGTTCATGCGGATACTGGCGGTACCGCAGCGCCGGATCCGGCAGACCGACCCGGTCCAGCAGGGACAGAACCTGTTCCCGCACCGCCCGGCGGTCCCGCCAGCCATGCAGGCGGAACACTTCGGCAATCTGCGCACCAATGGTCCGGACCGGGTTGAGGGCATGGCCCAGATCCTGCGGCACCAGACTGATCACTGCCCCGCGCAGCGGATCCAGCCGCGCCTGCGGCCATCCGGCAATGTCGGTGCCATTCAGGCGGATGGATCCGGCGGTGATCCGTCCGGTTTCCGGTAACAATCCGATCACCGACTGGGCGATGGTGCTTTTGCCGGACCCGGACTCCCCGACCAGCGCCACAACCTCTCCGGCCCGTATGGTGAAGGACACCCCATGGACCACCGGGGTCACAGGGGTCCGGGCATCGCCCCGGGCATCGGTATAGCCAACCGAGAGAGACTCCACCGCCAGAAGCGGCACAGAAGGGGTATCGGGGGAGATCTCAGGCGTGCTCATCGTGTCCCCTCCCCGCGCAGAGAGGCACTGATGCGGTTGGCGGCAATCACCACCGCCACCACCACCAGACCGGGGAAGGTGGTCAGCCACCACGCCGTGGCGATGTAGTTCCGTCCTTCGGCGATCAGCAGGCCCCATTCCGGGGTCGGCGGCGGCGCGCCATAGCCCAGAAAACCGAGCGTGGAAATCGCCAGAATCGCCGTCCCGAACTGGAGGGCCGACACCGCCAGCACCGCTGTCAGGGAATTGGGCAGCACATGCCGCCACAGCACCGCAGCGAAACGGCCGCCGCTGCCGAAGGCCGCCTCGACATAATCGGTATAGCGGACCCGCACCACCTCGGCCCGGGCCAGACGGGCGAAGTTGGCAACGGAGGCAACACCGACGGCAATCGCCGCATTGGTGGTGCCAAACCCCAGCAGGATGATGATCGACAGCGACACCAGCAGCGCCGGAACCGACAGCAGAACATCAACCGCCCGCATCAGCAGGTCATCGACCCAGCGGCGGGAGGATCCGGCAATCAGCCCGGTCAGGGTGCCCAGCACCAGTCCGACGGCGACGGCGACAAAAGCCCCGGTCAGGGATTCCGACGCCCCGTAAATGATCCGGGCCAGCAGATCCCGCCCCAGTTCATCGGTCCCCAGCCAGTGGGCGGCAGACGGCGGCAGACGTGCTTCCGCCGCCTCGCCGGACACGGCGCTGTATCCGGTAAACAGGCCGGGCGCCGCCGCCCACGCCGCCACCAGCCCGATCACCCCCCACGCCAGCGCCAGCCCGGACGGAACCCGGCGGGCCGCCGACCACAGGGCCCGGCCCTGCCGGTGCAGAACCGATGCCAGCGGCACCGCCGGATCCACCGCCGCAGCGGCACCATAGGCCGAAAAGTCTGACGGCACGGCAAAATCAAGGGCAGAGAAACTGTTGTTCGGGGTCTGCCCGGGCAGCCAGCCCCGGGCGGACAGATCCTGTGTCGGAACGGTGCTCATGCCGGACCTCCTGCAGAAAGGGAAGAACGATGGAGGGCAAGACGGGGATCAAGCAGCGGCGTGATCAGATCGACCAGCAGGTTGACGGTGACAAACCCGGCCGCCGCCAGAACCACCACCGCCTGCAACACCGCAGCATCCTGAAAGTTGACGGCCTGCTCGGTCAGGCGGCCCAGTCCGTTCAGGCCAAAGACGGTTTCCGTCACCACCGCCCCGGCCAGCAGTTCGCCGAACAGCACGCCGCCAAGGGCCAGCACCGGCGGCACCGCATTACGCAGCACATGCCGCCACAGCACCCAGCGCCGGGATGCCCCCTTGGCCCGGGCCACCGCCACAAACGGCTGGGTCTGCACCGCATCCAGACTGCGGATCAGCACCTGCGCCAGCGGGGCGGAGATCGGCACTGCCAGCGTCGCCACCGGCAGGATCAGGCTTTCCCACGGACCGGCCCCGATCACCGGGATCAGCTTCAGCCGGAAGGAAAAAATCTGGATCAGCGCAATCCCCAGCCAGAACACCGGGATGGAGATGAACAGCGACGGCACCGACAGCAGGGCAGAGCGCAGCCAGCGCAGGGGCGTCAGGGCGCTGACCGCGGCCAGCAGCAGGGCCAGCGCCACAGCGGCGATCACCGACAGGACGGTCAGCCCGGCTGTCACCGGCAGGGCCTGCCCCAGACTGTCGGCCACCGGCACCCCCCGGTGCAGGGAATAGCCGAAGTTCCCCTGAAGGAACCCGGACAGCGTCGCCCCATACTGTTGCCACAGCGGGCTGTCCGCGCCGTACAGGGTCCGCAGCTCGGCAATCTGCTCCGGGCTCAGGCCCAGTTCCGGACTCTGGAACTTGATCAGGATTGCGTCGCCCGGCAGGGCCTGTAACAGCAGGAAGGTGGCGGTGAAGGCCGCCCACAGGACCACAAAAGCCTGCCCGAAACGACGCAGCAGAAACCGGATCATCGCAGCATCCTCCTGTCAGAAACGCGCCGGGCGAACCCGTTACTTCCTGTCGAGCCAGGCAGCATAGAAGCTGGGACGGCCCACGGCCTCGAAGGCCAGATCCTTCACGTACGGAGCGGCGGCAAAGGCCTGCGGCTCCTCGAACAGCGGGATCGCATAGGCCTGATCGACGACATAGGTCTGCACCTCTCCGGCGATCGTCAGGCGCTTCGCCGGATCGGTTTCCGACGCCAGCCCTTCCAGCAGGCGGTTCAGATGGTCATCAACGAACGACTGCACCTTGCCCGGACCGCCCTTCTGGCGCAGGACATCGCGGTTAAGCGGGTAATACTGGCTTTTGATCACGTCCGGATCGGCCCGGCCGACCATCGCCGGGGCCACCGGGGTCTTCAGCGGATCCAGATCATCGGCAACCCGGCTGCCGGAATCCCCGGACAGGACGGTCAGCCTGACCCCGACCTTGGCCCATTGCTGCGCCAGAAGCTGAAGGGTCGCCTTGTTCTGCGGCTGCGGCAGGGATTCATAAGCGGTCAGCACCAGATCCTTGCCATCCTTCTGGCGCAGGCCATTGGGGCCGGGAGTCCAGCCCGCCTGATCCAGCAGCGTTGCCGCCGCCTTGGGGTCAAAGGTCAGCTTCGGAGCCAGATTGATGTAGCCCTGCGCGGTGGAGGCGATGATGGAGGTTGCCTGCGGATAGTTTTTCGAAAACAGGGTCCGCACCACTTCCGCGCTGTCGGTGGCCTTCAGCAGGGCCTGCCGGACCCGCACATCGGCAACCAGCGGATTATCCGGGCGGAACACCACCGAATTGTTCACCCCCCGGGTCGGCGGGGCATAAATGGTGTAGCCCTTATCCAGCACCTGCTTCTCGTCATAGGCCTGCACCTGACGGATCACATCCCCCTGCCCGGCGGTCAGGGCACCAATCCGCACGCTGTCTTCCGACACCACCAGCAGGCGGATCCCATCCAGATGCGGCGGGCCCTGATGCTCCAGCTTTGCCGGACCCCAGGCATAATCCTTGCGGGCCTTGAAAGTGATTTCCTTGCCCAAAACCTCGTTGGTAACCACAAAGGGGCCGGATCCGATGATCTTGGTGGCATCGCCCAACTCATCGAGTTTGCGCGACAGCGTGGACAGAGACACCAGACCGGAGCCGATCACCGAGGTCCCCTGCAGGAAGCCGGGCGACGGCTTTTTGAAGGTGAACTTCACCGTATACGGGTCGATGACCTCGCTGTGATCATAGTTGTTGATCACTTCTGACACCGGCAGTTTCAGATCTTTGTTGCCAAGGCCGAAGGTGTCGTAATTCTTCGCCACCACCGCAGAGTCCAGCGGCGTACCGTCAGAGAAAGTCACGCCTTTGCGGATCTTGAAGGTGTATTCCGTCCGGTCGGCGTTCACCGTCCACGACTCGGCAATCCATGGCTCGATCTCCAGCGTTTTCGGATTCTGGTAGGTCAGCTTATCGGTGATCTGGTTGAGAATACCGCCATTGGGATAGAAGCCGCCCGCCGGGGGATACAGAGCGGTATGCCCCTGCTGTTCCAGATAGATCAGGGTTCCGCCATTGACCGCTGTCTCCGCCGCCATGGCCACGGACAGGGCCGACAGGCTGACAGCCCCGGCAAAAACAGACGCAGCCAGCAGGCGGGGACGGAAAACAGAGACGGTCATGGACTGATCCTTTCAGGGCAAACCATCCGGTCCGGCAAGGCTCCGCCCCGGCCAGCCGCCGATAGCATCGGGCGGCCCGGCGACAGACGGGCGAAGGACTGGGGACGGAACAAAATCATCGGCCACGGGGCCGGAGAAAGCGGGAGAAGACCGGAGGGTTCCGTGCCTCATACCTAAAACGCTATTTCTTTATAGATTTATGGTCAACATATTTCCGCATATCTATATGATTTTTTCATTATTTAACGAACCAAAGCTGTGTATTAAAAATATCTCTTTGAAAATAAAAAGAACCCGCCCCAATCCGGGGCGGGTTTCAAGGTGTCGTCATGAGGAGGGCCGACCTGGATCACTCCGGCCCCGACACAGCAGGCTGCCCGTTCAACGGGACTCACGACGATGGGGAGACACATGCCGTTCCAGCCACAGGCTGTAGCGGGATCCGAAGAAGCACAGGGTGAAATACACAAGGGCGGCAAAAGCATAGGCCTCATCATGGCGGCCCATCCATTCGGTGTCGTTGGCAGCGACCCGGGCCGCATTCAGGAAATCGAACAGGCCGATCACCAGCACCAGCGAGGTATCCTGAAACACATTCAGCAGGATATTGACGATGCCGGGGATCACCGTACGGATCGCCTGCGGCAGGATGATCCGCCGTAGGGTCTGCCAGCGCGACAGGCCCAGCGCATAGGCGGCCTCATACTGGCCTTTCGGCACCGCCTGCAATCCGGCCCGCAGGGTCTCAGCCAGAAAGGCCGCAACAAAGATACTGACCGCGATCTGCGCCCGCAGCAGCTTGTCCACCGCCGCCCCGGCGGGCAGCATCAGCGGAAACAGCAGAGTCGCCGCATACAGCACGGCGATGAACGGAATGCCACGGGTGATCTCGATCCCCAACACCGACAGCAGGCGCAGCCCGCCCATTTTCGACCGCCGGGCCAGAGCCAGCGCCACCGCCAGCGGGGCCGCCATCAGCACCCCGGCGACAAAAACCAGCAGACTGAGGGTCATTCCCCCCCACACATCGGTGGCCACCGGAGCCAGCCCGAAGCCCCCGCCCAGCAGGATCACCACCACAGCCATCCCGACACCCCACGCCACCAGCAGCGGCCAGCGCCACAGGGCGGGAATACCGGTGGCAACAATCAGGCCCGCCATCACCAGCAGCGCCGCAGCGGACCGCCCCTGCTCCGGCCCCGGGTACAGGCCGAACAGGATGAAGCGGATCTTGTCCGCGACAAAGGCCCAGCACGCCCCCTGCCCCACCTCCTGCCGGCAGGCATCGCCATTGCCGGTCCACACCGCCTTGACCAGCGCCCAGTCCAGAAACGGCCAGACCACCACGGCGATAAACCCAAGGTAGGCCAGCGTGATGACGCTGTTCAGCGGGGTGCCGAACAGCCCCCCCCCCCACAGGCGGCGCAGGGCCAGCCGGAGCGGCGACGGCGGGACCGCCGGAGCCATGACAGTCTCCTCGAACGGCAGATCGGACGGGTTTTCCACGGCGGCGGCAACGGCAGTCATCGGTGGTTTTCTCCCCGCAAGGCGACACGGTGGTTGTAGAGGTTCATCAACGCCGAGGTGATCAGGCTGAGGGTCAGGTAGACAAAGATCATGATGCTGATCGCCTCCAGCACATGCCCCCCTTGATTGGCGGTGGTGTTCAGCACGTTGACCAGATCAGGGTAGCCGATGGCCACGGCGATGCTGGAATGCTTGGTCAGCGACACATAGCTGGAGGTCAGGGCCGGAATAATCACCCGCAGGGCCTGCGGTAACACCACCAGCCGCATCACCCGCCGCTCCGGCAGGCCCAGCGCCCGGGCCGCCTCCCACTGACCGCGCGGAACCGACTGAATACCCGCCCGCACCAGCTCCGCCACCGAGGCCGAGGTATTGACGGCCAGACCGATCCACAGGGCGACGAATTCCGGGCTCAGGGTGCGCCCCCCGGTGATGTTGAAACCGGTCAGGCGCGGCAGATCCAGCGTCCATACCGGACCGGCCAGTCCCCACAGCAGGGCGGTTGCTGCGGCAGCCAGTCCCAGCGGCAGACCTGTCCTCCACAGGACCGCACCCCGGAGCCGGGCAGGTCCCCACCGCCGCAGGGCCGCCCACAGCAGCACCGCCAGACCCACGCCCCCCAGCATCAGCAGACCGCCGGACAGCGGAGCCTCCTCCGCCGTGATCCCCGGGGTGAACAGCCCGCGGTTGGTCAGAAACACCCCCGGCAGCGGCGACAGCGCCTGACGGGGAGACGGCAGGGCATGAACGGTCAGGCTCCAGAAAAACAGTTGCAGCAACAGCGGGGTATTGCGGATGACCTCGATGTACACCTGCACGGTGCGGGACAGCAGCGGATTGGACGACAGCCGCGCCACCCCCAGCGACAGCCCCAGCACCGTCGCCAGCGCACAGCTGAGCACGGCCACCTGCACCGTGTTCAGAAAGCCGACGGCCACCGCCCGCCCGTAACTGTCCGCCGCCGAATAGGGGATCCAGCTTTCGCCGATCTCAAACCCGGCAGACCGGGACAGGAACCCGAACCCCGGCGTCAGCCCCAGCCGCGCCAGATTGCCGGACAGGGTCATCCCCAGCCAGACCGCCACGGCCAGAACCGCCCCGACCGCCAGAAGCTGGACCCGGGGGTAATCCCCCCACCAGCCGCTGATCCGGTCCGCAGCACTGGCCACCCCGCCGCGCAGGGCACCCCCGATCCACAACAGGACCGGGGGCTTGCGGGCAGACGGTGATCCGGGAGAAACCGGCGGAACGGGACGGATCATGCCTGCCCCCTCTTAGCGGAACGGCGGGGCGTACAGCAGGCCGCCCTTGGTCCACGACTGGTTGAAGCCGCGCTCAAAACCAAGGCCGGAGGCCTTGCCAAGGCTGCGTTCAAAGATTTCGCCGTAGTTTCCGACCGTCTTGATGATGGTGTAGAACACCTTCGGATCCAGCTTGGCAGCCTGCCCCAGCGCCGGATCAACCCCGAGGAACCGGCGGATGGTCGGGTTCTCGCTGGTCAGGAAGCTGTCAACGTTATCCTTGGTGATCCCCAGCTCTTCAGCCTGCAAGGTGGCATAGACCACCCAGTTGACCACTTCCAGCCAGCGGTCATCGCCCCAGCGGATTGCCGGAGCCAGCGGCTCCTTGGAAATCCGCTCCGGCAGGACGATGTAGTCATCCGGATTGGGCAGCTGTAAACGGCGGAAGGCCAGATCGGTGGAATCCTGCGTCACCACATCGCAGCGGCCGGAGGTGAAGGCCTTGCGGATTTCGTTGGTGTCTTCAATCACCACCGGCTTGAAGGTGGCGTTGTTCTGGCGGAAGAAGTCAGCGATGTTCAGTTCACCGGTGGTGCCGCTCTGGATACACACCGTCGCGCCGTTCAGCTCGGTGCCCTTGGTGACGCCCAGCTTCTTCGGCACCAGCAGGCCCTGCCCGTCATAGAACACCACCGGCCCGAAGTGGAACCCCAGCTGGTGCGACCGGGTAAAGGTCTGGGTCACGCCGGACAGCAGAATGTCGAATTCCCCGGACTGGAGGGCCGGCAGGCGCTGCTGCGGCGAAGAGGTGATGAACTCCACCTTGTTCGGGTCGTTGAACAGCGCAATCGACAGGGCGCGGCCAAAATCGACGAAGAAGCCTTCCCACCGCCCCGACTTATCGACGTTGAAGAACCCCGGCCCCGGGCTGCCGACGCCAACCTTGATGGATCCACGGGCCTGAATGGCATCGATGGTCGGCCCGGCCTGCGCCACACCGGGGGCGGCCAGCGCCCCGACACCGACGGACAGGGCCGCCACGGCCCCAAGGAGCTTCGCTTTCAGTTTCTTCAGCATCACAGGATCCCTTTTTCTGCTGTCTGTTGAAATGGTCTGTCTGGGAGAGGAGCGGCAGAGGCGGCCCACGCATCTGCGCAGGATTGTTGCGTCTGCGGAAACCGGGGGTTCCGGACCGACAGAAAAGGCCACGGGCTGGCGCGATAGCGCCGAACGGGTACGGGCGAAAGGCCAGCCCGGGCATCAAGTCTGGAGAGGTCACGAGGAAACGTTGCAGCGGCACAACAGCATCCGGTCCGGAAGGGCCGGGGCGTCTGTTGCATCAGCCGCAGGGCCAAGACTAAACATATAAATCTATCTGTAAATAGATTTTTGATATTCGGTGTTATTTTTTTGAAAAATAACATTCATGAAGTGGAAAATATGGGCCTTCAGGCAACAAAAAACCCGCCTGCCATAGGCAGACGGGTCTTTGCACAGCAGAAACCGGCAGGCTATTCGCTGGCGCTGCGGCGGGAGCGGTCAATCTGCCGCTCCACAATCGCCTTGGCCGCCAGGGTCACCACCGCCAGCGAGGTCAGAATCGACGCCACGGCAAAGGAGCCGGAGTTGTCATAGTCATGGAACAGCAGGTCGATATACAGCGGCAGGGTGTTGGTTTCGCCCCGGATATGCCCGGACACCACCGACACCGCCCCGAATTCCCCCAGCACCCGCGCCGCACAGAGAATCACCCCATACAGCAGCGCCCAGCGGATATTCGGCAGCGTCACCCGCAGAAAGGTCCGCAGTCCCCCGGCACCGAGAATAATCGCCGCCTCCTCGTCATCCGTGCCATGCAGACGCATCAGCGGCAGCAGCTCGCGGGCGATGAACGGGCTGACCACAAACAGGATTGCCAGCAGGATTCCCGGCACCGCAAACATCACCGGAATGTTGTGATCCTGTAGATAGGAGCCCAGCGGACTCGACGCCCCGTACACCAGCAGACAGGCCACCCCGGCGACAATCGGCGACACCGAAAACGGCAGCTCGATCAGAGACACCAGCACCGTCTTGCCCCGCCAGCGGAACTTGGTCAGTGCCCAGGCCGCCGCCAGCCCGAACAGCGCCGACAGCGGCACGCAGACCACCAGCGTCAGCAGGGTCAGACCGACCGCCGACAGGGTTTCCCGCGCCGAGACCACCTGCCACCACGCCGCCGCCCCCTTGGAAAAGGCATGGCCGAACACCACCGCCAGCGGGGTACCGAACAGCAGCACCGCCAGCAGCACTGCCGCCGCCACACACAGCCATGCGCCAACCCCGTCCGGGCGACGCCGTTCCCGATGATGCTGCATCACACGCCCTCCTTCTCCAGATAGCGGTGCTGCCACGCCTGAATGGCATTGGCCAGCAGCATCACCCCCAGCGCTGACAGCAGAATCACCACCGCAATCGCGGTTGCCGCCGGATAGTTGTATTCCTCCAGCCGGATATAGATCAGCAGCGAGGTGATCTCGGTCTTCATCGGACGGTTCCCGGCAATGAAGATGATCGCCCCGAATTCCCCCAGGCAACGGGCAAAGGCCAGCGTCATCCCTGCCAGAACCGCCGGTGCCACCACCGGGGCAATTACATGGCGGAACACCTGCCAGCGCCCGGCCCCCAGCAGACCGGCGGCCTCCTCGGCATCGGCATCAAGGTCTTCCAGCACCGGCTGCACGGTCCGCACCACAAACGGCAGGCTGGTAAAGGCCATGGCGACGGCAATCCCCGCCTGTGCGTTGACCACGGTCCAGCCCATCGCCGCCAGAAGCGGCCCGAACCAGCCGGTGGCCGACAGCGCCGCCGACAGGGCCACCCCCGCCACCGCCGTTGGCAGGGCGAAGGGGATATCCATCACCGCATCCAGCAGACGGCGCCCGGGAAACTCATAACGGGCCAGAACCCAGGCAAACAGCAGACCGGCCACCCCGTTAAACGCCACCGCCTGAAGGGCAGAGGTCAGGGTGACCTGATAAGTCGCCAATGCCCGCGGGCTGGCCACCGCCGCCACGAACTCCGCCGCCGACAGCCCGGCGGCCCACCACAGCAGGGCCGCCAGAGGCAAAAGGACAATCACGCCGAGATACCCCAGCGTGATGCCCAATGTCAGCGAAAAGCCCGGCAGGGTGCGTCGGGAGCGGCGCAGACTCATTTCGCGACGAACACCTGATCCAGCAGCGCCCCTTCGGCGAAGTGAGCCTTATTGACCGCCGCCCAGCCACCGAGGCTGTCGATGGTCAGCAGCCGCACGTCCGGGAACTGCGCCTTATACTTGGCCACCACCTCCGGATCACGGACCCGGTTATAATTCTGCGCCAGCACATCCTGCGCCGACTTGGTGTAGAGGAAATTCAGGTAGGCGGACGCCTCAGCGCGGGAGCCCCGGCGGTCGGCCACCTTGTCAACCACCGCCACCGGGAAATCGGCCAGCAGGCTGACCGGCGGCACCACCGCATCAAAGCGGTCAGCCCCGAATTCCTGCTGAATGCCCCGCACTTCCGCCTCGAACGTCACCAGCACGTCACCGGTGCCACGTTCCACGAAGGTGGTGGTGGCCGCCCGCCCGCCGGTATCGAACACCGGCACATTGGCCAGCAGCTTGCCGACAAAGTCCTTGGCCTTGTCGGCATTGCCCCCGCTGCTTTCCAGCGCATAGGCATAGGCGGCAAGATAGGTGTAGCGGGCATTGCCCGAGGTCTTCGGATTCGGGAACACCACCTGCACATCCGCGCGGACCAGATCGTCCCACGACTTGATGCCCTTCGGATTGCCCTTGCGCACCAGGAAGGCCGGGAGCGAATAGTACGGTGAGGCATCGTTGGGGAACTTCTTCGCCCAGTCGGCGGCGACAAAGCCCTTGTCGGCCAGCACCTGCACATCCGGCACCTGATTGAAGGTGACCACGTCAGCGGCCAGCCCTTCCAGAATCGAGCGGGCCTGCTTCGACGACCCACCGTGCGACTGCTTCACCTCCAGCGCTGGCAGGCCCTTGGCCGCCCGTTCGTCTTTATAGAGGGTGTTCAGCTTGGCATAGAGCTCGCGGGAAATGTCGTAGGAGACGTTCAGGATCTCGCTGACCGGGGCATCGGCGGCGCGGACCGGGGCCGCGGCGAGGGAAGCCGCAACAGCGGCGGAAGCGAACAGGGCTTTCAGATTCAGGCGGCGCATCGCGGGAACTCCTTCGATCAGCGTCACGGCGTTGTGTTGTTGTAGGGATATTTCACACATTCTGTAAAGTTGTTTATTTTAAATAACCTTTTTTCATAGTTAATTATGCAAAATCGACACTGCCATCAAAAAAGGCGGCTTCCGTTGTGGAAACCGCCTTTTCAGCATTCAGCCCGCATTCGGGGCATCTCATCTTCATCCCGCTGCACCTTGCGGCCGGGACAACAACAGCCATCAGACATCGGGATCATCCATTCAGTGCGGCAGCGCGCTTCAGGTCAGCACGTTTCAGGTCAGCACGTTTCAGGTCAGACTGGGCCTGCCGGATCACCGGCCACACCTGCTCCGACCGCAGGCCGTCCCGCTGCATCACCAGATGCACCAGCGGATCGGTCATCACATCCGTCAGCGACGGTTCACCGGTCCGCCACGGATCCGGGCGACGGGACGGAACGGCCCCCAGGGTGACAGCCTTGCCATGGGGCGGCGGCAGGCCGGGAGTCGAGGCTGTAAAAGCATAAGTCTGCATCGCAGGTCTCCTGATTGGGGAAGGGATTGAAAAGGGAAGCGGAGCCCGGCGGAAGGCGTCCACTTCCGCCGGGCCGTGCCCGGGCGGGGGATATAGCAGGAAACCCGCCCGGTACTCAGACACTGTAGGGTTCCCTCATCCTGAATGCAACACATAATTCTATATTTTTATAGATTTTATAGAAAATAATGCCGCAACCCTTGACTCCGCGCGGTCTCTTTGTAAATACGGGCGTCATAAAATGGAGACGCCCACACCAATGCTGTCCAGCAAAGCAAAATACGGCCTGAAGGCGATGGTCTATCTGGCCCGCAACGAAAATCAGGGCGCCATCGTTATTCAGGATATTGCCGACGCGGAAACGATCCCGAAGAAGTTTCTCGATGCGATCATGCTGGAGATGAAGAACAACGGCCTGCTGACCAGCAAAAAAGGCAAAGGCGGCGGCTACATGCTGGCGGTTCCGGCGGCGCAGATCCGCGTCGGCGATATCATCCGCATTCTGGATGGCCCGCTGGCCCCGGTGCCCTGCGCCTCCCGCAATGCCTATAAGCCCTGTGCCGACTGCCGGGACGAAGCGGGCTGTGCGGTGCGGGCCGTGATGAGCGATGTGCGGGATGCTATCGCCGCGATTCTCGATACCTGCACCCTGTCTGACATGGCCAGCAAGGGCGCGGGCGAGATGATCCTGAATTACGAGATCTGAGCCCGGGTAACGGTCCAAGGTACCGCCTTAAGTCCGATCCCAGCTTGAGTCCGATGCCAGAAGGGTATCAGCTCAGGCCGTCAAACAGCGGTGTCGACAGATACCGCTCGGCGCAGGACGGAACGATCACCACCACCGTCTTTCCCCGCATTTCCGCCCGCCGCGCCACTTCCAGCGCCGCACACAGGGCAGCGCCGGAGGAGATTCCCACCGGAATCCCTTCCTGCCGGGCGGCCAGACGTGCTGTGCGGAAGGCGTTTTCGTTGGTGATGGTCAGGATTTCGTCAATCAGACCCCGGTCCAGCAGCGGCGGCACGAATCCGGCCCCGATCCCCTGAATTTTATGGGGGGCTGGCATCCCGCCGGACAGCACCGGGCTGGCGTCCGGCTCCACTGCAATCACCCGCAGGGCCGGATTATACTGCCGCAACGCCTGCCCGATGCCGGTCAGGGTCCCGCCGGTCCCGACTCCCCCGACCACAGCATCAACCCTGCCCCCGGTATCCGCCCAGATCTCTTCGGCGGTCGTGCTGCGGTGAATCTCCGGATTCGCCGGATTCTGGAACTGCTTCAGCGACACCGCTCCAGGGATTGCCGCCAGCAGCTCCCGCGCCCGGGCAATGGCCCCGCCCATTCCCTTGGCTGCCGGGGTCAGATCAATTTCCGCCCCGAACAGCTGCACCATCTTCCGCCGTTCCACCGACATGCTTTCCGGCATGGTCAGGATCAGCCGGTATCCTTTGACCGCCGCAATTCCGGCCAGCGCAATACCGGTGTTTCCTGATGTCGGCTCGACGAGGGTTGAATAGCCGGGAATCAGGTCCCCCCGGGCCTCTGCCGCCTCCACCATGGCCAGCGCAACCCGGTCCTTGACCGAGGCCCGCGGATTGAAGAATTCGAGTTTAGCCAGCAGATCAGCGGTCCCCGTGGCATTCATCCGGTTGATCCGCACCAGCGGGGTTCCACCGACGGTCTGCATGATATGATCATAGACACGGCCGCGCGGCGGGGCGGCAACAGCGTCGCGCCGGGGCAACGGCGGCTGCGAGGACAGGGCGGTGCGACAGGCAAAATCCGAATCGGGAGACATGGGGCGCGTCCTTCTGCCGGGGCCAGCGGAGAGCACCGCCATCGCGGTACCATAAAAACTATAACAAGGTAGATTAATAGATTTCAAGCTCTCCGTCTGGCTGCTCGACACGGGCCATCCCCGACTTTCCCCTTTGCCAAGCATCCCTTTAATCCATTGATATATAAATATTTTCCCCTTTATCTCCAACGGCAAATTTAACCAGATTCGGCTGTATTTAAAGAATGAAAAAACAGCGCTTGACGGTATAAAAATACAAATTCATAGTTTTATGGCCATTTCGCCATGGGAGGCCCACAATGATCTTCACCACCCGTCAGACTACCCTGCCGACCAAGACGGCCCGCCCGTCTCTGCTGTCCCGTCGTATGCTGCTGGTGGCGGGCGCCCTGGCCTGCTTCGCCGGGGGCCTTGCCGGCCCCGTCACCGCCCGCGCCGCTGAACAGAAAACCCTGCTGAACGTCTCCTACGATCCGACCCGGGAGCTGTACCAGAAGCTGAACGCCGCCTTCATCCCGACCTATAAGGATGCGGAGCTGAAGATCAACCAGTCGCATGGTGGTTCCGGCAAGCAGGCCCGCTCGGTGATCGACGGCCTTGATGCCGATGTGGTGACGCTGGCGCTGGCCTATGACATTGACGCCATCGCCGACACCGGCCTGCTGGCCAAGGACTGGCAGACCCGTCTGCCGCAGAACAGCTCGCCCTACACCTCGACCATCGTATTCCTCGTCCGCAAGGGCAATCCGGCAGCCATTAAGGACTGGCCGGATCTGATCAAGCCGGGCGTGCAGGTGATCACCCCCAACCCGAAGACCTCCGGCGGTGCCCGCTGGAACCATCTGGCCGCCTATGCCTATGCCCTGCAGGCCAACGGCAACGATGCCGCCAAGGCCGAGGACTACCTGAGCAAGCTGTACGCCAACGTGCCGGTGCTGGACACCGGGGCCCGGGGAGCCACCAACACCTTCGCCCAGCGCGGCATCGGCGATGTGCTGCTGGCGTGGGAGAATGAGGCGATCCTGTCGCTGAAGGAGTTCGGTGACGCCTTCGAAATCGTCGTTCCGTCGATCTCCATTCTGGCGGAGCCGCCGGTGGCGGTGGTCGATAAGGTGGCGGACCGCAAAGGCACCCGTGCGGCGGCCGAAGCCTACCTGAAGTTCCTCTACACGCCGGAGGCGCAGGAGATCATCGCTCAGAACCACTACCGTCCGCGTGATCCGGCGGTGGCGGCCAAATACGCCAAAAACTTCCCGGAGGTGAAGCTGGTGACCATCGACGGGGCCTTCGGTGGCTGGCGCAAGGCACAGGAGACCCATTTCGCCGATGGTGGTATCTTTGACCGCGTCAGCGTGAAGAAGTAAGCGGCCCGGACCAGCACAGGAGGTCCGCCATGACAGCGTCCCCTTCTCTCCATCCCGGACAGGCTCCACAGACCGTACAGGGGGCCGGGCATTCCCCGGCCCCCGTGCCACGCCGCCGCAGCCTGCTGCGGCGACAGGTCATTCCCGGCTTCACCCTCAGCATGGGCATCACGCTCGGCTGGCTGTCGCTGATCGTGCTGATCCCGCTGGCGGGATTGGTGATCCGCGCCTCCGGCCTGCCGCTGGACCGCTGGATCACGGTGCTGACCGACACCCGGCTTCTGGCCGCCCTGCGCCTCAGTTTCGGCGGGGCACTGATCGCCGCGCTGATCAACGGCGTTCTGGGGCTGATCGTCGCCTGGGTGCTGGTGCGCTACCCCTTCCCCGGACGCAAACTGATCGATTCCATGATCGACCTGCCGTTCGCCCTCCCGACCGCCGTCGCCGGGATCGCGCTCAGCGCCCTGTATGCCCCCAATGGCTGGCTGGGCAGCCTGCTGGCCCCACTGGGCATCAAGGTGGCCTTCACCCCGCTGGGGGCGGTGGTCGCCATGGTGTTCATCGGCCTGCCGTTTGTGGTGCGCACGGTGCAGCCGGTGCTGGAAGACATCGACGTGGAACTGGAAGAAGCCGCCGCCTGTCTGGGCGCGTCCCGCCGTCAGACCTTCTGGATGGTGCAGCTGCCGACCATCGCCCCGGCGCTGGCCACCGGCATCTCGCTGGCCTTCGCCCGTGCGGTGGGGGAATACGGATCGGTGATCTTCATCGCCGGGAACCTGCCCCGGGTGTCGGAAATTGCCCCGCTGCTGATCGTCACCCGGCTGGAGCAGTATGACTATGTCGGGGCCACCGCCATCGCCACCATCATGCTGGCCGCCTCTTTTATCCTGCTGCTGATCGTCAATGTCCTGCAAAAATGGAACCGTGACCGTCAGGGAGGTCTCCGATGAGCAAGCGATCCCTGCGGGACCACTCCGCCACCCGCCTGTCACTGGTCGCCCTGACCGTGGTGATCGTCCTGCTGTTCCTGCTGCTGCCGCTGGCACAGGTGCTGCAACAGGCTTTTGCCAAAGGTCCGGCAGTGTTCTGGCACTCCCTTCAGGGGGAAGACCCGCTGGCGGCCATCCGCCTGACCCTGCTGGTGGCGGCGATCTCCGTTCCGCTTAATCTGGTGTTCGGGCTGGCGGCAAGCTGGGCGATCACCAAATTCGATTTTCCCGGCAAAAGCCTGCTGGTGTCCCTGATTGACCTGCCGTTTTCGGTGTCGCCGGTGATTTCCGGCCTGATCTACGTGCTGCTGTTCGGGGCACACGGGTTTCTCGGGCCGTGGCTGATCGAGCATAACCTGAAGATCATCTTCGCCGTTCCCGGCATCGTTCTGGCCACCGTCTTCGTCACCTTCCCCTTCGTCGCCCGCGAACTGATCCCGCTGATGGAGGAACAGGGCCGTGAAGAAGAAGAGGCGGCACTGGTGCTGGGGGCCAGCGGATGGCGGACTTTCTGGTCCGTCACGCTGCCAAATGTAAAATGGGCATTGTTATACGGCGTATTGCTGTGTAATGCTCGGGCCATGGGCGAATTTGGCGCCGTTTCTGTCGTATCCGGCCATGTCAGGGGCCTGACCAACACCATGCCGCTGCATGTGGAGATATTGTACAATGAATATGATTTCGTCGGAGCGTTCGCGGTGGCTTCGGTTCTCGCGCTCCTCGCCCTCGTCACCCTCGGGATCAAATCCGCAGTCGAATGGTGGCACCGGGACGAACTTGCGGCCACCCGCCGCCATTGAGGAAGGACAGGCACAGGCCATGATTGACCTGCAGCAGATTCACAAGACCTTCGGCGCCTTCACCGCGCTGGACCATGTCAGCCTGTCCATTCCGCGCGGGCGGATGGTGGCGCTGCTGGGGCCGTCGGGGTCAGGGAAGACGACGCTGCTGCGCATCATCGCCGGACTGGAACATGCCGACGGCGGCATCATCCGGCTGGATGGGCAGGATGCCACCGACCTCAGCGCCCGCGACCGCCGCATCGGCTTTGTGTTCCAGCACTACGCCCTGTTCCGTCATATGACCGTCGCCGATAACGTCGCCTTCGGCCTGAAGGTCCGCCCGCGCGACAGCCGCCCGTCGAAGGATGAGATCCGCGAGCGCGTCAGCACCCTGCTGAAGCTGGTGCATCTGGATGGTCTGGCCGGGCGGTACCCGACCCAGCTGTCCGGCGGGCAGCGGCAGCGGGTGGCGCTGGCCCGGGCACTGGCGGTGGAACCCCGCCTGCTGCTGCTGGACGAACCGTTCGGGGCGCTGGATGCGCAGGTCCGTAAGGATCTGCGCCGCTGGATGCGCCGCCTGCATGATGACATGGGCCTGACCAGTGTGTTCGTCACCCACGATCAGGAGGAAGCGCTGGAGCTGGCCGACGACGTGGTGGTGATGTCGCATGGCCGGATCGAGCAGATCGGCACCCCGGCGGATATCTACGACAATCCGGCCACACCGTTCGTCTATCAGTTCCTCGGCAATGCCACCAGACTGGCCGCCACCGTACAGGGCGGCACCGCCCATCTGAACGGCTGGCAGATCCCCGCCACCGCCCCCGACGGCGCGGCGGTGGCTTTCATCCGCCCGCATGACTGGACGCTGGAGGATGCCGCCGCCGGGGCCAACGCCACCCTGCGCCATGCCTCGGTGCTGGGATCCAGCCTGCGGCTGGATGTCACCCTTGAGGATGGGCAGGATATCGAGGTGGATATCCGTCGCGATGCCGGACAGGCGGTGCCTGCCGCCGGATCGGCCCTGCGGCTGACCCCCAACCGGGTGGCGGTGTTCCCCGCCACAGCATAATCCACCGGCCTGCCCTCCCTCCGGATCTCCGGCGGGAGGGCAGGCAGGCAGGGTCCCGGAAAATTCGCCTCCACAGAGACATTTTCCCCCTGTTCTCACAAAGACGTTGCCGGAGGGCGATAAACGGACGACGGTCGTAGGCATCATGTCTGATCTGCCTGCCATACGGCCCCCCATCCTGCCCCTCAGCGATGCCGTGCTGTCGTTCATCGCCAGCTGTGGCAGCATCCGGCTGGCCAGCCGCACCGCTGCCTTCCGCCCCATCGCCGCCCGGGGCCTGTCCGTTGTGGTCGCCGACCGCAGCAGCGGACTGCTGCGGGTCTGCGTCTCCACCCCCGGCTGCCGCCCGCTGCTGGAGGCCGTGCAGGACAGCGGAACCCTCGCCGTAGCCCTGTCCCAGCCGCTGACGCACCGATCCCTACAGATCAAGGGGCGGGATGCGGTGCTGACCGGCATTCAACCGGAAGACCGCGACCAGATTGACCGGCTGCGCCGCATCATGGCGCTGGACCTGCGGGAACTGGGGTATGATACCAGCCTGACAGACTCTTTCTGGAAGGCCGCAGAGGATCCGCTGACCGGCATCACCTTCACCGCCGCCGCCCTGTTTGATCAGACCCCCGGCCCGGCGGCAGGGTCTGCCATTGATGGGCGCACCGGGCCATCCCTGCCATGACCCGCATCCGTCTGGAACAGATCCGCGACTGCCTGGAAGGCGGCGTCCCCGCCACCATCGCCACCTGTGGCGAAGACGGTCTGCCCAATGCCTCGCTGCTGACACAGGTGCAGTACGTGGATGGGGATCATGTTGCCCTGACCTATCAGTTCTTCAACAAGACCCGGCACAATATTCTGGCCAATCCCTACGCGATGGTGCAGGTGATGGATCCGGTCTCAGCCATGGAGTTCCGGCTGACCCTGCGCTACCTGCGGACCGAAACCTCCGGCCCGCTGTTTGAGGCGATGCGGGCGCGGCTGGCGGGCATTGCCGCCCATGCGCATATGCAGGATGTGTTTGTTCTGCGCGGAGCCGATCTTTACCGGGTGCTGGACATTGAAGCGGTCGACGACACCGGCCGCCTGCCCTGCTCCGGCCCCCGCCCCAGCCTGCTGCCCGCCGTACGGCGGATCTGCGACCGCCTCAGCCGCTGCCCGGACCTTGATGACCTGATCGACACCGCACTGGATGGCATGACCGGCCCGCTGGGGCTGCGCCATGTGATGATGTTCATTGCCGGAGGCGGCCCGTCGGCCGCTGCTCCGCCGGACCGGCTGTATGCCCTGTCCAGCCGGGGATTTGACACCTCCGGTGCCGGGTTTGAGGTCGGCATGCAGGATGGCATCGTCGGTGTCGCCGCGCGGGAGCGGGTGCCGATCCGCATCACCAATGTCGCGGCGGAATACAGCTACAGCCGGGCAGCGGGTGGCGGCCCGACAGTCCTCTCCGCCATTCCCTTCCCCGGCCGGACGCCACCGGGCAGCCAGATGGCCGTACCGGTCCAGTGCGGACAGCGGCTTCTGGGGGTTCTGTATGCGGAAAGTGCTGAAGAATGGCGCTTCTGCTACGACGATGAAGACGCGCTGGCCACCGTGGCCGCGCATCTGGGGGTGACGATGGCCTTACTGGAGGCCACCGCCAGCCCGGCGGATCCCGGCCCGGCCCGGATCTGTCCGCATGGGGGCGGCGCACCGGTGACCGTGCGGTACTATCCGGTTGATGACAGCGTGTTCATTGACGGGGACTATCTGATCAAAGGAATCGCCGGAGCGATCCTGTCCATCATCCTGCGGGATCACCTGCGGGACGGCCGCTGCGATTTCACCAACCGGGAACTGCGACTGCACCCGGACCTGCGCCTGCCGGAGGTCAGCGATAATCTGGAAGCCCGGCTGATTCTGCTGCAACGGCGTCTGACCGACCGTAGCGATGCCCTGAGGCTCCAGAAAACCGGGCGCGGCCGCCTGCGGCTGGTGCTGCGCGGGCCGGTCACGCTGGAAACCGTCGGCTGAGGCGGCTTCAGAAGCCCGTCCTCAGCCGGTCAGCCGGACCACCGGACGCTCTGACAGGCGGATGCAGTTGCGCCCGCATTTCTTGGCGTCATAAACGGCAATATCCGCCGCTTCCATCAGCAGATCAAAATCCAGCGTCTGCGCCGGGGCATCCACCGGCACGGCAGCCACGCCGACAGACACCGTCACCCGCACCGAGGCGGTCGGATCCGGCAGGGTCACCGTGGTGCTTTCCACCGCCCGACGGATTTTCTCAGCCACCACCATGGCCCCGTCAGCATCGACGTCAGTGCACAGCACCAGAAACTCCTCGCCGCCGAACCGGGCAACCAGATCAGTGGTGCGGATCGACCGCTCGATCACCCGGGCAATCTGGCGCAGACATTCATCACCGACCAGATGGCCGTAGCGGTCGTTCACATCCTTGAAATGGTCGATATCAATCACCAGCAGCGCCACTGCCGCATCACCGGGACGGCGACGGCGGGACAGGGCATCAAACCGGTCCATGAAGCGGCGACGGTTGGCCAGCCCGGTCAGCGGATCGCTGTGGGCAATCTCCACCAGCTGGGTTTCGCGGCTGGTGATCTCCCGGGCCAGCTGAAGGAAAGCGCGGGCAATCCCGGCAATTTCGTCATTGCCACTGATCACCGGATCAAACGACCGGCTGGTGCCGAACTGGTCAATCGCCTGCCGCAGCCGCAACAGCCGCAGCAGCACCCGGACTTCCAGATAATAGGCCAGCACGACGATGGCGATCACCGCCAGCGCCGCCACCCCGGCCAGCATCAGGTTGCTGCTCTGGGTCTGGGCGTTGATCTCCTGCACCATCTGCTTGGTCTGGCCGGAAATTTCCCGCTGGTACTGGGTGCTGACCGCCGCCAGACGCTGGGCCTGACTGTCCACCTTGCGCACCGCCACCGTCACCTTCTGGCGCAGTTGCAGCAGGGTCAGCCGGGTCTGGACGATGCCTGACGGCCCCAGAACCGCTTCCTGCAAATAGGGGGCGGCGCTGTCCCCGACCCGGGCCGGGGTCCCGGCCTTCCCCAGTCCGGCCAGCAGCGCGGCAAACTGATCACCGCGCTTGGTGACCGCTTCCGGTCCGTCCGCATTCAACACCGCGAAGGCGGCGGCAAACAGCCGCTCATTCTGCCCTTCCACCAGCGGGCCGGCCTTTTCCAGCGTCCGGTCCCGGCTGTTCTGAAGGTCTTCCCCCAGCTGATACAGGCGGCTTTCCAGCCGCTGCACATCGGAGGACAGCGTCGACAGTGCCTGTACCTGCACCCGGAACAGGTCAAGGTTATCTTCCAGACGTTGCAGCTCCGACGACGGGGTGGTGCTGCCGCGCAGGCGGGAAATGGTGCTGTCCAGCGCCAGCAGGCGCTCATGGACGGCAAACATGATCCCTTCCCGGTCAAACTCCCCCCGGGCGGCTGCCAGCTCCCGCCCGGCCCCCAGAACCGCCTCGGTCCGGCGGCCCAGTTCCGCCACCAGCAGGGCTTCCGGCAGACGCCGCAACATGGTGTCAGACACCACGGCATCGGCGCGCGTCACCGCCAGCAGCGCCTGCCCGACCGCCGACAGCACGATCAGGACAATCACGGTGATGGCGGCGATCAGTTTGGTCTTCAGGCTGAAGGCCCGGATCAGTCGCACTTTTCAAGCCCCCCGGCCTGACCCGACAGAATGGCGGTACGGGCAGCATCGACCTGATCCCAGACCGGTTCCGGCACCACCAGCGCGTTATTCTCATCCTGCGCGATACCAACGGCGTCCTCGGCCAGCCCCAGCGCCTGCACGCCGCCGCGCAGGGTTCCGTCCCGACCATCCCGCAAAGCGCGGTAGACCGCGATATCCACCCGCTTCACCGCCGAGGTCAGGACCATGCCGGGGTGGCGGCCATTCTGGTTGGCATCGACCCCGATGGAATACTTTCCGCGTTCCGCCGCCTCATCCAGCACCCCGATCCCGGAGCGCCCGGCAGCGGCGAACAGCACGTCCGCCCCCCGGTCAATCTGCATCAGGGCCAGCCTGGCCGCCTTTTCCGGTGCCCGGAAGCCGGACGAGGAGACATCCACATAGGACCCCAGCACCGAAATGCCCGGATTGATGCTCCGGGCCCCGGTTTCATAGCCGCAGCGGAAGCGGCGGATCACCGGGTTATCCATGCCGCCGATAAAACCGATGGTACCACTGCGGCTGAGCCCGGCCGCCACCACCCCGGCCAGATAGGCCGCCTGCTGTTCCCGGAAGACAATGGAGGTGACATTCGGCTGCCGCACCTCGGCATCCAGCAGCACAAAGCGGACCTGCGGAAACTCCGCCGCCACCGCCTCGACGGCGGCAGCATGGCGGTGGGCCCCGGCCACCGCAACAATCAGGGTGGCCCCCTGCCGGATCTGCTCCCGAAGAATATCCGCCGCATCCCGGCTGGCATCATCAATCACGGTACGGACGGCCACCCCGGTTTCCGTGCTGAACCGCTCCGCCCCCCGGCGGATGGTGTCATTGAAACTCGGCTCCGGCGTATAGCGGACCCCACCCGGCGGCGGCGGAACCGGTACCGCCCCCACCGACAGCACCACCGCAGGCGCAAACACCGGCGCGGCGGCCCGGGCCGGGGCCCAGCCTGCCAGCAGCGGCACAGTCCCGGCCATAACCAGCGCCGCCCCCAACAGGGTTCTTACCCCGGATCCTGTCCGGCGGCCAATCCCCTGACCTGTCCCAGCCATCCCCACGTCCCCCTTTGCCAACCCCTCATCAGCGGCATCGTCCCCCGATGCCGCTGTGGTTTGTTCCTGCCCGGACCCAGCCGGAGTCCGGCGGGTTCCGCAGGGGAAAGACAGGCTGCCCCGCCGTCCTTTCCCCCCGGCACCGGATAAGGTGCCTGCGGGTCATTTGTGTGCCGTCAGGGTAGCGGATATGGCATCAAATGACCAGCCGATGCCGCATTTTTCATCAGAGGAAAACATCACCCGGCCGTTTCTGGATCGGGCGTTCCACGGCCTGCCACGCAAAGGCCAAGAGGTCAGAGAAAGGTGGCAATCTCTTCCAGCGGCCGCTTGGTCAGGGCATGGGCCGGGATATGGGCTCCCTCCGCCGGGTAGCCGACCACCAGCAGAATATACGGTTTATCCTCGTCCGGGCGGCCACACAGCGCGTTGAGAAAGCCCATCGGGCTGGGGGTGTGAGTCAGGGTGACCAGACCGGCGTGATGCAGGGCTGCCAGCAGAAAGCCGGTGGCGATCGAAACGGACTCCGGGACGTAATAGTTTTTGCGCAACACCCCGTCAGCACTGCGGCTTTTCCGCTCCCCGAAAATACAGATCAGCCACGGTGCCGTTTCCAGAAACGGCTTGTCCGCATCCGTCCCCAGTGGCAGCAGGGCTTTCAGCCATTCCTCTCCGGCGCGGCCCGCATAAAAAGCCCGTTCCTCCTCTTCAGCCGCCACCCGGATCTGCCGCTTCAGGTCCGGAGTGCCGATCACCGAAAAATGCCAGGGCTGATGATTGGCCCCATTCGGGGCGGTTCCGGCGGCCCGCAGACAGGTTTCGATGATATCGCGCGGCACCGGCCGGTCGGAGAATTCCCGCACTGTATGGCGGCGGCGGATCTGATCGTAGAACGCCTGCGCCCGGCGACGCATCTCGTCCTGCGGATACTCGACATAATCCGGCAGAGGGACCGGCTGAAACCCGGGAACAGCAGACATGGTACGCCTCCAATGATTGTCTGATTTAATTGTCAGACAATCATTGGAACTCCCGACTGTCAAGACCCCCGCTATCCCGCCGAGAACAGGGTATCCGGCAGGTTCTGGATCAAGGCCCCGGCCAGCGCCACATGCGCCAGCATCACCGCCTCAGCGTCCGTCGCCTGATTGGCCAGAATCGCCGCCGCCATGTCCCGGTGCTGCTGGTTGGTGCGGTAAATGGACTCCCGGTCAATCAGGACCCGGAACTGCAACCAGTACACACTGTTCCGCAGACGCTCCAGCTGTTGGGCCAACAGCGGGTTGTCCGCCGCGCTGACAATCAGGTCATGGAAACGCCGGTTATGCTCCGACAGAGCAACCATATCGCCGATCAGCTCCGCCGCCGTCAGGGCCTCAACCACCTGCGGCAGATCCCCCGGCGCGGCCGCCAGACGCGGCGTCGCCAGCCGGACCGCCAACCCTTCCAGTACCGCCCGGACCTGAAACAGGTCCTGCATATCCTTGCGGCTGTACTGCCGAACCATCACCCCTTTATTCGGGATAAACAACAACAGCCCGTCTGCGGTCAGCCGCTGAAAGGCCTCGCGCACCGAACTGCGGCTGACGCCCATCCGGCGGGTGAAATCCGCCTCAATCAGGCGCTGCCCCGGGGCCAGCTGCCCCTGCCGCACCGCCTCGGTAATCGATTCGGCCACGGCCTGTACCGTTGATCCAGTAGAGGTTTCTGCCATCTACACCTTTCCCCTGCGACCACAGCGGCTGCCACGCCCTGCCCCCGGTGGCAGCCCTGCCAACCCGCACACTCTGACCGATCCCTCTGCCCCCGTCACCCCCTGCCTGTCAGTGCAGCGGATCCGGACCCGTCTGTCATCATACGGTTGTCCACAGACAGAGTGCCCGAATACCATAAACAAATAAAACATCATATTCACGTTATTTGAAAATAATTTTCCTTTACTTTAATGGAAAAAATATCCCATAGTGCCGCCGCTGGCCGTTTTCGCAGGGCGGAGCAGCTCTGCACACTTCGCACTGGCTTTTACGGCGCAAACGGAGCAGAACGTCAGCGTTGTGATCCGTCGGGACTGCCCCTGCCCAGCAGGATACCCGAGAGAGGCCGGATCAGTCGGTTCACCCTTATCGTGTTGTTACGGACGACAGAGCAGACCACATGAGCAACATTCGTCAGGAGCGTGTTACCTACGTTCACCACTGGACTGACCGGCTGTTCACTTTCAAGACCACCCGTGACCCCGGCTTCCGGTTCATTAACGGCCAGTTCGCCATGATCGGCCTCCAGATCAACGGTAAGCCGCTGATGCGCGCTTATTCCATGGCCAGCGCCAATTATGAAGAAAATCTTGAGTTCTTCAGCATCAAGGTGCCGGATGGTCCGCTGACCTCGCATCTTCAGAAGATTCAGGTCGGCGATACCGTGCTGATCGGCACCAAGCCGGTGGGGACCCTGATTCAGGATAACCTGCTGCCGGGCAAGCGGCTGTACCTGCTGTCCACCGGCACCGGTCTGGCCCCGTTCATGAGCATCATCAAAGATCCCGATGTCTATGAACGCTATGAAAAGGTGATTCTGGTGCATGGCTGCCGCGAAGTCGCGGAACTGGCCTATGCCGACTACATCACCCGCGACCTGCCGGAGAACGAATTCATCGGCGACATGGTCCGCGACAAGCTGATGTATTACACCACCGTCACCCGGGAAGACCATGTGCATCAGGGCCGGGTCACCGACCTGATCAAATCGGGCAAGCTGATGGAAGACCTCGGCCTGCCGCCGGTCAACGCCAGCGAAGACCGCTTCATGCTGTGCGGCAGCCCGGCGATGCTGACCGACATGGTCAAGATCCTTGAGGATCTCGGCCTTGAGGAAGGCAGCGGCAGCACCCCCGGTGACTACGTCATCGAAAAAGCCTTCGTCGAGAAGTAAGCTGAAAACCCCCTCCCCCGGCGGAGGGGGTTTTTGCATCCCCTGACGGCATCCCCCCAGTTCCCGGACACTCAGACACCGCATCACCGGGCCACATCACCGGGCCACATCACCGGGGCGGTGTTTTTGTTTGTCTCTCCCGCACTTGCCCCATACTGTATACAAAAAGTGCGATCTCGTATGGGAGGGATCAGATCAATGACCGCCACGGTCTCCGCCGTTGATGACGGCCTCTATGATTTCATCGTCGTCGGTGCCGGCACCGCCGGCTGCGTGCTGGCCAACCGCCTCAGCGAAAACCCAGCGCACCGGGTGCTGCTGCTGGAAGCCGGATCGCGCGACACCTATCCGTGGATCCACATCCCGATCGGCTACCTGTTCTGCATGAACAATCCGCGCACCGACTGGATGATGAAGACCGAGCCCGACCCCGGCCTGAACGGCCGCAGCCTGAATTACCCACGCGGCAAGGTGCTGGGCGGCTGTTCCTCCATCAACGGCATGATCTACATGCGCGGTCAGGCGCGGGACTATGACCAGTGGCGGCAGCTCGGCAATCTCGGCTGGGGGTGGGACGATGTCCTGCCCTACTTCCGCCGGTCGGAGGACCATTACGCCGGGGCCACCCCGCTGCACGGCAGCGGCGGCGAATGGCGGGTGGAGAAACAGCGCCTGTCGTGGGATATCCTTGATTCCTTCGTCCGCGCCGCCGAGGAACTGGGGATCCCCCCGACCGCCGACTTCAATTCCGGGACTAACGAAGGTGCCGGATATTTTGAGGTCAACCAGCGGGGCGGTGTGCGCTGGAACACCAGCAAGGCGTTCCTGCGCCCGGCGGAAGCGCGGCCCAACCTGCGGGTCATCACCCGTGCCCTGACCACCGGCCTGACCCTTGACGGCAGCCGGGTCACCGGCGTGACCTACACCGTCAACGGCCAGCCCCGACAGGCCCGGGCCGGGGCCGAGGTGCTGCTGGCCGCCGGGGCGATCAACTCCCCCAAGCTGCTGGAACTGTCCGGCATCGGTCAGCCTGAGGTTCTGGCCCGCCATGGCATTGCCGTCCGCCATGCCCTGCCCGGCGTCGGGGAAAACCTTCAGGATCACCTTCAGATCCGCACCGTCTTCCGGATCGAGAACGGCAAAACCCTGAACGATCTGGCCAACAGCCTGTTCGGAAAAGCAAAAATCGGCCTGCAATATCTGCTGACCCGCAGCGGCCCGCTGTCGATGGCCCCCAGCCAGCTCGGTATCTTCACCCGCAGCGCCCCGGAGGTGGACACCCCGGATCTGGAGTACCACGTCCAGCCGCTGTCCACCAACAAACTGGGGGAACCGCTGCATCCGTTCCCGGCGGTCACTGCCTCCGTCTGCAATCTGCGCCCGGACAGCCGTGGCCATGTCCACCTGACCTCCACCGATCCGGCACAGCAGCCGTCCATTTTTGCCAATTACCTGTCCGCCGCGTCCGACCGCCGGATCGCCGCCCAGTCGATCCGCCTGACCCGCCAGTTGATGGCAACGCAGGCGCTGGCCCGGTTCAACCCGCAGGAAATGCTGCCCGGGCCGCAGATTGCCAGTGATGAGGAACTGGCAACGGCGGCAGGGAACATTGCCACCACCATCTTCCATCCGGTCGGCACCTGCAAAATGGGCGATGACCCGATGGCCGTCACCGATGCCCGGCTGCGGGTGCATGGCCTGAGCGGCCTGCGGGTGGTCGATGCCTCCATCATGCCGACCATTACCTCCGGCAACACCAATTCGCCGGTGATTATGATCGCGGAGAAGGCAGCGGTCATGATTGCCGAGGACCTGCGGGCCCGATGACCCTTCCCTGCCGTACCGTGCTGATCCTTGGCGGCACCACCGAAGGCTATGCTCTGGCAGATGCCCTGACCACGCTGCCCGGCTGGCGGGGCATCAGCTCCCTCGCCGGGCGGACCCGGCAGCCCCGCCTGCCTGCGGGCGAAACCCGGATCGGCGGATTCGGCGGGCCGGACGGACTGGCAGCCTACCTGCGGGACAATGCCGTTGCGGCGGTGATCGACGCCACCCATCCGTTCGCCCGCCGTATGGGCTGGAACGCCGCCGCCGCCTGCACCGCCGCCGGGGTGCCCCTGCTGCGGCTGGACCGTCCGGCATGGTCCGCCGGGCCGGGGGACCGCTGGCAGCAGGTGGAGGACTGGGAACAGGCGGTGACAGTCCTGCGCGATCAGAGGATCCGCCGCGCCTTTCTGGCCTTGGGCCGACAGGAGGCCGAGGCCTTTGTCCCGCTGACCACCTGCCACTTTGTGATCCGCGCCGTGGACCGGCCCGATCCGCTGCCCGCCTTTACCGCCGCCGAATGGATTCTGGCCCGGGGGCCGTTTACGGCCACAGAAGAGGAAGCCCTGTTCCAGGAACACCGGATTGAGGCCATCGTCTGCAAGAACAGCGGCGGCCCGATGGACGGAAAGCTGGAGGCCGCCCGCAGCCTGTCCCTGCCGGTTATTCTGCTCCGGCGGCCACCCCGTCCGCAGACAACCTGTGCGCCGACGGTGGCAGCGGCCCTGTCATGGCTGGCCGGGCTGTAACCGGCTGCTCCACCAGCGCCAGAAACTCCGCCGCCACCTCCGGCCAGCGCCGCACCGGCTGCTCGCAGGCCGCCCGGTGCAGGTGCGACCACAGCACGTTTTTCTCCAGCACCGCGATCAGGGCCTCGGCGAAGGCCGCAGCATTTCCCGCCGGGGTGACAAAACCGGTGACGCCGTTCTGCACCCGCTCCGGCAAGGCCCCGCGCGCCATCACCACCCCCGGCAGCCCCAATGCCTGCGTTTCAGCGGCAGGCAGGCAGAAGGCCTCCTCGACCGTCGCCGGGTAGCAGAACGCCCGCAGCCCGGCCAGCTCCCCGGCCAACGGCTTCTGGGGGACCGCCCCATGCAGGACCACCCCGGCCGTCTGCCCGGCCCGCGCCAGCAGCCCGGCGGTTTCCGGCAGATCGGCATCGCCCCGCCCCATGATCGCGCTGCCGGTGAACACATGCAGCTCCGCCCCCGGCAGACGTGGCAGCACCCGCTGTTCCCACAGATCCAGCAGATCCGCCAGCCCCCGCCGGGGATCGGACAGGAAGGCCGCCCGGGGCGGGGGCGGATCCTGCCGGTGCGACACAAACAGCGGAGCCACCCCGTGCGGGATCACCCGGCGCAAACCCGGCACCCACACCGGACAGGCCGCCGCCTGTGCCTGAGACACGAACACCAGCAGGGGCCGCCGCCGCCACAGCCGCCACAGCAGGGGCAGAGACACCTGCGGTCCGGTCAGAGACCACAGAACCAGCCGCCCGACAGCGCCGCCCCAACGGGCGGCCAGATCCAGCGCCCGCCCTCCCCGGGCGACGATGAACAGATCCACCGGCAGCGTTTTCCACAAGGGGACATCATGCAGGGGGATCCACCGCACCCCATTGCGCAGCAGGGGATGGCGGCACCGGGTCAGGCAGAGGACCTCATGCCCCGCTGCCGCAAACGCCTCCGCCAGACGGACCAGACACAGCTCCGCCCCCCGGAGCGGTCGTTCTCCGGCCAGAGTACTGTCAAACGGATCACCCTCATCGGCAATCACGATACGCATGGCGACCTGAATCCCCGGACTGAGTCCGCCCCTGTCCCCCCGGACAGCGAAATCATCCGTTTATTGTTCCGATGATTGACCGCTTTTGGCAATCCTTATCCTTCGGCCGCCAAGCGTCCCGGATCCTTCGGCCGCCAAGCGCCCCGCCACCCAGCCCCCCTGATCCTGCGGCCACCCGGCGTTCCGGGCCTTGCACCGCGCCCGCCGCCGCCGCATTGTTTCTGCGGCCGCCATGGCCCAGAAACAGACCCCGGATCCCAACCGGCCCCGCAGGAGGAAAACCATGCCGTTCTATGCCATTGACGGTGTCCGCCCGGTGGTGGACCCCACCGCCTACATCCACCCCACCGCCGTGCTGATCGGCGATGTCATCATCGGCCCCGGCGTCTACGTCGGCCCCGGGGCATCGCTGCGCGGCGATTTCGGGCGGCTGCGGCTGGAGGCCGGGGCCAACATTCAGGACAACTGCACCATGCACGGCTTTCCCGGCACCGAGACACTGGTGGAGGTCGATGGCCACATCGGCCATGGTGCCGTTCTGCACGGCTGCATCATCCGCCGGGGCGCATTGGTCGGGATGAACAGCGTGGTGATGGACGGATCCGAGATCGGGCCGGAAAGCATCGTCGCCGCCATGTGTTTCGTCAAAGCCGGGATGAAAGTGCCGGAGCGGTCGCTGGTGGCCGGGATCCCCGGCAAAGTCATCCGCGCCGTCACCGACGAGGAATACGGCTGGAAGACCGCCGGGACCCGCGATTATCAGACGCTGGCCCGCCGCAGCGCCGCCACCATGGTGGAATGTCAGCCGCTGACCGCACTGGACCCCGACCGTCCGCCCATGAATGGCGGCACCACAAAACCATTGTTTGAGGTTAAGAAGGATTGACCCCATATAGAGGGGGCGGTGCCACAGCCGCCCCGCCTGCCCGGGCGCATTCAGCAGGCCAGATCCCTGTGTCTGCGCCCGGAAATACTCTGAGATGTCCCGTAACAGGGCATAATTCCTGATCTACCGGCCTGCCCGGGGACCGGACCATGCCCCAGCCTGCCGGAGAGTACCGCGTTCATGCCGCAATGGGTTAAATTCGCCCTCGAAATGGGGCCGCTGCTGGTGTTTTTTGTTGCCAACTCCCGCTTTGGCATCGTCACCGGCACTGCTGTTTTCATGGTGGCAACAGCGGTGGCGCTGGCCGCCTCGTGGCTGCTGGCGCGGAAGATTCCGGTCCTGCCGCTGGTCTCCGGGGTGTTCGTTCTGGTGTTCGGCGGGCTGACGGTGTGGCTTCAGGATGATCTGTTCATCAAGCTGAAACCGACCATCGTCAACACCCTGTTCGGCCTGATCCTGCTGGGCGGGCTGGCCACCGGCCGCAATTTCCTGAAGATGGCGCTGGATACCGCTTTTCAGGTGACAGAAGAGGGCTGGCGGATTCTGGCGGTGCGCTGGGGCCTGTTCTTTCTGGCGCTGGCGGTCATCAATGAAGTGGTATGGCGCAGTGTTGCCACCGATGTGTGGGTCAACTTCAAGGTGTTCGGCATCATGCCGCTGACCGTGGTGTTCAGCCTGACCCAGATCCCGGTGCTGCTGAAGCACCAGATCCAGCCAGAGGAAAACGGGCAGGAAGAGAGCATCGGCGACGGGCGGGCCTAACGCCCCCTCTCCGGCTTGCCGGGGGCAGCGGGTTACCCGTGGCTGGACCCGCCGACGGTCAGGCCGATCACCCCGGCAATCACCAGCCCGATACAGGCAATCTTGAACGGGGTCAGCTGTTCACCGAACAGCTGCCACCCGATCAGCGCAATCACCGTGGTGCCGATACCGGACCAGACCGTATAAGCCACCGATACATCAATCTTCTTCAGCGCCAGCGTCAGCATGGTGAAGCTGATGGCATAGAGGATAAACAGCGCCACGCTCGGCACCGGGCGGGTGAACCCCTCCGACAGCTTCATGCTGGTGGTGCCAGCCACTTCAAACACGATCGCAGCGGCGAGAAACAGCCAGGAAACGGTCATGGGGCGGACTCCGCAGCCGGGGGCGTGGTCAGGGTTGCGGCATCTTCATACCGCACCGCCCGGAAGTAAAGCCCGGTTGGCGGCGCTGTCGGACCGGCCTTGGCACGGTTCCGGGCCTCCAGCGCCCGGCGCACGTCGTCCCGGCTCCAGCGCCCGAGTCCGACCAGAGACAGCGTGCCGATGATATTGCGCACCTGATGGTGCAGAAACGACCGCGCCCGGACGAACATTTCCACATGCTCACCCTGCCGCGACACCACCAGCTCGTCGATGCTCTTGACCGGGCTGTTGGCCTGACATTCCGCCGCCCGGAAGCTGGTGAAATCATGCTGCCCGACCAGTTCCTGACCGGCGGCATGCATGGCATCGGCATCCAGCGGCTGCGGCACCCACCACACCTTTCCGGCTTCCAGCACCGCCGGGGCGCGGCGGTTGAGAATCCGGTACACGTAGGACCGTTCCACCGCAGAAAACCGGGCATGAAAGGTGTCATCCACCTCCTCGGCCTCGACCACCGCCACCGGGTGCGGGCGCAGATGGGCGTTCAGGGCTTCCCGCACCTTGCGGGCCGGATCAGCGCGGCGCAGGTCAATATGGGCCACCTGTCCGTAAGCATGCACCCCGGCATCGGTCCGCCCGGCGGCATGGGCGGTGACGGTTTCGCCGGTGTAGCGCAACGCCGCCTGTTCCAATGCCCCCTGCACCGACAGGCCATTGTCCTGCCGCTGCCAGCCGACAAACGGGCCGCCGTCATATTCAAGGGTCAGTTTATAGCGTGGCATCGCGGGGATTCTGCTGCTGAAAAGTGGTCCCCGTGTGTAGCGCCTGCCGCCCGCCCCCGCAACGGCGATGCCTGCGGGGATCAGCGATTTTCCGCAGGATGGGTGAAAAAATCTAAGCGTCAACGCCATTGACGGGCCGATGGCCCCGGCTCGACACTGGGGCGGCGGTTCGTTCCGCAGACTCCCCATTCACGAGGTCATGATGTCGCTGCAAACCTGGCTGCTGTATGTCACCACGGTGTTCTTTGTCTCCGGCACCCCCGGACCGAACATGCTGCTGACGATGACCCACGGCATCCATTACGGGGTGCGCCGCACCACCATCACCTGTCTGGGGCTGGCCAGTGGCCTCAGCCTGATTATGGCCGGATCGGCGGCGGGCCTCGGCGCGCTGCTGGCCGCGTCGGAAACCCTGTTCACCGTCGTCAAATATGCCGGGGCCGCCTATCTGGTCTATCTGGGCATCAAAGTGTGGCGGGCCACCCCGACCCCGGTCGCCGAAGCCGGAACCGCCGCCGGGCAGCAGTCGGCCTGGGCCCTGTACCGCAGCGGTTTTCTGGTGTCGATGAGCAACCCGAAAGCCTTCGTGTTCTTCACCGCCCTGTTCCCGCAGTTCATGGACGCCACCCAGCCGCAGACGGAACAGCTGGCGATCCTTGGTGCCACCTTCTTCGCCATCGAACTGTCGTGGAACTTCCTCTACGCCGCCGGAGGAGCCCGCATGGCCCGCTGGCTGAACACCGCACGCCGCCTGAAGATGGTCAATCAGGTGTCCGGCGGGGTGTTCGTCGGGGCCGGGCTGCTGCTGACCGGCGTCTCCCGCTGAGCGCCTCACACCTCACGCAGACCGCACACACACACAAACAAAAAGGCCGGGGACATTCCCGGCCTTTCTGTATCAGGGATCTTTGGCGGGCCTTACGCCAGCGCTGTTCCCGCAGGCAGCGGAGTCCCGCGCAGGAAGTCCGCCGTCGGCAGCGCGCCCTTGCCTGCCCGTTGCAGGCTGAGCAGACGGACACAGGCCCCATCGCCACAGGCCACGGCCAGCAGATCATCGGCCACAATCCCCGCCGGGTGACCGCTACGGGGGGGCAGGGCCTCGGCCTGCAAAACTTTGATGCGCTGGCCATCAACCTCAAACCACGCCCCGGGAAACGGCGACAGACCGTTAATCTGCCGGGCAACGTCCACCGCCGGGCGCGACCAGTCGATCCGGGCTTCCGCCTTGTCGATCTTGGCGGCATAGGTGACACCCCCGTCCGGCTGCGGAGTCGCAGGCAGGGTTCCGGCATCCAGCCCGTCCAGCGCGGTCAGGATCAGGGTTGCCCCCTGCTGCGACAGCGCATCATGCAAATCACCGGTGGTCAGGGTCGGGGTGATCGCCATCGTCCCCTTCAGCAGCATCGGGCCGGTATCCAGCCCGGCTTCCATCTGCATGATGGTCACGCCGGTTTCAGTATCCCCGCTGAGGATCGCCCGGTGGATCGGGGCGGCCCCCCGCCAGCGTGGCAGCAGCGAGGCATGAATGTTGATGCAACCCAGACGCGGCGCATCCAGCACCGCCTGCGGCAGAATCAGCCCGTAGGCCGCCACCACGGCGATATCAGCGTTCAGCGCCGCGAAGTCGGCCTGCGCCTCCGGCGTGCGCAGGCTGACCGGATAGCGCACCGGAATGCCCAGCGCTTCCGCCGCCACCTGCACCGGGCTGGGGCGGTCTTTCTGGCCGCGCCCGGCCGGACGCGGCGGCTGGCAGTACACCGCCACCACCTGATGGCGGGCGGCGATCGCCGTCAGAGCGGGGACCGAGAACTCCGGGGTCCCCATAAAAATGACGCGCATCACGCCTCCTTCTGGCCGGTGCGGACCACCGGCACATATTCCCCCAGCAGATCCCCGGTCTTCTTGGCCTTGGTCAGGCGACGGACAATCATATTACGCTTCAGCGACGACAGATGATCAACAAACAGGGTCCCGTTCAGGTGGTCCATCTCGTGCTGGATCACCACCGCCAGCAGCCCGTCGGCCTCACGCTCGCGCAGCTCGTTGTTCTCATCCAGATAGCGGACACGGATCCGCGCCGGGCGCATCACCTCGGCGTATTCCTCCGGCAGGGACAGACAGCCTTCCTCGTAAGGGGCCAGATCATCCGACTCCCAGACAATCTCCGGGTTGGCCATGCGGATCGGGGCCGGATCCTCGCCACGGTCGGCGGCATCGACCACGATCACCCGCTTCAGCACCCCGACCTGCGGCGCGGCGAGGCCGACGCCGGGGGCGGCATACATCGTCTCCAGCATGTCATTCATCAGGGTGACGATGCTGGCATCAACCGTCCCGACCGGAGCCGCCTTGGTCTTCAGGCGCGGATCGGGAGCGACAATGATCGGAAGCAGGGCCATGGTCAGCCTTTGTGTTCGAAAAATCCGGAATGCGTCCGGCTGAGATAAGCCGCAATGCGGATGAAATCAAGAAATCCCGCCGCACTTCCCGCCCTCTCTGCCCCGGCAGGCAAAAAAGAGTGGCCCCATCCGGAGGAACAGGGCCACGTCAAGGCGTCTCGACCCGACAGGGGTCTTTCAGGCAACAGAAACGCCGGAGGGATGAACAGCCCCGGCGTCTCAGTCATCCGCAGTGGCCCACACACCGGCCCCTGCGGACATTTCCTCTACCGGACGGAACCGGAGCGGAAAGATCAGATGCTCAGATCCAGCTTACGGGTATCCTTGGCTTTCGCTGCCGGGGCCGGGGCCGGACGGGCACTGACACCGGCCAGCCCTTCCACCACCTGCGTCAGGGTGAAGGCGGCCAGACCGATTTCGCGGTCAGCGTCCCCCAGACTGGCCTGAAGCGCCCGCTGGCTGACCTCATCCTGCGGAGTAACCGTCGCCAGCGACCCCAGAGTGGCCTGCCCCTGCCGCAGGGTATCAGAAGCCCGGCGGGCCACATCCGTAATCGCCTGCACGACAGCACGCTGCTGGCTGTCCTGCTTTGCGGCATTATCACCGGAAACAGGCCCCACCGGCGGCAGGTCTTCCTGCTCGCCCGGGGCTGCCCTCTGGGAGGTCTGAACCGGCTGCGGCCCCAGCGGATGACCGACCGGCGGAATATCCTCCGCCTCGCCGCTGGCAGTGCGGCTGGCAGCCAGAGCCGCTGCCGCCCGGCGGGCTGCCTGTTCGGCCTGATCGCCGGAATTGCCGCCGGTGGAGGCATCATTCCCGGTATTGCCGCCACTGCCACCACCATCAGACCCGGTCTTCCCCCCCGGAACCGAAGGGCTGATCCCGACCGGAGCCAGATCTTCCACCCGCTGGCCGGACGCAATCTGGAACGCGGTCGGCTGCGAGGCTGACTGAGAAGACGCCGAAGCAGACACGACGGTCTGGGCCACCTGCGCCACCATTTCGGTGGCTGGCAGAACACCGCCATCACTGACCGGACGGGTCACCGAAGCGGGAACGGCCCCGGCCGCCGCATTGGCAGCCGTGCTTCCCCCTGCGGCCTCAGCCAGAACCTGCGCCGCGGCCCGGATGCTGCGGGCAGCCCCGGCAACCTGCTGCGCCGCCGAACGGGCGGCGACCACATCGTTGCGGATCACCGCCTGTCTGGCCCCGGCAGCCGCCTCCGCCCCGTCCAGACCGGCCAGAATGACCTGCTGACGACCGGACTGGAGCAGCTGTTCGCGGCGCTGCCCACTGTCCCCGGACGCACCGTCCTCAAAGGACGATCCGGACGACGACTGGGCCGACTGCGGCGTGTTCAGGGATGCCGCAAAGGACGCAAGAACAGCGTCCAGCGACTGAATATGGCTTGTTTCTGTATCATCCCGCCGACTGTACGGGATGGCAAACGTTGCGCCGGCTGCGCGGGCGCGTTCGACCGGACCGATCATGGCTTCTGCCTCCAGGGTGTCTTCCCCCGGGATCCGTCCGGACGCCGCCCACGGCCTTATTCTTAAGGTGTGTGCACGTCCAGTATCCACCGGGTTGCTGACAGGACTCCAGCATGGCGCTACTTCTGGCACCAGTTATGGAGAATTTACCCGATTGTCGCCGGTTTCACCATAATCCGGATGGACTATGACCAAGACAAAAGTCTGAAACAATTCCCCGGAAAGACCAGTATCCGCCCTCTCTCTTATTTAAGATTTACTGCCCAGAATGGCAGAAACGGGAGGGTTCTGCCCCGGTGGACAGCCCCTCCCGCAGTACGGCCGGTTAATAGGTGGTGCGGACGGTATACGTCAGGGTTACACTTTTTCCCGCCGGAACCGGCACGCTCCAGACCGCAGCACTGCCGTCCAGACGCTTCCCGGGCATCGACTCGGCGGTGATTTTCCAGTCGCCGCCCATCGGCTCGACCACTTCGACGGTTTCGGCGGACGCCTTGGCGTTATGCAGCACGATTTCGTGGCTGGTTTCCTGCGTGCGGTCGCTGATTTTGGTCAGGCCAGTCATCCGGCCACTGGCGGTCAGATCAAAGGCAGCCCCCAGCGGCAGGCGGGCGCTGCCGTCCACCGGCAGGTCATTCAGCTGGGTCGATCCCAGCAGACGGGCCTGCCCCTTGGAATCGGACTGATACAGCCGCACCGCGCCCCCCGGCACCGGCTGACCGGTGCCGCCCTTACCGCTGTTGGTCACCGTCAGGAAGGAGGGAACCGCCTGCGGCACTGCCGCCTCATCCCCGCTGTCACGGCTGCCTGCACCGGTGACCACGTAGACTGTCTTCGCCGGCAGGGCATCCGCCCGCAGCAGGGTGATCTGGCGGGTCTCATCCGGGGCCAGCGACACCGGACGATCCACGGTATACAGATAGACATTGCCGAAGGCTTCCCGCTCCGGCAGGGCGGCACGCTTTTCCATCATCGGGGCCGCCGACATCACCGCCATCGGGGCCGGGCGCGGCGGCGGCATCATATCGGCAGCGGAGGCCTCAACCTGCCCGGCCACCAGTGCCAGCTTCACGGCATTCCACGGCTGATGGGTGGTGTTGCCCAGGGTTGCCGCCGTGGTCAGCTGGGCGGACTTCCCATCGGCGGACAGGTCGATCACATGATCCGCCGACCACACCAGCCCCCCGGACAGATAGCGCAGAGCCACCACCCCCGCCCCGGCAGAGGCCGCATCCGCCGACACCGTCAGGGCCGGGGTCAGCGGCAGATCCGGCGGCAGACTGTCAAACAGCACCGCACCGGGCAGACCAAGGCGGATCTTGCCGTTGATCTCCAGCACCGGCTCCGGCTCCGCCCGCAGCACCTTCGCCTGCTCCAGCACCTCCTTGCCGTCAACCTGACGGATCAGGGTGATGGTCTTCCCCTCGCTGGCCCGCAGCAGGTCCTGCATCAGCGGACGGGCCGGACGCCACGCCTGTTCCCGCACGGCAAAGGACGGGCCGGACACCGGAATCACCCGGACACTGGGCGGGATCAGTCCGCTGCTGACATTGCCGAAAGTCAGGGTCGAGTCGCCCTTGTCGAGCTGGACCGCCCGCTGTTCCTCAATCAGGGCCGGGCCGGTCTGATACAGGGTCATCGCCACCCCGGTCCGGTCGCCGACACTGGCCGCCTGTGCCGGGGACAGGGCCAGCACCCCGCCGCACAGCGCCACCCCGGCCAGCAGAGCGGCCGCCCGGCGGCTGCGGCCAAACACCCCAGCGGACACCCCGGCGGTCCCCCCGGCAGTCACCGGACGGGAAGACGGAACAGGCTGAAAACGGATCATCGGGGAAGACTCCTGAAAGACGATAAGCCCGCCGTCGGGAAGAACATCTTGGCAACACACGAACGGCAGCGTACACAGGCAGTATCTCATCTCACAGCTATGGCGAGAATACGGTCAATGGATGGCATGATTTGGGGGCTGATGACGGTCGTGGTCCTCTCCTGCGCCGGGGCGGCAGCCGCTGTGGTGATCGCCCTGCGAACCCGCCGGGACAGCCCGGGGACCGGCGCGGACTTCGACCAGACCGCCCGCGCCCTCTATGCCGCTCAGGCTGAACTGGCCGGACGGATGGCGCAGATGGCACAGGCACAGGCCGCCGCCAATGCCCAGCTGGCGGAACGGATGCACCATCAGGAGCGCACGGTGTCCCGTGTACTGGAAGAACGGCTGGCCGAGATGTCCCGCCGGGTCGGCGAAGGCCTGCATGTGACCACCGAACGCACCTTCGCCCATATGAACGCCCTCGGCGAGCGGCTGGCGGTGATCGACGCCGCCCAGCGGACCATTCAGGACCTGTCCAGCCAGATCATCGGCCTTCAGGATATTCTGTCCAACAAGCAGGCCCGCGGCGCCTTTGGCGAAGTGCAGCTGAACGACCTGATCACCAGCACCCTGCCGCCGTCGGCCTACCGGTTTCAGGCGGTCCTGTCCAACGGGCGGCGGGCTGACTGCCTGCTGACCCTGCCGAATCCGCCGGGATCCATCGTGGTCGATGCCAAATTCCCGCTGGAAAGCTATTACGCCCTGCGCAGCGCCAATGATGATGCCAGCCATCTTCAGGCCGCCCGCGCCTTTGCCAATGATGTGCTGAAGCATGTGCGCGACATTGCCGACCGTTACATCCTCGCCGGGGAAACCGCCGAGTCGGCACTGATGTTCCTGCCGTCGGAAGCGGTCTATGCCGAGCTGCACGCCAGCTTCCCCGAGGTGGTGGAAAAAAGTTACCGCGCCCGGGTGTGGATTGTCAGCCCGACCACCCTGATGGCAACCCTGAACACGGTGCGGGCGGTGCTGAAAGATGCCCGGATGCGGGAGCAGGCCGGGGTGATTCAGGCCGAGGTCGGAAAGCTGCTGGAAGACGTCGGCCGTCTCGACTCGCGGATCGGCAAGCTGGCCACCCACTTTGCACAGGCGCAGGACGATATCCGGCAGGTGCAGATCAGCACCGACAAGATCACCAAGCGGGCCGAACAGATTGAGGATATCCAGATCGGGGATGACCGCGACACCGCCCGGACCGGGCAGGCCGCAGGCGTGACCGCCCCGGTGCCGCCCCCCCCGGCCGCCGTCGCCCCCGCCCATCCGGACCGCTGGTCCGGCAGCGGACTGCCACCCCGGAGCTGAGCCGTGGGGGCGGGGGTCCCCGATGCCGTCCGGCTCAATACTGGTGTTCGTCCCCGCGCAGGCCCAGCGCCCACATCAGCCCCAGCGCCGCCCCCTTGGCCCGGGGCAGGCAGGACAGCACCATTTCCGCCCCGATCGCACCAAACACCAGCAGATGCACCCAGAACGGCGGTTCCCACAGGCGTTCGACCGAGATCACCGCCGGAACCAGCAGGTGCCCGATCACCAGAATGCTCAGCCACGGGGCAAAATCATCGGTGCGGATTCCGGCGAAGGACTCGCCGCAACCGGCGCAGGACGGAGTCGGCTTCAGGTAAGCCACCATCAGCCCGGCCTGACCGCAGCGCGGGCAGCGGCGGCGCATCCCCCGCCACAGAGACATCATCAGCGGGCGCTCCTGCCGCAGGCGGCGGTGGTCGCGGCGATGGGCCGCCCACTGGCGCTGCCATTCGGTCTCTTCAGCATGATCGTTTACGGCGGAAAGACGGCGGACCTCTTCAGGCCCATCAGGCGGAACCGGCATCGGCGGATCCTTTCGCAGCCCCTCCCGCAACGGTGCGGGGATACCGGCAGTATAGCCGAAACCTCCCCGGCTGAAGAGTGGCAGAAATCAGGCGGGAACCTGAACGGGGCCTAAACAGCGGTTTCAGAGTGGGTTCAAACCCCGGGGCCTATAACAGGATTATTGGAACGGGGCACTGATCCCCGGCGCGGCCACCGACCCCTCCGTCATTCCCCAACGGCCGCGACGGGTTCAGCCCCAGTATCCTCTCCCGTTTTTCCCCGGAGTACCCCATCATGACCGCCCGTAAGACCTTCGCCATCGGCCTTATCGCCTCTGCCCTGACCCTTGGCGCCATCAGCCTGCCCGCCATGGCGGCGGATGCCACCGGCTGCCCGACCCCGCCGGCCCACGGCCCGATGAAGGACGGTCCGGTCAGCAAGCAGGATTTCCTGAGCATGCACGCCAGCCGCTTCGACCAGATGGACGCCAACAAGGACGGCCTGTTGTCCCGCGAGGAAATGGCCGCCTTCCACAAGGCGATGAAGGAGTGCCGTGGGGAACGCCATGGCAAGAAAGGGGATCACCCCCGCGACGGCATGAAGCGTGGTCCGGCTCCGGCCCCGCAGGCCCTGCCGGACCGTGACGAACCGTAAGGTCCGCAGCACCTTCCCCTTCCCGGTTTCCCTCCCTGTTCCCTCTCCCTGTTTATCCTCCCTGTACGTTTGTTTCCCCTCCTCCCAAACTCAACGGCCCGGTACGCACACTGTACCGGGCCGATTTTTATCCGGGGAAAACAGAACAGCAGATCACCCGGCCTTCTTGCGGGCTCCGGCAGGACGGTCCAGCTCCTGCAACATCTCCATCAGGGTGGTACGGATGGTCTTCAGCTTGGCCGGATGGTCAATCTTCATCCCGAACACGTCTTTCACATAAAACACGTCCACCACCCGCTCGCCGTAGGTGGAGATATGCGCCGAGGCGATCTGAAGGCCGAGATCGCTGATGGTCCGCGCCACCGAATACAGAAAACCGGGACGGTCCCGGCCATTGACCTCAAGGATGGTGTGAGTCTTCGACAGGGCATTGTCGACGATGACGCGCGGCGGCACGGTGAACACCTGCGTGCGTGACGGCAGGCCGGATGGCTTCGCCGCCAGTTCCTTCCGCAGGTTGGTCCGCCCGGTCAGCACATCCTCCACCGATTTGCGCAGCCGGGCCTGCTTGTCGGTATTGACCGGCAGTTCCCCCTGCGGGTCATGCACGCTGAAACTGTCCAGCGCCATGCCATTGGTCAGGGTGACAATCTTGGCATCCACGATCGAACAGCCAAGCAGCGAAATCGCCCCGGTCAGGCGGGCGAACAGACCCGGATGGTCACTGGTATAAATCGTCACATCCACCACATCGCTGGACTTCAGCGGGCGGATATCGACCGTCAGCGGGGCCTTGGCCGCTTCCGCCGCATCGACCATCCGCGCATGCAGGGCCTGCGTTGCCGTATCATAGGCCAGCCAGTAGGACGGATAGCCCAGCGCCAGGAACCAGTCGATCCGCTCCGGCACCCAGCCGGACAGGGCGGTGCGCACCGCCTCCTTGGCCCGGGTGACCCGGATATCCCGCGCCTCCGCCGACAGACCGCCGGACAGGGCGTCTTCGGTGCGGTAGTACAGTTCCCGCAGCAGGGTGGCCTTCCAGTTGTTCCACACCTTGGGGCCGACGGCGCGGATATCGACGCAGGTCAGCACCAGCAGAAGGCGCAGACGCTCCGGGCTCTGCACCAGTTGCGCGAAGGACAGGATGGTCTGCGGGTCGTCGATATCACGCTTGAAGGCAACCCGCGTCATCGCCAGATGATGCAGCACCAGCCACGACACGGTTTCCGTCTCTTCCGGGGTCAGGCCCAGACGCGGCCCCAGCTTGCGGGCGATGTCCGCCCCCAGCTCGGAATGGTCCCCGCCCCGGCCCTTGGCGATGTCGTGCATCATCACCGCCGCATACAGGGCCCGGCGCGACTGCACCGTATGCACCACCTGCGACGCCACCGGCAGCTCGTCCTTCAGGTCCCCGGCCTCGATCCGCCGCAGAATGCCAATGGCACGGATGGTGTGCTCATCGGTGGTGTAGACGTGGTACATGTCGTACTGCATCTGCGCCACCACATGCCCGAACTCCGGGATGAAGCGCCCGAAGACCCCGGCTTCGTTCAGCTGGCGCAGGGTGCCTTCCGGGTCACGCTCGTCGGTCAGCATCTCCAGAAACAGCGCGTTGGCCGCCGGATTGGGCCGCAGGCGGGACACCAGCTTCAGGTTTTCCGTCACCAGCCGCAGGGTGTTGGGGTGAATATCCACCTGCTGGGTCTGGGCATGGCGGAACAGCATCAGGAACTGGATCGGATCGGCCAGAAAGGCTGCTTCGTCCTTGACCCCGATCCGCCCGCCGTCGATGACAAAATTGCCGATGCTCTTCTTCCGCCGCAGCGAAAAGCGCGGCTTGCGCTTGTTCTGCTCCTCCAGCACCGCACAGAACACCCGGGTCAGGTCCCCGACATCCTTGGCGATCAGGAAGTAATGCTTCATGAACCGTTCCACCCCGGCGGCCCCGGCGTGGTCGGTGTAGCTGAGCTGGGCGGCAATCGCCTTCTGGGCATCGAAGGTCAGCCGGTCTTCCGCCCGGTTGGTCAGGTAATGCAGGTGACAGCGCACGGTCCATAGGAAGGTCTGCGCCTTGATGAACAGCCGCGCCGTCGGGGTGGTCAGCACCCCCAGATCGACCAGCTCCCGCACATCGGTGATGCCGTAGAGATATTTGGCAATCCAGTACAGGGTGTGCAGGTCACGCAGCCCGCCCTTGTCTTCCTTGACGTTGGGCTCCAGCACATAGCGGGAATCCCCCAGCCGGTCATGGCGGGCATCGCGTTCGGCCAGTTTCTGCTCGACGAATCCGGCACCGCTTCCGGCGATCACCTCGGCGCGGTAACGCTGGCGGAACTCCTCAGCCAGCGCCTTATCCCCCCACAGCCAGCGGGCTTCCAGCAGGGCGGTGCGGATGGTGATGTCGGTTTTCGCCAGCCGGATGCATTCGTCAATCGACCGGGTGGAATGCCCGACCTTCAGCCCCAGATCCCACAGGATATAGAGCATGTATTCCACCACCTGTTCGGAATAGGGAGTGGACTTGTAAGGCAGCAGAAACAGCAGATCGAGATCGGAATAGGGGCACAGCTCCCCCCGGCCATAGCCGCCGACAGCCATCAGGCTCAGATGTTCCCCCTTGGTCAGCGATCCCCGGATGAACACATGGCGGGTGACATAGTCGTACAGGGTGACGATCAGCTGATCCATCAGATAGCAGTGTTCGCGCACCGTCACCGATCCGTTGGCCCGGTCCTCCAGACAGCGGCGCTTGACCTCGTCAAAGCCGCGCCGGTAGGCATCTTTCAGGGCGGCCAGCAGCTCCTTCCGCTTTTCGTGCGGCTTCAGGTCGCGCTCGGCAAGGTCATCCAGACGGATCACCAGATCCTTACGGTCGATGATCTGACGCGGATGGCGGATGGCATGGGTCGGCATGGTGGCGGCAGCCCCCCTTTACGGAACACGCGGTGTGCTGTTCACTATAGGCACTGGCGGCCAAACTGCCAGCCTCCAAACGGCCTAGACTGCTGATTTGTTTGGCATTGCCCTTGCGTTGCAGTGTTTTTAAGCAGATCCTGTTTTTCATCCCTGCCCCAGAAAGCCCGCATCCCCCGTGCACCAGCCTGTTTCCCCGCCCCTTCCGCCCGTTTCACCGACGGGCCGCCCCGATCTTCCGGTCGCGCTGGGTAAAGTGATCCGCAACAGCCCGGCCGCCCACGCCATCCGGCTGCTGGGGGACCGCTGGAGCTTTCTGGTCATCCGCGATGCCTTTCTCGGCCGCACCCGGTTTGACGATTTCGTCCACACCACCGGGGCACCGCGCAGCACCCTGACCAAGCGCCTGAATGCCCTGACCGAGCGCGGGGTTCTCGCCCGCCAGCCCTATCAGGCCCACCCGCCCCGGGATGACTATGTCCTCACCCCGATGGGGGAGGATCTGTACGATTTCGCGGTCTCGGTCTGGCACTGGGAGATCACCCACGGCCCGAAGACGGCAGGCACCACCGTGCCGGATCGTCTGCGCCACCGCCTGTGCGGGCAGGCCTTTGATCCGGTCACGGTGTGTCTGGACTGCGGGGCCCCGGTGCTGCCGCGCGAGGTCGCCTACCGGGTGGAGGCCGAACAGATCGCCGACGCCGACGCCGCCCTGAATGACGGCAGCCCCCAGCGCCGCAGCCGCCCGCCGGGGCCGGGACAGGTTCCCGGTGACCCCTCGATGCTACAGGCCGCCGAGCTGATCGGCGACCAGTGGACGCCGCTGCTGGTCTCCGCCCTGCTGCTCGGCATCCGCCGTTATGACGAGTTCCAGAAGGAGCTGAAAGCGGCCACCAACATTCTGGCCGACCGCCTGCGTCTGCTGGTGGAGGCCGGGGTGGTGCGGCGGATCGCCTATCAGGATCATCCGGTCCGCTATGAATACCGCCTGACCCGGAAAGGCCGGGATCTCTACCCGGTGATCATGGCCCTGCACCGCTGGGGGGAACGCTGGCTGGTCCCCGACGCTGCGGTCGGCCTGCACCACCACTGCACCGACACCCCGCTGGCCACCGCCACCGTGTGCAGCTACTGCCGCCACCCGCTGAAACGGGGGGATGTGACCTTCAAGGTCTCGGTGCCGGTGCGATAGCGGGTTCTCAGGGGTGCTTACCGGCCCCTTTGGTGATTTTATCGACCACCTTGCGGTCTGCCCGCAGGCCGATCCCGACCACCTTGGCATCGTCAGGACCAAACCCGGAAAACACCGCCCGGTTTTCTCCGTCATGGCCGGACAGGAACATCTCCTCGATGAACAGCGCCGTCTGCACACCCCGCTCCAGAGAACGGCGGTGGATCACCGCCATCTGCGCCGCATCGGCGGCCAGCACCACCACCGGCTGGACCGACAGACGGTGATACTCCCGTCCGTCCCGGTCAAAATAGGCCTCGCCGATCACCTCCGGCGCCCCGGCCACCACACCGGACATCAGGAAGGCGGTGACATTCAGCTTCTGCCACACCGCCAGATCCTCGCGCAGGATCATTGCAATCTTGGTCTCAAACATTGACTCTTCCTCCTCTCGGCCAGAGCATTTTTCCATGGCGCAGAAACCGGTTGGGTCCCCATATCTTCTGAGACCCCTCCATGGTTGGAGAGCCCGGACAGATGACTGATACAGATGACTGATCCTGTAGACCACCCCGCCCCCGGCGGTCTTGAACGTTTGTGCCAGAACGACGAATCCATCCGCATGATCCGGGCGGAAACCCACCCGGAGCTGGAGGCCCTGCATGCCCGTTTCAGCGGCGATGTGTTTGAACCCCACCGCCATGACAGCTATGGAATCGGGGTAACTCTGGGCGGGGTGCAGCGGTTTTTCTACCGGGGGGAGGAACGGCGCAGCCTGCCGGGGCAAATTCTGGTGCTGCATCCGGATGAGGAACATGACGGTGGGGCGGGCAGCGATGCCTCGCTGGTCTACACCATGCTGTATGTCTCCCCGGCGCTGGTGGCGCAGGCCCTGCCGGGCGGCCGGGGCAGCCTGCCGTTCGTGCGAGATCCGGTGCTGAGCGATCCAACCTTCCGCAGTGGCCTGACCGGGGCCTTCTCGGCGCTGGAAACCGTCACCGCCACCCCGCAGCCGGAGGATGATCTGGCCCTGACTGCCCTGCTGGCCGGGATCACCGATGCGCTGTGCCGTCATAGCGGTTTCCGCCCACAGGCCGGGCGGGCATTGCCGCTGCGGCAGGTGGAGCAGGCCCGCGCCCTGTTGGAAGCCTCGGTGGAAACCGGCGTCTCCGCCGCCGCGCTGGAAGCGGTGACCGGCCTTGACCGCTTCAGCCTGTCGCGGGCCTTCCGGTCAATCCACGGCACGTCACCGCACCGCTATCTGCTGATGCGCCGCCTGAGCTTCGCCCGCCGCCTGATTGAGCGCGGGTTGCCACTGGCCCGTGTCGCCGCCGAGGCCGGTTTTGCCGACCAAAGCCACCTGACCCGCCATTTCAAAAAAGCGTTCGGCCTGACGCCGGGGCGCTGGAACAGCCTGTCTCTTGCCCGGCCCGGCTGAGACGGCCCTGAGGAAGAGAAAAACAGACGGAAACCGGGGTCAGCCCGCCGTCCCTGCCGCTTTTGCGTCCTCGGGCTTGCCCTCCGGTTTTGCCGGGGCCGGTTTCCGCACCGGGGGCCGCAACACCCCCTCCGGGATCCAGCCGGAAACGCTCGATGTCACCAGCAGGGCCCAGCCCTTCTGGCGGTCCATCACCGCCACATTGTAGTCCCCGGCGGGAAGACTGCCGACCGGCGCACAGTCCGACGCCCCGCAACGGCGCACGGTGGTGGCCTTGGCGGTCAGGGTCAGCGGCTGACGGTCCAGAAACGGCAGATCCCCCGGGCGCAGGGGTTTCACCGTCACCGAAGCCGGAGCCTTGACGGTGTCCGCCGGAAGGGTCAGCGGCTGCTCCCCCCGCAGCGGATAGGCGAACTTGCCATCCCGCACCGCCAGCACACTCAGGACCGGCTTGTCGCAGCGGGGCAGCAGCTCCACCGGCAGCCGCAGGGTCCAGCCCGCCGCCGACAGGTTGCTGTGAATCGTCCGTCCGATCTCCGGGGTTGGGTCCTGCACCGGGGCCATCCCGACCACCCGGCCACACAGTGCCGCCAGAACATGGCTGAAGCGGATGCCGATCAGAGAGTCCCCGGCCCAGCCGGACACCTCCAGCGTCTCCGCCAGACCGGGGCGGCGGTCCTTCAGCGGCTCCCCGTTCAGGGTCAGGCGGCCCAGATACCCTGCCTCGCCATAATCCAGCGTCCAGTCGGTCAGGGGATACTGGTCCGCCGGGGCAAAGGCGGTGGCCACTGGCGGCGGCGCAGGCGGGGCATCGGGAATCGGCGCCGAAACCGGTGTGCGGCTGGCCGGAGCCTTAAACCGTTCCGCCATCTGCGCCAGATCAAGACCGCCGGACACGGGCGGCACATCCGGGGGTGCCGGAGGCACGCCCGTCGCGGCCTGCGGGGTTCCCCCCTTCCCGGAGTCAGGTTTTCCGGCTTCAGGCTTCCCGGAATCAGGCCGGACCGCCTCAGCGATTCCGCTGCCGGGTTTTCCCGGGTCCGTTTTCTGCGGACCGCTTTTCTGGGGGTCCGTCTTCTGGGACTCAGCTTTCTGGCCGTCGGCTTTCGCCGGATCGGGTTTTGCGGCGGGGGCCTTGGTCGGCTCCGTTTTCGGGGTCTCCGCTTTCGGCGGGTCTGTCTTCACCGGGCCAGCCTTGGCCGCATCGGGCTTCGGCCCCTCTGCTTTTGCAGGGGCCGGTCTGGAGGGATCAGACGTCACCGGGCCAACTTGCGGGCCAACCTTCGGGGTGTCCGGCTGGACCGGGGCCAGTGCGATCTCCCCATGCCCCGCCACCGGCGGCGGCGACTCCGGGGATAGCAGGGCCTTCCCGGCGCGGGAAACCGCATCGGCAAAGGCTCCGGCCTGCCGGATCACCTCGGTGAACGGGGCTGCCGGATCATCGGCGGGAACCGCTGTCCCCAACCGGGCCGGAACCGCCCCGGTCACCGGCGGACGGGACAATTCAATCATCCCATAGCGCAGGCCAATGCCGGTTATCACCGCCACCGCCGCACCAGCCCCCAGCCACACCGCCTTACCCATTATCCCCCGCGCGTCTGCTCTGTCCCGACACCACCCCCTTTAAGGGTGCGGTGTTTCCGTCCGCTTGGCGAACATCTCGATCTGCCATTCCATTTCCGTGATGGTCAGACCGAAGGGCAGATCCCCCGATTCCGTCAGCACATCCGCCGGGGCCACCCGGGCCAGACGCGATTGAATCTGCACCGACAGGGCCGGAGGCAGAGCGGCATGCCAGACCAGCGCCGCGATGGCCTTACAGCTGGCCATGCGGATGGCCTCCAGCGACGCCCCCGGCACCAGATGGTTCAGCACATCCAGCGAGGCGGCGACAAACTCGATATCCCCGACCTTCACCGCCTGCAACAGCACCGGCCCGCCCAGATCCCCCCGGCGGTACATTTCCACCGCCTGACGGAAGGCTTCAATCCGGGTGTGCGGCCAGCTGGAAACGTCAATCCGGTGCAGGATCTCCGGCAGCGGTGCATCGGCGGAGGCACTGACCGCCGTCCGGTATTCCGGTGCCGGCAACGGATCGCCTTCATGCAGGCGGGCGTGGACCACCCGCTTCACTTCCGCCAGCGTCTCCGGTGACAGATCCCGGCGGTCCCGCAGCACCTGCAACCAGCGGTCAGCGACAAACTCGGCCAGCCGCATCGCCGCCTGCCGGTGCAGGCCGGGGCGGCGCACCAGCGGTTCGTGCCATTCCAGCCGGTCTGGCGCGGTTTCGATCAGGTGGTCGAGGGTTTCCTCACGGATCTGGGCCGAGGTATTACGCAGCAGGTCGGCAATCGCCACCGTATCATCGGTCTCGGCAATGGCATCGGCCACGTCGGCGCACAGGCGCTGACGGCGCGAAATCGCCGACAGCATCGCCGACGACGGGCTGGCGGCAATGATATCCAGCAGGTCTTCATCCTGAAGGACCGGAGAATATTCCAGAACCGGCGTGGAGACCTCCTCCACATCGCGGGCCAGCGTGCGGATCACATCGGACGGCGCGTCAATCACATCCTTGATCGCTTCCGACAGGATCTGGCGCACCCGCACCATCTGGTCCTGCGCCAGCCGGGAAATCACCCGGTAGGCTGCCTGCCGGGCCCGGTCATGCTCATCGGGGCTGAGGCCGGGGGCCAGCCGGGCAATCCGGAAGGCCAGATCGGCCCGCACCCGGTCATCCTGATCCTCGACCAGCACCAGATGCGCCAGTGCCGGGGTCGACCCGTTCAGCGCCACCGCCCGGCGTACCGCCGCATGGCCGTCTTCCGAGAGGAAATAGAGGATTTCCGCCGGCACATCGGTGCGCGAGGCCAGCGCGATGCGGATCGCCGGATCCTCGCTGCGGGCATACTGCTTGGCGGCATCATAGGAAATCGGCTCGAACGACATCAGGTCTTCCGGCAGCGCTGCCGTGCCCTCTGCCGGTTTCCCGAAGGCACCGGACGACACGACATCCTCCGGCACAGCATCCGCGGTGACGTCTTCAAGACCAAGGAGACGCTTGAGGAAGGACGTCATGACAGGGCCACCTCCTCAGGCACTGGCCGGAGGAGCTGCTGAGAGGACCATCCGGCAAAAACACGCACGTTCACGGCTGCGACACACCACACCAAAGACAACGGATCCGCCGGTCTGGGGGGAGATACCGGCGCCACCCCGTCAGAACAGGATACCCCAAAAAAACACCTGACACAGACTCTGCCGCAAATCCGGGCGGATCAGACGGAGCGGACCGGAAGGTCCGCCACCGCCACCCCCAGTTTACCTGTCTTTTTAACCGAGTACATCGCCTGATCAGCCCGGGCGATCAAATCATGCAGGGTTTCCGGATGGGCGGGATCATGAACGGCAATCCCGATCGACAGCCCCAGCGGATGTGCCGGGTTCCCCGAACGGGGCCGCAGCAGGCGGTCCGCCATCGACAGCAGCAGACGGGCCTTGTCCTCGGCCACCTCCAGCGTCCCGCCCTCCAGCCAGACCGCGAACTCATCGCCGCCGAGGCGGGCCACCAGATCGGTCGGCCGGGTATTGCCCAGCAGCATATCCCGCACCAGCTGCAACACCGCATCCCCGGCGGCATGGCCGTGGACGTCGTTGACCATCTTGAAGTTATCAAGATCGACATAGAGCAGGGCGGCGAAGGCCCCGGTCCGTTGCAGGCGCTTGTGACGGCGGTCCAGTTCTTCGAAAAAGGCCCGGCGGTTGAACAGGCCGGTCAGGCTGTCGGTGCGCGACAGCCTGACAATGCTTTCATGCGCGGCGATCTGTTCGTTGGCGATCCCGATCTGGTCAGCCAGATCCGACAGCAGGAAGCGGTCATCAACCCCCCAGTTGCCGCGTTCCGCCACCCGGTACAGCACCACCGCCCCGTTGACGCGGTGATGATGGCGCGAGGCCACGGCCAGAACCTGCCGCCCCTCAACCTCCATCTCCACCAGCTCTTCGCCATGGTCGAGGGCATCCAGCACCGGCAGGGAGCTGAGATAGGCCAGCGCCCCATAGCGGGCCCCGGGGATCAGCCCGGCGGGCAGTTCACTCGGGTGGCTTTCCTCCAGCGTGTCGCTGGGACGGCGGAAGATATGGCAGTCACTGGCCCCCATGCCCCGCGCCAGCGTCTCCGCCGCCACATTCAGCATGTTGTTGGGATCAACCTCATCGCGGAAGGTGCGGACGATATGGTTGACGATCCGTTCCCGGTTGCGGGCCCGGGCCAGCTGAAGATCGCGCTCCCGCTCGGTCGTCACATCGCGGCAGACGCCCCGGGTGCCGATCCAGCGGCCGGAGCGGTCAAAAATCGGCCGGGCGGCCACGGTGACACAGACCGGGGATCCATCAACCCGACGCACCCAGACCTCGCCATGATCGATCGGCACATGGGTGGAGAACGGAATGCCCATCTGCGCGTCCCGCTCCATCACCAGATCAACCGGATCGCGGCCGATCAGGTCCGCCGCCGGATGGCCCAGCGCCCCGCGCGGGCTGACAAACACAAAGGTGCCGTCAATGCCGGTTTCCCAGGCAAAATCCGACGAAATCTCGACAAAATCCTTATAACGCTGACGGCTTTCCACCAGCGCGGCGCGCAGATTGTGATGCAGGGTGACTTCCCGGGTCAGCATGGCAACCCGGCCATCAGGCATCGGCAGCACGGTCAGGTCATAAGTATAGACCCCGTCGCCGTTCTCGATCTGCACCGTGCCCTGATTGGCCATCCGGCTGCTGGCACAGACCGCGATCAGGGCCTGCGCCTCAGCCGCCCCGCCCGCCGCCAGCAACACGGCAAGGGGGGTCTCCTCCGGCTGGGCGGACAGCAGGCCGCCTGTCGGGGAAAACATCAACAGCGGTCCGGGAAAGCCGTTCAGGATGCTGTCGGACTGGTTTTCCGCACCACCGGACACCCCCCCGCCGCCCGCAACGGTGCCGTTAACCGGGGTGGCACCGCCATCCGGCCGTTCCATCCGGGGCGCGGCCCCATCTGTCCGGGGCGGGGCACTATCAGCCCTGTTCACCTCTGTCCTCTCCCGTCAGCAGGATCTGTACAATGTCTTCTTTAGCATGGTTCCCCCGCAACTGGCATCAGCCATTCTGTTCATATCCAGCCGGACATAACGGCCGGATATGCGGGCCAGAGCGAACAGAACCGGGCAAGGCCCTGAGCGGCCTGAAATCCTGCTCCGGCGGGGGCTGCGGGCAGATGGCCGGTTGACTGACACGGTTCAGCGGGTATCCTCGCGGCCACACCTGCCGCCACGGCAGGTCTGCCGTTGTGTCCGGGCCGTCAGACCCCGGACATCCTTATCCGCAGACACCGGAGTTCCCCGTCCCATGTCCGTCACTTCCTCCTTCCCGTCCGTGACCGCGCTTCAGGCTGCCGTGGAAGCGGCGTGGGAAGCCCGCGACCAGATTTCCCCCGCCACCACCGGCGAAGCCCGCGACGCTGTTGCCGACGCGCTGGCCGCCCTTGATTCCGGGACCCTGCGGGTGGCGGAGAAAAAAGACGGCGCCTGGGTGGTCAACCAGTGGCTGAAGAAGGCGGTGCTGCTGTCCTTCCGCCTGAATGCCATGGCCCCGATCTCCGGCGGCCCCGGCGGCTCCAGCTGGTGGGACAAGGTGCCGTCCAAGTTCGACGGCTGGTCGGATGCCGAATTCACCGCAGCCGGATTCCGCGCCGTGCCGAACTGCGTGGTCCGCAAGTCCGCCTACATCGCCCCCGGCGTGGTGCTGATGCCCAGCTTCGTCAACGTCGGGGCCTATGTCGATTCCGGCACCATGGTGGACACCTGGGCCACCGTCGGCTCCTGCGCCCAGATCGGCAAGAACGTCCATATCTCCGGCGGCGCCGGGATCGGCGGCGTGCTGGAACCGCTTCAGGCCGGTCCGGTGATCATCGAAGACAACTGCTTCATCGGCGCCCGCGCCGAAGTGGCGGAAGGCGTGGTGGTGGAAACCGGGGCCGTGCTGTCGATGGGCGTGTTCATCGGTGCATCCACCAAGGTGATCGACCGCGCCACCGGCGAAGTCTTCATCGGCCGCGTCCCGGCCTATTCCGTGGTGGTGCCGGGCAACCTGCCGGGCAAGCCGCTGCCGGACGGCACCCCGGGGCCGAGCCTGTACTGCGCCGTGATCGTCAAGCGCGTTGACGAAAAGACCCGTTCCAAGGTCTCGATCAACGAGCTGCTGCGCGACTGATCCCTGTTCCTCCTGCGGCCGGGGGCGGGCCTGCCTGCCCCCGGCACCGTGATCCCCCTTTTCCTTCCCAGAGAACGGATTCCCCAACCGTGTCCAACGCCGCCCTGCCCGTGATTGATCCGGTCGCCCTGACCCAGTCGCTGATCCGCTGCCCGTCGGTGACCCCCGCCGATGCCGGGGCACTGGATGTGCTGGCGCAGGCGCTGACCGGCCTTGGCTTTGTCTGTCACCGCATGACCTTCTCGGAAGAGGGCACACCGGATATCGACAACCTCTATGCCCGGCTGGGCACGCAGGGGCCGAATTTCTGCTTTGCCGGGCACACCGATGTGGTGCCGGTCGGCAATGCCGGGGGCTGGACGGTGGACCCCTTCGCCGCCGAAATCCGTGACGGCAAGCTGTACGGGCGCGGTACCGCCGACATGAAGGGGGGGATTGCCGCCTTCGTCGCCGCCGTTTCCCGCCTGATGGCGGAACAGGGAACGCCGGATGGCTCGATCAGCCTGCTGATCACCGGCGACGAGGAAGGCCCGTCGATCAACGGCACCCGCAAGGTGCTGGACTGGATGGCCGAACGCGGCGAAACCATCGACGTCTGTCTGGTCGGCGAACCGACCAATCCGCGCGTGCTTGGCGACATGATCAAGATCGGGCGGCGCGGCAGCATCAGCGGCTGGATCACCGTGCATGGCACGCAGGGCCACGTTGCCTATCCGCATCTGGCCAACAACCCGGTGCCGCGCCTGATCCGGATGGTCTCAGCCCTGCTGGCGGAGCCGCTGGACCTCGGCAACGATTTCTTCCAGCCGTCCAATCTGGAAGTGGTGTCGATTGATGTCGGCAACCCGACCACCAATATCATCCCCGGCGAAGCCCGGGCACTGTTCAACATCCGCTTCAACACCCTGCACACCGCCGCCAGCCTTGAGGCATGGATCCGCGCCCGACTGGACGCCAGCGTCCTCGACCCCGCCCGCGACGGTGCCGATGCCGATCCCGCCGCCTTCTACACCCTGAAGATGACGGAATCGGGCGAGGCCTTCCTGACCGAGCCGGGGCCGTTTTCCACCCTGCTGACCAAGGCCGTGGAGGCGGTGACCGGCCGGACCCCGGAGCTGTCAACCACCGGCGGCACCTCTGATGCCCGCTTCATCAAAAACGTCTGCCCGGTGGCGGAGTTCGGTCTGGTCGGCCAGACCATGCACAAGGTCAACGAGCATATCGCTGTTGAGGATCTGGAAAATCTGACCCGGATCTATCAGCAGATCCTGACCGGTTATTTCGCCATTGGTGGCAGGATCTGATTTTCATGCACTCCCTTCACGCCCTGCGGCAGATCCTGATTCAGATTCTGCGGTTCAACACCAAGGTGATTGATGCCTTTCCGGCATCCCCGGCGATGACACTGGCCTCCTTCCGGGTCGGCCTGTATGTCGCCCCGGTTTACCTGCTCCAGAGTCTGTTTCACGTTCTGCAACCGGGCGGGGCGGACGATTTCCTGATGTTCGCCGCCACCGAGGTGCTGACCTACGTCATCGGCTGGGCGCTGTTTCCGGTGGTCCTGCTGCAACTGGCTCCCCGTCTCGGCTGGGGCCTGCGGGTTCTGCGTTACATTACGGTCTACAACTGGTTTCAGGTGGTGGTGGCCCTGGCGCTGCTGCCCTTTATTGTCCTGAACGGCCTGAACCTGCTGCCGCCGCAGGCAGCCCAGCTGCTGATGATGCTGATCGGCACCGCCATCATGGTCTACAGCTGGTTCATCGCCCGCCACAGCCTGAAGGTCCCCGGCATGACCGCCACCGGCTGCGTGATCCTCGATCTGCTGCTGTCGGTGTTCATCAACGGGGTTCTGCCCAGCCTGATTTAACGGCACCGCCGCCCGCACCGGACCATGGCCCGTCGTTTTCCCGCTTGACCCTCTAGTCACTAGAGCAATTACCGTCGGTCTCAACGCTTCATCGCCCCCTCTGCGGGGCCGGAACCGGAGAGATCCGATGACCCATTCCCTCGCCACCCGGCGGGTGTGGACGGTGACCGGCATGGACTGCGCGTCCTGCTCCACCAAGATCACCCGCGCCCTGAGCCGCCTGCCCGGCGTCAGCGACGTTCATGTTGCCCTGATGGCCGAACGGCTGACCCTGACCCTTGCCCCGGCCACCACCGCCCCGGCAGAGATCGAGGCCGCCGTCACCCGGCTCGGTTTCGGCATCACCCCAGCCCCATCCCGCCCCGCTGCACCCCAGCCGGAGGAGGCACCGCCCCCCTGCTGCGGCGGACATGGGTGTGGAACCGATCCTGAGCCACAGCCGCACCAGAGCGCATGCCATGACCACGACCACAACGGTCATGGCCATAGCGGTCACAGGCATGATCATGAACACGGGCATGACCACACCACGCCGGAGCGCCCGGACCAGCGATGGTTCCAGACCGGCAAGGGCCGTCTGGTGCTGCTGACCGGAGCGCTGCTGGGGGCGGCATGGGGGCTGGAACGCCTGACCGCATCGCTTACCGGATCGGCGGACATTGGCCGCTGGGCCTTCACCGCCGCCTGCCTGATCGGCCTCGCGCCGGTGGCCCGGCGGGCGTGGGAGAGCCTGCGCAGCGGCAATCCCTTCACCATCGAAGGACTGATGACGATTGCCGCCCTCGGGGCGCTGATCATCGGGGCGGCGGAGGAAGCGGCGCTGGTGGTGTTCCTGTTCGCCGTTGGCGAGCTGCTGGAAGGGGTCGCCGCCGGAAAGGCCCGCAATGGCATCCGCACTCTTGCCGCACTGGTTCCGAAAACCGCCCTGCTACTGGTCAACGGCCAGCCACAGGAGGTTGCCGCCGCCAGCCTGCGCCCCGGGGCGGCGGTTCTGGTCCGCCCCGGTGACCGCATCCCGGCTGATGGCACGGTTGCAACGGGGGTCTCCGGCGTTGACGAAAGCCCGGTCACCGGGGAAAGCGTCCCCCGCACCAAGGCCCCCGGCGACCCGGTGTTTGCCGGATCCATCAACACCGAAGCCGCCCTGACCGTGACCGTCACCAAGGAGGCCAGCGATACCACGCTGGCACGGATCGTCCGGCTGGTGGAAGAGGCGGAAGAGGCCCGTGCCCCGACCGAACGCTTCATCGACCGTTTCTCCCGCTGGTACATGCCGGTGATCGTTCTGGCGGCCCTGCTGGTGACGGTGCTGCCGCCGCTGCTGGCGCAGCAGCCGTGGGATGTGTGGATCTATCGGGGTCTGTCACTGCTGCTGATCGGCTGCCCCTGTGCGCTGGTGATTTCCGTGCCCGCCTCCATCGCCTCCGCCCTGTCGGCCGGGGCCCGGCGCGGCCTGCTGATGAAGGGCGGCGCGGTGATTGAGGCCGCCGCCGCCGTCCGCCATGTGGCCTTTGACAAGACCGGAACCCTGACACAGGGCCGACCGCAGGTGACCGATGTGCTGCCTGCCGACGGAACCGACACCAGTACCTTACTGACGGTGGCCGCCGGGATTGAGGCCGGGTCCAGCCATCCGCTGGCACAGGCGATCCTGCGCCGCGCCGCTGACGGCGGCATTGCCCCGCCCCGCAGCGAAGCCGCCCGCGCCCTGCCGGGCCGGGGCGTCGAGGCGGTCATCAACGGCATGGCGGCGGCCATCCTGTCCCCCCACAGTGCCGCAGACCGCGGACTGCTGCCCGACGCCCAGCGCGGGCAGGCAACCACACTGGAAGCCACCGGAAAAACCGTGGTTGCCGTCAGCCACGGCGCAAACGCCCTCGGCCTGATCGCCCTGCGCGATGAACCGCGCCCCGACGCCGCCGACGCCGTCCGCCAGCTTCAGGCGATGGGGATCACCGCCACCATGCTGACCGGGGACAACAGCCGGACCGCCGCCGCCATCGCCGCCCCGCTGGGGATCGCCGTTCAGGCAGAGATGCTGCCGGAAGACAAACTGGCCGCGATCCGCGCCCTCGCAGAGTCCGGTCAGGACCGGAAGGGGCCGGGAGGAGTGATGATGATCGGGGATGGCATCAACGATGCCCCGGCCCTGAAACAGGCCAGCGTCGGGGTTGCGATGGGATCGGGGACCGATGTGGCGCTGGAAACCGCCGACGCCGCCATCCTGCGCGACCGGGTCAGCGATGTTCCGGCCCTGATCCGGCTGTCCCGCCAGACCATGCGCAACATCCGCCAAAACGTGGCACTGGCCCTTGGGCTGAAGGCGGTGTTCCTCGTCACCTCGGTCCTTGGCATCACCGGTCTGTGGATCGCCATTCTGGCTGATACCGGGGCAACCGTTCTGGTGACGCTGAATGCCCTGCGTCTGCTGCGGACCGATCCGACCCGGAGCCCATAAGCGCCGGAGACCATCGCAGAAGAACAGGCTCTATGATCAGTGGCGGTCAGTGGCGGCGCACGGTGGTGCTGTCCTGCCCCTGCATCATCCGGTTGCCATCCCCGACCCAGCCGACTTCCCCGTCCAGCCCCCAGTCTGCCTGTGTGGCGGTGCGCAGCAACACCGCCAGCAGGCGGTGGGCGTCGGCCCGGGTCAGCGGCAGCATCACCGCACAGGCCTCTCCGCCGAACAGGCGCAGGTCGAACCGTCCCTCCTGCGGGGTGACATCAATCCGGTTCATCAGAACGGTGCCGGGGCCCGGCACCACCGGGGCAGCAGGCAGGGGCTCTGTCCCTAACGGGTCCGCAGCGGCGCCCTCCTCCGCCGGGGGCGGCGGGGCCGAAGCCGAAACCGCGCCGCCTTCGGTCGGCGCGCTTTGCGACGCCGCCGCCATCTGCGCACTGGCTTCCTGATCCCGGGCAAGGGCGGCCTGATCGTTCAGGGCGTCCAGATGTTCAAACAGCACCATCGCCTGACGCTGTTCATCCGGGACACCGGCAGCCTGCGCCGTCATCGCCAGCAGGGCCCCGAACTGTTGCAGGAAGGCCCGGCACAGCCGCCGGGTCAGCCACAGGTGGTGAGCCGCCCCGGCCTGATCGAGACAGCGGACCAACATCCGGTCTTCCATCGGACTGAAGGCGAAATCAATGCTGGCGGCGAGCAGAACCGGAGACCCCATTCCCTCTCTCATCCTTCTGTTTGCCCCCGCTCTCTCCACGGAGGAGGTCCGGGCTGGCATTCCCCCTGTGTAGCCCACCCGACGGCGGCCTGTACAGACGCGCCCGCCGGTTATCCCCATCTGTTTTCAGTCCTTCTGTGTGCCGGAAAACGGAACACCCCCGGCACGTCCGCACCGGGGGTGTTTCCGGTCAGGGCTCCGGCCGGTCCGCCGGAGCAGGATCACAGACTGCGGATGTTATGGAAGAACCCGTCCACCTTGCTCTTCAGGGTTTCGGCCTGACGCGCCAGCTCCGCCGCCGCCCCCAGCACCTGCGCCGCACTGTCCCCGGTTTCGCGGGCCCCTTCCGTCACGTTGATCACACTGTGCGAGACATCCTGTGTGCCCTGCGCCGCCTCCGCCACATTGCGGGCGATTTCACGGGTCGAATCCCCCTGATCCTGCACCGCCTGCGAGATATCCCCGGCCAGCGTGTTGATGCGGGTGATGACCGAGGCAATGCCCTGAATCGCCTGTACCGCCTCGTTGGAAACCGTCTGGATCTCGCCGATCTGCGAGGCGATCTCGCCGGTGGCCTTGGCGGTCTGGTTGGCGAGGGATTTCACCTCGTTCGCCACCACGGCAAAGCCCTTTCCGGCATCCCCGGCCCGCGCTGCCTCGATAGTGGCATTCAGGGCGAGCAGATTGGTCTGACTGGCGATATCGTTGATCAGCCCGACAATCTGACTGATCCGGTCGGTGGCCTGCACCAGCGACCGCACGGTCTGGTCCGTCCGCGCGGCCGCATCCATCGCCTGTTCCGCCACCTGCCGGGATTCCCCGGCACTGTCGGCAATATTGGCGATCGACCGCACCAGCATATCGGTGGAGGAGGCAACGCTTTTGACGTTGACCGAAGCCTGCTCGGTCGCCGCCGCCGCCGTGGTGGCATCCCCGGCGGAACGGTGGGCGGTGGCCTGAAGCGACTGGGCCGTCGCCTCCAGCTCCGTCGCCGCCGAAGTCACCAGTTCCAGAACCTGCAACATATCGCGGTCGAACAGGGCGATCAGCTCTTCCATCCGCTGGGTGCGGACCTCCCGCGCCCGGGCGGCTTCGGCCTGTTCGGCCTCCAGCCGCTGCCGTTCCAGCGCATGATCGCGGAACACCTGCACCGCCGAGGCCATCGCCCCGATCTCATCCTCGCGGCCAAGGCCGGGGATGTCGGCCTGTAGATCCCCACCGGCCAGACGGCGCATCGCCCCGGTCATACCGGTCACCGGCTGGGCCACCACCCGCTTCAGGGCCTGCTGCATCAGGATGATCAGCAGAACCGCCCCGATCAGTGCCGCCACCAGCGCCGCAATCCGGAAGGTTGCCAGCGGGGCAAAGGCCAGCCCTTCATCAACCACCAGCACCAGCGACCACTGGACGCCCGACACGGTCAGCGGGGCAAATTCCACCAGCACCGGACGGCCGTTGAGCCGGGTCGAACTCAGGGCCGGACCGATCACCGGCGTATTCTGCGGAAACAGGTCCGACAGCGTCTTGGTCGCCAGCGCCGGATCGGGATGGATCAGCACCATCCCCTTGGCGTCCACGACAAAGGCGTGACCAAGGCCGCCCAGCGTGATGTGGCTGAGCATCGACCCCAGCGCCTTCAGGGTGAAGTTCCCCCCGGCCACCGCCACAACCTTTCCGTCCCGCATCACCGGTACGGTTGCTGTCATCACCAGTTCCTTGGTGGCCGCCTGAATGAAGGGCGGGGTCATCGTCGCCCCTTTCTGCTGCACCGCCGCCGCGTACCACGGGCGGGTCCGGGGATCGAACCCCGGGGGCAGTTTCGGCGGCGGCCAGGCGATAAAATCACCATTCTCCCGGCCAAGATAGGCGGTATCAAAGGTTTCGGTCAGGACCTTGGCTTTCAGGAAACTTTCCAGTGCCGCATCGTCCTTGGTCTCACCCTGCGTTTCCGCCACCATGCGGATCAGCCGGGCCCGGGCCTCCAGCCAGTCACTCAGCCCGGCGGCGGCAGTCTCTCCGGTGTTCTGGAGCGAGGCTTCAAGTTCCGCCTCAATCTGGGATTTCTGGTAGCGGTCAAGATAGACAGAGAAAATTGCAAAAATAACCAGAACCATCGCAACCATGACGAAAAGTATTCTCGTCATAATGCTTTTGCGGGTTCTTTCGGTCGTCGTGGTTTCGTATGTCCGGTCGGCCATTCTGTGCCCCCCTGTGATCTCCGCCCCCTACCTACGGAGAGTATTTGATAGATCACATATTAAGGGTCACGAAGATTGGATACAATTCGAAAAGACCATACTATCCGTAGGAGTTAATACCGCAGACGGTCATCCCCGTGCCTGCCAGCGGAAAATCCGGGTGTCCCGGTGTTCGGACTCTTCCACGGCACGGGACGTCGGCACCGTATAGCGCCCGACCTCCATCAGCCCTTCTCCATCAGGTAGATAGGCACGGCCGGGATCCGCCATCAACACCACCGCCCCGGCCCCGGCCCGGTCCCGCAGCCAGGGGATCACCCGGGCCGCCATCTCACGGTCATAACAGACATCCCCGGCGAGAATGACCTCCGGCCGTTCCCACCCGTCCGGCAGGCTCCCCCCCAGCAGATCTTTCCCGCACAGGTCTACGGTGACTCCGTTCAGCCCGGCATTCAGCCCACAGGCCACCTGCGCGATCGGATCAATATCATTGGCCAGAACCCGCGCCGCACCGGAACGGGCAGCGGCAATCGCCTCGACCCCGCCCCCGGCGGCAAAGGACAGAACGGTCTTCCCCCGGACAGACTCCGGTTGATCCAGCAGAAGGCGGGCGAGGGCCTGCCCTCCCGGCCAGGCAAAGGCCCAGAACGGTGGCTCCAGTCCATTCTGATCGAGAAAATCCTGTGTCGCCGACCACAGCGGCGTCACATCCGTCGCCAGATACAGCGACAGCTCCGGGATCAGCCCGGGGGCTGTCACCGCGGTATGCCTGCGGATGAATCCGGCAGCATCCGGCCCGGTCACACCTGACCCGCCACAATCGCCAGCAGCATGATCCAGCCAAAAGTCTTGTTGGATTTGAACAGCCGCAGACAGGTCGGTCCGTGGTCAATATCCAGCACCAGAACCTGCCAGACAAAGTGGCCCAGCGCCGCCAGCATCACCAGATAAAAGCCCAGATGCAGCCCGGCCAGCGCCCCGGCGGCGGTGAACAGACCCCACGCCAGCAGGTAGAACACCCCGACCACCGCCCGGGTGTGCCGCCCCAGCGCCAGTGCCGAGGACTTCACGCCCACCGCCAGATCATCCTCGCGGTCCTGATGGGCATAGATGGTATCGTAGCCAAGGGTCCAGAACAGCCCACCGACAAACAGCAGCAGGGCGGGCAGCCCCACGGTCCCGGTGATCGCCGCCCAGCCGACCAGCGCCCCCCAGTTGAAGGTCAGCCCCAGCCAGGCCTGTGGCCAGTGGGTGATCCGCTTCATCAGCGGATAGACGGCAAACATCGGGACCGAACCGATCCCGACCAGAACCGCCATCTTCGACAGGCTGAGCAGAACCAGCAGACCGATCAGCAGCAGGGCCACCAGAAACACCGCCGCCTGCCGCAGGCTGAGTGCGCCGCTGGCCAGTGGCCGGGCGGCGGTGCGCGCCACCTGACGGTCAATATCGCGGTCAAAGATATCATTGATGACACAGCCCGCGCCGCGCATGACCGTCGCGCCGATGCCAAACAGCACGATCAGCGACAGCCATTCCAGCGGGCCGACATCCTCCACCGCCGCCGCCAGTGTGGTTGACCACCAGCAGGGGAACAGCAGCAGCCAGACGCCGATCGGACGGTCCAGCCGCATCAGTTTGCAGTACGGGCGCCATGCTTCCGGCAGGATCCGGTCGATCCATCCGTCGGTCGGCATGTCGCCAATCATTGGCCTTGGCTCAGTCATAGGGGTATACATACCGACGCCCCGCGGCAAACTCAACACAGCAAACTCGCCTTCCCGTCTCCGGTGCCCCGATGGACCGCAGCCGGGCCCTGTCAGGAAACCGGTCTCATGCCTGCCCGCCCCGCCCTCCGCCTGTTCACCGATGCCGCTCTGTCCGCAGGGGCAACCGTCGCCCTCAGCGAGGGGCAGGCCCACTACCTGCATGCCGTGATGCGCACCGCCGCCGGGGAAGAGATCGCCCTGTTCAACGGCCGCGATGGCGAATGGGTGGCCACCCTGACCGAAACCGGCAAGCGCCGGGCCACCGCCACGGCGCAGACCCTGCTGCGCCCGCAGTCCGACGAACCCCGGCCCGGCCCGTGGCTGCTGTTTGCCCCGCTGAAAAAAGACGCCACCGACATGGTGGTGGAAAAAGCCACCGAGCTGGGGGCCAGCCACCTGATCCCGGTACTGACCCGTTACACCAATGCCACCCGCGTCAACACCGAACGGCTGACCGCCAACGCCATCGAAGCGTCGGAACAGTGTGAGCGCCTGTCGGTGCCGACCGTGGCGGAACCGGAAAAGCTCGACCGCCTGCTTGATGGCTGGGCTCCGGCGCGGTGCCTGCTGGTGATGGACGAAACCGGAGCAGGCCGGGATGTTGCCTCCGCTCTGTCCGCCCTGCCGCCGGGCACCGAAGCCGCGATTCTGATCGGCCCCGAAGGCGGGTTTGAAAAATCGGAACTTGAACTTTTACACCGGTATCCCTTTGTTATCCGCGTCACTCTCGGTCCCCGGATTCTGCGGGCGGAAACGGCGGCCCTGTCCGCCCTGACCTGCTGGCAGGCCCTGCGGGGTGACTGGCAGGGCCGCCCGGCCTTCCGGGGCGGTTGACCGCCCGTAGAGTCTTTCAGTTCCGCCGGAGCCTGCTCCGGCCCCGTTTCAGGCCAGCCGGGTTCTCCGGCCCGTTTTTCAGGAGTGCCCTGCATGTCCGCCTTCTCCAAGCCTAACGCGGCCCCGGTCGCCAGCCGCGACGATCTGGTCGCCTATCTGGAAAGCGGGTCCCGTTCCCGGGACGAGTGGCGGATCGGCACCGAGCACGAGAAATTCCCGTTCCGCATCGCCGATGGCAGCACCCTGTCCTATGACGAGCCGGGCGGAATCCGCGATATCCTGAAGGGGATGGAACAGTTCGGCTGGACCCCGGTCCGGGAAGGCGACAACGTGATCGCCATGACCCGCGAGGATGGGGCCTCCATCTCGCTGGAACCGGCAGGACAGCTGGAACTGTCCGGGGCCCAGCTGGAAACCCTGCACCAGACCTGTGTCGAGGTGACCACCCACCGCCGCCACATCAAGCAGGTGGCCGAAGCCAACGGTGTCGGTCTGATCGGCCTCGGTTTCCACCCCACCGCCCGCCGCGACCAGATGCACTGGATGCCCAAGGGCCGCTACCGCATCATGCGCGACTATATGCCCAAGGTCGGCACCATGGGGCTGGACATGATGCTGCGGACCTGCACCGTGCAGGTCAACCTCGACCACGGCTCGGAAGCCGATATGGTGCAGAAGATGCGGGTGTCGATGGCCCTGCAACCGGTTGCCACCGCCCTGTTCGCCAACAGCCCCTTCACCGAGGGCAAGCCGAACGGCTTCAAAAGCTACCGCGCCCATGTCTGGACCGATACCGACAACGCCCGCTCCGGGAACCTTGATCTGGTGTTCGAGGACGGATTCGGCTTTGAACGCTACGCCGATTACCTGCTTGATGTGCCGATGTACTTTGTCTACCGCGATGGTGGATACATTGACGCCTCCGGCCAGTCGTTCCGCGATTTCATGGCAGGCCGCCTGCCCGCCTACCCCGGCCAGACCCCGACCATGGGGGACTGGGCGGACCACATGTCCACCGCCTTCCCCGACGTGCGCCTGAAGAAATATCTGGAAATGCGCGGCGCCGACGGCGGGCCGTGGGATCGCCTGTGCGCCCTGCCTGCCCTGTGGACCGGCCTGCTGTATGACCAGACCGCACTGGATGCGGCGTGGGATCTGGTGAAGGACTGGACCGCCGAGGACCGTCACCGGCTGGTGGCCGATGTGCCGCGTCTGGCCCTGCAAGCCACCATCGGCGGCCGCAGCGTGCAGGAGGTCGCAAAGCAGGTGCTGGAAATCGCCCACGACGGTCTGGCCCGCCGGGCCCGCCTGAACAGCGCCGGAGACAATGAAACCGGCTTCCTGACCCCGCTGCGCGAGATTGCCGACAGCGGTATGACCGCTGCGGACCGCCTGCTGGAGGCCTACGACCAAAAGTGGAAGGGAGACATCAGCCGGATTTTCCAGGATTACGGCTACTGACCGGGAAAAGACCGTTCATTCCCGGATGATCCCCTCTTTTATTTCATGGTTTTATCATAAAGCCCGACTGGTCTCCGGTCGGGCTTTATGCTTTTTTCCCCGTTGCCATACCACTTCCCCATAGGTCGTTTGATGCAGGTCAATCCGCCCGGTTAAGGTTGCGCTACGCTGCGTTCTTTGAGAGAGTCCTTGAGTAAACTAAGGTAAACCAACAGGGCGAATGGTACGGGGAACATACGGGATAAACACCTGAGACCGGAAGGCGGGCGCGGCTTTCCGGGACACAGGGCAAACCTCCGGTCCCAGGCAAACCTCCGGTCCCACAGGGGCACCGCCGGAGACATCCGGGCCAGACTCCGGCAGGATGCCCGGAGCCAGCAGAACAGGGGCAGCTGATCCTTATGCGTGTATTCAAGACCATGAAGATTGGAACCCGTCTTGTTGCCGGGTTTTCTGTGGTTTTCACCCTGTCGACCCTGGTCGCGATCGGCACCGTCTGGATGTTCGAGAACGTCGCCGGGCATGTGCGCATCATCTCGGGGGCCTCCACCAACGCCGTACTGGCTGTACAGCTGGACCGGCAGGTGCTGGCCTATGACAAGTACGTCTCGGCCTATATTCAGGTCCCCAGCCCGGAAAATGCCAGGTCTGTTGACGTCGAACAGAAACGTCTTGATGAACGGATCTCTGCCCTGACCGCCTCCGCCGATGGCACCGAGGTGGCCGCAACCGTTGCCGAGACCGCAACCGCCGTCGCCAGCTACAAAGATATTCTGGAGCCGACCATGGCTCTGGTTTCCGCCCGGGTCCAGCTGATCACCGACCGGCTGAATCCTCTGTCAGACCGCCTGATCGACGGGGTTTCCGCCATCCGCACCAAGGCGGCGGAGTCCCGGGACGCCACCCTGACCGAAGTCGCCGGCCGCCTGATCCAGCACATGCTGATGGCCCAGCGGGCGGTGGACGAATTCATGGTCACCCAGAAGGAAGACGCCTACGCCCGGGCGTGGGAAGAACTGTTCCGCGTTGATGAGGCGATCGCCCAGATTCCGGACGCGGCGCAGGTCAACGCCCTGTATACCGATTACCAGACCGCCCTGAATGACCTGTCGGCGATCATCGGTGAACTCAGCGCACAGCAGGAAAAGCTGCATACGGTGGAGCGGCAGATCAACGCCAGCACCGAACAGACCAAAGTCGCCTCGCTGGAGATGGAACGCCGGATCCAGCAGGAAACCCAGACCAACATCCTCAACAGCCTGCGCGGATCGCAGATCACCGTTTCGCTGATCGCCCTGCTCAGCATCGTCGCCGGTGTCACCGCATCCTATCTGATCGGGCGCAGCATCACCCGGCCGATCAACGCCATGACCAGCGCCATGCGCCGTCTGGCCGAGGGCGATAAATCCACCGAGGTTCCCGGCACCGACCACCGCGACGAAATCGGCGAGATGGCCGCCGCCGTCAGCGTGTTCAAGGATAATGCGCTGGAAATGGAGCGTCTGGAGCACGAGCGCGCCAAGGCAATGGAGCGGGAGGAAACCGAACGCCGCCAGATCCTGCTCAGCCTTGCCGATGATCTGGAAAGCCATGTCTCCGGCGCGATTTCCGCGATCAGCGCCTCGGTTGACGGCATGCACGAAACAGCGCAGGTGATGACTGCCACCGCCGAGGATACCAGCCGTCAGGCCCACCAGGTGGCGCGGGCCACCCGGGAAACCAACACCAACGTCGAGATTGTTGCCTCCGCCGCCGAAGAGCTGTCCGCCTCAATCCACGAAATCTCGGAGCAGGTGGCCCGTTCCGCCTCCATCGCCGGTCAGGCGGTGGAGGAAGCCCGCCGCGCCAATACACAGGTCGAGGGCCTGCTGGCCGCCACCGATCACATCGGTGAAGTGGTCCGGATGATCACCGCCATCTCGGAACAGACCAACCTGCTGGCCCTGAATGCCACCATTGAGGCCGCCCGTGCCGGAGATGCCGGAAAAGGCTTTGCCGTGGTCGCCAACGAGGTGAAGACCCTTGCCAACCAGACCGACCGGGCCACCGAGGAAATCGGCCGCCAGATCACCTCTGTCCAGTCGGCGACCCGCGATGCCGTCAAGGTGATCCAGCGGATTGCCCGGGTGATCGACCGTATGAACGAGATTGCCGCCGCCATCTCCTCCGCCGTGGAAGAACAGGGGGCGGCCACGCAGGAAATCGCTCGCAACACCCAGCAGGCAGCGATTGGCACCCAGTCGGTCAGCGAGACCATCAGCGAGGTAACGCTGGCCGCCAAAGAAACCGGCACTCAGGCCGAAGCGGTCCTGACCAGTGCGGATTCCCTGAAGGCACAGGCGGCATCCCTGTCCCGGGCCGTCACCAGCTTTCTGGAGCAGGTGCGCCACACCAATACCTGATCCCCCTTTCCGGTTCAGACCTTGCCTTTTTTCCGGCCCCTGTCCGCCTTTCCGGACCGGGGCCGTTTCTTTTTTCGATGTGCCCACCCTGCCCCACAGCAGGAGTGCGAAGCATTTTCAGACACGAAAAGCGGGAAATTTTCGACGATACCAATCGAAAGATGATATCTATAGGTATTATGGTCGTATTTACCCATAATTTTAAAAAGAGATAATTGGCTTTAACAGTATTCACAGAAATCAAATTAATCTGACCGTCTGGTCAGATTTCATATCTTTGGCGTATTTATACTCAGGGACACAGTCCCGCTGACTGCGCCGGAAGAGAGGAGACATCCAGATGGCTGAAGGCCTTCTTTCCCGCCCGACACCCCGTCAGGGCAAGAGCATGATGACCCGCATCCTGCTGACCCTGTCCGGCTTTGTTGTTGCAGTTTTTCTGATCTTTGCAGTCTATACCGACGTTTATGAGCGCCAGTCGATTGAAAAGTCAGTCGAAACCACCATGACCGGTATCGGCACATCAGCAGCCCTGAACGCCCACAACTGGCTGTCCGCCCGCATCACCCTGATTGATGTGCTGGCCCATATGGCGGCCCCGGATTTCAGCAAAGACCGTATTCAGGATCTGGTCAGCAACAAGATCTTTTTTGACACCTACATCATGGTGTTTATCGGCATGGAAGCCGACGGGGCCTTCCCGCATGCCCCGGTCCGGCAGATGCCGGAGGGCTACGACCCCCGCAAGCGGGGCTGGTATCAGCTGGCCAAGACCTTCGGCAAGGCAACCATCACGGAACCCTATGTTGACGCCTCCACCAAGGAACTGGTGGTGTCAGTGGTTGCTCCGGTCCATCAGGGCACCACGACGCTGGGGGTCGCCGGTGGTGATTTCTCCATCGCCGATCTGGCAAAAAGCATCGGTGCCATCAGGCTGGGCGAAAAGAGCAGTGCTTTTATCGTCGACAGCAAAGGCACCATCCTGATCCATCCCCGCCCGGAGCTGCTGACCAAACCCCTGAAGGATCTCTACCCGCAGCAGACTCCGTCCGTCAGCACCACACGGCAGACCGCTTCCGGCCCGCAGGGGGAGGATCTGGTTCAGTTCTTCCCGCTCAACCTGCCCGGCGTTGACTGGTATCTGGCGGTCAGCATTGATCACGCGGAAGCGTTCTCGGCCCTGACCAAATTCCGGACCTCCACCCTGATTGCCTGCATCCTTGCCGCACTGGTGCTGGTGCTGGTGATGCGGCAGGTGGTCCGGCGTCTGGTGGCGCAGCCGTTGCAGGCAATGACCCTGACCATGAAGCGGCTGGCCGAAGGCAACCGCACAGACGACATTCCCGGAACCGACCGCACTGACGAAATCGGCGCCATGGCCAATGCCGTTCTGGTGTTCCGCCACAACGCCGAGGAGCGGGCGCGGCTGGAAGCGGAACAGGGCGCCGAGATTGCGGCCCGCGAACAGCGCTCCGGAAAAATGAACAGCCTGCTACAGACCTTTGATCAGGATCTGTCGCGGGTGCTGGAAACCGTCACCTCCGCTGCCACCCAGCTGGAAGCGACCGCCAAGGTCCTGTCCGGCACAGCGGAACGCTCGGCGCAGGATGCCACCATCGCCGCCGCCGCCACCGAAGAGGCCTCGGTCAACGTCCGCAGCGTCTCGGCCTCGACCGATCAGCTCGCCACCTCAATTTCCCACATCGCGGAGCGGGCCGGACAGTCACGGACCGTTGCCGAACAGGCCCGCCAGTCGGCGGAGCGGACGGACGCGACGGTCCAGTCGCTGGTGGAAGCCACCGACCGCATCAGCCAGATCATCGGCCTGATCAATGACATCGCCAGCCAGACCAACCTGCTGGCCCTGAATGCCACCATTGAGGCGGCCCGCGCCGGAGAAGCCGGGAAAGGCTTTGCCGTCGTTGCCAACGAAGTGAAAAGTCTGGCCAACCAGACCGCCAAGGCCACCGGAGACATCGGCGCACAGATCACCGAGATCCAGAAGGTGTCGGGCGAGGTGGTGTCGGCGATCCGGGATATTGCCCGGGTCATCACCGATATCAACGCACTGGCGGAAGATATTTCCTCGGCCGTCGCCCAGCAGGGCGACTCCACCCGCGCCATCGCCGTCAACGTCTCCGAAGCGGCGAAAGGCACGCAGGATGTCGCCCAGAGCGTGATCAGCGTGACCGAAGGAGCCCGGGAAACCGGGGACAGCGCCGGTCAGGTTCTGGCCTCCGCCGCCGAGCTGGCCCGCCAGTCGGTGACCATGAAAACGCAGGTGGAAGCCTTCTTCAACCAGATCCGGGGCCTGTAACAGGACCGAGGCCGCTGCCGGGGGAAACAGCCTCCCCCCGGCAGCGGTTTCATCACCGGGCTTTACGGCTGCACACCAATGTTATCAATCAGGCGGGTGCGACCCAGGAAGGCCGCCACGAACAGACGGGCCGGGCGGGTCAGTTCCGTCACCGGGGTCAGGGTTTCGGCATCCCGCAGTTCCAGATAATCCACCGCGCGGAACCCGCTGTCCAACAGGGCCGCAGTGGCGGCAGCGCAGGCCTCAGTCACCGGACGTCCTCCGGCCAGTGCCCCGGCGGTCTCGGTCAGAATCGCGTGAATCCGGGCCGCGACCGGCCGTTCTTCCGCCGACAGGTAGGCATTGCGCGACGACATCGCCAGCCCATCCGCTTCCCGCACGATCGGCGCCCCGATCACCTCCACCGGAATGTCCAGATCCCGCACCAGACGGCGGATCACCATCAGCTGCTGGAAATCCTTTTCCCCGAACACCGCCACATCCGGCAGGGCCTGCAACAGCAGCTTGGTGACAATCGTGGCCACCCCCCGGAAATGACCGGGCCGGGCATCCCCACACAGACCGGCAGAAACCCCGCTGACCTCGACCATGGTCGAGGCCCCTTCCGGGTACATCTCCGCAACCGTCGGCAGATACACCAGATGGCCTCCGGCGGCGGCAATCGCCGCGCTGTCCTGCTCCGGCTGACGCGGATAGGCCGAGAAATCCTCTGTCGGGCCGAACTGGGTGGGATTGACGAAGACCGACACCACCACCCGGTCGGCCTTGGTCAGGGCCAGCCGGACAAGGCTCATATGCCCGGCATGCAGTGCGCCCATGGTCGGCACCAGTGCCACGGTCAGCCCGGCCGCCCGCCAGTCCCGCACCTGCGCCCGCAGCTCCGCGACCGAACGCGCCACCGCGCATGAGTTACCCTGTGTCATCATCAACGCCTTATCTTCAGACTGTCTGCTGTGGCCCGGTGAACAGGCCTTCCCATAAAAACGCCGCCCGGCTTTGCAGCGGGCGGCGTTCCTGTTATCGCAACGGCAAGGGTGTCAGACTTCCAGAACCCGCGGCTTGGCGGGAATGCCGAAGCAGTGTTCGTCCGCCGGGAAGGTCCGGGCCCGGACCTCTTCCGCGTACTGGGCTGCAACAGTGCTGATCTGGCTGCCGAGATCGGCATAGCGCTTCACGAATTTCGGCTTGAAGGCCGAGAACAGGCCCAGCACGTCTTCGGTCACCAGCACCTGACCGTCACAGGCCGGAGAGGCCCCGATGCCGATGATCGGCACCTCAACGGCGGCGGTGATCTCCCGCGACAGGCCTTCAACCGTGCCTTCCAGCACAATGTTGAAACATCCGGCCTCCGCCACCGCCTTGGCATCAGCCATCACCCGCGCCGCTTCCGCCGCATCCCGGCCATGGGCCCGGAAGCCCCCGGCAGCATGCACCGACTGCGGCTTCAGGCCGATATGGCCCATCACCGGGATCCCGCGCTCGGTCAGGAAATGAATGGTATCGGCCAGCTCAGTCCCGCCTTCCAGCTTGACGGCGGCACAGCCGGTTTCGGCCATGATCCGGGCCGCATTGCGGAAGGCCTGCTCCCGGCTTTCCTGATAGCTGGCAAACGGCATATCCACCACCACGCAGGCGTGCTGGCTGCCCCGCACCACGGCCTTGCCATGGTTGATCATCATATCAACCGTCACCGCCAGCGTGGTGTCCATGCCATAGACCACCATACCAAGGGAGTCGCCGACCAGCAGCAGATCCACATGGGGGTCAAGGAACTGGGCCATCGGCGCGGTATAGGCGGTCAGGCAGACAATGGGAACGCCGCCCTTGCGGGCGCGCAGGTCACGGGTGCTGACCCGCTTGATCGTGGCATGAGCGCTCATCGTTTCCTCTCGGGTCGCGTGCGGTTTCCGCATCGGCGGGCACTGTCCCCGGTCGCTGTCGCAGACGGAACAGGGCAGTGTCCCTTTATCCTTGGCCGGCGCGCCCCCGCACGGGGTTGTCCCTGGCTGCTGCCGTTTTACCTGAAGTCGGGCAGTCACGAAAGCGTAAAGCCCGCCGGGAGCCCTGCCGGTGACACATGGCAGGGGACCGGGCGGGCTCTATGGCAGGCACACCGTTTCCGCGAAATCTGATAAAACCAATTCGCAACAACAGTTAAATGAAAAAAAGCTTATTCATCACCATTGCCATCGGCGATCTGCATCAGACTGTCCGCTTTCAGGATCGAGACCACGTTCGGTGACGGCACCTCGATCAGGCCATCCTTTTTCAGGGTGGTGATGGTGCGGCTGACCGTCTCGATGGTCAGGCCAAGGTAATCCGCCATATCCAGACGGCTCATCGGGACGGCCACCACCGCCTCCGAGTCGCCACGGGTGGCAGCCCGGCGCGACAGCATCATCAGAAAATGGGCGACCTTTTCCCGTGCCGTCATCCGCCCCAGCAGCAGCATCTGTTCCTGCGCGAACCCCAGCTCATCGACCAGACGGCCAAACAGACGGCGGCGGAGATCCGCGTTCTCTTCCATCAGCGACGCCAGCCGCCGTTCAGAAAAGCGGCACAGCGAGGTCGGGATGATGGTTTCCGCCGAATAGGTATAGCTGCCTGCCAGGCCGAACCCGAAGAAATCCCCCGGGAACAGGAAGCCGACGATCTGACGGCGGCCATCCGCCATCAGTTTCGACAGTTTCACCGCGCCCTTGACGACGGTGAAGATATGGCTGGCGGCATCGCCTTCCCGGAACACCGTATGGTGGGCTTCCAGCCGGGCACTGCCCCGGATGCTGCGCAACAGGGCTGACCCCTGCGACCCCAGACCGGCACAGAAGGCCCGGTCTTCCAGATCACAGCAGCCGCAGTTGGGGCCGGTGTCGGCAATCAGCTTGGCGTAAGGGTCGGCGTTCATGTCGGGCCTCCCGCAGAACCGGCCGGACGGTTGGGGCCGCCCGGCGGAGAAACCGGACCATCAGCCTCACCCGGCGGTGTCGGTTTCATCATGTCATCGTCGTCGAACAGGATCCGGTGCGCTGCCCCGTCAAGATCATCAAACTGACCGGACTTGAGCGCCCACAGGAACGCCGCCAGCCCGAGCAGGCCGAGCATGAGCGCGACCGGAATCAGCATCAGCAGCGATGACATCAGCGTGTCCTCCGGGCAAGGCGCAGGGCATTGGCGATCACCAGCACCGACGAGGTGCTCATGGCGACCGAGGCGATCAGGGGGGTCACATAGCCTGCAATCGACAGAGGTATGGTGACACCGTTATAGGCGAGAGCCAACGCAAAATTCTGACGGACCAGCCGATCACTCCGGCGGGCAACATCCAGCGCCTCCAGCACCGGGGCCAGACGCCCGCCCTGAAAGACAATATCCGCCGCCGTCTGGGTCACATCCACCGCCGTTGACGGCGACACCGAAACATCAGCCGCCGCCAGCGCCGGAGCATCATTCAGGCCGTCGCCGACCATCATCACCCGACGCCCTTCCGCCTTCAGGACTTCCAGCCGCTGGGTTTTATCGGCGGGAGTACATTCCGCCACCCAATCGCTGATCCCGGCAGCCCGTGCCGCCGCCTCAACCGCGGCCCGACGGTCCCCGGAGAGCAGAAGCACCGACAGCCCCCGCCGCTTCAGCCCGGCCACCACGGCGGCCGCATCGCTTCTCAGCGGATCGGTGAAACAGAACCGTTGCAACCGCACGCCGTCCCGCAACCACAGCTCCGGCCCCGGATGGGCCTCCACCGCCGGGGCCTCGCAGAACATGGCACTGCCCAGACGGACCCTCCGCCCATCCAGCATGACCTGTAACCCCTGCCCGGGGATTTCCTCAACCCCGGTCAGGGCGCGGGCCAGACCGGCCCGGCGCACCACGGCGCGGGCCAGAGGATGGCGGCTGGACAACGCAATGCTGGCCGCCAGAGACAATCCGGCATCGGTCCAGCCGTGCGGACCGGACGCCGCCACCAGTTCAGGCTGGCCTTCCGTCAGCGTACCGGTCTTGTCAAACACCACGGTATCAACCGTCTGCACCCGTTCCAGCGCCGTTGCCGATTTCAGCAGCACCCCTTGCCGCAGCAGACGCCCGGAGGCGATCACCTGCACCACCGGCACCGCCAGCGCCAGCGCGCAGGGGCAGGTGATAATCAGCACCGACACCGCGATCATCAGGGCATCCTGCCACGGCACCGTGGTCAGGGTCATCCAGCCGGTAAAAGTCAGCAGCGCCAGCACATGCACCACCGGCGCATAGGCCCGGGCCACCCGGTCAGCCAGCGCCACGAATTTGGCGCGGCCCTGCTCCGCCACTTCCATCATGCGGACGATTTCGGCCAGCAGCGTCCCTTCGCCCACCGCCGCCACACGCAGGTGCAGCGGCCCGGACAGATTCAGCGTTCCGGCAAACACCTTATCGCCCACCGCCACCGGCTTCGGCGTGGTTTCCCCGGAAATCAGGCTGCTGTCGATGTCAGAACGCCCTTGCGTGATCACGCCGTCGACGCCGATCCGCTCCCCGGTGGCGACCAGAACGGTCATCCCCGGCTCGACCTGACGCGGCGGCAGCATCACCTTGTTGCCATCCTCGCGCAGGACCATCACCGCCTGACCACCCAGCGACAGCAGGTGTTCCGCCGCCGACCGGGCCCGCCCCCGGGACCGGCTGTCGAGATACCGGCCGATCAGCAGGAAGAACAGCAGCGTCACCCCGGCATCAAAATAGGCATGGGCCCCGCTCATCGCGGTTTCCCACAGGCTCATCAGGGTGGCGATCATCACCCCCAGGGTGATCGGCACGTCCATATTGGTCCGGCCATGCCGCAGGGCCTGCCAGGCTGACCGGGCAAAGGGACGGATGCAGTAAATCACCGTCGGGAAGGCGATCAGGGCGGAAATCCAATGGAACAGATCGCGGGTATGGCTGCCCATATCGACGCCGGACCATACCGACACCGAAAACAGCATGATATTCCCGGCCGAGAATCCCGCCACCGCCATTGCGCGCAGCAGTTCCTTCTCCGAGCGCCGGGTTTCCTGATCCAGCGCCTGCGGATCATACGGCACCAGCCGGTAACCGATCTGCATCACCGGGGCCGTCACCTCCGTCGCCTGCTGCGGGGTTCCGGTCCAGCTGAGGGTCAGGCGGCGGGTGGTCATATTGACCCGGGCCTGAGTCACCAGCGGCACCCGGCGCAGAACCGTCTCAATCAGCCAGATGCAGGCGGCGCACTGGACGCCTTCCACCATCAGATGCAGGGTGGAAATCCCGGTGGCCGTATCATGGTCCACATAGGTGGCGAAATCCGTGACGCTGCCGTCTTCCTCGTCAGGCCGCAGGGTTTTGGCCTGCGGATCAAAACAGCGTTTCTGATAGTACGAATCCAGCCCGAGACCGTTGATCAGGTCCCACGCCCCCTTACAGCCGTGACAGCAGAAGCCATCCTGCCCATCCGGGACAGACGCGGGCAGCGGACTGCCGCAGTGACGGCACAGGCCAGCCTCAGGACCGGTCAGCGCAGAATTCTGAGAAGGGGCGGCAACAGTTTCCACGGGAAATCTCCGTTACGCCGGATTCAGGACGCCAGAAAAAAGAAAGCCGGGCCATGCAGGCCCGGTTCCTCAGCGCAGCTCAAGCCGTGAATTCAGACGGAAAATCTGCTGATTGGGGGTTCCGGCAGCCCGGGTGGACACCACACGGACATCCCACAGCCCCGGCAGCGGCACCGACAGCACCGCCGCATATTCCCCCGGGGCAGACGGCAGCAGTTCCACCTTCTGGTCCATCCCGGCCTGAGTCGGACGCCGCAGCTCCGCAATCACCGTCAGACCATCCACCGGCGCCCCGTCTGCGGCTTTCACCTGAAAGCGGACGGCAGCCTTCCGGCCATCCCCATCGCCGGGACGCACCCCGGTGACAACAAAATCACCGCTCCAGCCAAGGGCGGCCTGAGCATCCGCCGCAGCAATTTCCTTGTTATAGGCAACGCCCTTTTCGTACGGATCCGCCGTTTCAAGACCGTTGAAGGTGGTGGTGGCGAAAAAAATCATGATCGCGTTGACACTCAGCACAACGGCAAAACCGGCGACGAAAATCCATGGATACCACCATCCATCCCGGCGCTTCTGCCCAACCTGCGCTTCAGCCATGTTCTGGCCCCTTTTCCTGAATGCCCTGTCCCCGCATAGGGAACAGGGGCACCATAGCGGTGCCCCTGCCTGTGTTTCAACCAAGTGTCTTTGGGGGTTATCCGCTCCCCCCGCCCGGATTACTGTCCGGGACCGGCAAACAGTGACTTATGTTCCTTCACTTCACCGGTCGCGGTGTTCGACAGGACGAAGATGAGATCCGTGGCTTTGCTCTTCAAGAGCTCCGGCTTTGCCGTGACATAGACCCGGAAAGTCCCCACGGAGTCGCCCTTCACCGGCAGCTCCACTTCCTTCCGGTCCTCTTCGCCCAGACCAACCACGCGCAGGCTCGCTCCTTCAAGCCCGGACAGCTTCAGGTGATAGGTCTGCGGCAGCGATCCCATGTTCAGGATCTTGAAGGTATAGCCATTGCGCAGCGAGCCATCCGACAGCGCCACGAACAGCGGGCTACGTTCATGCAGGACATTGACTTCCAGACGCGACCGGCTGGAGAGACTCCACGCCATCACCGCACTGACAATCACCAGCAGCGCCGCGTAAATAACCGTCCGCGCCCGGATGAAGTTGTGCGGGATCGGCTCGCCCTTGGCCCGGGCAATCTGACGGTTGTTGCTGTCATAGGTGATCAGGCCACGCGGCAGGTTAAAGCGGTCCATCACCTCATCACAGGCGTCGATACAGAGGCCACAGCCAATGCAGGACAGCTGGCTGCCATCGCGGATATCGGTCCCGGTCGGGCAGACCTGCACGCACAGCGTACAGTCCACACAATGACCACGGGTTTCAAAGGACGCATCCTTCTTGGCAAAACCGCGCGGCTCGCCCCGCCACTTTTCATAGGTGACGATCAGGCTGTCTTCGTCAAACATCGCCGCCTGAAAACGCGGCCACGGGCACATGTAGATACAGACCTGCTCGCGGGCCCAACCGGCCAGCACAAAGGTGAAGCCCCCGACCAGCAGAATGGTGGTATAGACCCCCCAGCCCGCTTCCAGATGCAGCAGATCAACGACCAGCTGCGGGGCATCGTTGAAATAGGCCGCCCAGCCAAAGCCGGTCGCCAGCGAGATCAGCAGCCAGACCGCGATCTTGACCGTCTTGCGGACGAATTTATTTGCCGTCCACGGGCCACGGTCCATCTTGATCCGGGCGTTACGGTCACCCTCCAGCCAGCGTTCAACCGTCACAAAGACGTCAGTGAACACGGTCTGGATACAGGTGAACCCACACCACACACGCCCCAGCAGGGCGGTGAAGAAAAACAGGCCAACCGCCCCCAGAATCAGCAGGCCAGTCAGGTAGTACACTTCCTGCGGCCAGATCTCGATTCCCATGAAATAACCGCGCTGGGTGCTGAGATCGATCAGGATCATCTGATCCGGCGCAGTCCCCGGCCGTTCCCAACGGAACCACGGCCCGGCGAAATAGATCCCGAGCAGGAGAATATTCAGGAAATTCTTGATGTTCCGGAACGTCCCGGAGACATGCCGCGGATGGATCTTATGGTAGTCAGCATACAGCGACTCCTTGACCGGGCCTTCGCCCTTGTGCGCCTTCGCCTTGGGTGCCGCAGGTGCAGCAGCCTTGGCCTTTTCTTCCGGCGCGACCTTTTCCTCGACCGACATCTCCGACCGACCTTTCATCCTCTGCCGCCCCACCCTGCCGGACCCCCGGCCGGGTGGAAACGCTCTCTCCAGACGGCGGCGCCACCCTTGGCAACGCCCTTCTTTTTATCCTTTGTACCCGCCGGAAACCGCGCCCCAGGCTGCAATCCGGCGGATACCCACATTCCGCATGTTGTAATACCGGACTTCACAGAAGGCATTGACAACTGTCAATCCGCCGCACCGCAAACCAGCACCCGGAGCAGTGCAGTACCCCACCGCACCTTCCGGCACCCCCAGTATACTGGAGGCTTTCCAGTATGTTCACCCCATCCGTTCGGAATGGTGCGGAAATACCATGCCACAGCGCGCATGGGTGCCATGCACAGACTGCCGGACACATGCCGGACAGCGGGGGAACAGGTGCAACCCTGCGGCCCGGCAGGAAAAAACCGCCCCGGAACCGGCGGCGGTTTTCAGGGCAGGCCGATCCCGCACTGCGGCCGCCTGCTGAAAAGGAAAAGCCGGGATGGGTTACCCCATCCCGGCTTCACCGGATCACATTACTTACCGCCGCCCAGCGAGTGGACATACACGGCCAGCATCTTGATTTCCTCGTCCTTCAGACGGCCACCCCAGGCAGGCATGACGCCATGCTTCGGAGCCGCAACCTGAGAGGCAATCATATCAACACTCATGTCCTTACCCGGACCGGCGTACAGCCACACCGCGTTGCCAAGGGCCGGAGCCCCCATCGCCGGGCCGCCGTCGGAAACCGGATTGGCTCCGTCGGAGGAGTGGCAGGCAGCACAATTGTTGACGTACAGGTCCTGCCCCGGACCGGCTTCCGCCTTACCCTGCGACATCGCCTTCACGTAGGTGGCGACCTGACGGATTTCATCCGCCGACAGGGTTCCGGCAAAGGCCGGCATTTCCGAGATACGGGTCTCGGCAGACTTATCAGACCGGATGCCATGTTGCAGCGTGGTCTGAATATCGGTCAGGGTGCCACCCCAGATCCATTCGTCATCGGCCAGTGTCGGGTAGCCAAGGGCCCCCGCACCGTTGGACTGATGGCAGGGAGCGCAGTTTTCCTTGAACAGCACCGCGCCGCCCGCCATGGCGTACTGACGCAGGTTGTTATCGGCATAGATCTCATCCACCGACTTGGCGGTCAGACCCTTCAGTTCCGTTTCGTGAACGGAACGCGCCTTGGCAACGTCCTTCTCCAGTTCCGCGCGGGAGCTGTAGTTGAACGTCCCCTTAATAAAGCCGTCCTTCACCGGGAACGACGGATAGACAACCCAATACCCCACGGCCCACAGGACGCAGATGTAGAAAACATAAACCCACCATTTCGGAAGCGGGGTGTTCAGCTCGCTGATCCCGTCCCATTCGTGGCCCGTCGTGGACTGGCCGGAAATGGCGTCCTTTTCAGGATTTCTCGCCATTGGCTCTCTCCTCGTATTCGTCATCCCGCAGCGGGATCATCGCATCGTCCTGAAACCGGCCTTTGTTCCGCGGCCAGTAAGCCCACACGATGATCCCGATAAAGATGATCATCAGCCATGGCCCCCAGAACTGCCGGAGAAAGACCGATAGATCCTGAAGTGCCTGCATAATGACCTCTTAGCGGTAGATGTTGGCGTCGGCCTTCTTGGCCGGGTCGAAGTCGGTGAAGTCCACCATGGTGCCCAGAACCTGAAGATAGGCGATCAGGGCATCAGCCTCGGTCACCTTCGCCGGATTACCGTCGAAGTCACCGATCTTGGCTTTCGGATACCGCTGCAACAGGGCGGCGGTGTCCGCTTCCGGGGTGGCCTGAGCCTTGAAGTCCGCAACCGCATTGGCGATGTCGTCTTCGGTATACGGAACGCCAACCAGACGCAGGGTCTTCAGGTGGGCGGCCGCATCGTCAAACTTCAGTTCGTTGCGGGCGAGGTGCGGATACCCCGGCATGATGGATTCAGGAACCACATCACGAGGATTGACCACGTGGCGGAGGTGCCAGTCGTTGGAATACTTGCCACCCACACGGGCCAGATCCGGACCAGTGCGCTTGGAGCCCCACTGGAACGGGTGGTCGTACTGGGATTCAGCAGCCAGCGAATAGTGGCCATACCGTTCCACTTCATCGCGGAACGGACGGATCATCTGCGAATGGCAGTTGTAGCAGCCTTCGCGGAGGTAAATGTTGCGCCCAGCCAGTTCGAGCGGGGAGTAAGGACGGACGCCCTTCACCTTTTCGATGGTGGACTCAACAGAGAACAGCGGCACGACTTCGACGATACCACCGATAATGATGGTCACGAAAATACCCAGAACGAGAAAGAGAACATTCGTCTCCATCTTCTCGTGGTGCTTGACCAGACTCATAATCGCAGTCCCCCCGCCTTATCGCCGCACACCGGCCGCCAGGGCTTCCGGCGACTCGTAGGGCTGTTCCGAACGGACATCACCCTTGATTGTACGGTACATGTTGTAGGCCATGATCAGACCGCCGAGGACGAACAGAACGCCGCCGGACGCACGGATCACGTAGTAGGGATGCATCGCCTCAACCGATTCGATGAACGAGTACTGCAGGAAGCCGAACTCGTCATACGCACGCCACATCAGACCCTGCATGATGCCGGAAATCCACATGGCGGTGATGTACAGCACGATACCGATGGTGGCGACCCAGAAGTGGTAGGACACCAGACGCATGCTGTAGAGAGACTTGCGGCCCCACAGGACCGGGATCAGGTAGTACATGGTCCCGAAGGAGACGAACGCCACCCAGCCCAGCGCACCGGAGTGCACGTGACCGACCGTCCAGTCGGTGTAGTGGGACAGGGAGTTCACCGCCTTGATCGACATCATCGGACCTTCGAAGGTCGACATGCCGTAGAACGCCACCGAGGAGACCAGGAAACGCATCACCGGATCGGTGCGCAGCTTTTCCCAGGCGCCGGACAGGGTCATCAGGCCGTTGATCATGCCACCCCAGGACGGCATCCACAGCATCACCGAGAAGGTCATGCCAAGGGTCTGGGTCCAGTCAGGCAGAGCGGTATAGTGCAGATGGTGCGGACCGGCCCAGATGTACAGGAAGATCAGCGCCCAGAAGTGCACGATGGACAGACGGTAGGAATACACCGGACGCTCGGCACGCTTCGGAATGAAGTAGTACATCATCCCAAGGAAACCGGCGGTCAGGAAGAAGCCCACCGCATTGTGGCCATACCACCACTGGATCATCGCCGACTGCACGCCGGCGTACAGCGAATAGGACTTCATGCCAGCGAAGGACACCGGAATGGACAGGTTATTGCCCAGATGCAGCATCGCAACGGTGACAATGAAGGCCAGCAGGAACCAGTTGGCCACATAAATGTGGGGTTCCTTACGCTTCATCAGGGTCCCGACGAACGCGGTCAGGTAGATCACCCACACCACGGTCAGCCAGATATCGATCCACCATTCCGGCTCGGCGTATTCCTGCCCCTGGGAGAAGCCCAGGACATAGGAGGACGCAGCCATCACGATAAAGATCTGGTAGCCCCAGAAAATCAGGTTCCCGGTGACCTTGCCGCCCCACAGACCGGCGCGGCAGGTGCGCTGGACGATGTACAGCGACGATCCGATCAGGATGCTGCCGCCGAAGGCAAAAATCACCGCAGAGGTGTGAACCGGACGCAGACGGCCAAAGGTCGTCCATTCCAGATCAAGGTTCAAAAACGGGTAGGCAAGCTGCCAGGCGATAAAGTCACCCGCCAGGAAGCCGACCACCCCCCAGAACATCGCCGCAACGACGAAATTCCGGACAACGTCAGTGTTGTAGGCGGTTGCATCCGCCTGGGCGCCATGCGCCATGGTCGCTTGGGTCATGACCCCTCCTGTATCGACCACTGGATTCCTTCCCGAAGGAAAAGTCTCGACCGCCTTGGTCCAACCCGTCGGCCTGAGTGGTCAAGCGGACGGTTTCCCCGTGGATCATGGCGGGTGTCTCTGCCCCCATCGGCCTGCCCCTGCGGTGCCCGGTTACCGGACGGCAGGAAACAGACAAAAGAACAATGACGGCAGGCGTGGCAGCCCTTGCAGGCGGAACCACGCTGTCGCACTATGCCCCTGACGGCTCGAAAGACCATTGATCTATATCAAACCTTAGGCCTGTTCCAAGTGAAATCAGGCCATCCGGACCGTCCTGACCCCAACAACAAATCATTGATTTCTGACTGTTTCAGTGGAGTTTTCTCTTAATGACCGCACCGCAGCATCCCCGTATCACCATCCAGAAGGGGCGGTCATCGCGCCTGCGTAAGGGGCACCCGTGGCTGTTCTCAAACGAAGTGGACATGACCCCGGAGGCCAAGGCCCTGCCGCGCGGGGCGCTGGTCTCGGTGATTGATGCGGGCGGGGAAGCCCTTGGCATCGCCACTTTTAACCCGCATTCCCTGATCGCCGCCCGCCTGCTGACGGCCGACCCCGCCGCGCAGATTGATGCCGGTTTCATCGCCAACCGGCTGCGCCGGGCGGTGGCCCTGCGCGATACCCTGTTTGCCCAGCCCTATTACCGACTGATTCATTCAGAAGCCGATGGCCTGCCCGGGCTGATCGTTGACCGATATGGCGATGTGGTCTCGGTGCAGTTCAACTCCGCCGGGATGGACCGGCTGCGCGACAGCGTGCTGGAGGCCCTGCGTACGGTTCTTAGCCCCCGGGCGATCGTCGTCCGCAATGATTCCCCGGTGCGGGGGCTGGAAGGGCTGGAGACCGGACACGAGGTCGCCGAAGGCGTCATCGACGGTCCGGTGGAAATCATCGAAAACGGCACCCGCTTCCTCGCCGATGTGGCGACCGGGCAGAAGACCGGCTGGTTCTTTGACCAGCGGCCGAACCGCGCCTTCATCGCCTCCCTCGCCAAGGGGCGGACTGCGCTGGATGTCTACAGCTACGCCGGGGGCTTCGGCCTGACCACCCTGACTCAGGGGGCCAAAAGCGCCCTGTTGGTTGACCGCTCGGAAGAGGCCCTGACGCTGGCCAAGCAGGCCGCCGCCCTGAACGGTTTTGCCGACCGACTCGAGACCCGCTGCGGCGATGGCTTCAAGGTGATGGAAACCCTGCAATCGGAAGGCCGCCGGTTCGGTGTGGTGGTCGCCGATCCCCCGGCCTTCGTCAAAACCCGGAAAGATCTGGCCACCGGGGCCAAGGGCTACCGCAAAATGGCCCGTCTGGCGGCGGCGCTGGTGGAAAACGGCGGCTTCCTGCTGTGCGGCTCCTGTTCCCACCACATGCCCGCCGAGCAGTTCTTCGAAGAGGTCAGCCATGGCATCGGTCAGGCCGGACGCAGCGGCCGCCTGCTGTGGTCGCATGGCGCCGGGTCCGACCATCCGGTCCACCCGCAGCTGCCGGAAAGCGCATACCTGAAAGCACTGGCATTCCAGCTGGACTAATCGGCTGGATGGACGGGCAGGCGGGGGCTTCGGTCCCCGCCTTTTTTCTTTGCGCCACAGGCTATCCGGCAGGCAGACGCACAACGAACGTGGTTCCGTCCGGACCGGTGTCCGCCAGCTCCAGATCGCCCCCCATCGCCCGCAACAGGTCGCGGGCAATCGGCAGGCCAAGGCCGGTCCCGCCCGGGCGGGCAGACCCGGAAAAGGGCCGGAACAGGTTCTCCCGTGCCTTGGCGGGCAGCCCCCGCCCGTTATCCCGCACCAGAATGCGCCGGAACGCCCCCGCAGGCTCTGCTGACAGAACCAGACGGCTGGCCCCGGCCTCAACCGCATTGCGGACCAGATTTTCCAGAACCCGCAGCAGCATATCCCGGTCTGCCGTCACCCATCCCACGGTCTCAAGCCCCTGACAGGGCAAGGGGCCGGACCGCAGGGCATCGGCACAGAGAGCCGCCATATCCAGCCGGACCGGCACCGGCACCGGCGGCCCTTCCGAGGCATAGCGCAGGGTCGAGGTCGCCAGCCCGATCGCCCGTTCCAAAGCCCGGGCGATTCCCTGCGTCGTTTCGCGCAGATCATCGGCGGTCGTCTCAACCTCCAGCCGGAACCGGCGCAGACTCCGCCCCGCCCCCGGCGCGGACGGCCTCACCCGCAGCACGGCGCGGGACTCCCCGGCATTCTGTTCCAGCCGGTCCGACTCCAGCAGCGCCGTGGTCAGCACCCCTTTCAGGTCATGGGCGATTTTGGAAACACCGGTCCCCACTGCGGCCAGACGTTTCTGCTGGTGCAGGGCCCGGGCCAGACTCGACTGGAGGGCCGCCAGACGGCGTTCCGCCTCCCCCACCTCATTCAGGCTGGGCGAGGCGGCCAGAATCCGCGCCGGATCCTCGGGATCCTCCTGAAAGTGCAGCATCGCCGTACTCAGCCGCCGCAGGGGCCGCACCAGCAGCCAGTGCAGGCTGATGCAGACCAGGGCCGCCGCCACCGTCGAAATAAACGCCGACAGCGCCAGAATCCGCCAGCCGTAGTCGCGCATCTCCACGATCATCGGCTGCTCGTACAGCAGGGCCTCGACAATCACCGACGGATCCTTGGGCGACGGCCCGATCACCGAGATAATCCGCTGTTCCCGCCGGGTCAGGGCCGAAAACGCATCGGCAATCAGCGGAAAGAACATCACCTGACGGATATCGTAGCGGACGTCACTGTCCGGCGGCATATCCGGCCCCAGAACCAGCTTCGGCCGGTCCGGCCGCCACGCCATCATCCCCAAGGTTCCGGCATTGGCCAGCAGGCGGCGCTGCAAATCCATATCGACCATGCCGTCCGGAGTCGCCTCCACCGCCATCAGGGCCAGATGCGCGTCAGCCAGAACCGTCTGGAGATAGGTCAACCGGAACCGCCCGATCGACGGTGCAAAGATCAGCACTTCGGCAATCATCACGAACAGCACGGTCAACAGCATTAACCGCGCCGACAGCCCCTGCCAGAAGCGGACCCTCCGTTCACCGGTCATGGCAGACCCCGCAACAGCCGCACCACAGAGCGTACGGGAGCCGAAAACACCGCCGGCCCCACCGCCGCCGCCGCCGCCGCGCGCACCACCTCCGACCGCGACGGATACGGCAGAATCTGACCGGCCAGAGCCGTCAGGCTCAGCCGCCCCTGCACCGCCAGCGTCAGCACCGGCAGCAGATCCCCAGCCCGGTGCCCGACAACCCCGGCCCCGGCCAGCCGCCAGCCCGGCAGCAGGCGGCGCCGGATCAGCACCAGCTTACACAGACCATCGGTCTGCCCTTCCGTCACCGCCCGGTCATTGCCATCAAACCCGGCTGTCACCACCCGGACCCCGGTGCCATACCGGGCCCGGGCCGCCGACTCCGTCAGGCCAACCCAGGCCAGTTCCGGATCGGTCCAGACCGCGCGCGGAACCGGGCCGCGGACTCCCCCCGGCAGACGGAACAGTATCGCGCGGATCACCTGCCCGGCCTGCCATCCGGCCAGATGGGTCAGCCGCGGCCCCGGCTGCCCATGCGGGGCCGCCACATCGCCAACCGCATAAACCCGGCGGTTGGAGGTCCGGAATCCCCGGCCAACCCAGATCCCCTCCGCCCCGAAGGCGACTCCGGCTTCCGCCAGCCCCAGCCCGGCAGTGTGCGGGCTCCGCCCGGTGGCGGCCAGCAGATGTGACACTGTCAGGCTGGTATCGTCTTCCAGCGTCAGGCGAATCGCCGTTCCCGAGGGATCAGCCCGCCGCAGCGCCCCCCCTTCCCGAAGGACAATCCCCTCCTCCAGCAGGCGGTGCCGGACACAGGTGACCAGATCGGCATCTTCCTTTGGCAGCAGCGCTCCGCCGGTGATCAGGGTCACCTCCGCCCCCAGACGCCGGAAGGCCTGCGCCAGCTCCACGCCCTGCGGCCCGCCGCCGAAAACCCCAAGGTGCCGGGGCAGTTCCGTCAGGGTAAAGACGGTCGTGCTGGTCAACACCGGCACCTGATCCAATCCGGGGACCGGCGGCAGCCGGGGCTGGCTGCCGGTGGCAATCACCACCCGCCGCGCCCGCACCACGGTCAGCCCGCCGCCCTGCCGGGCAGTGACGATCACATCCCGTGCCGACTCGAAGCGGGCCGTTCCCGGCAGGACCGTCACCCCCAGCGCGGTAAACCGCTCAACCGAGTCGTGCGGGGCAATCGTGGCCTGCGCCGCCCGCACCCGCTCCATCACTGCCGAAAAATCAATCCGGGGCGGTCCCGCCTGTATCGCGGGACCGGCCGCCGCCCGCACCGCCGCCGCCTGCGCCGCCACCGCCAGCAGGGCCTTCGACGGCACACACCCTGTATGCAGGCAGTCCCCGCCCATCACCCCGGCCAGCGGACCATCCGCCGCAATCCCGGCATCGACCAGCACCACGGACACCCCCAGCCGGGCCGCCCCCGCCGCCACGCTCAGTCCGGCCGATCCGCCGCCGATCACACAGAGATCCGGGGTTAACAGCATTGGCAGCAGCTCCTTATCCTGTTGCGGTATCCCCGTGCGGCCTCCGTCAGGGGGCGGCCCCATCATCCTTGCTGCCCCTCCACATCCGCCAGCCGACCGGCAGCAGGGCCAGAACCGCCAGCCCCAGCAGCGGCAGCAGGATCTCGGGCCGGGTCAGCAGGCCGACTCCGGGGACCGGCTCATCCGCAAGGGTGGCCAGACCGGCCCCCAGACTGACATAAATATAGGTGCCCGGCATAATCCCCACCATCGTCGCCCCGATAAAAACCGACAGCCGGACCCCGATCAGGGCTGGCAGCAGGTTGACCACCCAGAACGGCAGAACCGGCACCAGCCGGGCCGCCAGCAGGGTGGAGAACGCGTGGCGGCGCAGACCGGCGGCCAGACCGGACAGGGCCGGTGTCGACTCCATCCGCCGCAGCAGCACGCCGCCCCAGGCCGACCGCGCCAGCAGGAACACCGCCACCGCCCCGCCGGTTGCCGAAATGAACACCAGCAGCCCGCCCCACAGCGGACCGAACAGATATCCGCCGATCAGGGTCATCCACACCGCCCCCGGCAGGGAAAAGGTCACCCCCAGACAGTAGGCCCCCATAAACAGAGTGGCGGACAGGACCGGCGCGGCGGCAATGCCCTCCACCACCCGGTCATGCTGACCGGTCAGCCCCTGCCACAGGGCCCCCGGAGAAACCCAGCCCCCGGCCACAACGGCCGCAGACAGGACCGCCACCGCCACCATCAGCAGCACACCGCCCTGCGCCAGACGCCGCAGAATCCTCCCCGCCGGAACAGGCCGGAGATCAGACTGCGGGCCAGACTGGGGGCCAGACTGGGGGTCCGTCGGGGAACGGGGAACCGTCATCGGAGTAAAATCCTTCCGGATAAAAACGGTTTTCGGATGACATCAGGGCAAGATAAAACACTCCGGCCTGCCCTTTTCTGTTTACCCTGTCTGCGGGACTCCGCCGAATAAACTCCCCGTGAGGAACGGACCGGAGGGCGGAAATGCTTCAGGTTTTCCGGATCCGACCCGCCGGGATTCAGGATTTCAGACAAAAATGCCTGTCTTCGGGCCCGGGCGGCACAATAAAAATGCCCGCCCCGCTGTAACGGGATTGACTTCAGGCCCCGGCCACCGTTATACACGCCCCTCCTGAATGACCCGCAACCCTCTGCCGGGCCGCACGGTTCGTGGCGGTAAGGGTCTTTGATACAGAGTTATCGGAGTTCGTACCGTGAAGCGCACTTATCAACCGAGCAAGCTCGTCCGCAAGCGCCGCCATGGCTTCCGCGCCCGTATGGCGACCCTCGGCGGCCGCAAGGTTCTGGCGAACCGCCGTTCCAAGGGCCGTAAGCGCCTGTCCGCGTAAGCCTGCCGCGTAACGACGGAGAAGTCCCCGTGTCAGCGGCAACCACCCCGGTGGTCCTTTGCCGCCTCAAGCGGCGCGGGGATTTTTTACGCGTTGCGGCAGAACGGCGGAAGTGGGTGACACCCGGCCTGATTCTTCAGGCTGCGTCCACCCCTTCTTCTGTTCAGGCCAGAGAATCCCTTCTGCTGTCAGATCATCCGGTTCCGGAGTCTGACAGTTCCGGTTTACCGGACGGAACGACCCAGGCTTTGGCCCGGGTCGGTTTTACCGTTTCCAAAAAGGTCGGAAATTCCGTCGCCCGCAACCGGGCCCGCCGCCGCCTGCGGGCGGCTGTTGATGAACTGATGCCGCTGCTGGCTATTGACGGCACCGATTATGTGCTGATCGGCCGCCCGGCCACCATCGACCGCCCGTGGGACGCCCTGCTGAAAGACCTGCGCACCGCCCTGACCCGGATCCGCACCGTGGAACCGGGCAGCGATCCCCTGCCGCCGCGCCGCAAAGGCGGAAAGGCCGGAGCAGGCAAACCCCGCCCCCACTTCGGGCGCGGCAAAGGCCCCATTCCGGCATCCACCACTCTGGCACCCACCACCCCGGATCCTGCGGCGGCGGACGGAGACGGCAGCGATGACGGGGCCTGACCCTTCATCCCGCGTCCGTACACCGCCGCGCCTGCCTGCGCTGCTGGATCTGCCGCTGCGCCTGCTGTTCCTGACCCTGATCCATGCCTACCGCCTGCTGCTGTCGCCGCTGCTGCCGCCCAGCTGCCGTTATACCCCGACCTGCTCCGCCTATGGGCTGGAGGCAGTGCGCCGCCATGGTGCCCTTTACGGCGGCTGGCTGACCCTGCGGCGGATCCTGCGCTGCCACCCATGGGGCGGACAGGGCTACGATCCGGTTCCCGGCTCCCATGATCCCCAGACCGAAGCGGATCGCCTCCACAGGCACGGCCCCGGCTGCGGTCACACCCCCCAAAAGTCTGATAAATAAAGCCCTTTCCTGCCCCCATGGCAGGAGAGCGCCGGTCGGGGACCCGGAGTTCCCGAAAATCCCGGCAGAAGAATGGCCTGATCCGGCATTTTCCGGTCACTAAGAGCTAGACTTGCCGCGCCTCTGCCTCCATCTTCACGGCCAAACTTCTACGGCACCGGCCCCACCGTCGGGGGCGCTGCTTCCTTTTCGCCTCATACGCGGATCTTGCGCGCAATGCTTGAACAGAAAAACCTTATCATTGCGGTAGCCCTGTCGCTGGTGATCATCGTCGGCTTCGAGTTTCTGGCTCCCAAGCCGCCGAAGCCGGTCGAAACCGCCGCCCAGAGCCAAACCGTCACGCCGCAGCCGACGGCAATACCGTCTGTCGCCGCCCCGGGGATGCCGTCCTCGGTCAACGGCCTGCTGAAGGACCGCCCGGCCCTGCTGGCTGACAGCAAGCGTGTGACCATCAGCACTCCGTCCCTGTCCGGGTCGCTGTCGCTGACCGGCAGCCGTATTGATGACCTGACCCTGACCGGCTACCGCGAAACCGCGGCGGCGGACTCGGCCAGGATTGTCCTGCTGAGCCCGAAGAATGCCACGGACTCCTATTATGCCGAATTCGGCTGGGTTCCGGCCGTGGCTGGCATGGCCACTCCCGGCACCGACACCACCTGGACCGCCGACCGCGACACCCTGACCGACACCGCCCCGGTGACGCTGAGCTGGGACAACGGGCAGGGTCTGGTGTTCAAGCGCGTGATCTCGGTGGACCGTGACTTCCTGTTCACCATCACCGACACCGTGGAGAACAAGAGCGGCGGCGACGTCACCCTGTTCCCCTACGGTCTGGTGGCGCGTGGCTACACCCCGCATACCGCCGACTTCTACATCCTGCATGAAGGCCCGGTCGGCGTGTTCGACGGCACGCTGAAGGAAATCAAGTACAAGGCCCTGAAGGACGAAAAGAAGGTCGAGCATCCCTCCACCGGTGGCTGGGTCGGCATCACCGACAAGTACTGGCTGACCGCCATCGACCTTGATAACGCCACGGAAAGCAAGGCCCGCTTCCTGTACACCGGGAACAACGGCGACCGCTATCAGGTGGATTATCTGGGCGCGGCCCGTCAGATCGCCGCCGGGGCTTCGGTCACCACCAAGACCGATTTCTTCGCCGGGGCCAAGCAGGTCAACCTGCTCGACCGCTATGCCGAAGAAAAGCACATCGACCGCTTCGACCTCGCCATCGATTTCGGCTGGTTCTACTTCCTGACCAAGCCGTTCTTCTACGCGCTGCAGACCCTGCATGGCTGGCTGGGCAACTTCGGTCTGGCGATCGTCGCCTTCACCGTCGCCCTGCGTCTGGTGCTGTATCCGCTGGCGAACAAGTCCTACATCGCCATGAACAAGATGAAGCTGCTGCAGCCGAAGGTGAAGGAGCTGCAGGAACGCTTCAAGGATGACCGTCAGCGCCTGAATCAGGAAATGATGGCCGTCTATAAGGCGGAAGGGGCCAACCCGCTGGCCGGCTGCCTGCCGATCCTGCTGCAGATTCCGATCTTCTTCGCGCTGTACAAGGTGCTGTTCATTTCCATCGAAATGCGCCACACCCCGTTCTATCTGTGGATCACCGACCTGTCGGCCCCGGATCCGACCAGCCTGTTCAACCTGTTCGGCCTGATCCCGTGGACTCCGCCGTCCTTCCTGCACATCGGCGTTCTGCCGCTGATCATGGGTGTCACCATGTATCTGCAGCAGAAGATGAACCCGGCCCCGGCCGACCCGATTCAGGCGCGGATGATGAACCTGCTGCCGATCGTCTTTACGGTGATGCTGGCGGGCTTCCCGGCCGGTCTGGTGCTGTACTGGACCTGCAACAACACCCTGTCGATCCTTCAGCAGTGGTCCATCGCCCGCCGGTACAACAAACTGACCTCCGCCAAGGCGAAGGCATAAGGAGCGGACCCGGTGCGCGACGCAACCCAACCGCTGGGAAACGAGGAACTGGAGGAGGGCCGCAAGCTCTTCTCCCGTCCCTGCACGTTCATGCTGGGCATGGCCTCCCTGTCCCAGCTGCCGCCTGACACCCTGCCGGAAGTCTGCTTTGCAGGCCGGTCCAATGTGGGGAAATCCAGCCTGATCAATGCCCTGACCGGGCATAACGGGCTGGCCCGCACCTCCGACACGCCCGGCCGGACGCAGGAAATCAACTTCTTCTCCCTCGACGGCATCATGCAGCTTGCCGATCTGCCGGGGTACGGCTATGCCCGTGCCCCCAAGGATCAGGTCGCCCGCTGGACCCGGCTGATCAAGTCGTATCTGCGAGGCCGGTCCAACCTGCGCCGCGTGATGCTGCTGATCGACAGCCGCCACGGCATCAAAAGCACCGACGGCGAGATCATGACCATGCTCGACGCCGCTGCGGTCAACTATCAGGTGATCCTGACCAAGACCGATAAGCTGCGCCCGACGGAGCTGGAGGCCGTGCTGGCCAAAACCAGACTGGATCTGGCCAAGCATGTGGCCGCCCATCCGGTGATTCTCTGCACCAGCTCGGCCAAGACCAGCGGCCTGGACGAAGTCCGTGCCGAAATCGCCGCCCTGTCGCGGTTTTAAGCCTGTCACTGTTTTAAGCTGGCCCCGGTTTTAAGGCCGCCGTGCCGTACCGGGGCGGCGGTCCTGACGTCTCTCCCTTTTCCGTAAACGCGTTCACGAGGATCCGTGTCGATGTCCGACAGCAATTCTCCGATCACCAGTGAAATTCCCGCCGCCGAACGCGACCTGTGGCTGCGCAAGGCGCAGACCCTGTCCGACGCCCTGCCGTATATGTGCCAGTTCGGCGGCAAGCGCGTGGTGGTGAAGTACGGCGGCCACGCCATGGGCGAGGAAGCGCTGGCCCTTCAGTTCGCGCAGGACATCGTGCTGCTCAATCAGGTCGGCATCGAGCCGGTGGTGGTGCACGGCGGTGGCCCGCAGATCAAGAAGATGCTGGAACGCCTGAAGATCCAGTCGGAATTCATTGATGGCCTGCGCGTCACCGACAAGGCCACCGTCGATATCGTCGAAATGGTTCTCGCCGGGTCGATCAACGCCGAAATCGTCACCGCCATCAACCGTTCCGGCGGGTTTGCCATCGGCCTGTCGGGCAAAGACGGCAACCTGATCAAGTGCCGCAAGCTGGCCCGCACCAAGAAAGACCCCGACAGCTCCATTGAAACGGTGCTGGATCTGGGCTTCGTCGGTGAGCCGGTGGAAGTGAACACCCACATCCTGAAGCACTTTGAGCAGTCCGACATCATCCCCGTCGTCGCCCCGATCGGCTACGGCGAACAGGGGGAAACCTTCAACATCAACGCCGATACCGCCGCCGGGTCAATCGCCGGGGCTCTTCAGGCCGCCCGCCTGTTGATGCTGACCGACGTGCCGGGTGTGCTGGACAAAAACAAGAAGCTGATCCCGGACCTGACCATCGCCGACGCCCGCCGTCTGATGGAAGACGGCACTATCTCCGGCGGCATGATCCCGAAGATCGAAACCTGCATCGAAGCCGTCGAAGGCGGCGTCGAGGCGGCGGTGATCATGGATGGCCGCATGCCGCATGCGGTGCTGCTGGAACTGTTCACCCCGCGGGGTGCCGGAACCCTGATCCGTAAGGGATAAACCTGCCGCCCTCAGGGATCAGACCCAGACAGACCAGCCCCCTGCCCATCCCGGGCCGGGGGCTGTCTTTTTAGGAAATACCCCCATCCTGCAAGCGGGTGGGGACGGGCAGGGGGTTTCTCTGGTAAGACACTGCCATCGCCGTTTCCCCTTAAAGGACCCTGCCTTCATGACCGCAGCCGCCCCGCGTCTGAGCCCCTCCGTGACCCATATCGACACCTGGCTGTTTGATCTGGACAACACGCTCTACCCGGCCAGCAGCAGCGTGTTCCCGCAGATTGACGCAAAGATGAAGGCCTTCATCGGCAGCTTCCTCGGCCTGTCGCCGGAAGAGGCCTTTGCCCTGCAAAAGAAGTATTACCGCGATTACGGCACCACCCTGCGCGGCCTGATGCTGAACCACGGGCTGGAGCCGGACGCCTTTCTCGATTACGTCCATGACGTCGATCATTCGGCGCTGGACCATGATGCCGCCCTGCGCGCCGCCATCGCCGCCCTGCCCGGCCGCCGTCTGGTGTTCACCAACGGCACCGTCAAGCATGCCGACCGGGTTCTGGAAAAGCTGGGACTGGAAGACCTGTTTGAAGGCACTTTCGACATCCGCGCCGCCGACTTCATCCCCAAGCCGCAGAGACAGACCTATGACAGGCTGATCGCCACCTATGGGATTGATCCGACCCGGACCGCCTTCTTCGAGGACAGCCACATCAACCTGAAAACGGCGGCAGAACTGGGGATGACCACGGTTCTGGTGCGGTCCGGCCCCGACCATGCGCCGCTGTCGCAGGTCGATCCGGCGGAGCTGGCCGGATACTGCCACCACATCACCGACGATCTGGCGGTGTGGCTGGCCGATGCGCTGGCCGATCTGGGGCTGTCCCCGGCCTGAGCCGGGACACTCCCGCCGGACGGCGTTACTTCACCTTCACATCCATTTTCGCGAGATTGGCCCGGGCGATATCCGCTGCCGGAGACTCCGGGGCGGACCGCAGCACGCTCATCCACAGGGTGCGGGCGGCGGAATCATTGCCGGTGACCCGGGCCAGAATCCCCGATTCCACCAAGGCATCCGGGTTGTTCGGCTCCAGCGCCAGCGCCCGCTGAATGTCGGCCTTGGCCAGATCCAGCGTTTCCAGACGGCGATACGCCGCCGCCCGCAGCACCAGCGCCGACACCCGGTTCGGCTGGCGGTCCAGCACACCGTTCAGGTCATCCACCGCGTCCCACGGTTCGCCGTAGTCGATGCGCATCACCGCGCGGTCTTCCAGCACATCCGGGTCCCCCGGCAGCACCTTGGCCGCCGCATTCAGCACCGCCAGCGCCCGGGGCGGCTGTCCGGCCAGCGTGCGGGCCTGTGCCGCCTGCCGCAGCAGGCCGACCTTGATCTGGGCACTTTCCCGGCTTTTCTCGGCCAGGGTCTCCAGAAGATCCGCCGCCGCCTCCGGCTCGTTCAGGCCGATCAAGGCGGTGGCCCGGCAATGTTCCGCCGGAACCCCACCGCCGAAGGCCGCCCATTCCCCGGCCTGATCGAATCCGGCCTTCGGCCGTTCCCGCGCCGTTTTCATGCAGGCAGCATAGTCCGCACTGTTCCAGCCGACATCAGACTTTACCGCCGGGGCCGGGGCCGCCGCCGGAGCGGATGCCTTGGCCGGGGCCTTTTTATCCTGCGCCGCCAGCGCCGGGGCCAGCAGGCCACCCCACACCACCACGCCAGCCAGTGTCAGAACAGTGACAGTCCGCGACAGCCGCATCGCCGGAAGCTCCTAAACCACAGGACAGGCCCTTGCCGCCCCTGCTTTGGGGTCTTACGTTGAAACTCCGGCCAAATCAAGGCAGGCCCCACCCTCATCCCGTTGTCCCCGGAGGGATCATGTCGCGTCATCTGTTCTGTTTCGGTCTGGGGTACAGCGCCCGCGTTCTGGCCCGCCGCCTGCTTGCCGACGGCTGGACTGTCAGCGGCACCGTGCAGGACCCGGCCCGCAGCCCGGCCCCGGACGGCGTGACCCTGTGGGCCTATGACGGGTCCGCTCCGCTGCCGCTGCGGGCCTTTGACGGCGTCAGCCATGTGCTGTCCTCGGTTCCTCCGGCCCGGGAAGGTGGGGACTCTGCCACCGAAACCGATGGCGGCGACCCGGTCCTGCGCCATCATGCCGCCCTGCTGCGGCAGAAACTGGCCGACGGCAGCCTGACGTGGGCCGGATATCTGTCCACCACCGGGGTTTACGGTGACCATCACGGCGGCTGGGTGGATGAAGACACCCCGATCGACCCCGATCTGCCCCGCTCCGCCCGCCGCGCCCGTGCGGAAGCGGCATGGCTGGCCCTTGGTGGCCCGGTGCATGCCTTCCGGCTGGCCGGGATCTACGGGCCGGGGCGCAGCGCACTGGACTCGATGCGCAATGGCACCGCCCGCCGGATCATCAAGCCGGGGCAGGTGTTCTGCCGGATCCATGTGGAGGATATTGCCGCCGTGGTCCAAGCCTCGATGCAGCAGCCCAACCCGGGACGGATCTACAACGTCTGCGATGATGAACCGGCCCCGCCGCAGGATGTGATTGCCCATGCCGCCACCCTGCTGGGCCTGCCGGTGCCGCCGGACCTGCCGATCGAACAGGCCAGCCTGTCGCCGATGGCCGCCAGCTTCTACGCCGACAGCCGCCGGGTGCGGAACGACCGCATCAAGCAGGAGCTGGGTGTGACCCTGACCCACCCCACCTACCGCCACGGGCTGGAAGCCCAGCTCCGCGCCGGATGAGATAGGAAATTTAAGGCAAAGCCAACCGACCGCCGGTCATCGGGGCCGGGCACCCGGTGGTCTCGGGGAAGGTCTGCGGCAGACCGTCCAGATGGCGCAGGGCAAGAAAAGCGAAGGCCTGCGCCTCCAGCGCATCGCCATCCCAGCCCCGGCTTTCCACCGGCTCCACCGGCACCGCCAGCCGTTGCCGCAACGCCGCCATCAAGGTCGGGTTATGCCGCCCGCCCCCGCAGACCAGCCAGCGGGCCGGAGCCTGCGGCATCCAGTCGCGCGCCGTGGCACAGGCCTCGACGGTGAAGGCGGCCAGCGTTGCCGCCCCGTCCGCCGCCGACAGACCATCAACACAGCGGGCCAGCGCCGCAAAGTCATCGCGGTCGAGGGATTTCGGCGGGCGGCGGGAAAAATAGGGGTGAGCCATCAGGCGGCCAAGGGCGGCGGCATCCACCTGCCCCTGACGGGCCAGCGCCCCATCGCGGTCCACCGCCACTCCGGTATGGCGTAACGCCCAGTCATCCAGCAGGGCATTGCCCGGGCCGGTGTCAAAGGCCAGCGGCGCCTGTCCGGCGGCCAGAACCGTCACATTCGCCACCCCGCCGATGTTCAGCACCGCCGTCACGCCGGGGGCATCCTGCCCGGCATGATCCTGCCCGGCACAGAGGGCCTGATGGTAGACCGGCACCAGCGGTGCCCCCTGCCCGCCCGCCTTCACATCCGCCGTGCGGAAATCATAGACCACCGGGCACCCCAGCCGCGCCGCCAGCCGTGCCCCGTCGCCGATCTGGCGGGTGTGGCGCTCCTGCGGGCGGTGGTTGATGGTCTGCCCATGGAAACCGACCACCGCCACCTGCCGGGCTGTCAGTCCGGCGGCGGCCAGCAGGTCTTCCACCGCTTCGGCATGGATATCGGTCAGGGTGCGTTCCACCGCCGCAATCGCCTCTTCACCGCCACGCTCGCCCAGAATGGCGCGCACCGCCTCCCGCAGCTCCGGCGGATAGGGGCAGGTGCGGGCCGGGCCGAAGGCGCGGACGGTCCGGCCATCGCTGTGGATCAGGGCGGCATCCACCCCATCCAGCGACGTGCCGCTCATCAGGCCGACGGCCCAGCGGCTGACGGCGGATTCAGGGACATCGCTGGCGCTGGGAGCGGCCGGAGCGGAGGAAAACACGGGGCTGGCGGCGGCTGCGGTCATGGCTGCTTCGTTGTGATGCGGCGGGGAGTGTGGTAAACGACGCCTCTTACCCTTAACCCGTGGGGCACAGGCGGCGGTATCAACCTTAGCCCCTTTGCACCCCCAGTGAAAGAGACCCATCATGAGTTCCCCGCACGCTTCACTCCGGTCAGACTTCCTGAAGACCGTGGTCGAGCGCGGCTATATGTACCAGTGTACCGATCTGGAGGGACTGGACGCCGCGCTCTCAGCCGGAATCGTCCCGGCCTATATCGGCTTTGACGCGACGGCAGACAGCCTGCACGTCGGCTCGCTGATTCAGATCATGCTGCTGCGCTGGTTGCAGAAGACCGGCCACAAGCCGGTGGTCCTGATGGGGGGCGGCACCAGCCGCATCGGCGATCCGTCCTTCAAGGACGAAGCCCGCAAACTGCTGAGCGATGAGCAGATCGCCGCCAATATGGATGGCATCAAGAAGGTCTTCGCCAAGTACCTGACCTTCGGCGACGGCCCGACCGATGCCGTGATGGTCAACAACAACGACTGGCTGGGCCAGTTGAACTACATCGACTTCCTGCGGGATTTCGGCGTGCATTTCACCATCAACCGCATGCTGAGCTTTGATTCGGTCAAGCTGCGGATGGACCGGGAACAGCCGCTGACCTTCCTGGAATTCAACTACATGATCCTCCAGGCCTATGACTTCCGCGAGCTGAACAACCGCCGTGGCGTCCGTCTTCAGATGGGCGGCTCCGACCAGTGGGGCAATATCATCAACGGGGTGGAACTGACCCGCCGCAAGGATGGCCAGACCGAAGGCTATAAGGAAGTCTACGGCCTGACCTCGCCGCTGCTGACCACCGCCTCCGGCGCCAAGATGGGCAAGACCGCCAACGGCGCGGTGTGGCTGAACGAAGAAAAGCTGCCCAGCTATGACTTCTGGCAGTTCTGGCGCAACACCGAGGATGCCGATGTCGGCCGCTTCCTGCGCCTGTTCACCGAACTGCCGCTGGACGAAATCGCCCGTCTGGAAGCGCTGGAAGGCGCGGAAATCAACGAGGCGAAGAAGATCCTCGCCGACGCGGTGACCACGCTGGCCCGGGGTGCCGACTCCGCCGCCGCCGCCCGGCGCACTGCCGAGGAAACCTTCGAGAAGGGTGGCGTCGCCGGGGACCTGCCGACCATCACCGCCGACCTGTCGGCGGCGGTACCGGTGATCGACCTTCTGGTGTCGGCCGGTCTGGCCGCCTCCAAGGGCGAGGCCCGCCGTCTGGTGCGCGGCGGTGGGGTGAAGATCAACGACGCCAAGGTCGATGACGAGAACCAGACCGCTTCTGCCGCCGATCTCGCCGATGGGGTGATCAAACTCTCCGCCGGGAAGAAGAAGCACGCGCTGGTGAAGCAGGGCTGACCCCTCAGCCCTCTTTCCCTGCCGGAACCCTGCAACGGGCCGCAGTGATGCGGCCCGTTTTGCATAAGACCTGCGCCTCAATCCCCCTGCGCCCCTTCTCAAAACATTGAGGTCAAGGAGCCCGCGGCTCCTTGCGGGTTTCAGGGCAGAGCCCTGAGGGGGCGGGTTTCAGGCCAAAGCCCTGAAGGGGCGGGTTTCAGGCCAAAGCCCTGAAGGGGCGGGTTTCAGGCCAAAGCCCTGAAGGGGCGGGTTTCAGGCAAGGCTCTCCCCTCATCCCTTCGGCGTCCGCATCCCTGCCAGCATCAACAGCCCCGCCCCCATCGCCACCGCCGCCATGATCAGTCCGGCGTTGTAGCTGCCGCTGCGCTCCGCCAGAAAACCGGTCACCCCCGGGGCAATGGTCTGGGCAACCCCATAGGACAGGGTCAGACGGGCCATCGCCTGCGACGGATTGGCCGGAAACTGCCGCCCGGCCAAGGCCAGCGTCATCGCCACAATGCCGATAAAGGTGGCCCCGAACAGCACTGCCCCGGCCAGTGCCGCCATCAGGCCATCGGAGAGCACCGGCAGCAGGATCGAAACGATCTGCAAGGCATAGGCGGCGATCAGGGCCGGAATATCGCCCAGCCGCCGCGCCACCCGGTCCCACAGAATGCAGGCAGGCATGGCGGCCAGCCCGGTGACCACCCAGACGGTCGGGCCGGTGCCACGCAGATCCGGCACCCGTTCCGTCACCGCGACCAGAAAGGTGGCGCTGACCACAAAGCCGACCCCGGCACAGAAATAGGCCGGAATCAGCAGCCAGCCGCTTCCGCCGCCGGACCGGACCGGCCCCTCCGCCGCCTTGCGGGCCAGCGGAGTCATCTCCGGCATCCAGCCCCAGGCCGGGATCAACAGCAGGACCGCCAGCGCCCCCATCCCCAGCCATTGCCGGTCCCACGGCCAGAGCGCCATCAGCAGCACCAGCACCCCGGAAACCACAATCCCCAGCCCCAGACCGGCGAAATGCACCCCCAGTTCCGGGCGGCGGCCCTGCGCCACCAGCCACGCAAAGACCATCCCCGATCCCAGCAGCATCCCCCCGGCGGCGCTGACTCCGGCGATGAAGCGCAGAACCATCCACAGCCACGGATCGGTGGTCAGGCCCATACCCGCCACCCCGATCACCCCGGCCAGCAGCCCGGCACGGTACAGCCGCAGGCGCAGCTGCGGGCCGGAGACCGCCGTGGCAATCAGGGTTCCGGTCATGTACCCCGCGTAGTTGACCGTCGCCAGCAGGCCGCCCAGCGCATCATCAAGTCCCGCCTGCGCTTTCATCAGCGGCAGCAGCGGGGTGTAGGCGAAGCGGGCCAGCCCGATGGTCAGAACAAGGGAGCAGATGCCGGCGGTCAGAACCTGCCAGCGATACCGGGGCGACATGGGGAGTCTCCGTCTGGGATCCATCAGAGAACAGTGATACGGTGCCCGCCTCCGTCTGTCTTGCGATGGAATGACAAAAAATGTCGATCAACCGCCAAGATCTGTTTCCGGCCGGGGAGAACTGGCAGCCCCTGTCCGTGCCCGACGCCGATCAGCGGCCCGATCCCCTGCGGGTGCGCGCCCAGTCCCTGCCCGCCCGCCATTACTTTCCCGATCACAGCCACGACTGGCACCAGATGGTCTATGCCATCACCGGGGCGCTGACGGTGTTCCTCGACGGGCGGCGGTTCGTGATCCCCCCGGAACAGGCGGTGTGGCTGCCCGGCGGCACCCCCCATGCCGTCGCCACCCGCAGCGGGGCCGAATACCGCAGCCTGTATGTGGCGGAGACCGCCGGAACAGGGCTGGCGGGCGTCCCGTTTGTTTTCGCGGTTCCGCCGCTGCTGCGGGCCCTGATCATCGAGGCCACCGATCTCCAGCGGGCCGATGACGGCAGCGCCTATGCCGAACAGGTCAACAGCCTGATCCTTGCCACCCTGCCCCGGCTGACCGCCCTGCCCTCGGCCCTGCCCTGGCCGCGGCGGCGACAGTTGATCGTGCTGTGCGAGGCCCTTTATGCCCACCCCGACGATCCACGCGGACTGGACGACTGGGCCAAGACCCTCGGCCTGTCGGAACGCAGCCTGACCCGGCACTTTCAGGCCGAAACCGGCATGACCCTGCGGGCGTGGCGGCGACGGCTGCGGCTGTTCCGCAGTCAGGAGCTTCTGGCCACCGGGGCCAGCATCACCGCCATCGCGCTGGAGCTGGGATATGCGTCCGTTTCCGCCTTTATCGCCATGTTCCGGGCGGAAACCGGGCTCAGCCCGGACGCCTACCGCCGCAGTGATCTGTCGGCAGAGGCAGACGCGACACGGTGAGACCCCCTAAATCCACAACAAAAGAACGTTATTTTTCTCCCCGCATGACCATCATGCGCAAAACGCATGTGAAAAAAGATTGCTGTAAACGAATGGACCGACTAAGTTGGATCCAACGCGCCGATTTGCTTCTCAGCTTGCGGGCGCTTGATAAATGCGGCTAAAGCGAGGGGCTTATCGGATATCCGCTTTGCACCGCTTTACCGTCAGGAAAAGCGGTTTTTTTGTTTATCCGGGTGCCTGCCATGATCCGTCTGAAGTCTGTCGAGAAAACCTATCCCGCCCGCCGGGGGACCCCGCCGCACACCGCCCTGAAAGGGGTGAGCCTGTCCGTCGGCAAGGGCGAGATTTTCGGCATCATCGGCCGGTCCGGTGCCGGAAAATCGACCCTGCTGCGCACCATCAACCTGCTGGAACGGCCGACCGCCGGAACGGTGGAGGTGGAAGGCCGCGATGTCACCGCCCTGCCCATCCGCGACCTGCCGCTGTTCCGGCGCCGGATCGGCATGGTGTTCCAGCACTTCAACCTGCTGTCATCCCGCACCGTTTATGACAACGTCGCCCTGCCGCTGGAACTGGCCGGGGCCAGCAAAGCGGAGATTGCCGCCGCTGTGGATCCGCTGCTGCCCCTCGTCGGGCTGGCTGACAAGCGGGACCGCTATCCGGCGGAACTGTCCGGCGGGCAGAAGCAGCGCGTCGGCATTGCCCGCGCCCTGTCCAGCTCGCCGCAGGTGCTGCTGTGCGACGAGGTGACCTCGGCACTGGACCCCGAAACCACCCGCCAGATCCTCGCCCTGCTGAAAACCATCAACCGCCGCCTGAACCTGACCATGGTGGTGATCACCCACGAAATGGATGTGGTCCGCCTGCTGTGTGACCGGGTTGCGGTGATGGACCATGGCGAGATTGTTGAGACCGGCATCACCGCCGATGTGTTTGCCAACCCGGCCCACCCGGTCACCCGGTCGATGCTGCATGAACTGCACAGCCTCGACACCCTGACCGATGCCGACCTGTCCGCCGAAGAGGTGCTGTAATGCTGTCCGCCATTCTGCCGCTGCTGCTCAATGCCACGCTGGAAACCCTGTACATGGTTTCCGTGGCACTGGCGATCAGCCTGCTGATCGGCGGGCCGCTGGGGATCCTGCTCGCCACCTCCCGGCGGGGGGAACTGTATGAAGCCCCGCTGTTCCAGCTGATTGCCGGGCCGGTGATCAACGCCGCCCGTTCCATCCCCTTCATCATTCTGGCGGTGGCGATCATTCCCTTCACCCGTCTGGTGGCCGGAACCTCCATCGGTACCAGCGCCGCCATCGTTCCGCTGACCGTTGCCGCCGTGCCGTTTCTGGCCCGCATTGTCGAAGGCGCGGTGCGCGAGGTTGACAGCGGCCTGATCGAAGCGGCACAGGCCATGGGCGCCCGCCCATGGCAGGTGGTGGTCAAGGTACTGCTGCCCGAAGCCCTGCCCGGCCTGATCCATGGCATCACCCTCGCCGCCGTGGCGATGATCGGCTACTCCGCCATGGTCGGGGCCGTCGGTGGCGGCGGGCTGGGCGACCTCGGCATCCGCTATGGCTACCAGCGGTTCCGTCCCGACATGATGATCGCGGTGGTGATCACCCTGATCGTGGTGGTGCAGGGCGTGCAGATGCTGGGCGACTGGCTGGCCCGCAAGGCCGACAAGCGTAACCTCTGATCCTTCTTTCTCTCCTTCCTTTTCGTCTTCATCTGGCTCTCAGGAGTAATCCGATGCGTCTTCTGTCCACGCTGGCGGCCGCTGCCGCCCTGGCGACCCTGACTGTTGCCCCGGTTTCCGCCAAAGACATCAAGCTGGGTGTCACCACCGGCATGCATGAGCAGGTGGCCGAAAAGGTCGCCGAGATCATCAAGGCCAAGGGCCACACCCTGAAGATCATCAGCTTCAGCGATTACGTTCTCCCCAATCAGGCGCTGGCTGACGGCGATCTGGATGCCAACAGCTTCCAGCACAAGCCGTATCTGGACCGCCAGAAGAAAGACCGTAATTTCGATCTGACCATCGTAGGCACCAGCTTTGTCGCCCCGATGGCGGTGTATTCCGACAAGATCAAGTCGCTGGCGGACCTGAAGGCCGGTGATTCCATCGCCATCCCCAACGATCCGTCCAACGGTGGCCGCGCCCTGCTGCTGCTGGCCAGGCTGGGCCTGATTGAGGTGGATGCCAAGGCCGGGCTGACCCCCGGTGCCGCTGATGTCACCAAGAATCCGAAAAACCTGAAGATCGTCGAACTGGATGCCGCCCAGCTGCCGCGCTCCCTGCCCGACGTGACGCTGGCCGCGATCAACACCAACTACGCGCTGGAAGCCAAGCTGAACCCGACCAAGGATTCCATCGCCCGTGAAGATGCGGACAGCCCCTATGCCAACGTCATCGTGGTGCAGGGCAAGAACCAGAACGAAGCGTGGGTGAAGGATCTGGTTGCCGCCTACAACGATGCTGCAATCCGCACCTTCATCACCAACGACCTGAAGGGCGCCGTGGTTCCGGCCTTCTAAGGATGTGATCTCACGCGCCGGGCGCGGGCATTCGCCCGCTTGGCTTTGGGATCTGTCCCTCAGACGGCGGGCGGGCGCGTCCGCGCCCTTGCCTCACGTCCGCATGGGCGGACGGGCCCTCAATGGGCCAGTCAGCCCGGCCAAAGCCGGGCTTCCGTTCCCTGTCTCTCAGACACCGGGTGCCTGAGGACGGTTTCATTATTTTTCTTTCTCAGAGCCTCGGGGCGGGGGGTGCGCCGCCCGCCCCGGTCCAACAGCAAAAAAAGGAAACGACCGATGCGTCTTCTGTCCACGCTCGCCGCCGCTGCGGTGTCCGCCGTCCTGATCGCCGCCCCGGCGGTCGCCAAGGAAATCAAGCTGGGTGTCTCCGCCGGTTCGCATGAGCAGGTGGCCGAGAAGGTTGCCGAGATCATCAAGGCCAAGGGCCACACCCTGAAGATCGTCACCTTCAACGACTACATTCTGCCGAATCAGGCGCTGGCCTCCGGCGATCTGGATGCCAACAGCTTCCAGCACGTGCCGTATCTGGACCAGCAGAAGAAGGACCGTGGCTACGACCTGACCGTCGTCGGCACCAACTTCGTCGAGCCGATGGGCGTGTATTCCAAGAAGATCAAGACTCTGGCCGATCTGAAGGCCGGTGATTCCGTCGCCATCCCCAATGATCCGTCCAACGGCGGCCGCGCCCTGCTGCTGCTGGCCAAGCAGGGTCTGATCGAGGTGGACGCCAAGACCGGCCTGACCCCGGGTGCCGCCGACATCACCAAGAACCCGAAGGGCCTGAAGTTCGTTGAACTGGATGCCGCCCAGCTGCCGCGCTCCCTGCCGGACGTGACCGCTGCCGCCATCAACACCAACTATGCGCTGGAAGCCGGGCTGAACCCGCTGAAGGACTCGCTGGTGATCGAAGACGCCAAGAGCCCCTATGCCAACATCGTCGTCGTCCAGACCAAGGACAAGGACGCGGCCTGGGTGAAGGATCTGGTTGCCGCCTATCAGAACGATCAGGTCCGCGCCTTCATCCTCGAAACCTTCAAGGGGGCCGTGGTTCCGGCATTCTGATCCCCACCGCGAAATGACCGGATCAGATCAGAGTCAGAAAGGGCAGCCCTGCGGCTGCCCTTTTCCATCGGTGGCTTCTTTTTTCGATCAGACCCGGATGATCTGTTGCAGGAAGCGTTCCACCTCCTGCCGCAGGGCATCCGCCCGGGCTGTCATCGTTTCCGCAGCACTCAACACCTCGGTCGCCGCATGGCCGGTACGTTCCGCCCCGCCGCGCACATCGCTGATGCTGCCTGCCACTTCCGACGTTGAACTTGCCGCCTGCACCACGTTGCGGGCGATCTCCTGCGTTGCCGCCCCCTGTTCTTCCACGGCGCTGGCAATGGTGGTGGCGATTTCATCAATCCGGCGGATGATCCCGGCGATGGCCTGATTGGACCGTACCGCCTGACCGGTGGCCTGCTGCACCGCCTCAATCTGCCGGGTGATCTGCTCCGTCGCCTTGGCGGTCTGGTTGGCGAGGGATTTGACCTCGTTCGCCACCACGGCAAAGCCCTTCCCGGCATCCCCGGCCCGCGCCGCCTCAATGGTGGCATTCAGGGCCAGAAGATTGGTCTGGCTGGCAATGTCGTTGATCAGGTTGACCACCACCCCGATCTGCTCGGTCGAGGCCTCAAGGCTGCGGATCAGGGCGGTGCTTTCCTCTGCCGCCGCCACCGCCTCGCTGGCGATGCGGGCCGAGGTGCCGACATGGCTGCTGATCTCGTTGATCGAGGCCGACAGCTCTTCCGCCGCTGCCGCCACCGTCTCCACATTCTGGCGGGAGGCATCGGCGGCCCCGGCGACCAGACCGGCCTGTTCACTGGCCGAAGTGGCAATCGCATTCATGCCCTGCGCCGTGCTTTCCAGTGTCTGCGCGGTGCTGTCAACGGCCCCCAGCAGGGTGCTGACCTCCCCCTCAAACGCCCGGGTCAGGCCCTGAATGCGCTCGGCCCGCTCCACCTGTACCTGACGGGCTTTTTCCTGCTCCGCCGCCAGCTGGCGGTTCCGGTCCATGTTATCGCGGAACACCGTCATCGCATCGGCCATCGCCGCCAGTTCCTGCGGGCTGGTGATCTGCGGGACCACTTTCAGATCCCTGCCTTCGGCCAGTTCAGTCATGGCATCGGTCAGGGTCATGATCGGCCGGGCAATCCGCTGCCCGATCACCACCGCCAGCAGCATGGATGCCACAACGGCAATAAGGCCGACGGCCAGCATGGTCCAGCGGGCCTGCACTGCCTCGGCCATCACCTCGGCTTCCGGGGCGCTGACGATCAGCACCCAGCGTTCGCTGATCCCGTCCACACCAAACTGGGTGGCACTGATCAGGCTGGGAACCCCGCTGGCCGGATCCGGCATCGCCCGCTGCACCGCCCCTTTGGATCTGACATCCGTCAGCAGGGCCTGTAGGGCCGGGTTTTCCACTGTCTTCCCGATCAGCGTCGCATCGGGCGACGCCACCCACTTGCCATCGTGCGACACCACCATGGCATAGCCGCTGGCGTACAGCTTCACCTCCGCCGCCAGTTTCTGGATTGAGGTCAACGGGATATCAACCGTGGTGATCCCGACCGGCTTGCCAGCGACATCCGTCACCGGGGAGGAGAGGGTGGTCATCAGGGTTTTGGTGCCCATCACCTCGTACATATACGGCGGGGTGATGACCGTGCGCTTTTCCCGCATCGGCATGTCATACCAGAACTTTTCTGCGGCATCGCCGGTCATCGGCGCAATGGTGATGCCGGGCTTTCCCTTGTCATCACGGGCGGCATAAATCAGGTAACGGCCGGTATCATCGCCCAGATCCGTCTTGGCATACCGGGCGTCCTGACCGTCGAAATTGGGTTCAAAACCGCCGTAAAAACCAATGAAATCAGGGTTGTCCGTCAGTTCCTTCAGCAACACCTGCCCGAACAGGGCGCGGTCAAAGCCCCCTTCCTTCTGTAGAAAGGCGTGGGCAATCCCGGTGCCGGAACGGGCAAAGGCCGCCGCCCGCAGCAGCATGCCGCCCATGGTTTCCGCTTCCTGCGCCGATCGGCTGCTCAGGGTATCGCGGGCCCGGCTCTGGGCCAGATCCCCCAGCGTCGCCGACGCATACCAGATCACCGCCACCAGCGAGACTGCCACCGTTGCCAGAAACGGAACCAAAATCTGGCGGCGGATCGATCCGCCGGACCGTACCGTACGTGTTGTCATGCAGCTATCCCCCTCTTGTTCTCTTTATGGGGGCCTGACCAGCCAGCCGAAGGGTACACCCCTGTACCCCCGACAGCCTGAAAACAGCCCGTCCCCACCGCTCTACAGTAACATTCACATTCCGGCATATGGAATGAAAGTAATGTGGTATGGCCTTAAGACAGCTGCGTAAATTCCCTATAGGTCGTATCTACGACCCCCAAACAGCCTATTCCTGTCTTTTCAGACTCAGCCGCTCCAAGAGTGGGCCGACTCGGGGGCGGGGGTTTGCGGCCAAAGAAAAACCGCCGCCGGAACAGTCCAGCGGCGGTTTTCAACTTTACGGATAAAACCGGGTGCGGCTTATTCAGCCGCCCAGATCTTTTAAAACCAGGTGCGGCTTATTCAGCCGCACTGGGTCGATAGATCTCGCTGCCCTGCTCCCGGAACTTCTCACTCATATCGCTCATGCCCTTCTGGGCATCTCCCTTCTGGGCATCCCCACCGAATTCGTTGCGGATGTCCTGCGTGATCTTCATCGAACAGAACTTCGGCCCGCACATCGAACAGAAGTGCGCGGTCTTGTGCGCTTCCTTCGGCAGGGTGGCGTCGTGGAATTCCTGCGCCTTCTCCGGATCAAGCGACAGATTGAACTGATCCATCCACCGGAACTCGAAGCGGGCCCGCGACAGCGCATCATCGCGCAGACGGGCCGCCGGGTGCCCCTTGGCCAGATCGGCGGCATGGGCGGCGATCTTGTAGGTCACCACACCGACCCGCACGTCCTCACGGTCCGGCAGGCCCAGATGTTCCTTCGGGGTGACGTAGCACAGCATGGCGGTGCCGAACCAGCCGATCATCGCCGCGCCAATGCCGGAGGTGATGTGGTCATAGCCCGGCGCAATATCGGTGACCAATGGCCCGAGGGTGTAGAACGGGGCATCGCCACAGTGTTCACGCTGCTTGATCATATTGGCCTGCACCTTGTGCATCGGCACATGGCCGGGGCCTTCGATCATCACCTGCACGTCCTGATCCCACGCCACCTTGGTCAGTTCGCCCAGGGTTTCCAGCTCGGCGAACTGGGCGCGGTCGTTGGCATCGGCCCCGGCGCCCGGACGCAGCCCATCCCCGAGGGAGAACGACACGTCATAAGCCTTCATGATTTCGCAGATATCGGCGAAATGGGTGTACAGGAAGTTTTCCTTGTGGTGGGCAAGGCACCACTTGGCCATGATCGAGCCACCGCGCGATACGATCCCGGTGACGCGGTCCACGGTCATCGGAATGTAGGGCAGGCGCACACCGGCGTGGATGGTGAAGTAGTCAACGCCCTGTTCGCACTGCTCGATCAGGGTATCGCGGAAGATATCCCACGTCAGGTCCTCGGCGATGCCACCGACCTTTTCCAGCGCCTGATAGACCGGCACCGTGCCGATCGGAACCGGGCTGTTGCGCAGGATCCATTCGCGGATGTTGTGGATGTTACGGCCGGTGGACAGGTCCATCACGGTATCCCCGCCCCAGCGGATCGACCACACCAGCTTTTCCACTTCCTCGGCAATGCCGGAGGTAACGGCGGAGTTCCCGATGTTAGCGTTGATCTTGACCAGAAAATTCCGGCCGATCGCCATCGGTTCCAGCTCAAGGTGGTTGATGTTGGCCGGGATGATGGCGCGGCCACAGGCCACTTCCTGCCGGACCCAGTCAGCGGTGATATCGTCGGGGATCACCGCGTCATGCGGCACGCCGTCACGGGCGCGCAGACGGTCAACGTGTTCGCGGGCCTGCTGGCGCAGCAGGTTCTCGCGGATCGCCACGAATTCCATTTCCGGGGTGATGATACCCTTGCGGGCATAGTGCATCTGGGTGACGTTGCCACCGGCCTTGGCCCGGCGCGGCTGGCGGGTGACCGGGAAAGTCGGGGCCAGATAATCCCCGCTGGCATTGCCGTTGTCTTCCGGCTTCACCTGACGGCCGACGTAGCTTTCGGTATCGCCCCGGGCCATGATCCACGGTTCCCGCAGGGCCGGCAGGCCCTTGTCGATGGCATGGACGAAGGACGGATCGGTGTAGGGGCCGGAGGTGTCATACAGGCGGATCGGCGGTTCCCCCGAAGACGGCTCCAGCGCCACTTCGCGGAACGGCACCGGCACCCCCATCGGGCCTTCGACGTAGACCTTGCGCGACCCCGGCAGCGGACCGACCGTAATATTGGCCGGGGCCTTGGTGATGGAATTCATGTGGATCTCCCGTTCATAAAGAAGGAGATCCGGGTTTGGCGAGTGCGGCTTGAAATGGTCCGTCCCTCCGCCGGTATGACCCGGATCAGGTTCTAAGGGTTCCCGGTTGCTCCGGATCTCAGCCCGACGACACGCGTCGCGGCACCCCTCGGTACTTCGGCAGACAATGGAAGCAGGGCCACGCCCTGTCAAGGCCCGCCCCGGCCCCGGCCCGGCGGGCCTGTCATCTTCCCCACCGCTGTCAGGGGAATGCCGCACCTGCTAACAGGACAGGCAATGCCTGCCCGCACTTTAGGCAGCAACCCTGACATATTTTATCCAAAGTCAGAGTATCCCAGCGTGTAGAACCGCTTAGGCGCTACAACCAAAGTGGCATCGTTCTTGCTGATATAAGCGCAAAGAATAACGGGTGGCCATGGACCCAACGAGGTCCGCACAAAAGCAATGCAGTCCCAGCCGACAGCAGGAGGCTCCCCATGTCCAGTCCCGAGCGGATCGTCGCCCTCGCCGAAAAAGTATCCTCCGTCACCGCCGCCAAGATGAACACCATCCACCAGATCACCGGATCGGTGCGGATGCTGGCGCTGAACGCCCTGATCGAGGCCAACCGGGCCGGGCAGCACGGTAAGGGCTTTGCCGTGGTGGCGACCGAGGTCAAATCCATCTCACAGGCCATCACCGATGTGGCGAAGGAGCTGGAGCAGGAACTGGCGGGCAGCGCCCGCGACCTGTCCACCCTTGGCCGGGGACTGGTGGATCACGTGCGGGGCACGCGGCTGGCCGATCTGGCCCTGAACATGATCGAGATCATCGACCGGAACCTGTACGAACGCTCCTGCGATGTCCGGTGGTGGGCCACCGATGCGGCGGTGGTTGATGCTATCGCCACCCCGACCGCCGCCACCGCGCGCCGCGCCTCGGACCGGCTGGCGGTGATCCTGTCGTCCTATACCGTCTATCTGGATCTGTGGGTGATTGATGCCAGCGGCACCGTGATTGCCAATGGCCGCCCGGACCGCTACCCGCAGGCGGTAGGGCGGTCGGTGGCACAGGGCGACATCTTCCGCCGGGCTCTGGCCACCCGCGACGGCGGAGAATTCGTGGTCGGCGACATCCGCACCTATGATGCGCTGGCCGGATCACAGGCCGCCGTTTACGCCACCGCCATCCGCGAGAACGGCGAGACTGACGGTGCGCCGATCGGGGTGCTGGCGGTGTTTTTCGACTGGCAGCCGCAGGCCGAGGCGGTGGTGAAAGGCGTCCGCCTGAGCGAGGAGGAACGCGCCCGCAGCCGCTGCCTGCTGCTGGATTCCGCCGGACGGGTGATTGCCGCCTCGGACGGGAAAGGCATCCTGACGGAAACCCTCCGGCTGGACACTCAGGGGGCGGAACGGGGTCACCTCTCCGCCCCGGATGGCACCGTCACCGGCTTTGCCCTGACCCCGGGGTACGAAACCTATGACGGGCTGGGCTGGTATGGTGCCATCGTACAGGAGCCGGATCCGTCCCTTCAGGGGGGCTGAGGGTGACTCAGTACATCCGTCCGCCGTCCGGCACCGGCTGCTCCGGGGCCAGCAACACCACCCGCCCGTCCGCATCCGGCAGGCCAAGGGTCAGCACCTCGGAGACAAAGGGGCCGATCCGGCGCGGCGGCAGGTTGACCACACACAGCACCTGCCGCCCCGGCAGGCTCTCTGCGGTGTAGAGATCGGTGATCTGCGCGCTGGACCGGCGCAGACCGATCTCCGGCCCCAGATCAATCTCCAGCTTCCACGCCGGTTTGCGGGCTTCGGGAAAAGCCTCGACCCGGCGGATGGTGCCGACGCGGATATCCACCGCCAGAAACTGGTCAATGCTGATTGGGGCGGTGGGCAGGGCAGCGGAGGACGTCATCGCGGGAAACACTCCTGTCTGGGCAAGGGGAAAGGATCCGGCACCATCTCCCGGATGTCCCCGGCGGGTCTTGATCAGGACTGCCGGAGTTTGGACCGTTCCTGCCGCCGGTAGGCCGCCGGGGTCAGGCCGGTCTGGCGGCGCAGGGCCCGGGTCAGGGCACTCTGGTCGGCATATCCGGCGCGGTAAGCGATTTCCGCCACCGACAGATCCGTGGCCGTCAGCCAGTGCTGCACCCGCGCCAGCCGCAGCCCGGCCAGCCAACCCTGCGGCGTTGCCCCCAGATCCTGCCGGAACAGCGCATGCAGGCGGCGGGGGCTGAGGGCGGCACGGTCGGCCATCTCCGCCACGCTCCACCCCCGGAACGGATCGGCTTCCAGTGCCGCCAGCAGCCCGGCCAGCCGGGGCACCACAGCGACAGGCCGGTCCGGCTGCAGGGCATCGAGCAGCAAGGGCAGCCACAGGGTGGCCTGCCCGGATGATGCCGTGCCTGCGGCCAGCAGACTGCCCATATACTCAATCAGATGCCCCGCCGCCGGAGACACCGGCAGAAACGGCTGACCCGCCCATTGTTCCAGCCGCCGGTCGCCCAGTGCCGCCGCCTCCACATCCACCACCACAAACCGGTTGGCGGCCCGGGCCTCCTGATCATGGCGGTGACCGGGGACAACGCAGGCGGCGGTGCCACGCCGCAGCACCCCGCCACGCCCGGCAACCTCCAGTGCCATCGCCCCGGCCAGCGGCAGCACCAGTTGGGCAAAACTGTGGCTGTGCGCGGCCCCGGACCGGCCATAGGAGCGCAGTGAAATCTCAGGTCCCTGCCGGTTCTCCCCGATGACGGCGGACACAGGCACAGCCGACAGCATCGCAGCCACCATATTCCGAAAGCACTCCGCACCGCATTCACCCAGCCCGACGACAGTACCGCGAAGCCCGGCGCAGCCCAAGAGCCTGCATCCGTACAGTGGTCCGGCAGAACAGCAACCGCGCTCCCGTTACGGCCGTTCCCCCAGCGTGTCGCGGACAGCATTCCATTCCTTCAGGATCATCTTGGCCCCGCGCGCGTTGCCGGTGCACAGATGCTCGCGGTAGCGCTTGTCGTAATAGCCGTTGACCCCGATCTTGCGGGCGTCGCGGTCCCAGACAATGCGGGCACAGTCCAGCTTCAGGCGGCAGGCCTCGCTGCAACACTCAGCATCGGTGACGGGGGTTCCGCAGATTTTGCAGGTCATGGCACAGGCTCCGGCAGGACGGCAAACAACAAAAAACCCGTCAGGCTTCCGGGCCGGACGGGCATGATCAGCAGAACGGAAAGTGGCGCACCCGACAGGATTCGAACCTGTGACCCCTGCCTTCGGAGGGCAGTACTCTATCCAGCTGAGCTACGGGTGCATCCGTAAACCTGTGTGATCCACAGGCTGCTGAGGGAGCGCACCTTACTGCACACTCCCCGCCCGACGCAAGAGCGGATTTGCACTTTTTTCGCAAAACCCTGCCCGCGCAGGATTTTCGCCGGTTCTCCCCGGTGGCCCGTCACTTCGCGCTTGCCAAAATCATCAAGACATCTGATGTTTTGATGACCTGTTGTTCTCCGCTGATCCGGCCCGCTCCACCATGCCCGCCTCCCCGCTTGCAAACGCCCCTCTCAGCCCGATGCCACCCCGGCCATCGCTGGTCGATGCCACCATCGCCACGCTGCGTCACCAGATCGCCAGCGGATCGTGGGAGGTCGGCGACCGCATTCCCCCGGAAAGCCGTCTGGCCGAACAGCTCAATGTCAGCCGGGGCACCATCCGCGAGGCGGTGCGCGTGCTGTCGCATGCCGGTATGCTGGAAGTGCGGCAGGGGGATGGCACCTATGTCCGCCGCCGGGTCGATCCCGGCGAATGCATGCGCCGCATCGACCGCGCCGGACTGCGGGAACATCTGGAAGTCCGCCGGGCGCTGGAGGTGGAAGCCGCCCGCCTCGCCGCCGAGCGCCGCACCGAGGCCGACCTGTCCCGCCTGCACAGCACGCTGGAGGTGCGGCGGGCGCTGGAGCAGGCCCCCGACCCTGACAGCGACATTCCGCTGGAACACTTTGTTGACCGCGACCTGCAATTCCACCTGACCGTCACCGACGCCGCCCACAACCCGGTTCTGTCGGAACTGTACGGCCTGTTTGCCGAGTCGATCCGTCGCCACATCGTCACCGCCCTGCGGGACACCGCGCTGCCGGATCCCCGGCATGAGGCCCATCTACGGATTGTTGACGCCATTGCCGACCGCGACCCCGACCGGGCCGCCGCCGCCGCCGCCGCCGTCATCACCCCGATGATCGAGGCGCTGGACGGTCTGCTGTTCCCTTCCCCCTGATTGTCTGAAGCTCCGGATTCCCCGCCATGTCTCTCCGTGATCCTTCCACTCCGTCCGCGCCGCCGCTGGATGCCGACGCCGTCGAACATCTGGCCGAAGATCTGCTGATCGACGCCGACGACGCCAGCACCGAAACCCCGGCCGCGGCCCCGGCGGCCCCGGTGGTGGCGGGCAGCATGATGCTGATCGTCGCCATCGTGCTGGTCGGCTTCAATCTGCGTCCGGCCCTGTCCAGCGTCGGGCCGGTGCTGTCGGAGATCATGGCGACCTTCAGCCTTGGCGGCAGCGGTGCCGCCCTGCTGACCACCCTGCCGGTGGTCTGCCTCGGCCTGTTCTCCGCCGTGGCCCCCGGCATGGGGCGGCGGCTGGGAACCGAAAAGGCGATCCTGCTGCTGATGCTGCTACTGATTGCCGGGCTGGTGCTGCGGCTGGTGGTGACCTATCCGGCCCTGCTGCTGTCCGGCGTGCTGGTCGGGGCCGCCATCGCCGGAATGAACGTGCTGCTGCCGGGGCTGGTCAAGCGCGACTTTCCGCACAAGGCCGCGCTGATGGCCGGGGTCTACACCATGGCCCTGTGCGCCGGGGCCTCGCTGGCGGCAGGCTTTACCGTGCCGCTGGAGCAGGCTGCCGGAGGATCGTGGGCCTTTGCGCTGGCCTTCTGGGCCGTGCCCGCCGTGATCGCCACCGTGGTGTGGTTTCCGCAGGTCCGCGCCGGGCGCAGCGCCGCCGCCGGAAAGGGCTGGACCGTGCGGGGCCTGACCCGGGATCCGCTGGCGTGGCAGGTCACCCTGTTCATGGGGCTGCAATCCTCCATGGCTTATTCCCTGTTCGGCTGGCTGGCCCCGATCCTGCGCGACCGGGGACTGGATCCGGTGCAGGCCGGGTGGGTGGTGTCGCTGTCGATCCTGATTCAGGTGCCCTCGTCCCTTCTCGCGCCGATTCTGGCCACCCGCCGCCCCAGCCAGAGCATCGCCACCGTCATCACCCTGATCCTGACCCTGATCGGCATGCTGGGCTTTATTTTCGCCCCGCTGTCCACCGTGTGGGTGTGGACGCTGTTTTCCGGGGTCGGGCTGGGCGCTGCCTTCGCGCTGGGGATCACCCTGATCGTGCTGCGGGCCAGCGACAGCCACGTCGCCGCCCAGCTTTCAGGCATGGCGCAGGGGTTCGGCTACACCCTTGCCAGCGGCGGGCCGTTTCTGGTTGGCGTCCTGCACGATGCCTTCGGCGGCTGGACCGCCGTCGCCATCCTGTTCGCCGTCATCTGCGGGGCCGGGGCGCTGTTCGGCCTTGGTGCCGGGCGGCCGCTGCATGTGAAGGCGGAAAGCCACCCGCGCTGACCGCCCGCCTGCAAATACCTGTGGCGCCGCTGCCCAAAGCGGCCCATATCTGAGGCCCTTACCCTTCTTTTCTGATCCGGGGCCCCGTCATGACCCTTCCGAACCTTCAGGCCGCTGCCATTATCCCCGAACTGTCGTGGCAGACCCTGACCTGCGAAGCCGCCCGGCTGAGCCGGAAGGAACCGCTGCTGCAACCGGTGCTGTCTGCCCTACTGCCCGATGACGGATCCCTCGCCGGGGCCGTGGCCGGAATTCTGGCCGGGGCCCTGTGCGCCCCGGGCATGGATGTCTGCGGCCTGTCGGCGCTGTTCCACGAGGTGCTGTCGCGGGAGGCGGTGAACACCGTCCTGACCCGCGACCTTCAGGCGGTGCGCGACCGCGATCCGGCCTGCACCACCTATCTGCATGCCCTGCTGAACTACAAAGGCTTTCAGGCCCTTCAGGCGCACCGCATCGCCCACCACCTGTGGACGCACGAGCGGACGGAACTGGGGGCCTGGGTCGCCAACCGGGCTTCGATGGTGCTGGGGCCGGATATTCACCCCGCCGCCCGGATCGGGGCCGGGATCATGCTCGACCATGGGTCGGGGATCGTGATCGGCGAAACCGCCGTCGTCGATGACGACGTGTCGATCCTCCAGAACGTCACCCTCGGCGGCACCGGGAAAGTCACCGGCGACCGTCACCCGAAGGTCCGGCGCGGCGTGATGATCGGGGCCGGGGCCAAGATCATCGGCAATATCGAGATCGGCGAATTCAGCAAGATCGCCGCTGGCAGCGTGGTGCTGAAACCGGTGCCGCCGCGCTGCACGGTGGCGGGGATTCCGGCACAGGTGGTCCGCATCCACGGCACCGCCGAAATGCCTGCCCTGTCGATGAACCAGACCATCTGATCCGCCTGCGGACAGGCGGGGGACACTCCACCCCCTTGACGGATCTCTGCACAGCCCTATTGTTAGGGTCCCTAACCAATGAAGGCCATCCCGTGACCGCTGCTGCCCTTGCCGAAACACTGGAAACCCTGCACCGGCTGCTGCACCGCCGCTGGCAGGATGGGGCTGCTGACGGGGGCCTGTCCTACAGTGAGTTTGAATACCTCCGCGCCCTGCAACGCATGGCAGGCTGCGGCGTGCAGGTGTTTGAGGACGCTCCCGGCACCCCGGACCATGGCCTGCATCTACAGGATCTGGCCGCCGCCCTGTCGGTCAGCAAGGCCTCGGTCAGCATTGCCATCGCCCGGCTGGAAGAGCGTGGCTTCGTCCGCCGCACCCCCTGCTTCCGCGATGCCCGCGCCCATCACCTGTTCCTGACCCCGGACGGCCAGACTGCCCTGACCGCTGCCGCCCAGCGCTACAGCGACGTTGCCGCAGCCCTGCTGTCCCACGCCCCCGGCCTTGACCTGACAGCCCTGCGGCACGCTCTGGAGCCTTTGCTCCCCCCCTCCCCCTGACGTCGCCCCTCTCCGCAACCACCCTTTTTCCTTGCGCACACCCAATTAATTAGTTTGTCTAACTTTCTAAAATGGATCTCCACCATGACCCTCACCCTGCCCCTGACCGGCCTCGCCCTCTACGTCCTGATCTGGGAGAAACTCCCCGAATGGGGATCGTGGTTCAACCGGCTGCTGAGCCTCCTGCCCCAGCCCCTGCAAACCCTGTATCAACAGTGGACCTGCCCGTACTGCTCCGGGTTCTGGATCGCACTGGCCCTGCATGGACTGACCGGCCTGTGGACCCTGCCGGGACTCGCCGGATCGGCCCTGACCGAATACGGCGTTCCCGGCCTTGCCGCCGCATGGTTTCTTGATGCCCTTGTGACCGGCCTGCTGATGGCCTGCGGCAAGCTGGCCCTGACCGCCCTGCAAGGCCCGGCACTGGCCACCATGGCCCGCCGCCCGGCCCTGATGGCCGAAATTGCCGCCCACAAAGCGGCCCATTCCAAAACCGGATCCTGAGAAAAGCACAGCGGCCCGGGATTGCTCCCGGGCCGCCTGCTGTTCCACCGGAACTCCGGCAGTACTCAGTGGATGGTCTCGCCGTGTTCGGCCAGATCGAGACCTTCTGTCTCTTCTTCCGGAGAAACACGGATCCCCATGATCATGTCCAGAACCTTCAGGATGATGAAGGTGGCCACCGCACACCACACCACCGTGGCAACCACACCGTAAATCTGGGTGACGACCTGACCCGCGTTGCCTTCCAGCAGGCCGGTCTTGCCACCGATCGCGCTGGCGGCGAACACACCGGTCAGCACCGCACCGACCAGACCGCCAATCCCATGGACACCGAAAGCGTCGAGGGAGTCATCGTAACCCAGCTTGTGCTTCAGCCACACCGCACCCCAGAAGCAGGCCACGCCCGCCAGAAGACCGATGATCAGCGCCCCGGTCGGGGTGACGAAACCGGCAGCCGGAGTGATGGCGACCAGACCGCCGACAGCCCCGGAGATGATCCCCAGCACGCTCGGCTTGCCCCGGAAGATCCACTCAACCAGCGTCCACGACACCGCAGCGGCGGAGGCGGCAATGTGGGTGACCAGCAGGGCCATGGCAGCCAGACCACCGGCGGTCAGCGCCGACCCGGCGTTGAAGCCGAACCAGCCAACCCACAGCAGGGCCGCACCGACCACCGACAGGGTCAGATTGTGCGGCGCCATGTTCTCGGTGCCGTAACCCTTGCGCTTGCCCAGCACGATGGCGGCCACCAGACCGGCGACACCGGCGTTGATGTGCACCACGGTGCCCCCGGCGAAATCGAGCACGCCTTCGTTCATCAGGAAGCCGCCGCCCCACACCCAGTGAGCAACCGGCACATAGACCACCAGCACCCATACCAGCGAAAACACCAGCATCGCCGAGAACTTCATGCGGTCAGCGAACGCCCCGGTGATCAGGGCGGGCGTGATGACGGCAAAGGTCATCTGGAAGGCCAGGAACAGCGCTTCCGGAATGGTGCCGGACAGGGCATCAATGCCGATGCCGGACAGGAAGGCCTTGGAGAAGTCACCGATAAAGGCATTGCCGGTCCCGAAGGTCAGCGAATACCCGACCACCATCCACAGCACCGAGACAAAGCAGCAGATCGCAAAGCTCTGCGCCATGATCGCCAGCACGTTCTTCTTGCGGACCATACCGCCGTAGAACAGGGCCAGACCGGGAATGGTCATCATCAGCACGAAAGCGGTGGACACCAGCATCCAGGCGGTATCGCCGGAATTGAGAGTGGCGACCGGAGCCGCCGGGGCATCTTCGGCAAAGGCCGGCAGCGCCGCCAGCAGACCGGCGGCAGCCCCACCGGCAACGGCGGACAGACGCGGCAGGGAAGATACCATGCGCTTGGAAATGGACATCATTGCAAAAGTCTCCTTCCGTCCGCGATTACAGCGCGTCGCCATCGGTCTCACCGGTCCGGATGCGCACCGCCTTGGTGACATCGAACACGAAGACCTTGCCATCGCCGATCTTTTCGGTACGGGCGGCGGAGCAGATCGTCTCCACCACCTGATCGGCCAGATCGCTCTTCACCGCGACCTCGATCTTCACCTTCGGCAGAAAGCTGACCTGATATTCCGCGCCACGGTAGATTTCGGTCTGTCCCTTCTGGCGGCCAAAACCCTTGACCTCCGAGACGGTCAGGCCCTGCACACCGATGGCCGCGAGCGCTTCGCGCACGTCCTCCAGCTTGAAGGGCTTGATGATAGCCATGACAAGTTTCATGCGATCACCTCTGTGTTCCGCTGTCGGGGCCTGTGGCCGTCATCCCGGGGGACCCCCGGTGACAGCCCTGTTTTTAGGCGGCCCCATTTCTGTTCCCGGAAACATCCTTTTCAAGAGGCGTGCCAGTTTCATTAAGTATCTGTTTTTAAAAAACTAAATGACAAATCGACGCCCCGCCCACCCCTCTGCTTAAAAAATATGCATAAAAAACAGACATTCCCCCTGCCCGAATCTTTTGCAACGCAACAGAATGCCTCCCTTTTCAGCAAATACCCTTTCCGATCGCCGCAGCCATGAAAAAAGGGGCCATAAAGGCCCCTTGTCTTCAACCACAGCGTCCGATGCTCCGCTCAGCGGAACACCACCGTCTTGGTGCCGTTCAGAATCACCCGGCCCTCAACATGCCAGCGCACGGCCCGCGACAGCACCACGGTTTCAATATCCCGTCCGGTTCGGACCAGACTGTCGACGGTGAAGGTATGGTCCACCCGCTCCACACCCTGCTCAATGATCGGGCCTTCGTCCAGATCGCGGGTGACGTAATGGGCGGTGGCCCCGATGATCTTCACCCCCCGGGCATGGGCCTGCTGATAGGGCTTGGCCCCCTTGAAGCTCGGCAGGAAGGAATGGTGGATGTTAATCGCCCGGCCCGACAGTGCTTCGCACAGGTCAGTGGACAGGATCTGCATGTAGCGGGCCAGCACCAGCAGGTCGGCACCACTGTCCCGGAACAGGCTCAGGATCTGGCCTTCCTGTTCCGCCTTGGTCGCCTTGGTGACCGGCAGGTGATGGAACGGAATGCCGTGCCACTCCACCAGATCGCGGAAGTCCTCGTGATTGGAGATCACGCCCGGAATGTCGATCGGCAGCTGACCGCTGCGCCAGCTGTGCAGCAGGTCATTCAGGCAGTGGCCGAACTTCGACACCGCAATCAGCACCTTGGGGCGGACACTCATGTCCTTCATCACCCAGTCCATGCCGAAGCGGTCGCCGATCAGGGCAAATCCGGCCTTCAGCTTGTCGATCTGCGGGAACCGGGCCCCGCCGGAGCGGAAGGTGGTGCGCATGAAAAACAGGCCGGTATCGGCGTCACTGAAGTGGGAGCTTTCGGTGATAAAGGCTTCGTTCTCGGCCAGAAAACCGGACACCGCCGCGACGATACCCATGGCATCGGGGCATTTGATGGTCAGAAGATACTGCGGGGTTTCAGCCGGAAAAGCAGACATAGCGTCGATCCATCATCACAGAACAGGGACATCCGGAAGGCCGGGGTCGCCGCGAGTCGGCCACCTGCCAAGGCACATCCAATAAAAACAATATGTTGCCGGAAAACCGGCCCCGCGCATGGTAATCCGTTCCCCCGGCACGTCAAGAGACTGCGCGCACAAAGGGCATACCCCCATGCCGGAAGGCCATGGAGCGGATAAACCGGACTGTCAGGAGCGGTCCGTCAGCGCCGGAGCTGGAAATTGGTGGGGGTGGAGGGACTCGAACCCACACTCCTTGCGGAACACGATTTTGAGTCGCGCGCGTCTACCAATTCCGCCACACCCCCGGAAGACAGATCCGGCGCTGACGAGGCGCATAGTCATAATGACATTCTCCGCCGCCGCCAAGCGGAATCTGCCATTGCCACCATCCCACCCTATTCAGCGGATTTTTCGATCCACTGCGGTGCCCTCTTGCAAATCAGGGGCTTTTTCCCAACTGTCAGGGCAGACTTTCCTTCTGCCCCGGCTCAGGACACCCCCGGATCATGATTTTGTCCCTGTTGCAGCCCCGCCGTCCGTTTTTCCTGCTGGTGGCGGCAGTCTGCCTGACGGCCCTGTCCTCCGTGCTGATCAGCCAGTATGGCTTTGACCTGAACCCCTGCATCCTGTGCCTGTACGAGCGCATTCCCTATGTCACCGCCGGACTGACCGCACTGGCGATGGCCCTGCTGCCGACCTCGCCGCGCCTGCGCCGCTTCGGCCTGCTGCTGATCGGCCTCAGCTTTGCCGCCAACAGCGCGCTGGGGTTCTATCATGTCGGGGTGGAACAGCACTGGTGGACCAACCCCGGCTGCACCGGCGGCCCGCTGACCTCGGTCAGTCTGGCCGACATGCAGTCCGCCCTGCTAAAACCGGTCCGCCCGGCCTGCGATGACGTACAATGGAGTCTGTTCGGCATCACGCTGGCGGGCTATAACCTGCTGCTGTCGCTGGCGATGACCGCCCTGACCGCCGTGACCGCCGTGGCCGGACGGAAATCCGCCTGAGCCTGAGTCCCGCCCCGCGCCTCCCGTTTTCCGCGCTCTCGCTTCAGGAGTCCGTCATGACCGATCTGACGCTTCCCGCCGCCCCGGATACCACGGACACACCGGCCCGCCCGTCGGTGACCGCCGGAAACCGCATTCCCGGTGACCTGACACGGGAGCAGCTTCTGGACCGGATCATGCGGGTCAACCATGCCGGGGAATACGGCGCGGTGCGGATTTATCAGGGCCAGCTGGCGGTGATCGGCCGGGGCCAGCACGGCAAAACCGTGCAGCACATGCTGGAACAGGAAGTGGTCCACAAGGAATACTTCCAGAAGGCCATCGGCGAGCGGCAGGGCCGCCCGACCGTACTGCAACCGGTGTGGCATGTCGCCGGGTGGATGCTGGGAGCGGGGACCGCCCTGCTCGGCGAACGGGCCGCCATGGCCTGCACCGTCGCCGTCGAGGAAGCCATCGACGACCATTACCGCGAACAGGCGGAACAGCTGGGCGACGACGAAGCGGAGCTGCGGGAGACCATCGAACGCTTCCGCGCCGAAGAGCTGGAACACCGCGATATCGGCTATGAGAATGGTGCCGAACAGGCCCCGGCCTACCCGCTGCTGCACGCCGCGGTCAAGTCGGGCACCCGATTCGCCATCTGGCTGTCGGAGCGGATCTGACACCCCCTCCTCCGGCCACCGGATTCATGGTCCGGAATTATGACCGTTCTAAAAACCCCTCTGCTGCCCTGTCAGGCACTTGAGGGGTTTTTTATACAGAGAACCGTCATATTGTTTTCTGTCCGGCCAACACCGGGGCAACGGATTTGCCGCAGAGGCGTTTCCGCGCCATGATGATCCCATCAGCGTACCAATGACCTGCCCCACAAAACCGACCCCCGGACCTTTCCCCTCCGGCGGCTTCGCGGGCGGTGAGACACAGATCTGATGCGCCTGCCTGACGGTTGCGTCCTCCCGGCAGGCGGGCACGGATCAGGATGACGATGCAGACGGTTTCCCTCCACCGGGAGCGGCTTGGCCTTCAAGGCCGACCCGGCGCGGCCTTTCCATCCCCCCCTGCGCAAATGCCGCGCCGATCCTCCCGAAACTGCCCCCGGCCTGTCCGGGGGTTCTTTTTTGGGCTGCCCAACTCTGATGCACCGGCGCGCCTGCCTGAACGCTCCGCCCCAAAACACTCCCCCAAAAACGCCCCACCCCAAAACGCCCCGCCTGAAATGCAGCAAGCCCCGCCGGGGAGGGCGGGGCTTGCGGGAGGATCGGTCCGCTTGGCCGGGGTATCCGGCCTGATCGGAAATCTCCGTCAGAATGGTTCGGCACGGCGGACCCAGGGTCCGGTTGCCGGGAAACCCTTAGCGGCGACGGTCGACGTAAGTCTTGACCTGACGCTCCATCGCGTCAAAGGCATCGCGCAGGGCCACACCGATGTCGTCATGATGTTCCCCGTTCTTCGGGTCGCGCTTGACGATCAGGGTATCACCGGGCACCGACACGTCGATGGTGACGTGGAACGGCTCGCCTTTCAGGGTATTGACAGCGTTGTTCCTGTGCTGCTTTTCAACCGCGACGCGGCAGCTGATGATGTCAGAGCAGAACTGCTCCAGCTTGGCCAGCTTTTCATGCACGCGTTGCACAACAGCGTCCGAATGATCGACGCCATGGAACGAAACCTGGACGGGAATTTGCATAAAGGCTCTCCCTTGTCTTTTGCAAGAGACGATGTTTTGCTTGAGGCGGTGTTCCGCCGGACCCGGACCTACCTTGTGAAAGCGCCTCAGGGCCTGCTTCGCGAAAGTCCGGGGGAGAGGCGAAGTGTCTTCCTGAAGACAAGGTCATTCTCTCGCTTTTACCCCCGTCATGCAACCGTTGCCGACATCTAAGCTAAAGATTTTCCTCTTGCTTTTTGATTTCTTGAACTTCCCCGCCGTTGTCCCATATGGTGCGGCTGCGGTGGTGTGCCGGTCCGGAGCGGGCCGGGCATCCGCTGCGCCGCAGTCCGGCCTGCCGGGCCGGAGGCCGTTTCATGGCTCCGCCCCCGCCGCCTGCGGTAACGTCCTGTCCCGCTTCCTGCAAGAGGATCATGGATCATGTCCGCCGAGACGCTGACCTTTCAGGCCGAAGTGGCCAAACTGCTCGATATCGTCGTCAATGCCCTGTATTCCCAGCGCGAGATTTTCCTCCGCGAGCTGATTTCCAACGCATCGGACGCCTGCGACAAGCTGCGCTACGCCGCGCTGACCGAACCGGCCCTGATCGCCGGGGATGCCGACCTGCGCATCACCCTGCGGCTGGACAAGGATGCGAAGACCCTGACCATTGCCGATAACGGCATCGGGATGGACCGGGACGACCTGATCAACAACCTCGGCACCATCGCCCGCTCCGGCACCGCCGAGTTCCTGAAGGGACTGGGCGGCGACGCCCGTAAGGATGTCAGCCAGATCGGCCAGTTCGGCGTCGGCTTCTACTCCGCCTTCATGGTGGCGTCACAGGTCGAGGTCCACACCCGCAAGGCCGGTGGCGAACACGGCTGGTGCTGGAGCAGCGACGGCAAGGGCGGCTTCACCATCACCGAGGATGCCGACGCCCCCCGGGGTGCCCGCATCGTGCTGCATCTGAAGGACGACGCCGCCGAGTTCCTCGACGTCTGGCGTCTGCGCCAGGTGGTGAAGACGTATTCCGACCACATCGGCCTGCCGGTCGTTCTGCTGGGCGGTGAAGACGGCACCGGCGCGGACGAGACCCTCAATCAGGCTTCGGCCCTGTGGACCCGCTCCCGCTCCGAAGTGACCGAGGAGCAGTATAAAGAGTTCTACCACCACGTCGGCCATGCCTATGACGACCCGTGGCTGACCGTGCATTACCGCGCCGAAGGGGCGATCGAATACACCGGCCTGCTGTTCATCCCGACCCAGAAGCCGTTCGATCTGTTCCAGCCGGACCGCAAACAGCATGTAAAGCTGTACGTCAACCGGGTGTTCATCACCGATGACTGCGACGGCCTGCTGCCGCCGTATCTGCGCTTCGTGCGCGGGGTGGTCGACAGCGCCGACCTGCCGCTGAACGTCTCCCGCGAGATGCTCCAGCACAATCCGGTTCTGGCGAAAATCAAGACCGGTCTGGTCAAGCGCATCCTGTCCGACCTGAAGAAGAAGGCCGAGGATACCGACGCCTACGCCGCCTTCTGGGGCACCTTCGGCGCGGTGCTGAAGGAAGGCCTGTATGAGGACTTCGAACGTCGTGATGACCTGCTGGCGCTGGCCCGTTTCCACAGCACCCACGGCGACGGTCTGGTCAGTCTGGAAGACTACGTCAGCCGGATGAAGGACGGGCAGGACGCCATTTACTTCATCACCGGGGAATCGGTGGCGGCCCTGCGCAAGAGCCCGCAGCTGGAAGGCTACCTCGCCAAGGGCGTGGAAGTGCTGCTGCTGACCGACCCGATTGACGAATTCTGGACCGGCCATGGTCTGCGCTGGAAGGAAAAGGCGTTTGAGTCGGTGGCACAGGGTGCCGCCAAACTGGACGCCATCAAGGCTGAAGAGCAGGCCGAGACGCCGGAACAGGCCCCGGCTGACCAGACCGATGCCCTGATTGCCCTGCTGAAGGGCACGCTGGGCGAGCGGGTGAAGGATGTGCGGGTGTCATCCCGCCTGACCGCCTCCGCCTGCTGTCTGGTTGCCGATGAAGGCCAGATGTCGATCCATCTGGAACGGCTGCTCCGCCAGCATCAGGGGCAGGACGCCGCCCCGGCGCGGGTGCTGGAGATCAACGCCGGTCATGGCACCATCAAGGCGCTGGCCGCCCGGGCCGCCGCCGAAACCACCAGCCCGGCGCTGGAGGACATGGCCTTCCTGCTGTTCGATCAGGCGCGGATTGTCGAAGGGGAGGCCCCGGCCGATCCGGTGGAGTTTGCCGCCCGCCTCAGCCGCCTGATGCAGGCCGGTCTGGTCTGATCCAGCCCCCCGGTTCTGAAAAACGGTTAGCGGGCGGAGGGGCATCCTTCCGCCCGCTGTCTTTTCCGGCCCCGCCCTGCCTCAGGCCTCCGCCATCGCGTTTTCAGTCAACGGCTGACAGAAGGCGACGAAGCCTTTGGCCCGGTCCCCGGGCAGAATGTTTCCCGACAGCGGCCCAACGGTCATATCCACCCGCACCACCGCATCCTGCGCGGTGCGCAGGGTTTTGCGCACACGGTACGACCCGATCTGGCCCTCGGTCAGGGCCCGGTGCAGCAGGGCAACCCGCTCCCGGTCTTCCTCCACCGTATAGGGCAGCAGGGTCTCTCCGGCCAGATCGCGGGAGGAGCCGACCCCCAGCAGACGGCAGAACGACGGACTGGCCTCCACCACCCGGGTTTCCGGATCCAGAAAGACAATACAGGCGGCATCCAGCGCCATCAGGCCGCTCAGGCGGCTGTCGGTGATCCGGCGCGACTGCTCCGCCTGATCCCGGGCCGCCACCGCCCCGGCCACCTCGCGGTACCAGTCCATGCCGATACTCCACAGCATCGCCTGCGCCATCCACAGCTGCGCCAGCAGGATGCCGAGAAAATACCCCTGCTGCACCGGGCCGGACGACAGGAACGGCTGGGTCGCCGGATCCGGCATCGTCACCGCCAGCCAGACGCGGGACAGCATCATCGCCGCAAACACCGCATGCGGAACGATCAGCATGCGGGTCACGGTGCGGCAGCGGATGGCATCCCACACAATCAGCCCGGCAATCCCGGCACAGACCAGCGAAATCAGGATGATCCGCCCCGGCAGCGACGGCAGGAGATAGGTCAGCCAGATCTGCAATCCCGCAACCGCCACCAGAACCGGCAACGCCCAGCCCCACGGGAAAATCTGCCCGGTCAGGCGACGCAGGGACAGCCAGTGGCCGCCGTATCCGGCGACAATCAGCAGATTGGCGACGATATAGGTCAGGACATCCGGCGAAGCCCCCCGCACGGCGACCAGCGCGAACCCGGCCCCGAGCAGACATTCCGCCCAGGCCAGCGCCGACAGGCTGCCCCGGCGGTTGCTGACCCGCGACAACACCACGCACAGCGCCGCACAGCCAAAGCTGACCAGCACAAGAACCAACAGCAGGGTCCGCAGATCCAGAATCGTCATCGCGCCGCACGCTGTCCTTCTTCATCCCCTTACCGGCCCCCCTGCGGGGCAGGACCCGGACCGCCCCCTCCTGCGGAGCAGGACCGTCTGTGCGGCTTGCGGGTTTGGCCGGTAATCATATGCCATCATATGCTGTTCCCCCGGCCCTGTCCCCCCGGCTGGCGTAGTGCATTGGAACTATAATTCCACCCCTATCTCCGCCCTTCGTCATAGAAACCATGCCCGACACGACACAACCGGCGGGCAAAACCGCCCCTTGCCTGTCCGACCGCTTGCGGTAGGATGCGGCATCCCGGATAACAGAGACCAGCCGCCACAGCGCGGAAGCCCTATCCACCGCAGCAGGAGGCAGACCGGCCCGTGATCCCCGGCCCCATGAGCCCCGGCCCAGTGCCTCCCGTCCCGGCCCCCGCCGCAGCCACCCTGTCCCTGACAGCGGTGATCGCCGCCGTGACGGATGAGGTGCCGCGCGTGCTGGTCGCCCGGCGGATGCAGCACGCGCTGGCCACCCCGGCCCAGCAGGGGGCGCCGATTCTGGCCGCCGACAGCCGCGACAGCCTGCCCTTCGGCCCGTTTGATCCGGTCAGTCACAACACGCTGGACCATGGCTGCCGCCAGTGGGTGGAAACCCAGACCGGCCTGAGCCTGCGTTATGTCGAACAGCTGTTTACCTTCGGCGGCCGCAACCGCGACCCGCGCGAACTCTACGGCGGCCCCCGGGTGGTGACGGTGGCCTATCTGGCGCTGACACAGGAAGACCGGCTGGCAGGCAGCGGCGAAGCCAGCTGGCGCGACTGGTACGGTTTTCTGCCGTGGGAAGACTGGCGGACCGGCACCCCGGCAATCATCGATCAGGTGATCCGCCCGCATCTGGCCGACTGGGCCGCCAGCGCCCCCGCCCCGGAGGAGCGCCGCCGCCGCACCGAACGGATGGAAACCAGTTTCGGATCCGGCCCGGCCAGCGTGTTTGACCCGGTGCGGGCGCTGGACCGCTATGAAGTGCTGTATGAAGCCGGTCTGGTGCCGGAAGCGCTGCGCGATCAGGCGGAACTGGCGCGTGCCGCCGGGGATGCCGGGGCCCTGCCCGACCCGGTGCGGCTGGCGGTGGCCGCCCGTCTCGGCAGCCCGATGGCTCTGGACAACCGCCGGATTCTGGCCTCCGCCCTCGCCCGCCTGCGCGGCAAGCTGGCCTATCGCCCGGTGGTGTTTGATCTGCTGCCCCCCACCTTCACGCTGCTGCACCTGCAACGGGTGGTGGAGGCGCTGTTCGGCACCACCCTGCACAAGCAGAACTTCCGGCGCACCATCGCCAGTCTGGATGTGGTGGAAGCCACCGGCAGGCTGGAAGCCGTCGGCCGGGGCCGTCCGGCGGAACTCTATAGTTTCCGCCGCGAGGCGCTGCTGGAACGGCGGACACTGGGCATTGGCGTGCCGACCGCCCGCTCCTGCGAGTGACCTGACCCCCGACCCGCCTCGGCCTTAGCCGGGGCTGGCCCGACTCTCAGGCCGCCACCGGCAGCTCCGCCTGTCGCAGGAACTCGGCGACATCCCCGTAGAACAGGTGTTCACAGGCGGCGATCCGGGCATCATCCCAATCCCACCAGCGCAGGCGCAGCAGGCGGGTAATCTGATCCTCGCTGAAGCGGTAGCGCACCACCCGGCCGGGATTGCCGATGACAATGGCATAGGGCGGAACGTCTTTGGCCACCACCGCCCCGGCCCCGATGATGGCGCCGTCGCCGATGGTCACCCCGCTGAGGACCATCGCCCGCGCCCCGATCCACACATCATTGCCGATGCGGATCGGCCCTTTGGTCACCGCATCGCGGTTGCCCTGCTGCGGATGCAGCATCAGGGTACGGAACGGATAGGTGGACGGCAGGTCTGTCGGGTGATCCACCCGCGAAAACAGCATCACCTCCGGCCCGATCGAGCAGAAAGCCCCGATCGAAACCGGTGCCTGCGCCGAAGCCCCCAGCACCATTGACCGCGTCAGCCCATAGCTGCGCCGCCCGAGAGTGACATGATCCGGGACCCGACACCCGGAGTCGTTCCGGCAGAACATTTTCCGCAGGATTTTTTTAAGCGAAGCCATCAGACACCGTCTTTCTGTCGGCGCGTTATCCCCGGCGGCATCCTACACCGCCGGTAATGACCTGTACACCAACGACAAGTGATCTGAATTCCAGACAAAAGGCGTAGACAACCGCCCTCATCCCCGCGTTGCCCCCACCGGCGGCGTGTCGGCACGGCCCGGCAGCGGAAGACCCCATTCCGCGAATTGTTGCAGTTTCGCGTTTTATGCTCTATAAGAGCATTAAATATATGCTCCAACTGAGCATTTATAGAGTGCTCGAAACCAGCATAATTCGACACACCGCCATTCCGGGAGGTCCGGCCCAGCCTGACCGTTGCCGGAAGGTCTGAAAGGGACCGCAGCGTTATGACCGTTCAGCCCCGCCTTGATCTCGATGCCGTTTATGGCCGCATGCGCGACAGCCTGACCCCGGTGGAATGGAAGCTGATCGTCCCGGTGGTGGAGGAAATCCACCGCCTGAAGGCCGAGCGCAATGCCGTGATTCTCGCCCACAATTACATGAAGCCGGAAATCTTCCACGGCGTCGCCGATATCGTCGGCGACTCGCTGGCGCTGGCCCAGAAGGCGGTGGGAACCGAAGCCGACGTGATCGTCATGGCCGGGGTCCACTTCATGGCGGAAACCGCCAAGGTGCTGAACCCGCACAAAGTGGTGCTGATGCCGGACATGCGGGCGGGCTGTTCACTGGCCGACTCCATCACCGCCGCCGACGTGCGGGCCCTGCGGGCGAAACATCCCGGTGTGCCGGTCTGCGTTTACGTCAACACCTCGGCAGAGGTGAAGGCGGAAGCCGACATCTGCTGTACCTCCGGCAATGCGGTGAAGATCGTCGAGGCGATTGCCGCTGAAACCGGCAGCGACAGCGTGCTGTTCCTGCCGGACAAATATCTGGCCGCCTATGTGCAGTCGCAGACGAAAGTGAAGATCATTCCCTTCGATGGTGCCTGCGAAGTGCACGAGCAGTATTCGGCCAGCGACATCACCTCGATCCGTGCTGACTACGATGGTGACATCACGGTCATTGCCCATCCGGAATGCCCGTCGGAGGTGATCGGGGCCGCCGACTTTGCCGGATCCACCGCGCAGATGGCCGACTTTGTCGCCAAAGAAAAACCGGCGCGGGTGCTGCTGATCACCGAATGTTCGATGGGGGACAACCTGATCGCCGCCAACCCGGCGGTGGAATTTGTGCGCAGCTGTCATATGTGCCCGCACATGAAGCGGATCACGCTGGACAACATCGCCGCCAGCCTGCGGACGCTGGAACCGCGTGTCGAGGTCCCGGCCCATCTGATTGAACGGTCCCGCGCCAGCGTTGAACGCATGCTGTCGGTCGGCCGGTAACCCTTTCGAAATCTTAACAAACACTCCGTCGTGACCGGCGGTAGGAGGCGCAGATGTCTGCTCCCGTGGTGGTAATCGGGTCCGGCGTGGCCGGGCTGAGTGCGGCGCTGGCGCTGGCCCCGCTGCCGGTGGTTCTCGTGACCAAGACCGGGGCCCTCGCCTCCGGCTCCACCCCCTGGGCGCAGGGTGGCATTGCCGCCGCGCTGGGGGCCGGGGATTCGCCGGAAATGCATCTGGCTGACACCATTGCTGCCGGGGCCGGGCTGACCGACCCGGTGGTGACCTCCCTGCTGACCCGGCAGGGCGCGGTGGCGGTGCGGGATCTGATCGACCGCGGCCTGCCGTTTGACCGTGACGGCACCGGGGCTCCGCTGCTGGGGCGGGAAGCTGCCCATTCCGTCGACCGTATCATCCATGCTCAGGGCGACCGGACCGGGCGGGTGGTGGCCGACTGGCTGGCAGCAGCCGCGCAGCAGGCCGACCATATCACCGTGCTGACCGACACGCTGGCCACCGATCTGGTGGAGGCTGACGGCCGCATTGCCGGGGTGCAGATCCATGGCCCGGAAGGCTGGCAGGTCCTGCCCGCCCGGGCGGTGGTGCTGGCCAGCGGCGGCTGGGGCATGGTGTGGCGCGATACCACCAATCCGGCAGAAAATACCGGCGACGGTCTGGTGATGGCCGCCCGCGCCGGGGCGATGCTGGCCGATCTGGAATTCATGCAGTTCCACCCCACCGCACTGGCGGTGTCCGATGGCTCCGGGGCGCGGCTGCCGTTGCTGACCGAGGCCCTGCGCGGGGCCGGGGCGGTGCTGCTGGATGCCGCCGGAACCGCCTTCATGGCGGCGGAACACCCGCTGGCCGACCTTGCGCCGCGCGATGTGGTGGCCCGCGCCGTCGGGCAGCGCATCGCCGCCGGCGAGGTGGTGCGGCTGGACCTGCGCCCGGCCCTGAAGGCCAAGGGTGTTGCCGGATTCCCGCAGGTGATGGAAGTCTGCACCGCCGCCGGACTGGATCCGTGGGCTGAACCGGTGCCGATCACCCCGGCCGCCCATTATGCCATGGGCGGCGTGGTCACCGATCCGCGCGGGCGCACCAGCCGCTCCGGCCTGTGGGCCTGCGGCGAAGTGGCCTGCACCGGGGTGCATGGGGCCAACCGCCTTGCCTCCAACTCCCTGCTGGAAGGGCTGGTGTTTGCCCGGCAGGTGGCGGCGGATATCCGCACCACCCTGTCCCGGCCACAGGTGGTGTCGGACACCTCCCTGTCGGCTCCGGTCCCGGTGCTCGTCAGCCCGGATACCGCCGCCGTGCAGACCGTGCGCGCCGCCATGAGCCAGCAGGCCGGTCTGGTCCGCGATGCCGCCGGACTGACCGCCGCCGCCGCCGCCATTGCCGCCGTCCCGGTCCGGCCGTTGGCAGCGGATGCTTCCAGCGGGGCCATCCGGCAGGCGGTGGAAAGCCGGAACCTGCTGACCATCGCCGGGTTGATCACCGAAGCCGCCCTGCGCCGCCGTGAAAGCCGGGGCGCGCACTGGCGCCGCGATTACCCGGAGGCCAATCCGGCCCTCGCCCGCCGCCTGACCCAGCGGCTGGAGGAAGACGGCCAGTCCATCACCGCCGCCGCCGCGCTGTCGGTGGTCGCAACCTGAACCGGTTTCCGTATTCCGTTATCCGTTCTTCAATCCGACTCAGGAGATCCCTGACAAATGAGCATGCCGCACGCCCTGATCGTCGACCCGCTGCTTGAAGGCTTCCTGCGGGAAGATCTGGGCCGCGCCGGGGATATCACCACCGACGCCATTGCCCCGGACGGGCTGACCGCCCGCTGCGCCTTCACCTTCCGGCAGGCCGGGGTGGTCTGCGGTCTGGAGCTGGCGCGCCGGGTGTTCGCGCTGGTCGATCCGACGGTGCAGGTGACCCTGCATGCCAAGGACGGCGACACCATCGCCGCCGGAACCGTGGTGGCCGAGGTCTCCGGCCCGGCCCGGGGCATCCTGACCGGGGAGCGGGTTGCCCTGAACCTGATGGGCCGCCTGTCCGGCATCGCCACCCTGACCCGCCATTGCGTTGATCAGGCTGCTCCGCACGGCACCCGCATTGCCTGCACCCGCAAGACCACCCCGGGCCTGCGGATTCTGGAAAAGTGGGCGGTGCGCGTCGGCGGCGGCACCAATCACCGCTTCGGGCTGGATGATGGCGTGCTGATCAAGGACAACCACATCGGGGTTGCCGGATCGATCACCGAAGCGGTGCGCCGGGTGCGTGACCGCCTCGGCCACATGGTGAAGGTTGAGGTCGAGGTCGATACCCTTGAACAGCTCGCCGAACTGCTGGCGCTGGAAACCGGGGCCGATGCGGTGCTGCTGGACAACATGCCGCCGCCGGTGCTGCGGCAGGCGGTGGCGATGGTGGCGGGCCGCCTGACCACCGAGGCCTCCGGCGGCATCACCCCGGATAACGTCAACGAAGTGGCCGCCACCGGGGTGGACCTGATTTCCCTCGGCTTCCTGACCCACAGCGCCAAAACGCTGGATGTCGGGCTGGACTTCACCAGCCTGTAAGACAGCCCCATCACCAAAAGACCGGGCGCGGAAGGGAAACCCTCCGCGCCCGGTCCTGTTCTGGGGAGCAATATCTTTTTATTCCGGCAGTGCAACATCAACCAGAGTGACTTCGGTCTCTTCCAGTGCCGTCAGGGTCAGTCCGGCTTCCCCCTGCACCAGCAGGCCATCACGGGCGTTGACGGTGACGGTCTTGCCACCGGCTTCGGCAGTCAGACTGCCGTAGGTCGGCACCAGATAAGCCCCACGGCCGTGCAGTGGTGTCACCCACGCGGTGCCTTTCGGCAGAACCCCGCCCAAAACAGCGGCATCCTGCGCAATCGGGATCGCCCCGGCGGCAATATCGGCCTCGCGGCCGGAGGCCAGCGTGTGCAGGGTGCCGGGATCGGTGGGGAAGTCGCGCATTTCCCAGCGCGGGGTCAGGCCGCGGCGGTTGGGATGGATCCAGATCTGAAACAGGGTCATGTCATCGGGATCCAGATTGAACTCGGAATGGACAATCCCGGTCCCGGCGCTCATCACCTGAATGCTGCCCTTCGGCACCCGGCCATGGCTGCCGAGGTTATCGCGGTGGGTGATCGCGCCGTTGCGGACATAGGTGATGATTTCCATGTCGCGGTGCGGGTGGGGATCAAAGCCGCCCCCGGCGCGCACGGTGTCATCATTCCACACCCGCAACGGGCCCAGCCCCATGCGACTGCCATCGTGGTAGTTTGCAAAGCTGAAGTGATAGCGGGCGGAGAGCCAGTCGATCTCAAAACGCCCAAGGGAGTTAAACGGACGAAGGTCGAGCATCGCGGCCTCTCCTGTCAAAAGGGGTGGGGAGTCTGATCCACCGGGCGGTTCAGGGGCCCGGACCGGTGGCAGGGGGGAACACAGGACACAGCGGGCGCACCCCGGTCAGGGGCAGGGGTGCGCCCGATCTGGCTTAACCGTGCAGCTTGGTGGCGATTTCGGCTACATGGCGGCCCTGGAAGCGGGCACCATCCAGTTCGTTGGCGGACGGCTGACGGGACCCGTCGCCACCGGCCAGCGTGGTGGCGCCATACGGGCTGCCGCCGGTCACTTCGGACAGAGTGGTCTGGCCCTGGAAGGAATACGGCAGGCCGACGATGACCATGCCATGGTGCAGCAGGGTGGTGTGGAACGACAGCAGGGTGCTTTCCTGACCGCCATGCTGGGTGGCGGTGGAGACGAACACGCTGCCAACCTTACCGATCAGCTTACCGTTGAACCACAGGCCGCCGGTCTGATCGAGGAAGTTGCGCATCTGCGCCGCCATCATGCCGAAGCGGGTCGGGGTGCCGAAGATGATGGCGTCGTAGCTGGCCAGCTCTTCGACGGTGGCAACCGGGGCATCCTGATTCAGCTTGATGCCCGACTTCTGGGCGATTTCTTCCGGCACCAATTCCGGCACGCGGCGGATATCAACGGTGGTGCCCTCAACGCTGGCGGCGCCTTCGGCAATGGCCTTGGCCATGGTTTCGATGTGACCGTAGGAGGAGTAGTAGAGGACGAGAACGCGGGCCATGGAAGTGTCTCCTGTGCGGCGGGCCGGGATCGGCGCTGCGGGGTGGGGTAGCTGATGGGGCTAAGATACGCCTGTTCCGCGTCTGGACAATCCGGCTCGGGGGAATAAGATTGTCTCCCATATGGAAACAGTCTGCGGGAGGGGACCCGGCATCATGGATCGCCTGTCAGTGATGGAAGTGTTCGTCCGGGTGGTGGACGAAGGCGGGTTTTCGGCGGCGGCACGGCGGCTGAACCTGTCCAAGGCGGCGATCAGCAAGCAGGTGGCGGCACTGGAAGACCGGCTGGGCGTCCGCCTGCTCAACCGCACCACCCGGCAGGTGACCCTGACCGATGCCGGGGCGGTGTTTCATGCCCGGGCCCAGCGCATTCTGGCCGAAGCCGAGGAGGCGGAAACCGAAATCGGCACCCTCGCCGCCGCCCCGCGCGGCATCCTGCGCATCAACGTGCCGATGACCTTCGGGGTCCGGCACATCGGGCCGCTGATGCCGGAGTTCATGGACCGCTACCCGGAGCTGATCCCGGAAATCAGCCTGTCTGACCGCTTTGTCGATGTGCTGGAGGAAGGGGTGGATGTGGTGGTGCGCATTGCGACGCTGACCGATTCCAGCCTGATCGCCAAACGGCTGTGCTGCAATTCCCGCAGTCTGGTGGCCAGCCCGGACTATCTGGCCCGGCGCGGCACCCCACAGCGCCCGGAAGACCTGATCGACCACGATTGCCTGCTGTACACCTACCTGAAGCGCGAAGGCGTGTGGGAACTGACCGGCCCGGGCGGGCGGCAGATTGCCGTGCGGGTGGCCGAACCGAAAATGCGGGCCAACAACGGGGACATCATTCTTGCCGCCGCCCGGGCCGGACAGGGAATCGCCTATTCGCCGCTGTTCATGGCCGGGGATGACATCCGGGCCGGGCGGCTGGTGCCGGTGCTGCCGGACTGGCGGGATGAGCGGGCCTCGGTGTTTGCCGTGCATGCCCACACCCGCTTTGTTCCGGCCAAGGTACGGGTGTTCATCGACTTCCTCGCCGAGAAATTCGCCGGAAAACCGGCGTGGGAACCATAAGGCCCGGATCTGGCAACATTGGTGGGATCATTGTCCTGTCGCCGGAGCGCAGGCCATGGGATGTACGGTCATCCCGTCCCCATCCCGGAGCCTGCCATGCTGGAACTGCGCCCCAACTGCGAACTGTGTGACCGCGACCTGCCACCGGAGTCGGCAGACGCCCGGATCTGTTCCTATGAATGCACCTATTGCGCCGACTGCGTGGAAACGGTGCTGCACAACGTCTGCCCGGCCTGCGGCGGTAACCTCACCCCGCGCCCGGTGCGGCCCCGGCAGGCGTGGCGGGCCGGGAAAAACCTTGGCCTCCTGCATCATCCGGCCAGCGTGATCCGGCGACACAGCCCGTTCCACGCCGACGACATTGCCGCCCACTGCGCCCGGATCCGGCTGCTGCCGCCCGATCAGCGGTAAGGCAGGCCGGTTCTCCCGACGTCTATCCCGACTTCCGCCTGAACGGCCACAGGCTCCGGCTCTCCTCTTCCGGGCGGAAGCGGCGGATCAGCCCCGGATCGGTCGGGTCGGTTTCCAGCCCGGACGGCAGGGGCGGCACCGGATCCAGCACCCACTGGCCGATATCGCGCAGAACCCGCTCCGCCGCCCGGTCACGGGTCAGCATGTGCCAGCCGTCCGGATAGACCACAAACCGCTGCCCCTGTGCCGCATCCAGCGTCCGGGCAGCGGTCAGGGTGGCTTCGGCAGGCACGATCTCGTCATGGGCACCGTAGAGCCACAGCACCGGACCGCGCAGCTGCGGCAGGCGATCCCGGGCCAGATCCATCAGATCGGTGGCCCCATACAGCGACTCCACCCGCGCCCCCTTCAGCACCAACGGGTCCTGCGCCAGCGCCGCCAGCATCGGGTGGTTGTCCGACGGCCACAGGTTCAAGCCCCGTCCGCCCATGGTCAGGCCGGGGGCAATCCGGCCCATCACCGCCAGGGCGGCCCGGGCCGACCATGGCAGCGCTTTCCGGCCCAATACGCCGGGGGCGGACAGGATCACCCCGTCCACCGGCAGGGCCTTGCCACCGGTCATCGCCACCACCGCCACCGCACCGCCCATGCTTTCGCCCATCAGAATCAGGCGCGTATCCGGCCAGCGGGCATGCAGGGCCGCCAGCCCGTCGCGGGCATCCTGCGCCATCTGCTCCGCCCCGGCCCAGCGCCCGGCATCGGGATTGGCCCCGAAACCGCGCTGATCGAAGGCATAGACGGCCACCCCCAGATCGGTCAGCCAGCCCCCAACCTCGGCAAAGGCGTTGGAATAATCGTTGAAGCCGTGCAGGGCCAGCACTACCGCCCGGGGCTGCGGCTGATCCGGCGGCAGCCAGCCCCGCAGCGGCAGGGCCCGGCCATCGCGGGCAATCAGGGCGGTGTCAGTCAGATGTGGAACGGTCACGGCATCCCCCGGCTCAGGAAAGGACGGTGCGCAGGCTGCCAGCACCAGCGCCGACAGCAGCAGCACCACCCGCTTCAGCACCGGGGGCAGAGGCACGGGGCCGCCGCCGCCGGTCAGGCCGCCGACCGGGTCAGTTGCAGGAAAATATCCTGTAGGTCCGCCTCTTCGGTCGACAGATCGGTAATGGTCAGACCCGCATTTTGCACCGCAGCAAGAATTTCGGCAATGCTGGTCTTCGATGGCCGGTAGTGGAACACCAGCGCGTTGCGGGCGGTGTTGAGGGTGGCGTCAAAAACCGCCAGCCCCGGCGGCAGGGCCGACAACGGCTGGGCCACGGTCAAAGTCAGGGTTTTGCCATCCACCTTGCGCAGCAGGTTGGCGGTGGTGTCATGCGCCACCACCTGCCCGTGGTTGATGATGGCGACCTGATCGCACAGTTCCTCCGCCTCTTCCAGATAATGGGTGGTCAGCAGGATGGTGGTACCGCGCTGGTTCATCGCCTTCACCTGCGTCCACAGCTGCTGGCGCAGTTCGATATCCACCCCGGCGGTGGGTTCGTCGAGGACCAGAATCGGCGGGGTATGGACCATCGCCTTGGCCACCAGCAGGCGGCGGCGCATGCCGCCGGACAGGGTGCGGGCGTAGGAGTCGGCCTTGTCACTCAGGCCGACGGTGGCAAGGATCTCATCGGTGCGGCGCTCCGCCTTCGGCACGCCATACAGCCCGGCCTGCACCTCCAGCAGTTCACGCGGGGTGAAGAACGGGTCAAGATTCAGTTCCTGCGGCACGATGCCGATGGCCAGACGGGCGTCGCGTTCCTCGCGGTCCAGATCGCGGTCCCAGATCTTCACGCTGCCGCTGCTCTTACGCACCAGACCGGCCATAATGTTGATCAGGGTCGATTTGCCCGCCCCGTTGGGGCCAAGCAGGGCGAAGAAGCTGCCGCGCGGCACCGACAGCGACACGTCCTTCAGGGCCTGTTTGGCGGGCTGGCTGCCACGCGGGGCGTACTGCTTGTTCAGGCCCCGGATTTCGATCGCGTTGTCGGGCTGGGTCTGGGTCGGTGCCATCGGAACGGGGGTCTCCTGCTGCGGGGGAAGTGACTGTACCGTATTTGGTCGTTGATCGCCCCGGCGTTCTGGGTATCATCCGCGCGTTTGCGGGGTCAATGTCATCGGGAGATAGGACACCATGTCCCATACCGCCACCTATAACGTGACCGATCGGGTCGAAGTTGAATCCATGGAAGTGTCCTGCGACGGCGGCACCCCGGCGCTGGGCCACCCGAAGGTGTACCTGCACCTGGATCCGGACAGCCATGAAGTGACCTGTCCGTACTGTTCGCGCACCTTCGCCCTGAAGGCCGGGGCGCACGTCGGCGGTCACTGACCACCGGACGGACAATACCACAGACAGTGGCCTGCCCCGGCCCACCGGGCGGTGCCGATCATCTGACGGGGAGGCTTCGGTCCTCCCCGTTCGTCTTTTGTCCCGCTTTTTCCGGGCTCCGGTTTGACAGCCCGGAGCCTGACCGGCAGAGTGGGGCATCAGGCCATGCCCTGACACAGGATCCCCCGGTACGGCATCAGGCCGGTACAGCGTTAAGGTTGAAAAATGCAGCATCTGTTTCTGATCGACGGCTCCGGGTTCATCTTCCGGGCCTATCACGCGCTGCCGCCGCTGACCCGGTCAGACGGCACCCCGACCAATGCGGTATCCGGCTTCACCTCGATGCTGATGAAGCTGGTGGAAGACAACACCGCCGACCACATCGCGGTGATCTTCGACGCCGGGCGGCGGACCTTCCGCAATGATCTGTACCCGGAATACAAGGCCCACCGCCCCCCGGCCCCGGAAGACCTGATCCCGCAGTTTCCGCTGATCCGGCAGGCGGTGCAGGCCCTGAATGTCGCCTGCGTCGAAATGGAGGGGTTCGAGGCCGACGACCTGATCGCCACCTACACCCGGCAGGCCCGCGAGAAGGGCATGAAGGTCACCATCGTCTCCTCCGACAAGGATCTGATGCAGCTCGTCACCGATGGCGTGGAGCTGTGGGACGCCATGAAGAACAAGGCGATCAACCGGGACGGGGTGATCGAGAAGTTCGGGGTGCCGCCGGAAAAGGTCGTGGATGTACAGGCGCTGGCCGGGGATTCCGCCGATAACGTGCCGGGGGTGCCGGGCATCGGCATCAAAACCGCCGCCCAGCTGATCGAGGACTACGGGGACCTCGATACCCTGCTGGCCCGGGCCGGTGAGATCAAGCAGCCCAAGCGCCGCCAGACCCTGCTCGACAATGCCGAGGCCGCCCGCATTTCCCGCCAGCTGGTGACCCTGCGCGATGACGTGCCGGGGGTGCAGCCGCTGGAGACCTTCGCCAAGGCGCTGCCGGAAATCGACACCCTGTCGGCCTTTCTGGAGGAGATGGAATTCCGCCGCCTGCTGGTCACCGTCCGGGGACGGCATCAGGCGGCGGTGTCGGAGCCGATGCAGGCGACCACGGCGCTGGATGCCGGCAAGGCCCTGACCGTCGGCGGCAGCCGCAGCGGTCAGACCGTTACCGCCACCGCCCCGGCGGCCACCGCTTACGAGCTGGTGCAGGATGCCGACAGCCTGCGCCGCTGGGTGGCCGCCGCCCACAGTGCCGGGGTGGTGGCGATTGATACCGAGACCACCGGCCTTGATCCGATGACGGCGACGCTGGTCGGCATCTCGCTGGCCACCGCACCGGGGCATGCCTGCTACATTCCGCTGCGTCATGTCTCGCCGCAGGATCAGGGCGACCTGCTGGGCGGTGCCCCCGGAGCCCCGACACAGATACCGGTGGCAGAGGCTGCCGGTCTGCTGCGGGATCTGCTGACGGACCGCAGCGTCCTGAAAGTCGGCCACAACATTAAATACGACCTGCACATTCTGGCGCGGGAAGGCCTGACGGTGACGCCGCTGGATGACACCATGGTGATGTCCTACGTGCTGGACGGGGCCAGCCATGGCCACGGCATGGACGAACTGGCCCGGCTGCATTTCGACCACGACACCATCAAGTTCGAAGACGTCTGCGGCAAGGGCAAGACCCAGATCACCTTTGACCGGGTGCCGCTGGACAAGGCACTGGCCTATGCCGCCGAGGATGCCGACATCACCCTGCGCCTGCACCATTACCTGAAGGCGCGGCTGTTCAACGAACGGATGCTGACCGTCTACGAAACCCTCGACCGCCCGATGGTCAGCCTGCTGTTTGACATGGAAGAGGCCGGAATCCGCGCCGATGCCGCCGCCCTGCTGGCGCTGTCGGAGGACTTTGCCGCCCGCATGACCGATCTGGAAGCCGAGATCCGCACGCTGGCCGGGGAGGAGTTCAATGTCGCCTCGCCGAAGCAGCTCGGCGAGATCCTGTTCGACCGCATGGGCCTGAAGGGCGGCAAGAAAAGCGCCAAGACCGGGGCGTGGTCCACCGATGCCGAAGTGCTGGAGACGCTGGCCGCCGAAGGCCACGCTCTGCCCGCCAGGGTGCTGGACTGGCGCGCCCTGCAAAAGCTGAAGAGCACCTACACCGATGCGCTGATCAAACAGATCAACCCGCGCACCGGCCGGGTGCATACCAGCTTCGCCCAGACCATCACCACCACCGGGCGTCTGTCATCGTCGGATCCCAACCTCCAGAACATCCCGATCCGCACCGAGGAAGGCCGTAAGATCCGCCGCGCCTTTGTCGCCGCCCCGGGCCATGTGCTGATCTCCGCCGACTATTCGCAGGTGGAACTGCGGCTGGTTGCCCATGTCGCCGACATCGCCGCCCTGAAGCAGGCTTTCCACGACGGGCAGGACATTCATGCCATCACCGCCGCGCAGGTGTTCGGGGTGCCGGTGGACGGCATGGACCCGATGTTGCGCCGCCGCGCCAAGGCGATCAACTTCGGCATCATCTACGGCATTTCCGCCTTCGGTCTGGCCCGCCAGCTGGGAATCTCCAACGGCGAGGCCAAGGGCTTCATCGATGCCTATTTCGCCCGGTTCCCCGAGATCAAGGCCTATATGGAGCGCACCAAGGCCGAGGCGCGGGACAACGGCTATGTGCTGACGCCGCTGGGCCGCAAGTGCTTCATCCCGGAAATTCAGGGCAAGAACCCGGCGATGCGGGCCTTTGCCGAGCGGGCCGCCATCAACGCCCCGATTCAGGGCGGGGCGGCGGATATCATCAAGAAGGCGATGGCCGCCCTGCCTGCCGCCCTGCACGAAGCCGGGCTGTCAGCGCGGATGCTGCTACAGGTGCATGACGAACTGGTGTTCGAAGCCCCGGAAACCGAGGCTGACGCCACTGCCACCGTGGTCAAACGGGTGATGGAACAGGCGGCCATCCTGTCGGTGCCCCTGATTGCCGAAACCGGAACCGCCACCAGCTGGGCCGAGGCACACTGAAACCGCCAATAATAATCCTTCTTACCTATATACTTCGGCGGGGTCTCTGCGGCAGGTTAAAGGAACCCGATTTGCATACGGTTCCAACGTCTGACAGTACGAGGCCCCCTGACCATGACACCCCCCCCGAAACCGGCTGAACGGATTCTTCTGGAAGAGATGTTCGCCGCAGCGGTGGCAGCAGCCAAACCGGGGGCGGCGCAGATCGCCGCCCATCTGCCGCCCTTGCCGAAAGGCCGGACGGTGGTGGTCGGGGCCGGAAAAGGGGCTGCGGCGATGGCGGCAGCGCTGGAAGAGGTGCTGCGTGACCGGGCCCCGGACCGGGGCATCACCGGGGTGGTGGTCACCCGCTATGCCCACGGCGCACCGACCCGGGCGATCCGGGTGATCGAGGCCGGGCACCCCAACCCCGACACCGCCAGCCAGCAGGCTGCCGCCCGGATTCTGGGACTGGCGGAAGGACTGGCGGAAGACGATCTGCTGATCTGCCTGATCTCCGGCGGCGGATCGGCGCTGATGGCCCTGCCGGCCCCCGGCCTGACCCTTCAGGACAAACAGACGGTCAACCGGGCGCTGCTGCGCAGCGGCGCCACCATCGATGAGATCAACTGTGTGCGGAAACATCTGTCGGCGATCAAGGGCGGGCGGCTGGCAGCAGCGGCATGGCCGGCCCCGGTGCTGACACTGATGGTGTCCGATGTGCCCGGCGATGATCCGGCGGTGATCGCCAGCGGCCCGACCGTTGGTGACCCGACCACCCGGGAACAGGCGCTGGCCATCCTTGACCGCTACGGCATTGATGTGCCCGCCGCCGTGCGGGCGCATCTGCTGTCCCCGGCCAGCGAAAGCCCGAAACCGGGGGACCCGCGCCTGTCCACCAATACTGGCATCATGCTGTCCACTCCGCAGGATGCGCTGGATGCCGCCGCCGCCGTCGCCCGCCGCCGCGGCTATACCCCGGTGATCCTTGGCGATGCCCTTGAAGGTGAGGCCCGCGACGTCGCCAAGGCCCATGCCGCCATTGCCCGGCAGGTTGGCGAACAGGAGCAACCGGCCCCGGCCCCCTGCGTGATCCTGTCCGGCGGCGAAACCACGGTAACCCTGAAGGGGGACGGACGCGGCGGGCGCAATGCTGAATTCCTGCTGGCGCTGGCGGTGGCCCTGAACGGTGCCCCCGGCATCTGGGCGCTGGCAGCCGATACCGACGGCATCGACGGCGTGGAGGACAACGCCGGGGCAATCCTGACCCCCGACACCCTGCCCCGTGCCGCCGCCCTTGGCCTGTCTGCGTCGGCCTACCTCGATAACAACGACAGCTACGGTTTCTTTTCAGCCCTCAACGATCTGCTGCTGACCGGCCCGACCCGCACCAACGTCAACGATTTCCGTGCTATTGTGGTGACAAGTCAGGACTCTTCCGGGTAAAACCCATAGCAATACGAATGATACCTGCGGCTGGATCCGGTCCGGCAGGTTCGCCGACACCGGTACCGCGCACAGCGACGCCGCCCCACAGGGAGCCCGCACGGCCATGACGCACCCGGCCAGCCCCCACCCCACGCCTGCCGTCCGCACCGGATCGCGCCGCAGCCGGATGGCGGCGGCCTATGCCGTGACCGGGGTGGTGACGGTGGTGTTCCTGCTGGCGGCCATTGCCGGATTTTACCTTCAGGGACTGGTCCGCACCAGCATCGGCAACTGGCAGGACTATCAGGATCACCGGCAGGAACAGCTGGGCTGGCTGCACGACCTGCGGATCGAGATGGGATTCGGCGGACTGTCGTCGCATCTGGCGGTCTATGCCGCCACTGGCGATGACACCGCCCGCTACCGCGCCGATCACTCACTGCGCCGCCTGCACAATATGGTCGCCACCCGGGTTGAAACCGCCACGGCGGAAGAACGCCCCCTGTTACAGGTGATCAAGGACGGACTGGAACGCTATCAGGTCCTGCTGGCCTCGGTGAAAACCCTTCAGGAGGCCGGAGCACGGCGGGACGACCTGATGCCGCTGCTGAACCCCGACCAGACGGCGATGGTCAATGCGCTGGCCCGGCTGGAAAGCCTGACCGCCCTCAACGACAGCACCCACAACGATGAGGTGGAAAGCCAGTTCCACCTGCTGGGCACCCTGCATACCCTGATCCTGCCGCTGGTGGCGCTGACCCTGCTGGCCGCCATCGGCGTGATTCTGCTGATCCGGCGGTTTGAACAGGAAATCCGCCGCCGCGAACAGTCCGATGAACAGATCGACCTGTTCACCGCCCGGCTGCGGCAGGAAATCGAGATGGCCCGCGATGTGCAGACCGACCTGCTGCCGACCGCCGCGCAGGTCAACAGTCTGATTTCCGGTTCCGGCCTCAGCCTCAGCTACCGGCTGCGGCCCTCCACCGAACTGTCCGGTGACTTCTGGATGCCGGTTGATCTCGGGGATGGCCGCATCGGCCTGCTGCTGGCCGACATGACCGGACACGGGCTGGTGGCGGCGATGAACGGCCTGCGGATGACTGACGTGGTCCGCCGCAGCGATGACTATTTTGTCGTCAATGCCTCGCATCTGCTGGCCAATGTCTCCACCGATCTGACCGGCGTGCTGCCGGAAGGACACTTCGCCGCCGCCGTACTGGCCCTGTATGACCCGGCGGGCCATACGCTGGAGCTGGCCGGGGCGGCGGTGCCGCCGCCGCTGCTGTACCGCCATGGCGACGACACGGTGGAAACCATCGCCGTGCGCGGCCTGCCGCTGGGCATCGACGAGGAAGCCCGCTACGACAGCGTGCGGATGGACATTACAGCCGACACCACCCTGCTGCTGTATTCCGATGCCCTGACCGAAACCCCGGCCCAGGACGGATCGGTGCTGACCACCGGCCTGATCGGCAGCTGGCTGCGCGATGCCGCCGTCCGCCGCAGCGCCGACCCCGCAATTGACATCGCCGGAGAGATCTTCGATCAGGCGCTGGAGATGTTGGGAACCGATCTGCCCGACGACCTGACCATCATTGCCCTGACCATTCCCGGCACCCGGCCGGAAGCCCCGCCGATGTCCGGACTGTCCGCCTTTGTCGCGGCGCTGGACCGCGACCCCTGACCACTACTCCGCCCTGCCCCGTCCCCGGGGCCGCCCTGAGGAGCCTTATGACCGTGAGCCTGACCCTCGTTCACTTCACCGATCAGGACCTTGCCGCGTTGTCGGCCTTTTACGGCCTGATCGCCGATGATCTTCAGGGCATTCTCGACCGGTTCTATGACCGGATCAGCACCGCCCCGGAAGCCGCCCGCATCCTCAGCGGGGCCGGAAACCTCCAGCGCCTGAAGGATGCCCAGAAACAGCACTGGAAAAGCCTGCTGACCATGGGCTTCTCGCCGGAGTATTTCGAGCGCGCCCGCCGGATCGGACTGGCCCACGAACGGATCGGCCTCAGCCCGTCGTTTTACATGGAATCCTACGCCATCCTCAGCGAGGAACTGTTCGCCGCCGCCTTCGCCCGGGCCGGACGCCGGGGGCGGGATACGCTGATCCGCACCATCGGACTGGTCAACCGCGCCATCATCATTGACATGGAAGTGGCGGTCTCCACCTACTTCGATGCCGAGAAGGACCGCAACCAGCGCCGCCTCGACACTCTGGCGGATACCTTCGAAAACTCGGTGGCCAGCAGCACCCGGGCGGTGCTGGACAAGGCGGGCAGCATCATCCGTAATGCCAGCGATGCCGCCACCCATCAGGATACCGGCTCGGGCCGCACGGTGCGGGTGGCCCGAGCCAGCCGGGACCTGACCGACCGGGTGGAAACGGTGGCCGCCGCCACCGAGCAGCTGTCCGCCAGCCAGAACGAGGTGGTGGCCGCCATTGAACGGTCCGACGCCGCCACCCACAACGCCCTGTCCTCCGCCGAGGAAACCGTCCGCCAGATGCAGGAGCTGACCGCCGCCGCCGATGCCATCGGCAAGGTGGTCGATCTGATCAACCAGATTGCCGGGCAGACCAACCTGCTGGCCCTGAACGCCACCATTGAGGCCGCCCGGGCCGGGGCGGCGGGCAAAGGCTTTGCCGTTGTCGCCAACGAGGTGAAAAACCTCGCCAGCCAGACCGCCCGCGCCACCGATGACATCCGCCGCCAGATCGGCTCGGTCCAGACTCAGGTCGCCCGCGCCGCCCAGTCCATCAACAGCATCACGCAGGTGGTGACCGACGTTGCCCGCAACAGTCAGGACATCAATACCGCCGTCAGCCAGCAGAAAGCCGCGCTTGACGAAATAAACGGGAGCGTTCAGATCATTTCCGGGGATCTGGGGAATGTAACGGACCTGGTGGCGGCGATCACACAGGACTCGCTGAAATCCTGCGGGACCGTGATTGAAATCGTCTGGGCCGGGGATGACCTGTCGGAAACCGCCGATATTCTGTCGGCACAGACCCGTGATTTTCTGGATGCCATTAAAACCCAGTCCGGACACGGGCCGGGCTGACCCCTGCCAGTCTCCGGCCGCCTGTCTCCGGGCTCCCTCTCTCCGGCTCCGGCTGTTCGTCCCTGTGTCATAAGGCCAGTTCCATGGATTACACCGTCACCTCCTCCGGCGACACCCGCACCGCCTCCCTGAAAGGGCGGCTGACCTTTCAGGAACAGCGGCTGTTCCGCACCCTGATCGAAGATATGTTCTCAGAGGCGGCCGCCCGCTATGTGATTGACCTGAAGCAGGTGGAATACATTGATTCCTCCGGCCTCGGCATGCTGCTGATCGCCCGCAAGCGGGCCCAGCAGGCCAAGGCGGTGATCGCCCTGACCAACGTACCGGCCAACGCGCGGGAAACCTTCACCACCGCCCGGTTTGAAGACCTGTTTGAGATCAGCGGGTAAGGCAAGGCGGTGTCAGCCCCCTCCTTTCCCCCCGCCCCGGCACAGCCGGAGGCCCCCTCAGGCCCGGTCCCGCCCTCTGGCGGTGCCGGATGCCTCTGCCATGACGGCCCCGTGAGACCGGACATCATCCGGGCGTTCATCCGGGGGGAGTTCCCGATCCTGATCGACAGCCCGGCAGGAAGCCCGCCGCCCGACGGCGACGCTCTGGACACTCTGCTTGGCAGCCTGCGGCACACGGGGGAGGAGATTCTGCTGGCGCTGAGCCTGCACACCCTCAGCGCCTATGAGCATGACGTCTCCGCCGCCATCACCGGGGCCATGCTGCGACAGGGCCTGATCACGGCGGACATGGTGTCACGCCTGCGCACCGCCCTGCATGAGGCGGTGGCCAATGCCCTGATTCACGGCAATCTTGAACTGCCCTCCCCCCGCCGGGACGAACTCAACGATTTCGTCTCTTTTGGGGATGCAATCTCCGCCCGGCTGGCCGATCCGGCCTATGCCCGGCGACGGCTGTCGGTTGTCGTCTGTGCTCCGGCAGATCCGGCAGAGGGGCTGCGGCTGCATATCCACAATGAAGGGCCGGGATTTAATCCCGCCGCCCTGCCCCCACAGGAACGGCGGAGCCCGGAGCGGGCCCATGGCGGATGGGCGCTGATTCTGGCCGGATGTGACCATGCGGTGTTTACCCCCGATGGCCGCATCCTGACCCTGACCCTGCCCCCCGCCTGACAGCCTTCAGCCTTTACCCCTTCAGGCGCAGCATCGCCTCCGCATGGGTCCGGGCATCCCCGGCCGCCAGAATATGGCCGTCAGACATCTGCCCCAGCGGGCCGCCCTGCCAGTCGGTGATGATGCCCCCGGCCCCCTGAATCACCGGCACCACCGCCGCAAAGTCATACAGCTTCATCCCGGCTTCACAGACCACATCGACAAACCCGGTGGCCAGCAGACCATAGGCATAGCAGTCCGCCGAATAGCGGCGCATCTTCACCGCCCCGTTCAGCCGCGCCCAGGCCGCCGCATCATCGCCGGTAAACAGCGCCGGATCGGTGGTGAAGGCCACCGCCTGCCCCAGACCGGCACAGTCGCGGACCGAGATCTCCCGACCATTCAGGGTGCTGCGCTGACCGTTGACCCCGACCCAGCGTTCGCCGGAAATCGGCTGGTCGATGATGCCCAGCACCGGCACCCCCTTGTACAGCAGGGCAATCAGGGTGCCGAAGGTCGGCATGCCGGTGATGAAGGACTTGGTGCCGTCAATCGGATCCAGCACCCACACCCAGTCGGCACCGGGGTTGACGGTGCCGTGTTCCTCGCCGACCAGACCGTCGTCCGGGCGCTCGGCCAGCAGCAGGGTGCGCATCGCCATTTCCGCCTCGCGGTCGGCGACCGTCACCGGGCTTTCGTCGGCTTTGTCGTCAACCGACACCAAGGTGCGGAAATAGGGGCGGATGACCCCACCGGCCGCATCCGCCAGCCGGTGAGCAAGGTCAAGGGTGCCGTCAGGCAGTGCAATCGCGGTCATGATCCCCATGCTGTACCCTTCCCCGCCCCGGGCCGCAAGCCCCCGGCTCCGGCAGACCTGTCCGGCCATAAACATTTTGACGATCCGGGGGTGGACGGGGCTAAATGGGCGCCCTGTTCTGGCCACTCCCCCTTGAAAAGGCTCTGGCATGTCTACGCTGTCCGTTTCCCCGCTGGTGGTGATTCCCGCCCGTATGGCGTCAACCCGCCTTCCCGGCAAACCGCTGGCCGATATCGCCGGGGCACCGATGATCGTGCAGGTGTGGCGGCGGGCGATGGAGGCGGCAATCGGCCCGGTGCTGGTCGCCTGCGCCGAGCCGGAAATCGCCGACGCCATCACCGCCGCCGGTGGGCAGGCGGTGCTGACCGATCCGGATCTGCCCTCGGGATCGGACCGGGTGTGGCAGGCGGTGCTGCGGTTTGATCCGCAGGCCCGCCATGACGTGATCGTCAACGTTCAGGGCGACCTGCCGACACTGGACCCGGCGCTGGTGCGGGCGGCGCTGGAGCCGCTGGCGGATCCGGCTGTTGATCTGGCAACGCTGGTGGCGGAAATCACCGAGCCCGAAGAGCGCACCAACCCCAACGTGGTGAAGGCGGTGACCGGCCTCAGCCGCACCGACCGGCAGGGCCGGGCGCTGTATTTTACCCGGGCCACCGCCCCGTGGGGGGATGGCCCGCTGTGGCACCACATCGGCCTCTATGCCTACCGCCGCAGCGCGCTGGAACGCTTTGTCAGCCTGCCCCCCAGCCCGCTGGAGCAGCGCGAAAAGCTGGAACAGCTGCGGGCGCTGGAAAACGGCATGCGCCTTGACTGTGTGCGCGTTGACACCGTTCCGCTGGGTGTCGATACTCCTGCGGACCTTGAAAAGGCCCGGCAGATCCTGTCGGCCTGACGGGGACAGATTTTTCTCAACCCCCAGATTCTCAACCCTCTGACAACGAGACAGCAATGACGACCTCTCCGGAAACCACCATTGCCTTCCAGGGCATGCCCGGCGCTTACTCCCACCTCTCCTGCCGGGCGGTGTTTCCGGAGTTTACCGCCTTGCCCAGTGCCTCGTTTGAGGACGCCTTCGCCAACGTCCGCGAAGGCCGTGCCAAGTATGGCATGATCCCGATCGACAACTCGGTGGCGGGCCGGGTGGCGGATATCCACCACCTGCTGCCGGGCTCCGGGCTGCACATCATCGGCGAACATTACCAGCCGGTGCACCACCACCTGCTGGCGCTGCCGGGCACCAAGATCGAGGACATCCGCGAGGTGCGCAGCCATGTCCACGCGCTGGGGCAGTGCCGCAAGCTGTTCCGTGAACTGGGGCTGACCCCGGTGGTGGCCGCCGATACCGCCGGCAGCGCCCGGGAAGTGGCAGAACGCGGCGACCGCCACATTGCCGCCATCGCCTCGGAACTGGCGGCGGAAACCTACGGTCTGGTGTCGCTGCGCGCCAACATCGAGGATGCCGCCCACAACACCACCCGCTTCATCATCATGGCGCGGGAAGCGGTGGATCCCGGCCCGAAGAGCGGCCCGGTGGTGACCAGCTTCGTGTTCAAGGTCCGTAACGTTCCGGCGGCGCTGTACAAGGCGCTCGGCGGGTTCTCCACCAATGGCGTCAACATGACCAAGCTGGAAAGCTATCAGATTGACGGGCAGTTCGTGGCCACCCAGTTCTTCGCCGAAGTGGAAGGCCACCCCGATGACCGCGCCGTGCGGCTGGCGCTGGAGGAACTGGACTTCTTCTCGCGGGAGGTGCGGATCCTTGGGGTTTATCCGGCCCATCCCTACCGCTTCCTCTCCCGCGCCAAACTGGACGCCGGGGAATAACAGCAGATAACCGGCGAAGCCCTCCGCTTCGCCGGTTTTTTTCAGGCCATTTTTTCAGACCGGGACCGCCACCGGCATCCGGGCGGTGACCGACAGCACGTCGGCGGAAACCGGGTCTGCCGAAAACTCCATCATCTCGATCACCTGCGTGAAGGTGAACGGGTAGCGGAACAGGCGCAGACCGGCACGGGTCAGCACCTGTGCCATTGCCAGCGGCAGCCCCGGTACCGCCAGAACGTTGACGCACCAGCCGTCCTCGATGGCGAAACGGTAGGCTTCCTCCGCCGTGTTGAAAACGATGATCTGCCGCATGCGGTCGCGGCGCAGCAGGTGCAGGCCACAGGCTGCGGCATCCTCCACCAGATCCGCCCCGGTGGCCGGAACCGAGGACCGGGCAAAGGCATGATCGGCGGCCCGGGCCACCGCCCGGCGCACCGGATTGCGGCTGTGGCGGAACAGGCTGTCGATCTGCTCCAGCAGCGGTTCCGCCCCTTCGTTGGTCGAGGTCGCCACCGACAGCACCCCGCCGGGGGCCAGCAGCCGCGCCGCCTGCCGCAGCAGGGCCCGGCGGCGGACATAGGCCAGAATGAAATGGGCCAGAACCAGATCAAACCCCCGGACCGGCAGATGCTCCGCCGCCCGGCTGGCACAGGACAGGACCGGCATCAACGGCACCCGCTGTGCCGCCAGAGACAGCATGGCCGGGGAAATATCCAGCCCGGTCAGGACCAGCGGCGGACCGTCTGCAAGGCTCAGGGCCTCCCGCAGGGCCTCCAGCAGCGCCCCGTCACCAACCCCCAGATCCGCCACCCGCAGCGGATCGCTCCGCCCGGCCCAACGCTGCCGCTGCCGGTCCAGAACCATCCGGTTTTTGGCAGCGATCAGCCCGGTCTCGGAGTTATAGGTGCGGGCCACGCGGTCATGCAGATCCGTCCTCGTCACAGCCTGTTCATGCCTCCGGTTCACCCTCTTCAGTCACCGGGCCAGAGGTGCTAAGCTGGCGGTGCTTCACTCCTGCCATCCTGGCCTCCGGCCCCCGTGACTGCGGTAACCGTAACCGTGCGCAGAGTGACGCCAAAGCCATGCCCCTGAAAGATCAACCGGCGGCGAGATCAGCCCTTCCGCCGTCAGCAGACCTGCCCCTGCTGCTGCGTGACCTGCCTCCGGCGGTCCGCTCCGCTGTCCTGCCCCTGCTGGAACGCCTTGCCATACCGCCGGGTGGCTGCATCCTGCGGGAAGGGGACCCGTCCGATGCCCTGTACCTGCTGATACGGGGGCAGGCGGTGGTCAGCAAAGATCAGGGCGGTCAGCCGATGCTGGTCGGGCGGCTGTCCGCCGGGGACAGCTTCGGCGAGGTCGGCCTGCTGACACAGGAACCGCGTTCCACCTCGGTCCATGCCGATGGCCCGGCCGATGTCTGGCGGCTGCCGCAATCGGCGCTGGACCACCTGCGCCGGACCACCGGCACCGACCTGTTGACCCAGTCGGCCCGCCGCCATGCCACGGCACTGGGGGAGCGGCTGGCCCGGGTCAACACCATCGCCGCCGAAACCATGCAGCGGCATCTGGAGGAATTCCGGATGCGGGTGGCCTTCGGTACCCTGTTCAGCAACATCATCCTGCTGCTGTTTCTCTATGTCTCCGGGTTGGGTCTGCTGCGCTATCTTACGGCGGCCGGGGCCTCCTCCACTCTGATCTCCGCGCCGCTGCTGCTGGCGATGGCGGCCGGGGCGGCGGGGATAGCCCGCCTCAGCGGTTTTTCGGCCGCCACCTTTGGGTTCACCCTGACCCGCTGGCGCTGGGTAATCGCCGACAGCCTGCTGTGGACCGCCGTGTTCTGTGCTGCCGTCACCGCTGCCAAGGCGCTGCTGCTGGCGCTGGAGTACCCCCGCCCCGGTCTGGCGCTGTTTCAGCCGTGGGTGTCCGCCGAAGGCTGGCAGGCCACCCTGCTGGCCTACGCCCTCTACACCGTCCTGTCGCCGGTACAGGAGTTCATCGCCCGCGGCCTGTTGCAGGGCAGTCTTCAGAAGATGCTGGCCGGGCGGGCGGTGGGGCTGCGGGCGGTGCTGCTGTCCAACGCGGTGTTCTCGATCTGTCATCAGCATCTGGGCACCGGCTATGCGGTGGCAGTGTTCCTGCCCGGTCTGTTCTGGGGCTGGATGTATGCCCGTCATGGCTCCCTGCTGGGGGTCAGCCTGTCCCACATCCTGATCGGCCTGTGGGTGACCGGGGTGCTGGATCTGGCCAGCATGGTCTGAACAGGCACTTTTAATCGATTTATCCGATGATTTGTTCCGGCAGAAGTCATTAGCCTGTCTGGGGCTTTTTTGGCAAAGTCTTCCCATGCAGACGACACAGGGTTACAGCCGCTCTGCCGAGACTTCAAAAATCAGGAAGGGGTACATCATGACCGCCATCGATATCGGAATCGCCGAAGACCAGCGCCAGAAGATCGCCGAAGGTCTGTCCCGCCTGCTGGCCGATACCTACACCCTGTACCTGAAGACCCATAACTACCACTGGAACGTCACCGGCCCGATGTTCAACACCCTGCATCTCATGTTCGAGACGCAGTACACCGAACTGTCGCTGGCGGTCGATCTGATCGCTGAACGCATCCGCGCCCTTGGCGTGGTGGCCCCGGGCTCCTACCGCCAGTTCGCCGCCCTGACGGTGATCAAGGAAGACGACACCGTGCCGTCGGCGCAGGAGATGCTGGCCACTCTGGTGAAGGATCAGGAAGCGGTGGTCCGGACCGCCCGCTCGATCTTCCCGCTGGCCGACGAAGCCCACGACGAACCGACCGCCGACCTGCTGACCCAGCGTATGCAGGTGCATGAAAAGACCGCGTGGATGCTGCGCGCCATGCTCGGCTGATCATATCCCCCGAGGCCCGATGCAAAACCCCCGCCGGATCCGCTCCGGCGGGGGGTTTCTGTCTTAGAGCGCCGAGCCTGAAACCCGAATCAAAGTGATTCCCATGTGGCCTGTTTTGTGATTCACCTTTCTTGGAGGTGGATCATGGGCAAGAGCTAC